>NZ_FUIC01000023.1 GCF_900163695.1 Gulosibacter sp. 10
CGACCATTCGCGGCCAAGATTCGGAGGTACGGAGGTGGAGGAGGGGGCGGTCGTTACGCGGCTTCGTCGATCGAGCGTCAGCGCGCCACCGATGCGCGTCGCGAGCGCCGCGAACGGCATGAGGTGCATCAGGTTCGCCGCCGAGAGCACCGCCACGTCGCCGCTGCCTCCGGAGTCGGCCATGACGAAGCCCGGAATCACCGCGGCCTCGACGAAGTGGAACTTCAGCAGATAGCCGAGGACTCCGGCCACGAGCCCCGAGACGAGCACCGTCACCACCACCAGCAGCAGGAAGATCGGGTCGGCCACCGCCTCGATGACCTCGTCGAGGTTGATGTACGCGATCGAGACGCCCACGAGCAGCGCCGGCACGAAGTAGGTGGTCATGAGGTCGCCCCACTCGCTGGCCGCCTCCTCCAGCTCGTCCGGGAACAGGTTGAAGATCTTCAGCACCGCGGCCGCGATGATGAGCCACGCGAACGTGTGCAGCAGCGGCATGTACCCGTTGAGGATGCTCGCCAGCGTGTAGAGCACCGCCGTGATCAGCAGCCCCTTGCCGAGGCTGAGGAAGGTCGCCTGCGCCTTCTTCTTCGGCGCGGTGAGCCCGCCGTCCCGGTCCTCGATGCGCATGAGCTGGCCGTTGCCGTAGAAGCCCCGGAAGAGGTTCGGCCTGGCGCTGCCGACGCCCTTGAAGATGCCCGCGAAGAGGATGCACACGCCGTTGGCCAGCGCCGTGACGGCCACGAGCTGGCCGAAGTACACGCCCACGTCGCTGCCCGTCTCGGCCGCGTACATCTCCGACATCGGGATGGCGCCCACGCCGATGCCGCCGGCCATCGCGGGCGCGGCGATCATGAGGACGCTGTCGATGAATCCCCGGCCGAGCAGCGCCCCGATCGCGCCGATCACGACGAAGGTGAGGACGATGCATCCCGCCAGCGGCACGATGAAGCGGGGCCCGGCCTTGATGAGGAGCTTGCGCGGCATGCCGAGCACGGCACCGGTGATGATCGCCGCGACGATGAAGTCGAGGAAGCCGATGTCGTCCATGAACGTCGACACCGTCTCGGTCACCACGTCCGGCATCGCGCCGAAGAAGATGAGCGCCGAGGGCACGAACGTGCACAGGAGCGTCGCGAGCCCGTAGTCGCGCACCACCGGGATCATCGATCCGATCCACGTCAGCAGCCCGCCCAGGAGCAGCGTCGCGGTGAAGCCGCCGAGCAGCCCCTCCGGGAAGAACCCCGTGTAGACGGCCACGAGGCCGGTCGCGAACACCGCGGCGAACCACAGGATGGGCATGTCGTTGATGCGGCGCCACGTGTACCGCTTCTTCTGCGTGGCGATCGCGGGGTTGCGAACCGCGATGTGGTCGGTGCGCGTCGGCTCCGGCGCGCTCCGGTCTCGGCCCTCGCCGCCGCCCGCCTCCGTGGCGGGCTGCGAGGGCGTCCTCTCGTCTGATGACATCATTGTCCTTTCGATCTGATGCGTCGCCGCGGCGGGCGCGGGATGCGATGGGTTGCCGGGCTATTCCGCGTCGATGCGGCGCACCCGGGTGATCACGCCGCTGGGCTCTTCGCCGTCGAGCACCGCGTGGATGTTCCGCCACACCGTGGCGATCCTGCGCTGCACGTTCTCCCAGCCGACCCCGGCCATGTGCGGGGTGCACACTGCGTTGGGCAGGCTCAGCAGCTCGCTCGCGGTGTCCAGCGGCTCGCGGGCGTAGACGTCGAGCCCGGCGCCGGCGATGCGGCCCTCGCGCAGCGCCTCGATGAGCGCGGTCTCGTCGAGCACCTCGCCGCGCCCGACGTTGACGAGCACGCCGCTCGGCTTCATCAGGGCGAGCTGCTCGCGGCCGATCAGCCCGGCCGAGCCGTCGTTCAGGGGGAGGCTCAGGCAGACGACGTCCGCGCGGCTCATGAGCTCGTCGAGCGGCACCGGGGCGGCGGGGATGAGCTCCGCGACCGTCATCGGGATCTCGGCGCGGTCGTAGTAGATCACCTGGGCGCCGAAGCCCTGGCTCACGATCCGGCCGATCCAGCGGCCGATGTTCCCGAGGCCCACGATGCCCACCGTCTTGCCGTAGAGCTCGCCGTAGGAGGTCTCGTCGAGGTCGGGGCGCCACTTGCCCTCGCGCAGGAGCCGCATCGAGGCGGGGATGCGCCGCAGCACCGTCAGCAGCAGCGTGATCGCGTGCTCGCCCACCGAGATCGAGTGGGTCTTCATCTGGGCCACGGGGATGCCGAGCTCGTCGAGCGTCTCGAGCGGGAGCTGGCCGTAGCCGGAGCTCATGTACTGCACGAACTTCGCGCGCTTCGCGGCCCGGAACACCGCCTCGGGCACCTCGACGCCCGAGACGACGAAGTCGGCGTCGGCCGCCTCGCGGATCATCTCGGCCTCGGTGGCCTCCGGGGGCAGCACGGTGAGGGAGAAGCCCTCGGGGGTCGCGGCCCGCAGGCCGTCGATGTAGTCGGAGAGGGGGTTGAGGAAGAGGACCTTGTAGGTCATGGATGCACGGCTTTCTCGCGGTGGATGGGATGGTCTGGGGCGCCCCGCGGGGCGCCGGCCCGGTCAGGCCAGGGCGTCGATCACGGCGTCGGCGACCTCGCGGGTGCCGGCCTCGCCGCCCAGGTCGCGGGGGCGCGTGGTCCCCGCGGCGAGCATCGTCTCCACCGCGCTCTGGATGCGCTGCGCGACGGCCGTGGCCGTCTCGTCCGCGTGCTGCTCGCCGAGCCACTCCAGCATCATCGCGGCCGACAGGATCATCGCCGTGGGATTGGCGACGCCCTGCCCCGCGATGTCGGGGGCGCTGCCGTGCGAGGGCTGGAACACCCCGTGGTCGAGGCTGACGTCTGCGGAGGGCGCGATGCCGAGGCCGCCGGCGATGCCCGCCGCGATCTCCGAGGTGATGTCGCCGAAGATGTTCTCGGTGACGATGACGTCGTAGCGCGCCGGGTCGGTGACCATGTACATCGACCCCACGTCGATGTAGTGCTTGGCGCTGCCGATGTCGTCGTTCGCCGCCGCGACCTCGTCGAACACCTTCTCCATGAGCACGTTGCTGCGCAGCGCGTTCGACTTGTGCAGCAGCGTCACGTGCCCGGGCGTGCCCCGCTTGCGGCGCGCGCGGGCCTGCGAGAACGCCACGTCGAAGAGCTTCTCGCACGTGGCCCGCGTGATGGTCATGCGATCGGTGGCCGTCTCATCGCTCGGCTCGTGCGCATCGCCGAGGCCCGCGAACATGCCCTCCGAGGTCTCCCGGATCACGAGCATGTCGACGTCGCGGGAGGTGAGCGGCCCCTCCACGCCCTCGAAGAGCCGCACGGGGCGGAGGCTCGCGAAGAGCCCGTAGTGCGCGCGCATCTCGACCTGGGCGCCCAGCTCGAGCCCCTCGGGGCCGCGCACGTCGGGCAGCCCCATGGCGCCGAACAGCACCGCGTCGAAGCGCTCGCCGATCTCGTCCATGTCCGCCGCGGTGATCTTCCTGCCGGTGCGCCGGTAGAGCTCCGCGCTGAAGTCGTAGGGCGTGCAGGCGAGGGCGATGCCGTAGCGCCGCTCGCACTCCTCGAGCACGGCCAGTGCGGCATCGACGACCTCGGGGCCGATGCCGTCCCCGGGGATCACCGCGATTTCATAAGGCGTCTTCGCCATTCCTCTGCTCCTTTGCATGCAGCACCATCGTGTGCCCAGGGAAGCTAGCAACGCCGCGAACCGGAATCCACGGTTCGGCAGATTTTTCCTACATTATGGGAAGCATGTTTCCCGCCCAGATCAATGTCAATCGTCGGACTTCCCTGCAATGTCAACGGAGTTCGCAGATATCACCGGGTCGAGATCGTCGCCTTCGCTCGCCGCTCGACGGTTGATCTTCCCGAATAATGGGATTACGCTCCGAGCATGACGAGAACGGTGTCGGAGGTCGGGGTGCTCGACAAGGCGATGGCCATCGTCGACGTGGTCGAGTTCCAGCCCATGACCGCGAGCGCTATCGCGCGACGGCTCGGCACGAGCGTGTCGACCACGCATCGGCTGGCCTCCTCGATGGTGACGCACGGCCTGCTGCAGCGCGACGGCGCGGGGGTCTACAGCCTCGGTCTGCGGTTCGACAGCGGCCGGCTCGCCCTCGCCGCCAGGCCGCTGCTCACGGCGCTGCGCGACAAGACCGCGGAGACCACGCAGTTCTGGGTGCGCCGCGGCGATCTCCGGCTCTGCCTCGAGTCGGTCGAGACGCCGCACGAGCTGCGCGTAACGCTCGCCACGGGCACGACGCTGCCGCTGAGTGACGGGGGCTCCGCCGCCCGGGTGCTGCTGGGCGAGACCCGCCGCCCCGGCGCGGAGGATCTGCCCTGGATCGAGAGCATCTCGCAGCGCACGGTCGGCGTCTGCTCCGTCAGCGCCCCGGTGGACGTCGACGGCCGCATCATCGGCGCGATCTGCCTCGCCGCCCCGGTGCCGAGGGTCGCCACGACGCTGGGTGAGGAGTGGGGTCGCACGCTCGCGGCCGCGGCCCGCGCGCTCGGCGAGCGGCTCGCGCTGTAACCGCGGGTCGCCGGATGAGGCGGCCCGTTTCGCGACACGTGCCGAGGAGGAGGGCGGGCACCGTAGAATGGGAGGCACAGCCCTTCGCGCATTCATGGCTCGTGCGAATCGGCATCAGTGGAGGATGAGACATGACGACAGTGCGCACCCGTGAGTCCGGACAGCTCGAGGCCGAGATCCTGCGCATCCTCAGGACTCAGGAGGCACCGCTGAGCGCCCGTGAGATCCGCGCTGCCGTCGTTGGACGCCAGCCCGCCTATACGACCGTGATGACGGCGCTAGGCCGGCTCGAGAAGAAGGGCGAAGTCGTCCGGGCCGCAGAATCGCCCAGGAAGGTCCGCTTCCGCGCCGCGCATTCGGGTGACGAGCACGCGAGCAGGACGATGCTCTCGGCGCTCGAGGAGTCAGGCGACCGCGAAGCCGCACTGCTGCGGTTCGCGGGACATCTCACCGACGAGGACGCCGAACTGCTCCGGGAGGCGATCCGACCGCGCCGCCGTGGAAAAGCGGGCTAGCCCGTGACGGCGATCATCGGCTTCCTCCTCGCGGCGGTCGTCTGTCTCATCGGCGCTCCCGCAGTGCTCGCCGGCGGGCACTGGCAGGTGCGCCGCCCGCAGCTGGCCCTGGCACTGTGGTGGGGGGCGGTCCTGTGCGGATGTCTCTGCGCCGCCGCTTCCATCGTTGCCAGCGTCGTGGTGGGCCTTCTCGCCTCCAGGGCCGGCTCCTGGAGCGAGGCGATCTTCCTCACGATGCTTCCCTGGTTCAGCCTCGGCGCAGTGGGGGCGGTCATCGCGCTCATCGCCGTCTCGGCGGAACCCCTGGGGGAATCGCATCGGCGTGCCGCGCAGACGGTCGCGCCTATCGCGATCTCGCGCGAGGACCGCGGTGCCTTCACCCTGGTGCGCTTCGGCTCGGATGAGCCCACGGCCTGTGCGATCCCGGGCCGATCGCCGGAGATCCTCATCTCGACCGCCCTCGAGGAGGCGTTGACCACTGCACAGCTGCGCGCAGTGGTCGCGCACGAGTACGCTCACCTTCGGCACCGCCACGGCTGGGCGGTGCGGGCGGCGGAGATCAACGCGCTCTGCCTGCCGCGGGCGCTGCCGGCCGGCCGACGGCTGCGGAAGGCGACGCTGCTGCTCATCGAGCTGATCGCGGACGATATCGCGGCTAAGCAGGCCGGGCCCGCCAATCTCGCGAATGCGCTCGTCCGAATCGGCCGGATCACCGCCGATCCCACCCTCGACTTGCGGGCAGAGCGGATGACGCTGCGCCGGTGGCCCGTCGCCTCGCGCCGCCGGGTACCCGAGCCGGTTCGGATCTGATCCGGACCGGATCTGACTTGGACCGGAACCGAGCCGGAACCCGAGTCAGGCGATGGGGACGCTGATCAGGGCGATCGGCTGCGCATACGTCGAGACCCGCGCGGTGATCTCGATCTGCCATTCCCCGGCAACGGGCAGCGTGAGCTGCGCCCGGTAGTCGCCCGATTGCGGGTCCAGCACGACCTCCGCCGGCAGCGGTCCGAGCCCCTGCTCGGGCAGCCGCGCGGACACCTGCACCTCCTCCGAGCGAAGCGGCTCGCCCTCGTACTCGAGCGAGAATGTCAGCGTGTTCTCCCCCGCGAAAGCGGGCCCGAGTATGCCGTCGACGAGCAGTCCCTGCGATTCCGCCCGAACCTCCAGCTCCTGCGGGGCCGTCGGCTGCGCCTCGGCGGTGTGATGCTGGTGGTCCGGACTCGCGTTGCTGAGGTAACCGGTGATCGCGACGATGGTGACGATGAGCGCCGCTTCATAGGCGAGCAGACGTCGGAGGCCGGCCCAGCGCATCCGGGTCGTGGGCTTCGCGGCGATCTGCGGCAGCAGCCGCTTCCGATTCCAGGCGCCCAGCAGCACCACCGCGAGCACGATGCCCAGCTTGATCAGCAGCGTCCGGCCGTATCCGGTTTCGAGCAGCTGCGACGGCTCATCGAGGATCAGCAGCGTCATGACCGTGCCGCTGACCGCGAGCAGCACCACGCTCCACAGCGCGTAGCGGGAGAAGCGGGATGTGGTCTCGATCGCCTCCCGCACGCGGTCGGCGCCGTCCTCGGCGCCGGGATGCACCGATCCGAGCGAGCGCAGCAGCCCGATGACCCCGCCGGTCCAGAACGCGGCGGCGAGCAGATGCCCGATATCGGCGGCGACGATCAGCCAGCCGGGCTCGCGCGTCTGCGTGTGCCCCACCAGCACCGGCATCGAGACGGCGACGGCGGCGAACGCCACGGTCAGCGACGCGCGAGCCGACGCGCGTCGCCCCGACGCATCGCAGCTCTGGGCGCCGTCACCACGGCGGCTCAGCGCCAAAGCGATACCGCCGGCGAGCAGCACGATCCCCGCCACGATGAGCGGCTGCGACTGCACCGCCCCGAGCCAGCCGCTCACTGCGCCGACAGCAGCCAGGGGTTCCCCCACGATCCGCAGCGCCGAGGCGGGGATGAGCAGCAACGAGGCGACCGCGCCGACACCGAAGGAAAGCAGCCAGGCGCGGCGGTACCATCGCCTGCCGCCGCCTCCTCCCCGACGGACGAGGCGGTCGAAGCACAGCAGCCCCGCGAAGACGAGCAGGCCAAGATACTGCAGGGCGGTAAGGATGACCACCGCGGATTCCGTCGAGGCCGGCGTCGCGCTGTCCAGCGGAACGGTTGTGCCGCCCGAGCTCGAGGGCTCGCCGAGATGGAACACGATCGCGCCGTCGACGGGATGCCCGTCGGCGGACACCACTCGATAGCTCAGCGTGTAGGTGCCTCGGTCAAGCTCTGTCGGCAGGGTGATCAGCACGGACTGGTCGCTCGTGCTCGCATCCAGCAGGATGGGCTCGCCGTCACCGGGAAAGAGGCGGATCGCGCCGTCGATGAGCTGAACCGACTCGTTGAAGCGCAGCTCAGCGGCCTCGGGCAGTTCCTCGATCACCTCGCCGTCGGCAGGGCTCGTGCTCAGAAGCACGGCGTGCGCGGAGGTCGGCTGCACCGCAAGGCTCAGCGCCAGTGCGCAGCCGAGGATCGCCGCGAGCATGAGCCGCCAGGCCTGCGCTCGGCGAACCGGCAGCCTCCGCACCAGCGCGCGCCTCTTTCCCGTGACGGCAGCGGTCATGCCTTGTTCCGCGTCCGGAGCAGGGCGAAGATGGCGACCACCAGCCCGAGCCCGCCCAGGGCCAGCGAGGTGATCACCAGCGGACCGTTCGCCGTCGAGCCGCCGGCGGCTGCCGACGCATCCGGGGCCGTCGCGTCCTGTCCCTCGGCGTCCGCGGCCTCGTGCTCATGGTCGCCGGGGGCGACCACCTGCAGCTCGGGCGAGGGCAGCTCGAGTTCGTGGGGGTCCTGCCCCTCGGCCGCGATCTGCACCCAGGCCGACTCGCCCTCTTCGCAGGTCTGCACCGTGGGGAAGTGGAGCGTCGTGCCTGCGGCGTCCTCGGGAAGCTTGACCGAGAGTTCGAAGGTGTCGCGCTGATCTGCGGGTAGCGGCGTATCCGTGCGGTACACCACCTCGGAGACCTGCTCGGTCACCTCATTGCCGTGGCTATCCTCCACCGGCGTCTCCAACGCCTGGTGCACCGTCTCGACCGAGTAGAGCGGATTCCGCGTTGGGGTGACGGATGAGATCTCCTCAGGGATCTGGATCGACACCGAGGTGGTCGGCGATTCGCCGCAGCCATGCGGCACGCTGAACGTCAGCACCGCGTAGGCTCCCGCCTCGGCGGTATCGGCGGCCACGGTGACGTGCGCGCTCGCGGCTCCCGCGCCGCCGAGCATCAGCGCCGCAGAGCCCAGCGTCACGGCGGCGCCCATGAGCAGCGAGCGCTTCGCGCCCGACCGACCGCGGGCTGTGGTGGTGTTCGTCATCTTTCCTCTTTTCCTCTCCAACGGATATGCCGCGCGGCGCACGGCATCACTGCACGAGCATGGGCAGGCACATCGCCGCCATGCTCAGGCACATCACGGCGCCGGATGCCATATCCCCGGTGTGTCCGAGCCAGGCCTTTCCCGCGCCGCGCACGCAGTCCGCGAACTCGACCACGAAGATCACCCCGGACACCAGCAGCGCGACGACGACCACCACTCCGGTCAGCGCCGCGAGTACCGACATCGATCCGTGGTCGTGCCCGCCCTGCGAGGGCTGCGAGCCGCTCATGACCACGACCATCCACACCATCGCCAGCATCATGGCCACATGCGCGGCCTGATGCGCGGCGCCGTGCCCGCCGAATATGCGTCGTGGCAGCCTGCCGCCTGCCTGCAGCACGAACATGCCGAGGAACCAGAGCGTCGCGACCGAGAAGAACAGCGTCTGCGGCGAACCCGGCAGGTCCATCCACCAGGGCCAGGACATCATGGCCATATCGGCGGCCATGACGCCGTGAAGCGCGTGGCCGATAGTCTGGACGGGCTTCGCTCGGTCGACGAACGCCCGAACCGCGGAGTAGCCGAGCAGCAGCACGAAGACCAGGGTGAAGCCCCACTGCGCAACCGGATGCTCGAACACGGCCCCCCTCGATTATCTCTACATGATGTAGTAGTAACACTACTCGCCACGAGTCGAGGATGCAATCTACAAGATGTAGAGTTAGTAGCATTCATCGGAATCGGGAGGAACCATGGACGACACCGCGCTTCTCGTCGACGGAATGACCTGCGTGCACTGCGAGCGAGCCGTGACCGCCGAACTGGAGCGACTCCC
The DNA here is from genome assembly GCF_900163695.1 of Gulosibacter sp. 10. GTDB lineage: Bacteria > Actinomycetota > Actinomycetes > Actinomycetales > Microbacteriaceae > Gulosibacter. Next base: position 9,255 of record NZ_FUIC01000023.1, read on the forward strand.
GCAGGTCGAGGGCGTCGAGGCCGACGCCACCAGCGGCCGTGTGCGCGTTCTGCACTCCGCACCGCTGAACCCGGCCGTCGTGGCCGAGGCGATCGCGGACGCGGGGTACACGCTGCGCAGCTCCGCCGAGCGACCCCGGGGCTAGCCTCCTACCCATGCCCTCGCCCGCCCCGAAAACACCACCGCACCCCGATCCTCCGGTCCTCCCCTCATTTCGGCCCTCCGCGACCGGGCTCGCGGCCGTGGCGATCACGATCGCCATCGCCGTCCCGGTGACCACCACCGTGCTGCTCGGCGCGGCCCCCTATACCGCGCTTCACCAGGGATTTCCGGGACTCGACACGGGGGTGCTCACCTCGATCCTGCTCGCCGGCGCCGACCTGGGCTCACTCGCCACCGTGGGCGCACTCATCTGGCTGCTCTTCCTCCGCGACGCCTCGCGGCGCCGTGCGCAGCTCGTCGATGACGCGTTCGAGATCACCATCCTCCAGGCTGCTGCAGTGCTCTGGTCCACCTGCGCGGGAGGCTCGATCATCCTCGAAGCCTTCGACTCCACCGGGCAGTCGCTGTCGGGGAGCGCGCAGCCCCAGGATTTCGCCTTCCTCTACGCCACAGCCACCGCGCCGCGCGCCTGGACGGTGAGCTTCATCGCCTCGCTCGCCGCGCTGGTGGCCGCATTCTTCGCACGCCGCTGGACGGGTATGCTCATCCCACTCTGGGCCTCAGCGTTCGGTATTCTCGCCCCGGTGGTCACCGGGCAGGTGCTGGTGGGGCCGGAGCACGACTTCGGCAGCGATGCGGCGATCGTGCAGACCGTCGCGGCGCATGCCCTCCTGGGCCCGCTGCTGGTCGCCTTCCTCCGGGTGCTCTCGGGTCGGCTGATCCCGCCTCCTACGCTTCGACGGATCTTCACGATCGCCGTGGTGGCGCTGCCGGCTCTGATCCTCTCCGAACCTGTCATCGCCTGGTTCAAACTGTCGGGGACGTCGGCGACCGAGTCCCTCACCGGCTGGTTCATCATCGCACGCTGCGCGCTCCTCGCGGTGCTGCTGGTGCTGGCGCTGATCGCCCTGCGGCTCTGGCGGCGCGCCGAGCTGCAGGCGCAGCACATCAACGCGCTGCTGCCGAGCGCGCTGGTCGTGATCGCCGGTTGGGTCGGCGTCGGCGCCGCGATGACCCGCCAACCGCCGCCGCAGTACTTCGTACCCACCAGCATTTCGCAGGTGTTCATGGGCTTCGAGGTGCACGACCCTCCGACCTTCGACGTGCTCTTCGGCCAGTGGCGGCCGAACCTGCTCTTCCTCACCATCTCGCTCGCCGCGATCGCGGTGTACCTGCTCGCCGTCCGCGTGCTGCGCCGCCGCGGCGACCAGTGGCCAATAGGCCGGACTATCTCCTGGGTACTGGGCTGGGCGGTCGTCGTCTTCGCCACCAGCTCCGGCTTCGGCAAGTACTCCGCTCCGGATTTCGGCATCCACATGGTCGTGCACATGTCGCTGAACATGCTCGCCCCGGGGTTCCTCGTACTGGGCGGGTTCATCACGCTGCTGCTGCGCGCGAGCAGCTCGCGCAGCAACGGGCCGTCAGGGCTCCACGACTGGGTGACCTGGGTGCTGCACTGGCCCGTGCTCAGGGTCCTCTACAACCCGCTGCTCGTGTTCGTGCTCTTCGTGGGTTCCTACTACGGCCTCTACCTCACCGGCATCTTCGGCGAGGCGATGCGGTTCCATTGGGCGCACCAGTTCATGAACATGCATTTCCTCATCGTCGGCTACCTCTACTACGGGCTCATCATCGGCGTGGACCGTCCACCGCGCCCGCTGCCGCATATCGGCAAGCTCGGCTTCGCCCTCGCCGCGATGCCGTTCCACGCGTTCTTCGGCATCATCCTCATGACCAGTGCAGAGACCGACATCATTGCGGAGACCTTCTACCGCTATCTGGATCTGCCGTGGGCTGATCTGCCGGCCCAGCAGTACGTCGGCGGGGGCGTGGCCTGGGCCGGCGGCGAGATCCCCCTGCTCATCGTCGTGGTCACCCTGGTCATCCAGTGGGGCAAGCAGGATGCGAAGGACGCACGCCGGAAGGACCGACATTTCGACACCGGGCGGGATGACGAATTCGTCGCCTACAACCAGATGCTCGCGCGCCTGGCCGAACGCTCCAACCCCACCCCCGAGCCCGACCGCGACAGTGCTGAGACCGGCCGCGACACCGCTGAATCCAGCCCCGACGCAACTGGGCCGAGAACCCGCCACAACGCCCCGAAGGATGCCTCCCGATGACCGCCACCACCTCCCCAGTCGAGTCGATCGAGCTCGACGTCTCGGGTATGACCTGCGCCGCTTGCGCGGGCAGGGTCGAACGAGCGCTGAACAAACTCGATGGCGTCGAGGCGACGGTCAACTACGCGACCGAGCGGGCGCTCGTGAGCGGCCTCGGCCCGAAGCAGGCCCATCTGGCCCTCGCGCAGGTCGAGCGAGCGGGCTATGGCGCGCATCTGCGCGATGGCTCGGACGATGCGTGGTCGGCCCGTGCCACCGAGATTCGAATCGGGTCCTTGCGGCGGCGGCTCGCCGTCGCGGCGCTGCTCACGATTCCGCTGATGGACATCACCATCGTCCTCGCACTCGTCCCCGAATGGCGGTTCCCCGGGTGGGAATGGATCTGCCTGCTCATCGCATTGCCGATCGTGGCCTGGGCCGCCTGGCCATTCCACCGGGCCACCTTCCGGAATCTCCGGCACGGGCTCGTGAGCATGGACACCTTGGTCTCGCTGGGGATCATCGCGTCCTTCGGCTGGTCCGCCGCCAGCCTGCTCTTCGGCCCGGGAACGGCCTCCGGGCCGACGTACTGGATCGGATTCGGCCTGGCCCCCGACGGCGCGAACTCCCTGTATCTCGATGTAGCCGCGGGCATGACCACCTTCCAGCTGGCGGGACGGTACTTCGAGACGCGCTCCCGCCGCAGAGCCGGCGATGTGCTCGGCGCGCTCAACGAGCTCGCGGCCACGCACGTCCGCGTGCTGCGCGACGGCGCCGAGACCGTCGAGCCGGTCGCGAAGCTGCAGGTGGGCGACGTATTCGTCACCCTTCCCGGAGAGACCATCCCTGCCGACGGCACGATCCTTCAGGGCACCGCCGCGATCGATACGAGCGCGATGACCGGCGAACCAGCGCCCGTAGCGGTATCACCGGGCGGCGAGGTCACGGGAGGAACCATCTGCACCGACGGCAGGCTCGAGGTGACGGCCACCTCCGTGGGCGCACACACCCAACTGGCGCAGATGGCCGTACTGACGGAGCAAGCGCAGGCGCGCAAGGCCGGCGTGCAGAAGCTCGTCGACCGTATCGTCACCTGGTTCGTCCCCGCCGTGATCGCACTGTCGATCGCGGTCGGCACGGTCTGGGCGATCACCGGAGCACCTGCGGAACAGGCCTTCGGCATCGGCGTGAGCGTACTGATCATCGCCTGCCCCTGCGCGCTCGGGCTGGCCACGCCCACCGCGCTGATGGTCGGGATCGGCCGGGCGGCCACGCTGGGCATCCTCATCAAGGGCCACGACGCCCTCGAAGCCTCGGGAGGGATCACGACCGTGGTCCTCGACAAGACCGGAACGCTCACCACCGGCACGATGACCGTGGTGACGGTCACGCCGATCGGCGTGACCCGGACCGAACTGCTGCACCTCGCCGGGTCGGTGGAACGCGGCTCGGAGCACGCCATCGCCCGCGCCATCGAGGAGTCGGCCCGCAGGCAGACCACCGGGCTGCAGACGCCGGAGGACTTCAGCGCCCATCCGGGGCTGGGCGCCTCGGCGCGCATCGGGGCCAGTCGCGTGCTCATCGGCAACGAAGCGCTCATGCACGAGCACGCCGTGGAGCTGGGGCCGGCGGCCCGGGAGGCATCCGAGACCGCCGATGAGAACGGCTACACCGCGGTATTCGTCGCGGAGGACGGCGAGCTCATCGGCGTGCTGACGCTCACCGACGCGATCAAGCCGAATGCCGAGCGCGCAGTATCCCTGCTCCAATCGCAAGGCCTCGAAACGGTGCTGCTCACCGGCGATAGCACTCCGGCCGCGCGCCGCGTGGCGGTCGCGCTGGGTATCGACCGGGTGCACGCGGGCGTGCTCCCCTCGCAGAAGGCGGAGGTGATCCGCGAGCTGCAGGGCCGGGGAGAGCAAGTCGCGATGGTCGGCGACGGCATCAACGACGCGGTCGCCCTCGCCACTGCGGATCTCGGCCTGGCCGTGGTCGCCGGCACCGATATCGCGCTCAAAGCTGCGGACATCATCCTCGTGCGCGATGATCTGCTCGTGATCCCGGATGCGATCGCCATCGCCAGGAAGACCCTGCGCACCATACGAACCAACCTGGTCTGGGCCTTCGGCTACAACGTCGCCGCGATCCCCCTCGCCGCCCTGGGACTGCTCAACCCCCTCATCGCAGCCGGAGCGATGTCGCTCTCATCGATCTTCGTGGTCTACAACAGCCTTCGCATCCAGCGTGTCCGCGGGCTTTCCGAACGCCGCTGAGACCCGCCTGCGTCGTCAGCTCGATGCAGTCGAGCGCTGGGTTCGCTGGTCGGCTCCGGCGCCGAGCAGGCCGGGCCTCGAACACCTGGCTCTACCTCGGGCAAGTCCTCCGCGCTGCACGATGCACGACAGGATTGCTCCATATCGTAGGCGTAGATCGGTGCATGGCGCCCGCAGCATGCCCTCACGCATCCCGTGTCCGACCGCCGCCGAGGCCGGCATCCCGGGCCAGGAGCGCGGCCTGGGTGCGCGACTCGACGTCGAGCTTCATGAGCACGCGCGACACGTGCGACTTGGTGGTGCCGAGCGTGATGCCGAGGCGCCGCGCGATGTCGGTGTTCGAGGCGCCCCGGCCGATCTCGGCGAGGATCTCGGTCTCGCGCTCGGTGAGCCCCGCCGCCGTAACCTGCTCGCCCGCCCGCGGCGGCTCCTGCTCGGCCACCGCGCGGAGCACGCGGCGGGTGACCTGCGGGGCGACCACGCCCTCCCCCGCGGCCACGCGGCGGATCGCCTCGAGGATCTCGGGCGCGGAGGCGGTCTTGAGCAGGAATCCGTCCGCGCCGGCGCGGATGGCGGCGAACACCACCTCGTCCTCGTCATAGGTCGTGAGCACGAGCACTCGTACGCCCTCGGCCGCGAGCACCGTCGTGGCCGCGGCGCCGTCGGTGCCGGGCATGCGCATGTCCATGAGCACGACGTCCGGCTCGAGTGCGCGGACGTTACGGATCGCCGCCTCGCCGTCCGCGGCCTCGCCGACGACCTCGACGCCGTCGGCGTGATCGAGGATCATCCGCAGGCCCGCGCGGATGGCGGCGTGGTCGTCGGCGAGCAGCACTCGGATCATCGCCCGACTCCCCCGTCCCCCGCGCCGAGGGGCAGCGTGGCGCGCACGCACCACAGCGCCTTCCCGCCCTCGGCCGGGGCGGATGCGGATGCGCCGGAGCGGAACGAGCCGCCGTGCTCGCGCACGCGACGGGCCATGGACCCGAGCCCCACGCCGCCGCCCGCGGCCGGCGCCTCCCCCGCGTCGCCGATGGGGTTGACGACCTCGATCTCGAGCACCGAGCCGTCCAGCCGCAGCTCGATCTCGGCGGCGCCGGCGCCGTGCTTGAGCGCGTTCGTCAGCGCCTCCCGCAGGAGCCGGCCCGCGACCCGCCGCACCGCGGCGCCGTCCTCCGCGGCGCCATCCTCCGCGAGGCCGTCCTCCGCGCAACCGTCTTCCGCCAAGCCGCCATTCGCGGCCTCCGCAGACCAGCCGTCCGCAGCGTCCGCAGGGCCGACATCCACAGCCTCCACAGCCCCGCCGTCCGCAGCCTCCGCCGGGCCGCCGAGCAGCAGCGCTCGGGCCGCCGCGTCCGCCTCGACCCGGATCTCGAGCCCGGCCGACCGCAGCTCCTCGAACAGCGACTCGAGGCGCTCGGGCGCGGCGTCCGCCTCCTCCTCGGCCGGGTGCGAGCGCAGCACGTCGATGAGCTCGCGCATGTCGTCGAGCCCCGCGAGCGCGGCCCCGCGCACCTCGGCGAGCACGCCGCGGTCCCGGTCCGGGCTAGGCGGCAGGTCGAGCGCACCGGTCGTGTAGATCGCGATGGTCGAGAGGTGGGACGAGACGGTGTCGTGGAGGTCGCGGGCCACGCGGCCACGCTCCTCGCGGATGGCCTCGACGCGCTCGAGCTCCGCGAGGCGCCGGTCGGCCTCCGCCCGCGCCCGGGCCGCGCCCACCTGCTCGTCGCCGGCCCGCACCTCGGAGCTCCACCACAGCGGCAGGGCGATGAAGAGCACGAACTGCACCGCGGCGGCGGTCGTGACCGCGGCGTCCCCGCTCCGCCAGAGCACCCAGCCCGTGACGAGCACGGCCGTCGCGCCGATCAGCCACAGCGCGCGGCCGCGCTGACCGGCCGAGCCGTAGCGGCCGATCGCGTAGAGCGAGAGCGTCCAGGCCATGAGCGTCGCGACGTGCGTGCCGAGCAGGGCGTCCACGAGCACCATCGCCGAGGAGACGAGGAGGGCGCCGAGGGGATGCCGCGTGGCGACGGCGGCGGCCGCGCAGGCGATCGCGAGCGGGCCCAGATGCCACCACGGGCTCTGCGGCTGCGGCAGCAGCGACTGCTGCGCGTTCGAGCCGAGACCGGCCGCGACGAGGCCGGCGCCGATGAGCAGCACGGCCGCCGCCCACGCGATGTCGCGCGCGGGGACGGGACGGGCGGCGGCGGGCATACCGCCAGTATCCCGGTCGGCGCGGGGCGCCGCATCCGACCAAAGTGAGAGCCCTGTCCGCAACCATCGCGAGACGCGCGCGGCGCCGCGCCCGCGCAGGATCGGAGCATGGATATCGCACTGCTCGCCTCCGCCGGCGCGCTCGTCCCCGTCCTGATCGGCCTCGCGCTCGTCGACTCGCTGAGCTACGGCACGTTCGCCGTCCCGGTGTGGCTGCTCATGACGCCGGGCCGCGTGCGCGCGTTCCGGCTGCTCGCCTACCTGCTCGCGATCGGCGGCTTCTACTTCGTCGTCGGCCTCGTCCTGCTGGCCGGGGCCGGGTGGATCGTGCCCTTCGTGGAGGGGCTCGCCGCGCTGCCCGTCGTGCCGATGCTCGGCCTCGCGGGCGGCATCGCGCTCGTGTGGTGGAGCTTCGCGCTCGACTCCGAGAAGGCGAAGGCGCGCCGCGCCGAGCGGGGCGGCGGGACGAGGATCGCGCGCTGGCGGCGGATCGCGATGGGCGACGACGCGGAGGCCGGCCCCGCCGGGGCTGCCGGGACCGCCGAGGCCGCCCGCGCGGGCGCCGATCCGCATCGCGGCACCGGCACCGGCACAGCGACGCGCTCCCGCAGCTCCGTCGGGGCGCTGATGGGCCTCGCGGTGGTCGCCGGCCTCGCCGAGGTCGCGACGATGATCCCCTACCTCGCGGCGATCGGCCTGCTCACCACGAGCGACCTCGGCTGGCCGACGACCGGGTGGATGCTCGCGGGCTACTGCCTCGTGATGCTGCTGCCCGCGCTCGTCATGCTGCTGGGCCGCCTGCTCTTCGCCCAGGCGCTGCGCGGCCCGCTCGAGCGGCTGGATCGCTGGTTCGCGAAGCACGCCGAGTCGGCGTTCGCGTGGATCGTCGGCATCGTGGGCGCGGTGCTCATCATCAACTGCTCCCCGGCCGTCTTCTAGGCTCTGCCCCGGGCCCGCCTACCGCTCCAGGTCGGAGCGGAAGCCCGAGACGGCGGCGAAGCCGACCACGAGCACCGCGATCGGCACGAGCATCGTGTTCCCCATCGCGTCCGCGAAGCCCGTGCTCGAGACGCCGATCTGCATCGCGGCGCCGAGCGCGGCCGCGCCGAGCACCGCGCCCACCTGCCGCGAGGTGTTGTAGACGCCGGAGCCCGCGCCCACGAGCTCGGGCGGCAGCTGCCGCATCGAGATCGTCGAGTTGGAGGACCAGCACAGCGCGTTCGAGGCGCCCAGCAGCACGAGCGGCAGGACGAGCCAGGCCGGCGGCACGCCGTCCCGCATGAGCGCGGCGAACAGCGCCATCGCGGCGATCATCGACGCGAAGCCGATGCGCGAGACCGCGCCCGGGCGCAGCCGGTCGGCGAGGCGCCCCACGAGCGGCGCGAACGCGATGGAGGTGAGCGCCATCGGGATCATCATGAGGCCGGCCCGCTCGGAGGGCATGCCCGCGGCGATCTGCAGGTAGAGCATGATCGGCAGCTGGATGGCGTAGACGGTGAACCCGAGCGTGGCCACCGAGCCGACGCCGAGCGCGAAGTTGCGGATGCGGAAGAGCCGCAGCGGCACGAGCGCGGCGCGGCCCCGCCGCTCCGCGGTGCGCTGGAGGCGCAGGAACAGGACGCCCGCGAGCGCGCCGAGCGCCAGCAGCGCCCACAGCCAGGCCGGCCAGCCCAGCTCGGGCCCCTGCTGCAGCGTGAACACCACCCCGAACACCGCGACGAGCGAGACGAGCACGCTGAGCAGGTCGATCCGCTGCACCGCGGTCGGCAGCCGCGGCACCCACCGCGCCGAGAGCGCGATCGCCAGCAGGCCGAGCGGCACGTAGAGCAGGAACACCCACCGCCATCCGACCGTGCCGACGATGAGCCCGCCGAGCGTGGGGCCGATGAGGCCGGAGGAGCCGCCCACGGCGCTCCACACGCCCATCGCGGCCCCTCGGCGGTGGCGCGGGAAGATGCGGTTGATGATGCTCAGCGGCTGCGGGTTGAGCAGCGAGGCGCCGAGCCCCTGCACGGCGCGCATGAGGATGAGCATCTCGATGGTGGGCGCGAAGGCGCACGCGAGCGCGGCGGCGACGAACACCGCCATGCCGACGAGGTACACGTTGCGCTGCCCGAAGCGGTCGCCGAGCCGCCCCGTGACGAGCAGCGGGGCGGCGAACATGAGCAGGTAGACGGCCGAGACCCACACCACCTGGTTGACGCTCGCGCCCAGGTCCTCGCGGATGTGCGGCACCGCCACGGCCACGAGCGACTGGTCGACGAGCGTCGTGAACAGGCCGACGCAGAGCGCCGCGAGCGCCCGCCAGGCCTGCCGCATGGGGATCTCGGGGGTCATTTCCCCCAACCTAGCCGACCGCGCGGGCCGCCGCCGCGCCGCGGGGCAGGCCCCACCGAGGCGGGACCACCTCGCCCGTGGCGCGCCCGCCTTCGCCGAGCAGCCAGCCGACGCGCTTGACGATCTGCAGCGCCACGGCGTTCTCGCGCAGCTCGAGCTCGGGCACCGCCGCGGCGAGCTCCTGCTCGACGGCGAGCACGTCCCCCACCGAGCGCAGCCACATCACGATGAAGAAGTTCGTGCGCCCCGTCGTCGAGGCGCACAGGCGCAGGCCGGGCAGGTGCGAGATCGCCTCGGCCGCGGCGTCGTGCAGCGCGGCGGGGAGCGCGCCGTACCACTGGCAGGTCACCGGGAGCCCCGTCATGTCCTGCGAGACGTCGCAGCGCAGCCGCAGCACGTCCCGCGCGAGCGCGGAGCGGATCTGCCGGCGCACGGTGGCCTCGGCGAGCCCCAGTTCCCGCGCGATGTCGGCGGCGGGGCGGCGGCCGTCGTAGACGAGGGCCCGCAGCACGTCGGGATGGATGCGGGAGGCCGGCCCCCGCTCGGCCCGCCGCGGGGCGAGCCGCTCGGCGGCCCGCTGCTGCTCGCGGCCCAGCGCGCGCATCCGGAACCCGTCCCCGCCGAAGTGGAGCCGCGTGACCATCGAGATGTCGAGGTGCACGACGCCGGGGATCTTCGCGATCTCCGGCATCAGCCACTCCGAGACCGATTCGATCGAGTCCGCGGAGACGGTGAGCAGCATGTCGCGGTCCCGGGCCGAGATGTCGATCGAGACGATCTCGGGGAACCGCGAGAACGCGCCGATCACGGTCTCGCGCACGGCGAGGCCGCAGCGGACCTCGATGAACACGAGCATCGGGTTCGTCCGCGTGCCGATCGGATGCGCGCTGACCCAGGCCACGCCCGCGTCGACGATCCGCTGCCAGCGCGTCGCGAGCGTCGAGGGGTGGACGCCGAGCACGGCGCCGAGCTCCGCCCAGGACGCCCGCGGGGCGATCTGCAGCGCGTGGATGAGCATCGCGTCCTCGTCGTCGAGGATCGAGGGCTCGTAAAGGCGATCGTTTCGCGAGATTTTCCGCATGGGGTGATCGTTTCACGGAATATTCCGCGGGGCAGGCGTTCGTTTGATGAGACTGGGGCGTTCGCGCGCATCCCGCGCGCCCCGCCCCGGCGAAGGAGCTGCGAGTGCCCCCATCCCCCGTCTCCCAGGACGACCTCGTCCGCCTCCGGCGCACCCTGCACGCCGAGCCCGAGGTGGGGCTCGACCTGCCCGACACGCAGCGGGCCCTCCTCCGCGAGCTCGAGGGGCTGCCGCTCGAGATCGTGCCCGGCCGCCGCTGCAGCTCGATCACCGCCGTGCTGCGCGCGACCGACCGCGCCGCGGCAGACGTCCCGGCGGTGCTGCTGCGCGCCGACATGGACGCGCTCCCCGTCTCCGAGCCCGCCGGCGAGGAGTTCGCGTCGCGCCGTGCCGGCGCGATGCACGCGTGCGGCCACGACCTGCACATGACGATGCTCGTCGGCGCCGCCAGGATGCTCTGCGAGCGGCGCGCGGAGCTCGCGGGCGACGTGGTGCTCATGTTCCAGCCCGGCGAGGAGGGCTGGGGCGGCGCCTCGATCATGATCGAGGAGGGCGTGCTGGACGCGGCCGGGCCGCGCGTCTCGGCGGCGTTCGGGATGCACGTCATGACCGGCGACCGCCGCCCGGCCCGCTTCGGCTTCCGGCACGGCACCGCCATGGCCGGCGCCTCGGCGCTCACCGCCACCATCCGCGGATGCGGCGGGCACGGCTCCGCGCCGCACCTCGCGAGCGACCCGGTCACGACCGCCGCCGAGACGGTGCTGGCGCTCCAGAGCGCCGTCACCCGGGAGTTCGACGTGCTCGACCCGGTGGTCGTCACGGTCGGCTCCCTGCACGCCGGGACCAAGCGCAACATCATCCCCGACGACGCCCGGTTCGAGGCGACCGTGCGCTGCTTCTCGCCCGAGGCGCGGGACCGCGCCGCCGAGATCCTGCCCGCGCTCACCGCCGGGGTGGCCGCCGCGCACCGCCAGCGCGCCGAGGTCGAGTACGTGCACGAGTTCCCCCCGCTCGTCAACGACGACGCCGAGACCCGCGCCGCGCTCGCCGCCGCCGAGACGCTGTTCGACCCCGCCGCCATCGAGGTGCTGCCCCGGCCCAAGACCGCCTCCGAGGACTTCGCCGAAGTGCTCGAGCGGGTGCCCGGCACCTTCGTGTTCGTCGACGCGACCCCCGCCGCCGGCAGCGAGTACAACCACTCGCCCCGCGCCGTCTACGACGAGGCCGTGCTCGCCGACGGCGCGCGCCTCTACGCCGAGTTCGCGCTGCACCGCCTGCGGATGCTCCGCGAGCCGTCCCCCGCCGCCGAATCCTGATCCCCCGACCGACCCCCACCCTGGAGTGACGATGACGTCCACCATCACCGCGGGCGAGCCCCGCAACGCCGCGGCCCGGAGCCGCTTCCGCATCCTCGGCGCCACGAGCGTCGGCAACGCCCTGGAATGGTTCGACTGGCAGATCTACGCCACGTTCGCGCCCTTCATCGCGACCCAGCTCTTCGACGCCGCGAACCCCGTCTCCTCGCTGCTGCAGACCTTCGCCGTCTTCGCGGTCGGCTTCCTCGCCCGGCCCCTCGGCGGCGTGCTCTTCGGGCTCCTCGCCGACCGCCGCGGACGCAAGGCATCGCTCGTGCTCGCGATCATCGCCGCATCGCTCGGCAGCCTCATGATCGGCCTCATCCCCACCCACGCCGCCATCGGCGCCTGGGCCGCCGTGCTGCTCCTCGTCGCCCGGCTCGTCCAGGGCCTCGCCCACGGCGGAGAGATGCCGGCCGCGCAGACCTACCTCTCGGAGATGGCCCCGCCCGAGCGCCGCGGGCGCTGGGCCTCGCTCATCTACGTCTCGGGCACCACCGGCATCCTCGCCGCCACGATCTTCGGCGCCGTCCTCACCGGCACGCTCGACGCGGAGTTCATGGCCGACTACGGCTGGCGCATCCCCTTCGTCGTCGCCGCCGTGCTGGGCCTGTTCGCGCTCGTCATGCGCGTGGGCCTGCACGAGACCTCCGCGTTCGAGACCAGCCGGATCCGCACCGTGCAGGGCGAGCGGCAGCCCGCCCTGATGTCCGCGCCCAAGGCCGCGCTCATCGTGATCCTCGTGACCATCGGCGCCACCGTCTCGTTCTACGTGTGGGGCGTCACCGCGCCCGCCTTCGCCACCGCCAACCTCGGCATGGAACCGAGCGCCGCGCTCTGGGGCGGCGCGGTCGGCACGATCGTGTTCATCCTCGCCCTGCCGCTGTGGGGCATGCTCTCCGACCGCATCGGACGCCGCGCCGTGCTCGCGATCAGCATGTTCGGCACCGCCGCGACCTTCTTCCCGATGCGCGCGATCATGACCGACGAGGTGTGGACCCTCATCCTCGCCACCAGCGTCACGCTCGTGTTCCTCTCCGGCTCGCTCGCGATCCTGCCCGCCGTGTACTCGGAGCTGTTCCCGACGCACATCCGCACCATCGGCACCGCGATCCCCTACGGCATCGCCGTCGCCCTCTTCGGCGGCACCGCGCCGTACCTGCAGACCTGGTTCACCGCCGAGCTCGGGCAGTCCTGGCTGTTCACGCTCTACGCCGTGGTGCTGCTCGTGGTCTCCGGGCTCGCCGCGCTCCTCCTCCTGCCCGAGACCCGCGGCCGCCGGCTCGAGTAGCCGCGCGCGCCGCGATCGGCCGGGCCTCCCCCGCGGAGCGCCCGGCCGATCGCGTCCTCCGGCCGCGCCCCTCGCGGAAACACCATCCCGTCACCCGACCTGGGTACTCTGTCAACCATGACTGAATCGCGTCTCTCGCCCCGTCTCGCCGCCATCGCCCCCTCGGCCACCCTCAAGGTCGACAACAAGGCGAAGGCACTCAAGGCAGCAGGTCGCCCGGTGATTTCGTACGCCGCCGGCGAACCCGACTTCGCCACCCCCGACCACGTCGTCGAAGCCGCGCTCGAGGCCGTCAAGGACCCGAAGAACCACAAATACACGGCCAACGTGGGGCTGCCCGAGCTCCGCGACGCCATCGCCGCGAAGACGCGGCGCGACTCGGGCCTCGACGTTCCCGCCAGCCGCGTGCTCGTCACGAACGGCGGCAAGCAGGCCGTGTTCGAGGCCATCAACGCCGTCGTCGGCGAGGGCGACGACGTGCTCCTCCCCACCCCCGCCTGGACCACCTATCCCGAGGTCGTGAAGTTCGCCGGCGGCAACACCGTCGAGGTATTCGCCGACGCGAGCCAGGGCTACAAGGTCACGCCCGAGCAGCTCGAGGCCGCCTTCACGGCGAACACGCGCGCCATCATCTTCGTCTCGCCCTCGAACCCCACCGGCGCGGTCTACACCGAGGAGGAGACCCGCGCGATCGGCGAGTGGATCGAGTCGAAGGGCATCTGGGTCATCGCCGACGAGATCTACCAGAACCTCACCTACGACGGCGAGCGCGCGATCTCCATCGTGGAGGCGACGCCGACGCTCGACAACAAGACCATCCTCGTGAACGGCGTGGCCAAGTCCTACGCCATGACCGGCTGGCGCCTCGGCTGGCTCGTCGCCCCGGCCGACATCGTCGCCGGCGCCGCGAACCTGCAGTCGCACCTCACGAGCAACGTGAACAACATCGCCCAGCGCGCGGCCCTCGCCGCGCTCACCGGCCCGAGCGAGCCGATCGAGGAGTTCCGCCTCGCCTTCGACCGCCGCCGCAAGCTCATCGTCGAGGAGCTCGGCAAGGTGCAGGGCGTGAACGTGCCGACCCCCAAGGGCGCGTTCTACGTCTACGCCGACGTCACCGGCCTCCTCGGCCGCGAGCACGGCGGCAAGCGCATCGACACCTCGCTCGAGCTGGCCGACTACATCCTCGACGAGGCCGAGGTCGCCGCCGTGCCCGGCGAGGCGTTCGGCCCCTCCGGCTACCTGCGCTTCAGCTACGCCCTGAGCGACGAGCAGATCGTCGAGGGCATGCGGCGCCTGCAGCAGCTCTTCAACGACTGACGGCGGCGCTCCGCCGAGCACGCGCCGGGTCCGCACCGCGAGGTGCCGGGCCCGGCGCGTGCTTCATGCGCAGGGCGGGCGCGGCTCCGACGCGCGTGCGGCAGGCGATCCCTCAGCCGCTCCAGACGTCGATCCAGCGCTGGTCGTCCGGCACGAGTGAGGCGCGGAGCCCGGCGTCGAAGGTCGCGAGCATCGTGCCGTTCGAGGCCGCCAGGTTCACCAGCTGCAGGTCGGTCACCTGTCTCCGTCCCATCAGCACACGTGTGTCGATCCGCGGTTCGGCGAGCGACGTCGAATCCACGAGGAAGTTCCACCCCGGGACTCGGCGCATCGCTTCGAGCTGTCCGAGCGCCTCGTCGCCGCTCACCGCTCGCCCCACGACCTGCTCGGTCATCAGGAGCCGCAGCAGACCCGATTCCGTGACCGGGCAGGTGCTCCAGCCCTCAAGCTCGGCGAATCGCTCATGCGCGACGCGATGGTGGATGTGCTGGTCCCAGGTAAGCGCCAGCAGCACGTTGACATCAAGCAGCATCGCTCGACACGGGATCGTCATCCCGGTAGGAGACCACGAGCTCATCCGTCACCGGATGCCCCTCGACACCCGGCAATACCGGGAATCCCGATGCTGAAGCGCGTTCGGAACGCGGACGCTTGAGGCCGGAGAGCGCCAGCTCTGAGACGGCCCTGCCCAGAGAGATCCCCTCGGCCTTGGCCTTGGCCCTCGCCGCGCTGAGCACGGCCGGGTCGAGATCGAGGGTGGTTCGCATACAAGCATCATAGCATCAGCGCATCACTCTGCTTTCGGGGCGATATCGCCCCCTCGCTACCCCTCGAGCGAGAAGCTCACCTCGTCGAGCTTCTCGAGCAGCTCCTCGTTCTCCTCGATGCCACCGTAGGCGTCCCACAGCACGATGTGGAAGCGCGCGCCGGTGAGCGGCATGACGCGCTCGACGAGCCACAGCTCGCCGCCGCCGCAGTCGATCGCGGCGACGAGCATCTCGAGCTCGGTGCCGTCCTCGCCCTCGAGCACGTGCGTCCGGACCTGCCCGTCCCACGAGGACACGTCGCCGCATTCGTCGGTGACGCGGTTGAGCTGCGCCACCGTGAGCGCCTCGTCCGACTGCGGGGTGTCGAAGACGCCGGTCTGCCACACCTCGATCGTCGCGGAGTAGTCGGGGCTCACCGCGGTGAACTGGTCCGGCCGGTTGATGATGTCCTGCTGCGACCAGTCGCCGTACTCGGGCGGCACGAGCGTCACGCCCTCGGGGAAGCGCGCATCCACGTCGATGGGCACGTAGTCCCCCGCCGCCACGTCGTGCGGCGGATGCGTCGCATCCGGCCCGATGAGCTCGGGGTCGGGCGGCGCGCTCTCCCCCGGGCTCGCGCCGGGGGCGCCCGCGCCCTGCCCCTGCGCCTCGGGCTGGGTGGGCTCGCCCCACAGGAGCACGAGCGCGATCACGAGGCCCAGCACCACCGCGCCCGAGAGCACGGCCGCGGTCAGCAGCCCGAGGGGCCGCTTCGCCGGCCGCAGCACGACCTCGGCGTCGGGCTCGGCCTGCTTCCCGAACCTGGGCTCGGGAGGTCGGAACTCGTAGTCGCGGGGGCTCATGCAAGCAGGGTACCGGCGCGGCGGGCCGGTGTCGTCAGACCTCGAGACCGATCAGGTTGGGTTCCGGGACGAGCAGCACGCCGAACTCCTGCTGCACCCGCGCCTTGACGTAGCGGGCGAGCTCGGCGATCTCCGCCGCATCCGCCCCGTCGCGGTTCGTGATCGCGAGCGTGTGCTTCGACGAGATCGCGGCGCGCGAGCCGGGCAGCGAGAAGCCCTTACCGATGCCGGAGCGCTCGATGAGCCACGCGGCCGAGAGCTTCACGAGCGGCCGGCCCTCCTCGTCCTCGCCCGCGTCGAAGCGCGGGGCGTCCGCGGGCAGGTCCCCGCCGAACTCGCGGTGCACGATCGGGTTGACGAAGAACGAGCCGCTCGAGCGCGTGTCCGGGTCGGAGGCGTCGAGCACCATCCCCTTCGAGGCGCGCAGGCGCAGCACCGCGTCCCGCTGCGCCGAGACCTCCACGCGGTCCCCGATCTCGACGCCGAGCGCCCGGGCGAGCTGCGCGTATCGGACCGTGGCGCCGTCCCCCTCGGCGACGCGGCGCAGCCGCAGCTCGACGCGCAGCACGAGCGCCGTGCGCTCGCCGCGCTTGAGCACCGAGGTGCGGTAGCCGAGGCCGAGCTCGGCGGCATCGACCCACTCGACCTCGCCGGTGTCGGCGTCGAGCAACTCGACGCGCACGAGCACGTCGCCGACCTCCTGGCCGTAGGCGCCGATGTTCTGCACCGGCGCCGCGCCGACCGCTCCCGGGATGCCCGCGAGCGCCTCGATGCCGCTGAGTCCCTCCGCGACGGCGCGGTCGACGAGCCCGACCCACGGCTCACCTGCCTCGGCGCGCAGCAGCACGTCCTCGCCCGCATCCTCGATCTCGATGCCGCGGGTGCGCACGTGCAGCACCCGGCCGGGGAAGCCCTCGTCGCCGACGATGGTGTTCGAGCCGCCGGCGAGGATGAGGAAGCGCTCGCCCGAGTCGGTCAGCTCCCGGTAGGCCTCGACGAGCCCCTCGCGGCCCTCGGGCGCGAGGAGGTCGGCCTCGGCCCGCGAGACCGCCGTGGTGGTGAGCTCGGCGAAGGCGGTCATACGGCGAACCGCGCGCGCACCTGCGCCTTGCCGAGCACGGCCCTGCCCTCGTAGACGACCTCGAGGTCGATGCGCCCCACGCCGTCCTCGCCGGCGGCCTCGGCGATCTTCGCCGTGACGTCGACGTCGGCGCCCTCGGCGGCGTCGACGACGACCGGCTTCGTGAACTTCACCTGGTACTCGACCACGCGGCCTGGGTCGCCCAGCGCCTCCACGACCGGCTGGATGGCGGCGCCCATCGTGAGCATGCCGTGCGCGAGCACGCCCGGCAGGCCGACCTCGGCGGCGATGTCGTCGCGGTAGTGGATGGGGTTGAAGTCGCCCGAGGCGCCCGCGTAGCGGACGAGCGAGTCGCGGGTGAAGTGGAGGCGCTGCTCGGCGATCACGTCGCCGACTTCGCGCTGGGTGAGGTCGGTCATCACTCGTCTCCTCCGATCACGAGCGTCGCGTGCGAGGTCACGACGACCTCGCCGGTGACGTCGCGGATGACGGTCTGGGCCTGGATCATGTTGACGCGGCCGCGGGCCACGACGCGGGTGACCTCGAGCTCGGCGGTGAGCTGGTCGCCCGCGAGCACCGGCCGCGAGAACTCGAACTTCTCGTCGCCGTGCACGATGTGCTTCAGCTCGAAGTCGACGAGCGGGTCGGCGAGCAGCAGCTGCATGCCGCGGTCCTGCAGCACGGCGGTGAAGGTGGCCGGGGCGACGAGGTCGGCGTAGCCCGCCTCCCGCGCGGCCTCGAGATCGGTGTGGATGGGGTTCGCGGCGAACACGGCGCGCGCGAACTCGCGCACGTGCTCGCGGCCGACGAGGTACGGCTCCGGGAGCTCGTACCGGCGGCCCTTGAGTTCGGGGTTCACAGTCACCCGTTCAGTCTACGAGGCGGGGCGCGGGGCGGACTCAGCCTCCCGCGGCGGATGGGGCTTGCGCGGCTCTCGATCGGGGTTACTCTGTAATCAGTTACGCGGTAACCATCCCATCCGCGTCCGGAAGGAAGCAACCATGTCGGTGAAGCACGCGCTGCTCGCGCTCCTCCATGCCCGCCCCTCCTCGACCTATCGGCTGCGGAAGCGGTTCGACGAGTCCGCCGGGCAGAGCGTGCCCCTCAACATCGGCCAGGCCTCCTCCACCCTGCAGCGGCTCGAGCGCGACGGCCTGGTGACTCGCGCCGGGGAGGACGAGGAGGAGGGCGGCGGGCAGCGCTGGCTGCTCACGGACGCCGGCCGCGAGGAGCTCGAGCGGTGGTGGCGCAGCCCCGTGATCGCGAGCCAGCGCGGCCGCGACGAGCTCGTCGTCAAGCTCGCCCTCGCCGCGATCACCCCCGGCGTCGACGTGGCTGCGCTGGTGCAGTCCCAGCGCGCGGCCACGCAGCGGACCATGCACGACCTCACGCGGCTGCGGCGGGACGCCGATCGGGAGGACCTCGTGGGGCGCCTCGTGCTCGACCACCACCTCTTCATCGGCGAGGCCGAGCTCCGCTGGCTCGACGACGTCGAGGCGACGCTGGCGCAGGCCGGACGCACCGACGGCCACGGCGCCGCGGACCACGGCGCTACGGACCGTGGCTCCCGCGCCGAGGAGGCGCCCGGCCGCGCGCCCCGCGAGCGCCGCGCCTCCGGCGGCTCGAGGAGCGCCCGATGAGCGGGCGGGCCGAAGCCGAGGACCGCCCCGGTCGGGATGCCGCGCCGGTCCTCGAGCTCCGCGACGCGGTGCGGGTGCACGGCGCGGGTGCACGGGAGGTGCGCGCGCTGGACGGCGTCTCGCTCGTCGTCCCCGCGGGCGAGTTCGTCGCCGTCATGGGGCCGTCCGGCTCCGGCAAGTCGACGCTGCTCGCGCTCGCCGGCGGGCTCGACGCGCCGACCGCCGGCGAGGTGCTCGTCGAGGGCGAGCCGCTGGAGCGCATGCCCGCGAAGCGCCTCGCCCGGCTCCGCCGCCGGAGCATCGGCTACGTGTTCCAGGAGTTCAACCTCCTGCCCGGCCTCACCGCGCAGGAGAACGTCGCGTTCCCCCTCGAGCTGGAGGGGTGGACGCGCGGGAGGGCCTTCGCGGCGGCGCGGGCGGCGCTCGAGGAGTGCGGCATCGCGGAGCTGGCGGGGCGCCGCCCCGAGGACATGTCGGGCGGCCAGGCCCAGCGCGTCGCGATCGCCCGCGCCCTCGTCGGACCCAGGCGCCTGGTCCTCGCCGACGAGCCCACCGGCGCGCTCGACAGCGCCGCCGGCTCGGCCGTCCTCGAGCTCCTCCGGCGCCGGGCCGACCTCGGCGCCGCCGTGGTGATGGTGACGCACGAGGCGCGCTTCGCCGCGTGGGCCGACCGCACGGTCTACCTCCGCGACGGTCGGATCTCGGGCTCGAGCGGCCCCTCCGACCCCGCCGAGCTGCTCGACGGATGCGCGCGATGAGCGGCCCTCTCGGCGCGCTCGGGCCGTGGCGCGCCGTGCTGAGGCTCGCGCGCCGCGATGCGCGGCGGCACCTGCTGCGCACCGTGCTCGCCTCGCTGCTCATCGCGCTGCCCATCGCGGCGCTCGTGCTGTTCGCGACGCTCACGAGCGACACCGCGCCGAGCCGGGAGCAGGCGCTCGCCGGCATCCCGGCGGGCGCGCAGGCCGTGCTCACCTCGACCGCGCTGCCGCGCGAGGCGCCGCCCTTCCCGCAGCTGCCCGAGGGCCCCGGCGGCCCCTGGATGGACGACCCGGAGATCGTCCCCGCCGACGCCGGGGAGCTCGCCGCGCTGCTCGATCCCGAGGCCGAGCTGCTCGAGTACTGGCTGTCGCCGGAGCTCATCCTCTCCCCCGAGCTGGGGCTCGCCCCGGGCGAGCAGCGCGATGCCGGGGAGGGCGCGGCGATGCTCGACTCCGTCGACTTCGCGGCGATGAGCACCGTGACCCTCCACGAGGCCGAGCCCGGGGCGCTGCCGATGCTCGCGCCCGACCCCGTCGAGGGCAGGCTCCCCGCCGACCCGACCGAGCTCCTGATCGGCGAGGCCCTGGCGGACCGTCTCGGCGTCGGGCCCGGCGACGCCCTGGGGCTGCTCGCGCCGCCGGACCACGGGTGGCGCAGCACGGAGGGCAACACCATGGCGGCGATGCAGGACTCCGAGCGCGGGTACACGGTGGTCGGCATCGCCGCGCACGCCGGCGACCGGGTCTGGGCGAGCGCGGGGTGGCTCGCCTCGCTCGCGGCGGCGCATCCCGAGGGCATCCAGCGGCACTGGCTCGTGACGGGCGACGCGCCGGTCACCTGGGAGCAGGCGCAGCGCCTCAACGGCCTCCAGGCCTTCGCGGTGTCCCGCCACGTGCTCGAGCACTACCCCGACGCCTCCCTGCTCTACCCCGTGGAGCTCGACCCCGGGGTCGCGCTCGAGCGGACCATCGGGATCCTCGCCGCGACGCTCGGCGGGGCGCTGCTGGTCCTCTTCCTCGTCACGCCGGCGTTCGCGGTCTCGGCCGAGCAGGCCCGCCGCGCGCTCGGCCTCGCCTCGGCCGTGGGCGCCTCGCCCCGGGACCTGCGCCGCACCATCCTCGCGCAGGGGATCGTGCTCGGCGCGGGCAGCGGGATCCTCGGTGCGGCCGCGGGGTTCGCCGGCTCGCTCGGCCTCGCCGCGTGGCTGGATTCGCTCGCCGCCGACGGCGTCGATCCGGAGCACGGGCTCGCGGCGACGCTCGCCCACTACCCGTGGTGGGCGCTGCCGCTCGGCGTGCTCATCGCCCTCGTGCTGGGCGCCCTCGCGGCGCTGCCTCCCGCCCGGACGGCGGCGAGGCTCGTGCCCGTGGATGCGCTGCGGGACCGCGCGCCGGCGCCGGCCCGGCGCCGCGGCGGGATCCTCGCCCGCTTCCTCGGACCGGTGCTGCTGCTCGCGTCGGCCGGGCTCGCGTGGGGCCTGCTCGCCCTCCCTCCCGAGGGCTCGGCGGCGCTGCTCGGGCCGGCCATCGCCCTCGTGCTCGTCATGGCCGCGCTGGGCGCCGTGCTCGCCGTCCGCGCCGCGATCGCCTGGCTCGGCTCCCGCGGCGCACGCGCCCGCCCCGCGCTCCGCCTCGCGCTGCGCGACGCGGCCGACCATCCCTCCCGCACCGTCCCCGCCGCGCTCGGCGTGCTGTTCGCCATCGCCGCCGCCTCGTTCTCCATCCTCTACACCGGCTCCCTGGTCGCCAACGGCCGCGACGAGGGATCGACCCTCGACTGGGACGGCACCTTCATGGTGTCCCCGCAGGCCGGGGTGAGCGACGAGTTCGATCGGCTGCTCGCGACGTCGGCGGTCGAGGAGCTCCGCGGGCGCCTGCCGCAGATCACCGGGAGCGAGCCCGTCTTCGAGATCCCCGCGGACTCGCCGCTGTCGCTGCAGCCGCTTCCGCCGGAGGGGCGCGAGTGCCCGCCGGGGCAGGGCATCCACGCGGCCTCGGCGAACGACCCGGAGGCGCCGCTGCGGTGCGCCGACCAGGACTCGCGCGCGGTGTTCTCTCCGGGATTCCGGTTCGGCGGGCTCTCCTCGAGCGGGAACACGATGCTGTTCACCGGCGATGCCCTGCGCGCGACGCGGCTGCCGGGCGCCGAGGAGGCCGCGGCGACGCTCGAGGCGGGCGGAGCGGTGGTGAACAACGCGGCGCTCATCGACGCCGACGGCTACGTGCGCGTCACGGTGGACCCCGACCTCTTCGCCGACCCCGACGACGCGGAGCGGGTCGTGCGGCTGCCGGCCGTGTTCCTGCAAGGCGCGGGCGCCCCGTTCCTCATCGCGCCCGACACGGCGCAGGCGCTCGGGGTCGAGACGGCGCACTACCTGGGCGAGCTCGTGACCGTCTCGAGCCCGCTGAGCGAGGACGAGCTGCGGGGCCTCGACGCCGGCGAGACCTTCTCCTCCCTCGTCCTGCTGCAGATCCCCGACGCGCAGGGGCCGCTCACCACCGCGCTCGACCGCACGGCGGCGGCCATGGTCTGGGCGCCCATCGCGCTCTTCGCCGGGGTGGCGATCGTGTCCGCGACCGTCGCGGTCCTGCTGTCGGCCACGCAGGGCCGGCGCGATGCGATCACGATGCACTCGGTCGGCGCGGATCGCGGGTTCCTGACGCGCCTGAGCCTGGCCCGCGCCGCGGTCATCCTGGCCGTGGGCGTGCCCGCGGGCCTCGCCGCGGGGCTCGGGCTCGGCGCCTACCTCGTGGCCTGGAACCGCCGGCTCGAGGCCAGCGGGCCCTGGCTCGACACCGTGCCGGTCTGGGAGGCGCAGGCGGGCCTGGCACTGGCCGTGGTCCTCGCGGCATCGGCTGCGGCGCTGCTGTTCGCAAGGCCGCCGCGCCGCTTCGACCATCGTCGCCTCGACTGAGGCGGGGCGGGGCTGGGCGGCCTCTGCTGTCCGGCCGATCGCTGCCGGCCGGACGCTGCCGGACTGCTGGGCAGCCGGGCGAGCCGCGTCGCCGAGCGGCCGCCGCCGTCAGCGGGTCAGCGCGACCAGCTCCGCCCGGGTCTTCGCGCCGAGCTTGCGCAGGAGGCTCGCGACGTGGAACTTCACGGTGTGCTCGGAGATCCCGAGCGTCGTCGCGATGCCCTGGTTGCGGGCGCCGGTGGCGACGAGCTGCAGCACCTCCCGCTCCCGGACGGTGAGCCGCGCGGCGGGTGCGGCGCCCGGCGCTGCGCCCTGCTGGTCGAGCGGGATGGTGATGGCGATCTCGGCGCCCCAGCCGCTCGTGGCGGTCGCCTCGCACGTGCCCGCGAGCGCGTGCGTGCGCTCGGCGACCGGGGCGAGGTAGCCCTCCGACTCGTGCCGCTCGCCGTCGCCGTTGTCCCGGATATTCATGAGCAGGTGCTCGCCGTCGCAGCCCCACTCCACGCGCATCCGCGTCACGTCGGGACGGTCGACGAGCGCGAGCGCCACGCTCCGGACGATCCACCGCGCGGCGTGCGCGATCTCGCCGGGCAGCGCCCGGCCGTCGGCCGGCGGCGGCACCAGGTCGAGCTCGAGCCCGCCGAGCCGAGCCACGGGCTGCAGATCCTGCCGCAGCGCGGTGAAGGCGCCGGCCACGGGCTCGACCGTGAGCGCTCGGTCGCGCTGCACGGCCTCCCGCGCGGCGCCCAGCGCCCTCGACGCGATCTCGATGGCGGCGTCCCGCGCGGCCGCGTCCTCGAGCCGCCGGGAGCGCAGCGTCGCGAGCAGGGACTCGAGCGCGGTGGTGTGGCTGTCCGCGAGTTCCTGGACCGCGCGGCTGCGGGCCGTGGAGATCGAGCGCGTCTCGGCGAGGTACGACGGCGAGGCGCCCCGCACCTGATGCTGGATGGTCCAGTCCGCGATCGCCCAGCAGCGCTCGACGAGCCGCGTCCCCGCGGCGTCGAGCTCGCCCGGCTCGACGAGCACGAGCAGCGCGCCGTTCGGCGAGGACCACGTGCGCACGCGCCGCTCCTGGCCGCCGATGACGGCGCGGCGCTCCCCGCCCGCGTGCTCCGCGTCGGTCAGATCGCGCAGGCGGATGAGCTCCTCGATGGTCACGCGGTCGACGATCTCCGCGGAGCCCGCCTTCTTCGTCGGGCGGCCCGTGCAGACGAGCGTGAAGATGAGCAGCGCCTCGTGCACGGCGCGCGGCCGGACCGCCGAGGACAGGCGCTCGGCGATCTCGAGCAGCGAGGCGGATACGAGCGCTTCCGCCTGCGCGAGCGCCCCGTCGACCTGCTCCGCGAGATCCTCGTCCTGCTCCATCCACCTAGCCTAACGACTAGGCAGGTCCGTCCCTGCGGGGAGCGGTGCGCGCGTCGCGGCTCGCGAACACTGGTGGTCATGTCCCACACGATCTCTCTCGACCACCGGCTCCCGAGCATCCTCGCGGAGCTCTCGACCGCGGGCTCGGGCGTGCGCGCGGAGCCCGACGAGGCCGCCGTATACGACGCGATCACCGGCGCCGGCCGCATCTTCGTGCTCGGCGCCGGGCGCTCGGGCCTCGCGCTGCGGATGACGGCGATGCGGCTCATGCACCTCGGCCTCGACGTGAGCGTCGTCGGCGAGGTCACCGCGCCCGCGATCCGGCGCGGCGACCTCCTGCTCGTTGCGAGCGGCTCCGGCCGCACCGCGGGCATCCTGCGCGCCGCCGAGAACGCCGAGGAGGCAGGCGCGCGGATCCTCGCCATCACCACCGATCCCGACTCGCCTCTCGCCGGGCTCGCCGATGCGCGCATCCTCGTGCCCGCGCCGCAGAAGCAGGACCACTCCGGCGTCGCCTCGGAGCAGTACGCCGGCAGCCTGTTCGAGCAGACCCTCGTGCTGCTCGGCGACGCCCTCTTCCACGAGCTCTGGCAGCGCTCGGGCGCTCCGGCCGAGGAGCTGTGGACGAGGCACTCGAATCTCGAGTAGCCGGCCGGCGGCTCCCGCCTCCGCCCGAATCACCCGATCCCCCGCAACCACCGAAGCAATCGAAGAAGAAAGCAGGTACTCCCATGCAGCTCCAGGTCGCAATGGACGTGCTCACCACCGAGGCGGCTCTCGAGCTCGCCGGCAAGGTCGCGCCGCACGTCGAGATCCTCGAACTCGGCACCCCGCTCGTCAAGAGCGAGGGCCTCGCCGCGATCACCGCGGTGAAGCGCGCGCACCCCGACAAGATCGTGCTCGCCGATCTCAAGACGATGGATGCCGGCGAGCTCGAGGCCGACATCGCCTTCACCGCCGGCGCCGGCCTCGTGACGGTGCTCGGCGTCGCCGGGGACTCGACCATCAGCGGCGCCGTCGCGGCGGCGAAGAAGCACGGCAAGGGCGTCGTGGTCGACCTCATCGGCGTGGCCGACAAGGCGCGGCGCGCGAAGGAGGCGGTCGCCCTCGGCGCCGACTTCGTCGAGGTGCATGCGGGCCTCGACGAGCAGGCCGAGGAGGGCTTCAGCTTCCAGACCCTGCTCGACGCCGGGCGCGAGGCGGGCGTGCCGTTCTCGATCGCGGGCGGCGTGCGGCTCGACACCATCGGCCAGGTGCAGGATGCGGGCGCCCGCGTCGCCGTCGTCGGCGGCGCCATCTACGGCGCCGAGGATCCGACGCAGGCCGCGGCGGACCTCCGCGCCGCGATCGACGCGAAGACGCCGACCGGCGTGCGCTGACCCCCGTCCCGCTCGCCCCGCCCCGTTCCCGGTTACGCCGTTTGGCGCGGTCTCGGGAGCGGGGCGGGGCGCTTCTGTGCGCCTGTGTGTCTGCGCGTCTGCGCGTCTGTGTGCCTGCGCGTCTGTGTGCCTGCGCGTCTGCATGCCTGTGCGGCTGTGCGTCTGCACGGCTGTACGCCTGCGCGGTCGGGGATGTCGGTGGGTCGTGTTCTACTTCGGACATGAGGTTGAATCCGCAGTTGCCTTCCCCGAAGCACGCCGGGATGCCAACCGGCAAGCGCCCCGGGGACAGCTGCACGGTGATGACTGCACGGGCAGGAAAACACGGGATGAAAACCACTGCGGAGTTATCCACAACTCGAAGAAACCAGCGACCCGCGTAGTAGAATGAATGCACGAATACCGCAGGCAACTAGACCGTATGCGAAGGGGGTGGGACGATGACCACGACCAATACCGGCACCACGGGTGCCAACACCACAGCCGTGACGGGCACCACGGGTACGACTGGCACCACGGATGCCCCCGCCCCGAGCGGTAGCGCTTCTTCTGCCCCTGATGCTCGCAACCGCGCAGGCAGCGCCTCCGGGAATGACCGCACCCACCAGAGCGCTCCTTCTCGCCCTGTGGGGACCCCGGAACACCTCAAGGGTGGCACCCGCACCCCGGCAGCCATGCACAACCGGCGCCTACTCCTGGACGCGCTCGGTCACGCGGCGAAACTTCGGGCTTCCGCGGAAGCCCTCGAAGCGCAGTTGTTGGCCGCCTCGTATGAGCATTGCCGGGAGATCACCGCGGGCCATGGGGCTGACGCGTTTGAGCAGGAACTCAAGTCGCTCGCGGCGGAGATCGGCGCGGTTACGCGCACCAGTGACCGCACGGTCTCGGCGAAGCTCAACGCGGCCCCCGCCCTGGAAGCCCGCTATCCCCGTACCGCCGATGCCTGGGGACAGGGTTCGATCAGCACCGGGCATGTGCGCGTGATCGAGTCCTGCGGCGACGGCCTCACCCGCCCCGAGTCCATCCGCACGTATGAGGAACTCGTGGTCGCCAAAGCCCACGAGACCACCCCGGGCCGGCTCCGCGTGTACGCGAAACGCGTGGCGGCGGACCTCGAACCCGAAGAAACCGAACAGCGGTTGCGCCACGCCCAGGACGACCGCCGCGTCTGGGTCCAAGACGAACCCGATGGCCTGTGCCAGCTCTCCGCACTCCTGCCCGCGGTGGTGGGTGCGGGGATCTTCGACCGGCTCACGCAAACAGCGAAACAGCTGCACGGGCCGGGTCGTGAGGAACACGACGCGCGCACGTTCGAGCAGACTCGCGCCGACGTGCTCGCCGACCTGTTATTGACCGGGCAGGTCACCCCTGGGTCCCCGAACCATGTCGCGAAACCGATCCAGGCCACCGTTGCGATCACCGTCCCCGCGATCTCGTTGATCACCGCAGACCACGCCACCACAATCCCGACGGCATCGACGACATCGACAGCATCGACAGCATCGACAGCATCGACAGCATCGACAGCATCGACAGCATCGACAGCATCGACAGCATCGACAGCATCGACAGCATCGACCATGAGTACCTCAGCCGGTCCGGTCGCAACCGCGTCGAGTCCCGTCGCGCACGATGACGAGGGAGCGCAAGTACGCTCAAGCACTGGCACTGGCACTGGCACCGGCACCGGCACCGGCACCGGCACCGGCACCGGCACCGGCACCGGCACCGGCACCGGCACCGGCACCGGCCGCGGCACCG
>NZ_FUIC01000010.1 GCF_900163695.1 Gulosibacter sp. 10
GGGGGGGGTTCGGGGCCGGGGTCGTTGCGGATGCGGCTGAGCCAGCGGCCGAGCCGTTGCTCGTCCTCGGGCACGTGGCTCGCGCGGAGCGCGCGTGGCCAGTGCCGGTGCTTGGCGATGAAGTCGGCGACGGCCAGAGCGGTGCGGAACGCGTTCCGGGTCCTGTCGGGGAGTGGCGTGGGTGGTGTCGGGTAGGACATGGTGCGTGTCTTTCGGGCATAGCGGTGGCAGTGGATGCCCTCGCGTACGCGAAGTGTGTGCCCGTCAGATGGGCTACTCCCGCCTACGCGGGGTTGGGGCGGCGCCGCCCACGTGCAGTGTAGCGGCACCGTCTGACATGGCTAGTCGGTTCGACGGCTGCGGGAAAGCCGGAACCCGCGCGTGTAGCCGAGTGGCCGCAGTTCGTGCCGAATCAGAGGAAGTCTGCGCCTGTTGCGGCGGCGGGGTCGTCATCCCAGACAACAATGGCATCCCGTCCCTCTGAGCGAAGTTCTCGAACACACCGGCCGATCATCGCTGTGTGTGCCGAGAGGCCACCCGGGAATCCGGGGTGCGATCGTGCGAGAGCACCATCGGTTCGGTATCGAGTGAGCGTCATTACTGTGTCTTCGGGGATGCTGCCGTGTGCCTCGAGAACCGCATCGATGCCGCGGTCCTGCACGGCAAGGATGCGTTCGAGCTGCTCGATCACGTCTGGTCTCGCGGGTTGGTCGCGTTCGGGAGATTCCCAATATTTCCAGGTGCGGAGGCTGACGCCCGCGAGGTCTGCCGCCTCGTTGAGGGTGAGCCCGGTTTCCTCGCGGAGCGTCTTCAGGTGCGCGGTGGAAGGGCGCATTAGACCTCGTAGCTGTCGGGGATGAAGTTGCGGTCGATGCGGCCGAGGATCGCGGTGGCGCGAGTCTCGGCCTCTGCGGCGGTTTCGCCCTGCGCGAGGGTTTGCCGCTGCTCGACGCGGTACTTGAGTACGTCGTCGTTTTCGGCTCGCGCCCAGATGATGGCGGTGGCGACAAGCTCGCCAGCGACGATTTCGGCGGTGCGCTCGGTGTCGAAGATCGCGGGGTTCGCGGCGATGTGGTCGGCGATGGTGCCGGTGATCTGAATGGTGTTCATCGTTGCTCCCTTGGAGTCGTGGCCGTGATCTGGATATCACCTGCCTTGTACTTCAAGACTACACCGCTTGCCCAAAAGGGGCAACCTTTTTCCCGTCCCGATGTCGGCCCCACCGTCTACCCTGCACGCATGACCGACAGCCTCTACTACCGCAACGCCTCACACCGCGGCGTCGACGACTGGGAGCAGCGCGAGGCGCGTATCCAGGCGCTGTCACACCCGCTCGCGGAGACCGTCTGGCCAGGTCAGCTCTGGCGCGTCCACGGCCACGGCAAGACCACCATCGGCTGGGTGCGGAGGATCGTCCCTCCGCACGGCGGGCCAGCGTTCCACACCTACTACGAGCGGCATCGAAACGCGGACGGGGACCGGCTCTGGGTGGCCTCGTTCGAGGGCTTCAACTCGGCTGTGGCGTATGTCGTGCAGCACGGGGTCGAGTTCGAACGCGGGCCGGAGTGAAATCACACCCCTATATCCACCCCTGAGCGTGACAAGCCATCATCAGCCATGAATAGAGAAACGCCGCCTGACCAGGAAACTTGCACGCCATGACAAGCTATGCATACCTGTTATCCGTCACTCGTAATGAATAGGTCGCCGGTTCGATTCCGGCAGGCGGCTCGCCTCGGCCCCGTCACCATCAGGTGACGGGGCCGCTCCCGTTTCCAGCTCCGCGAGGCGCCGGCGGAGGAAGCGCACGGCCTCGTCCACGCGCCGCGACGGGCGGATCCCCTTCGGCAGCACCGCGCTGATGGCATTGCCCGGCACCGGATCCGCCACGGGGATCTCCACCACGCCGGAGGAGACCGGGCTCTGCGCGCCGGGGAGCGAATAGCTGAGCGAGTACCCCAGCCCGTTCGCCACGAGCGCCGTCACGGTGGCGAGGTTCTCGCTCGTCCACCTGATGCGGGGCTCGACGCCGGCGGCACGCATGAACTCGATCGACCGATCGCGGCTCGGCGGAAGATCGATCAGGATCGCCGGCTCGTGCGCGATCTCGGCGAACGACACCTCGGCACGGTCGCGGAGCGGATGCGAGGCCGGCAGCATCACGTTCAGCACCACCTCCGCGAGCTCCGTCGAGTCGACCGCGTCCTCGCACTGCCGCGAGAAGACGATGGCGAGATCCAGCGCGCCTTCGACCAGGGCCTCCTGCAGCTCGCCCGCCGCCCCCTCGCGATAGTCGAACGCCACCTGCGGATGCTCGGCGTCGAAATGCGCCGCCAGCGCCGGGATCACGTGCGGGGAGAGCGAGGAGACGCACCCGATCTCGAGCGGCCCCGACATCTCCGAGTCCCCGGCCAGCGCGCTCGACTCGAGCTCCTCGGCCATCGACAGGAGCCGGCGGGCCCGCGCGGCGAGCTCCCGCCCCGCCCGCGTCGGCGCCACGCCCTTGGAACGGTGCCTGATGAGCAGGTCGGCGTCGAGGTCGCGCTCGAGCTGCGCGATCGCCATCGAGACGGTCGCCTGCGAGACGTGCACCTGCCGGGAGGCGAGCGTGACGGAGCCCGCATCCACGACGGCCACGAAATACTCCAGCTGGCGCAGCGTGACCCTATTCATCAGCAATTCCTATTCGATTCTTCATCACAATTGATTCTACAAATGCCACGGCGTGCAGCACACTGTCTCCAGGGCTCGTGCCGAGACAGCGGCAGCGGGCCGTCGCGCAACGGAGGGCAACGGAGAACATGTCGGAGACAGCAGCGCCGTACGTCGTCACCCTGGGCACCGCAGGCGGTCCCCGCTGGTGGCGCTATCAGGGGCAGCCGGTCCGAGCCGGGATCGCGACCGCGGTCGTGGTCGGCGGGGCCGTCTACCTCGTCGACTGCGGCTACGGAGCCGGGCGGCAGCTCGTGCAGGCCGGCTTCGGCCTCCACGACGTCGCCGCGATCTTCCTGACGCACCTGCACTCCGATCACGTCGTGGACCTCACCTCGATCGCGCTGTTCAGCACCTTCGAGAACACCGACGACGGCCGGGAGCCGATCGCGCTGATCGGCCCGGGCGACCGCGGCGTGCTGCCGCCGACCTCGCCGCACGCGGCCCAGCGGCCGCAGCCGGTCGCCGCGCACGGCCCCACCCCCGGCACCGCGGAGACGCTGGCCCGCATCGTCGAGGCGCACGCGACCGATCTCAACGAGCGCATCCTCGACAGCCTCCGGCCCTCGCCGCTCGAGGTCATCCGCGCCCGCGACATCGTCCTGCCCGAGGGCCTCGGCTTCGAGGCCAACGAGAACCCCGTGCCCGAGATGGCGCCGTTCGTCGTGTACGAAGACAGCCGCGTGCGGGTCTCCGCGATCCTCGTCGAGCACCCGCCGATGGCGCCCGCGTTCGGGTACCGCTTCGACACCGAGGGCGGATCGGTGGTGATCTCCGGCGACACCGCGTTCACCCCCAACATGATCGCGCTCGCGGAGGGCGCCGACCTCCTCCTCCACGAGGCGATCGACCTCGAGTGGCTCATGTCGAAGTTCGCCGACCCGACGGAGTCGAGCGCCCGCGCCACGCGCAGCCACCACGAGCGCTCGCACACGTCCATCGCCGACGCCCTCGCCGTCGCGCGCAGCGCCGGCGTCGGCCGGCTCGCGCTGCACCACCTCGTGCCGGGCACCTCCGCGGATTCGCTCAAGCGACAGCTCGCGGATGCGCCGGGGCCGCGGGCGATCGTGCCCGACGACCTCGACGTCCTGCCCCTGCGCCGGCGCTGACGCGCCCCAGGCCCCCTTGCACATCCCGGGACCATTCCGGACCCCGGGCCACAACGAATACGGATGACAACGATGTCTGCACCCAAGCAACCGCCATTTCTCGTCGCGACACTGCCGCTGCTCACACTCATCGGCATGGCGTTCATGTCGACCATGTACTGGAAGATCGGCATGCTCGTGCCCATCATCGCGGGCATCGCCGTCGCCGGCATCATCGGCAGGGCGCTGGGCCACTCGTGGCGGGAGCTCGAGCAGTCGCTGGCGGAGGGCGTGAGCAAGGCGCTGCCCGCCGTGTTCATCCTCATCGTGATCGGCATGATCGTCGGCACCTGGATCAGCGGCGGGGTCATCCCCACCCTGGTGTACTACGGGCTGAGCATCATCGACCCGAGCCTGTTCCTGCCGCTGGCCTGCCTCATCACCGGGTTCATCTCGCTCGTGCTGGGCAGCTCGTTCACCTCCATCGCCACGATCGGCCTCGCCTTCATGGCCATCGGCGAGGGTATGGGCATGCCGCTGCCCATCGTCGCGGGAGCGGTGATCTCGGGCGCCTTCTTCGGCGACAAGCTCTCGCCGCTGTCGGACACGACCAACGTCGCCCCCGCCATGGTCGGCGAGGGGCTCTTCCCCCACATCCGCCACATGCTGTGGGACACGATCCCGGCGCTGGCGATCAGCGCGGCGCTCTACTGGATCATCGGGCTCAACATCGTCAGCGGTTCGGCGAGCGCGTCGTCGGGCCGGGACGCGATCCTCTCGGGCCTCGACGCGCAGTTCACGATCCACCCGCTGCTGCTCATCGTCGTCGTGCTGGCACTGGTCCTCATCGCGATGCGGATACCGGCGATCCCCGCACTGCTGCTCATCGCCGTCATGGGCGGCGCCACGGCGCTGCTGGTGCAGGGGAAGTCGATCGCCGAGGTACTGCAGGCCACGACCTCCGGGTACGTCTCGGAGACGGGGCAGGAGGCCATCGACAACCTGCTGAGCAACGGCGGCATCACCTCGATGTTCGAGACGATCGCGCTCGTGGTCGTCGCCACCGCGCTCGGCGGCATCCTGGAGCGGACCGGCATCTTCTCGGCTCTGATCGACCCCCTGGTCCGGCGCATCAAGCGGGCCGGATCGCTCATCGCAGCGACCATCTTCGCCACCTTCCTCGTCGGGTTCTCGAGCGGCGCGCAGTTCCTCGCGATCATCCTGCCGGCGCGGGGCTTCCTGGCCTCCTACAAGCGGATGAACCTCTCGCCGCTCAACCTCTCCCGCGCGGTGGAGGCGGCGGGCACCGTCGGCATCAACCTCGTCCCCTGGGGCGTTCCCGCGGTCTTCGCCGCCGGCGTGTTCGGCCTGGCGCCCATGGAGTTCATCCCGTGGATCCTGTTCGCCTTCATCGTGCCGCTGCTTAACGTCATCTACGGCTACACCGGCTTCAGCATCAAGCGGCTGGACCCGGCGAAGGCGGCCGGCGGGCGAGCCGCCGCAGCGGATGCGGATGATGCGGGCGCGGATGCGGATGACGAGCACGCGGACGGCTCGGGCGCGGAGAACACGGGCGCGGAGAACACGCGCCCGGAGGGCAAGAGCCCGGACGACGCCGTGCGCTGAGCCCTCTAGACTCTCGCCATGACCGAGAAGCACCCCGCAGGCGATGAGCCACTCCCCGACATCCGCGCCGCGATCGACGGCATCGACGCCGAGATGATCCGACTGATCGCGACGCGCCAGCGATGGGTCGCCGCCGCGGGCCGGGAGAAGGCCCGGAGCGCCGAGGGTTCGGCGGAGACCGTCGACGCCCCGGCCCGCGTGCAGCAGGTGATCGACCGGGTGCGCGAGCGCGCGGCGGCGGAGGGCGCCTCGCCGGACGTGGTCGAGGCGACCTATCGCGCGATGATCGCGGCGTTCATCGAGTACGAGCGCGAGTCTGCTCGGCAGTCGCTGAGGCGGCGGGTCAGAGCGTCGCGGCGATCGC
>NZ_FUIC01000024.1 GCF_900163695.1 Gulosibacter sp. 10
ATGGACAGATGGTCCACCACGAGTCCTTCCAGTCCCCATCGCAGACCGCCGCGGGAGATCTTTGCCCGCGGCGGCGCCGCTGCGGTCGTGTCCTGGCGCCACACCCGGCCGCATCCTGAGCACTTGTAACGACGCACGCGGATCAGCAGCGTCGTGGGTCGGTGTCCGAAGGGTTCGTGCGCGAGCCTGCGCACCACCGTGTCCCGTGGCGTCCCCTCACATCCGCAGTGCTGGCACCACTGGTCTGGTTCAACGACTCGGCATTGGAGCATCGCTCGGTCGGGTTCCAGGTGTTGTCCGACGGCTTGGAGACCGAGCTCGTCGAGGCGGCAGAACGTGGTCAGGCAGGGCGCATCAAAAGTAGGGTGGGACATGTCGAGGTCTTCCGGGTGGGCAGTGTAGGAACTTCCATCTTCAGGGAGACCTCGACTCCTACACGGACAGCGACGCGCTCAACGGACTACACCCTCGTTCGAGAAGAGCCGGATACTTCACCGCCAGCCCCACCCCCTTCACCGAGCACGGAGACCTCGACATCCCGTCGTTCCGCGCGGTCGTGCGGTACTACCTGGACGAGGGGTCCCACGGCATCGTCATCAACGGCAGCAGCGGCGAGTGGTACGCGCAGCGGGCCGACGAGCGCGAGGCCGTCGCCGAGGCCGGGGTGGCGGAGGTCGCCGGGACGGTTCCCGCCATCGTCGGGGTCTCGAGCACGGACCCCGCCACCACCGCGCGGCTCATCCGGCACGCGGGCGAGATCGGCGCCGACGGCATCATGCTCTCGCCTCCGGCGGGCTGGCGGCTGGACCGCGACGAGCTCCTCGAGTACTACCGACGGGAGTGCGGCAGGACCGGGCTGCCCGTGATGGTGTACAACATCCCCGCGGATGTCGCGACGAACCTGGAGCCGGAGCTCATCGACGAGCTCGCCGACATCGAGAACGTCGTCGCCGTCAAGGAGAGCAACCGGGACGACCGCGCGCTGTACGAGACCTGCCGTCTCGTAGGCGACCGGATCCGCGTGTTCGGGAACCTGATGAACCGCCCCGGCCTGGGGCTCATGGCCAACGACTGGGGCGCCGACGGCTACATCGGCGGCGGGCTGCTCTTCGGCGGCGAGCTCATCCGCGCGCTCGAGCATCTCTGGTCGGGTGATTCCGAGGCCGCCCGCGAGTTCATCGACCGGCTCAACGCGCTGCAGCGGGACCTGGACGACATCGACGGCAACGGCATGTTCGGCGGCATCCCCGGGCAGCTCAAAGCCGCGCTCAACCTGCTCGGCCGGCCCGGCGGCTATCCGCGCTATCCGCGCCGGCCGGTGGAGGGAGAACAGCTGGAAGGCCTTCGGCGCTGCCTCCGCTCGCACGGATACGAGGTGTAGTCGATGCTGCTTTCCGCGACGGCGGCGACCGCCGAGACGGAGTCGCTGCCGCTCGAGATCATCCGGCGACGGGCCGAGGCGCAGGTGGCGCCGGCATCGTGGGCCTATCTCATGGCATCGGCCGGGGACGGCCGGTCGGCGCTGCGCAACCGGCTCGCCTACGAGTCGCAGGCGCTCTTTCCCCACCTCTGCCGGGACGCCTCGGCGGTCAGCACCCGGACCACCGTGCTCGGCAGCGAGCACGAGCATCCGATCGTGGTGGCGCCGATGGCGAGCCATCGGCTGTTCCACCCGTCGGGCGAGCCCGGCACCGCCGAGGGCGCCCGACGGGCGGGAGCGGTCCTCACCCTCAGCATGGAGTCCTCCGTGCACTGGGGCGAGGCAGGCGCGGAGCGCCACTGGTGCCAGATCTCCCCGCAGCGGGATCGCTCCGTCACTGAGGATCTCGTGCGCGCGGCGGAGGAATCCGGCGCGCAGGCGATCGTGCTCACCCTCGACACCCCGGTCTCGGGCATGCGCTACCGGCAGCGCGCGGCGCTGCCGCAGATGCCCGAGCACATCGGCCGTCCGATGCTGCAGCGCGCCGCGCAGGACTGGGGCGCGTTCACCTGGCCGGGGCTGGACTGGGAGGCGGTCGCGGCCATCGCGGAGCATGCGCGCGTTCCCGTGCTCGGGAAGGGCGTGCTGCGGCCTGCCGATGCGGAGCGCTGCGTGGACGCAGGTCTCGGCGGCGTGATCGTCTCGAACCACGGCGGCCGGAACATGGACCGTCTGCCGGCGCCGCTGGAGGTGCTCCCGGGCATCGCGGAGGCGATCGGCACGCGCGCCCTGGTGATGGTCGACGGCGGGATCCGCAGCGGCGGGGACGTGCTCATCGCCCTCGCGCACGGAGCGCACGCGGTCATGATCGGCCGCCCGGTGCTGTGGGGCCTCGCGGCGGACGGCGCCGACGGGGTCGAAGCGGTGCTGGCCGCGCTCCGCGACGAGCTCGAGCAGACGATGGCGCTGTGCGGGGTCCGTCGCATCGAGGAGATCGGCGCCGACCTGCTCGTGGCGGACCGTCCGCCCGAGGAACTCGGAATCGGCGCGAGGAGGCGCTAGATAGCTATGTGGCAGTACTACCAACCGGCCCCGACGGAGTTCGAGCGGGTGGAGGCGCCGGAACCGGAGCCCGACTCGCTCGAGGACGGCGAGGTCATCATCCGGTTCCGCGCGGGAGCGATCTGCGGAAGCGACATCCCGAAGTTCCTCGGGCACATCGACCCCGATCATCCGGACACCGGATGCCCCGGCGCACCGCTCCACGAAGTGGTCGGTACCGTGGAGGCGACCAGAGCCCCCGGCTTCGAGATCGGCCGACGCGTAGTGGGCTTCATCAGCGGTTCGCGAGGGCTCAGCGAGGTGATCAGCACGGCCGCGTCGATGCTCGTCGCGGTGGACGACCGGCTCGGGGACATCGAGGCGACGATGGTCCAGCCCCTGTCCACGGTGCTGAGCACCTTCTCCTACTGCTCGGACGTGCGCGGCCGCCGCGTCGCCGTGCTCGGGCTCGGGCCGCTCGGACTCCTGTTCACGCACGTGGCCAAGTCGATGGGCGCCGCGCACGTCGTGGGCGTCGACCGGGTGGACCGCTCGGACGTGGCGGAGCGGTTCGGCATCGACGAGTTCGTGCACCGCGACGTCCGGAGCTGGAGCCGGGAGCTCGACCCGGCCGACGCCCCGGACATGATCATCGAGGCCATCGGGCACCGGCAGGAGCACCTCGCCGATGCGGTCGAGGCGATCGCGGACAGCGGGCAGCTCGTGCTGTTCGGCCTGCCCGAGGACCACTACGTGTTCCCCATGCGCCGGTTCTTCCGCAAGAACCTCTCGCTGTGGGGCGGCACGACCCGCGACTGGAAGCGGTTCATGCCGGAGGCGCAGGAGTACGTGCTCGCGCACCCGCGACTGCCGAAGGACTACATCACCACGGTGTTCCCACTCGACGACGTGGCCGAGGCCTTCCAGTGCTACGCGACGCCCAAGCGCGGCCGGCTCAAAGTCGCGCTCACCCCGCCCGCCGAGGCCGCGAACCGCGGCCCCGGAACGACAGACCAGAGCAACCAATGAGGATGGAAATGACTACTCAACGAATCAGCATCGCCGCGAACCCGCGCATCCCCGCCCCGAAGAACGAGCCCGCGCGGGAGTTCCGCCCGGGATCGCCCGAGGCGGAGTCGGTGCTGCAGGTGATCGACCGTCTGAACAACGAGGTGCGCGAGATCACGCACATCGTCAACGGCGAGCGCATCGGCTCGGCGGAGACCTCCGACGTGGTCGCGCCGCACGATCACGGGCACGTGTATGCGACGCTTCCCGCGACGGATACGGCGGTGATCGATCGCGCCATCCAGGCGGCGCTGGACGCGCAGCACGACTGGAGCCGGACCCCGTGGTGGGAGCGCGCCGCGATCTTCCAGCGCGTCGGCGAGCTCGCCGCCGGCAAGTACCGCGATGAGCTCGTGGCGACCACGATGATCGGCCAGTCGAAGACCTTCCACCAGGCCGAGATCGACGCGGCCTGCGAGGTCACCGACTTCATGCGGTTCAACACGGCGCTCGCGGCCGAGATCTACGCCGATCAGCCGCCCTCGCTCACCGGCGATATCAACACCATCGATCAGCGGCCGCTCGAGGGCTTCGTCCTGGCGCTCACGCCCTTCAACTTCACGGCGATCGCGGCGAACCTGCCGACGACGCCCGCGCTCATGGGCAATACCGTCGTGTGGAAGACCTCCGAGAAGTCGGCGCTGTCGAGCGAGGTCCTGTACCGGGTCTTCGAGGAGGCCGGGCTCCCGCCCGGTGTGATCAACGTGGTCCACGGCTCGGGCAGGGCGATCGCGGAGCGGGCGCTCGCGCACCCGGATTTCGCGGGGCTGACCTTCACGGGATCGACGGAGGTGTTCCGCGGGTTGTGGAAGCAGGCCGCGCAGAACATCGACGCGTACAAGTCGTTCCCCCGCATCGTCGGCGAGACCGGCGGCAAGAACGCGGTGGTGGCCCACCCGACGGCCGACCCGGATGCGGCGCGGACCGCGTTGATCCGCGCGGCCTTCGAATATCAGGGGCAGAAGTGCTCGGCCGCGTCGCGCGCCTACATCGCGCGCTCGGTGTGGGAGGCCATCCGCGACGAGCTCGTGGAGACGGTCCGCTCGCTTCCGGTCGGCGACCCGACGAAGCACGAGACCTACGTCGGCGCGGTGATTGACGAGACTGCGCTGCGTCGCCTCGAGGATGCGTTCCGCCGAGCCTCCGAGCTCGAGAGCCACACGCTGCTCGCGGGCGGCGAGGTGCACGACGAGACGGGCTGGTTCGTGGAGCCGACCATCTACGAATCCACCGACCCGACGGCGTTCACGTTCCGGGAGGAGTTCTTCGGTCCGCTGCTCGCGGTGCACGTCTACGAGGACGAGGAGTTCGAGGACGTGCTGCCGCTGATCGATTCGGCCAGCGAGTACGCGTTGACGCTGTCGATCTTCGCCTCGGACCGGGCCGCGATCTCGCACGCCCTCGACGTGCTGCGGAACACGGCCGGCATGACGTACATCAACGACAAGCCCAGCGGCGCACTCATGGGCCAGGTCTCGTTCGGCGGCGGACGCGCCTCGGGCACGAACGACAAGACGGGCTCGCGGCTCGCGCTGCAGCGCTGGGTCAACGGTCGGTTCATCAAGGAATCGCTGGCCCCGGCCACGGATTGGACGTACCCCTACCTGCAGCGCTGATGCATTCGCGGGTGCGGCGGCTTGCGCGCCCGCGACTCCGCCGGGAGCCCCGCGATCTGCACGGATGGTGCGCAGGTCGCGGGGTTCCCGGCGGCGTGTTTGCGGCGGGCGCCGGGCTCGGGGGAGCGGCCGGCGCCCGGGACGCTACAGGCTCGCGATCGCCTCGTCCACCGCGTCGAGGCCGCGGTTGATCTGCTCATCGGTGATGATGCACGGCGGCACCACGTGGAGCCGGTTGTTCGAGGTGAACGGCAGCACGCCGCGCTCGAGCAGCGCCGACTTGAGCCGGCCGATGAACTCGTCCCCCACGGGGGTGCGGCGCTCGCGGTCGGACACGAATTCGATCGCCCAGAAGACGCCGCGGCCGCGCACCTCGCCGATCGACTCGTGCTTCCCGGCGAGTTCGCGCAGGCGCGGCCCGATGATCTCGGCGCCGATGCGGCGGGCGTTCTCGATGATGCCCTCGTCCTCCATCGCCTCGATCGAGCCGACGGCGGCCGCGCAGGCGAGCGGGTGGCCCGAATAGGTGAGCCCGCCCGGGAAGACGCGCTCGTCGAAGTCCGAGGCGATCTCCTCGGGGATGATGACCCCGCCGAGCGGCACGTAGCCCGAGTTCACGCCCTTCGCGAAGGTGATGAGGTCGGGTCGCACGTCCCCGAAGGCCTGGAACGCGAACCACTCGCCCGCACGGCCGAATCCCGCCATGACCTCGTCGAAGATCAGGATGATGCCGTACCGGTCGGCGATCTCGCGGACCCCCTGCAGGTAGCCCTCGGGCGGCGGCATGATGCCGGCCGTGCCGGGGATCGACTCGAGGATGATCGCGGCGATCGTCTCGGGGCCCTCGGACTGCACGACCCGCTCGAGGTGCTGCAGGGCGCGCTCGCACTCCTGCCGCTCGTCCTCGGCCCAGAACTCGGTGCGGTACAGGAAGGGCCCGAAGAAGTGCACGTGCCCGCGCGAGTACTCGTTGGGCAGGCGGCGCCAGTCGCCCGTCGCGACGATCGCCGAGCCGGTGTTGCCGTGGTACGAGCGGTAGGTCGACATGACCTTGTCCCGGCCCGTGTGGAGGCGGGCGAGGCGGATCGCGTTCTCGTTCGCGTCGGCCCCGCCGTTGGTGAAGAACACCTTCGAGAAGCCCTCGGGGGCGTGCTCGAGGACGAGCTCCGCGGCGCGTGCGCGCGCGGCGTTCGCGTGCGAGGGGGCCACTGTGGGGAGCTCGGCGAGCTGCCGCTCGATGGCCTCGATCACGCGCGGATGCCGGTGGCCGATGTTCGTGTTCACCAGCTGGCTCGAGAGGTCGAGGTACTCGTTGCCCTCGTAGTCCTCGACGACGCAGCCGTCGCCGGTCTTGATCGCGAGCGGCGCGAGCTTCGCCTGCGCCGACCAGGAGTGGAACACGGTGGCGAGGTCGGCGTCGACGACCTCGGCGTTGCTCGAGAACGCGGCGCCTGCGGATGAGGTGGAGTGGGTCATTTCGGCTGCTCCTTTGCTGCTGGTCGACGGGTGCGCGCAGCGCGCGCCGGGTAGTCCAAGCCTGCGACCCGGGGGCCGAGGACGCCACTGCCGAATTGGCGAAATCGCTGCCAGTTTGTGACAGTTCCGATACGCTGACCGGGTGGTGATGACGCTTCGCAATCTACTCGCCGAGCCTGACTTCGGGCTCCGCCTGCTGCCGGTCGAATCGGCCACGGCGGAGCAGCTCGACGCGGAGATCGCGTGGGTGCACTCCTCCGACCTGATGAATCCCACGCCGTGGCTCGACGGCGGCCAGCTGCTGCTCACCGACGGCGGGCAGTTCGCGCCGGCGGACGGGCCGGACGCCGGGGGCCAAGAGGCGTCGGGCGCGTTCGCGCAGGAGGCCGCCGCGTACGTCGCGCGCCTCAAGGCCTGCGGCATCCGCGGCCTCGGATTCGCGGTGAACGTCGTGCATCGTCAGGTGCCGAGGGCGGTGGTCGCGGCCTGCGTCGAGGCGGGGCTGCCGCTCGTCCTCGTCCCCTCCTCGACGCCGTTCATCCGCATCATCCGCCGGGTGGCCGACGCGATCGCCGAGGACCGGCACGAGCGCCTGCAGTGGTCCATCCGCGCCCAGCGCGCGGTGGCGCGGGCGACGCTGCGGCCCGACGGCCTGGCCGCCACCCTGCGCGAGCTCGAGACGCAGCTCGGCTGCTGGGTGGCGCTCTTCGACTCGATCGGCCGCCGGGTGCCGGTGCGCACGCAGCGCGACGTGCCCGAGGAGGCGCGCGAGGAGCTCGAGCGGGCCGTCGCCGGCGCGCTGCGCGGCGGGCGGCGCTCGGCCGCCCGGCTGAGCGACCGGGCGCAGGCCATCACGCTGCAGACCATCGGCCAGGCCGACCGGCTCCGCGGCGTGCTCGCGATCGGCACCGCCGTGCCGCTGGATCCGGCCGGCAGCGACCTCGTCGCGAGCGTCGTGGGCATCGCCTCCGTCGCGATCGAGCAGGGCCGCGCCCTCGACAGCGCGCGCAGGGGCCTGCGCATGGGTGTCATGGAGCTCTACCTCGCGGGATCGGGGGAGGCGGCGGCCCGCGCGCTGCGCGACATGAACGCGTGGGTGCCGGAGGGCATCATCCGCGTGGCCGTGGCGCGGGGCACGCAGGACTGGACCCTGATCGTGGACGAGCTCGAGCTGCTCGCGGCGGATGCGCGGTTCGTCTTCGCGCGCGTGCGGGGCGACCTCATGGTCATCTACCCGGCCGATGCCGAGCCGCCCCTGGAGTTCGTCGCGCGCGAGGGACTGCGCGCGGGCATCTCGGCCCCGGTGACGGTGCGCGAGATCCCGAGGGCGAAGGAGGACGCCGAGCACGCGCTGCGCCGCGTGGCCGAGGACGGCGGGACGCTCGAGTTCGATCGGCTCGCCGAGAACGGCCTGCTCTCGTGGCTGGATGCGGCGGACGGCGGTGTGCTCGCCGAGCGGATCCTGCGGCGCCTGCGCGCCCGGGCGGATGCGCGCGAGCTCACGGAGGCCCTGCTCGTCTGGTACCGGCACAACTGCGCGTGGGATCCCGCCGCGCGCGAGCTCGGCATGCACCGGCACACGCTGCGCTCGCGCATCAAGTCGGTGGAGGCGGTGACGGGCCTCGACCTGGACGTGTTCCACGACCGTGCCGAGCTCTGGCTCGCCCTGCAGCTCGCCCCGTCCCCCTGACGCAGGCTCCGCCCCCTGCCTGCCCCCGCCCCGTCCGCTCCGCCCGGCGAATCTTGGCGGGTCCCGGTGGGGTTCGGCACCTCGGAACCGCCGGGGCACGCCAAGATCCGGAGGAGGGGCGAGATCCGGAGGAGGGGCGAGGTCCGGGTGGCGGGATCTTCAGGCCGGAGCGGCCGCGATCAGGCGCGCAGGGCGAGCGCGAAGGGCAGCACCGCCGCGGCGCCGGCGAGGCGCAGCTCCCGGGCGCAGACCGTCATCGTCCACCGCGAGACGACCACGTCGTCGACCAGCAGCACCGTCCGGCCGCGGACGGCTTCGGCCTGCTCGGGCGAGAGTCCGAACGCCGCGTGCAGGTCGCGGAGCCGGAAGGCGCTGTTGACGTCCGGGCCGCCGTGCTCGCGCAGCGGCCGCAGGTCGCCGAGGTCCTCGAGCCTGCCGGCCGCGGCGAGGCCCTCCGCGAGCGAGCGCACCGTGACCGGGCGGCGTGCGCTGGGCACGGCGATGACGCAGTCGGGCCGCTGCGTCCATGGCCAGTCCTTGAGCGTCCGAAGGCACAGGGCGCCGATGTCGTCGGGGATCGGCGCATCCGGCGCATCCGCCGCGAGGAACTCGCGCAGGCGCTGCCCGGCGCCGAGGTCGGTGAAC
This sequence comes from Gulosibacter sp. 10, assembly GCF_900163695.1. Classification (GTDB taxonomy): domain Bacteria; phylum Actinomycetota; class Actinomycetes; order Actinomycetales; family Microbacteriaceae; genus Gulosibacter. Next base: position 8,957 of record NZ_FUIC01000024.1, read on the forward strand.
CGGGCGATGGCCCGCCCCTCCTCCGCGCGCTCCTCGGCGGGGATGCGACCCTTGAGCGCCACCCCGAGGTGGTCCATGCCGGTGGGCCACTGGCCGCGCACCTCGATGGGGAGCCCGACGCCGTCGAGCAGCTCGCGGGCGCGGTCGCTCGCCCCCTCGCTCACCCGCTCGTCCCACCATCGGCCGGCGCAGTTGTCGCAGCGCCCGCAGTCCCGCGGATCCGGGTCGTCGAGCGCCTCGGTGAGGAAGCGCATCCGGCACGTCGAGGCGGCCTCGTAGTCGAGCATCGCCCGCGCCTCGGCCCGGCGCACCTCGGCCACGTGCGCGTACCGCTCCGCGTCGTAGCGCCAGCCCGCGCCCGTCGACTTGTAGCCCCCGCGCACCCGGCGCACGGCGCCGTCCACGCTCAGGGTCTTCAGCAGCAGGTCGAGCCGGCTGCGGCGGACGCCCACGCGCGCCTCGAGCGTGGGGACGGAGAGCGTCCCCTCCGCGTCGAGCGCCTCGAGCACCGCCCGTGCATCCTCCTCGGAGGGCATGGAGGCCGTCGCGAAGTACTCCCAGATCTCCCGATCCTCGGGGCCCGGCAGGAGCAGCACGTCCGCGGAGTCGGCGGCGCGGCCGGCGCGGCCCACCTGCTGGTAGTAGGCCACGGGGGAGGAGGGCGCGCCGAGGTGCACGACGAAGCCCAGGTCCGGCTTGTCGAAGCCCATGCCGAGGGCCGAGGTGGCCACGAGCGCCTTGAGCTCGTTGTCCTTGAGCGCGCGCTCGAGCCGCTCGCGCTCCTCGGGATCGGTGCCGCCCGTGTACGTGGCCACGTTCCAGCCCGCCTCGCGGAGGGCCCGGGCCGTGTCCTGCGCCGCCGAGACCGTGAGGGTGTAGACGATGCCCGAGCCCCAGAAATCGCCCAGGTGCTCCGACAGCCAGGCGAGCCGCGCCGTCGGCGCCTGCGTCGGCGCGACCCCCAGGCGCAGGGAGTCGCGCGCGAGCGGGCCGCGGATCACCGTGGTGTCCTCGCCGAGCTGCTCGGCGACGTCGGCGACCACGCGCGAGTTCGCCGTGGCGGTGGTCGCGAGCACGGGCGTCTGCGCGGGCAGCTCGCGGATCATCGCGCCGATCCGCCGGTAGTCGGGGCGGAAGTCGTGGCCCCAGTCCGAGATGCAGTGCGCCTCGTCCACGACGATCATGCCGATCGAGTCGAGGAGGCCCGGCAGCACCGTGTCGCGGAAGGACGGGTTCGTGAGCCGCTCGGGCGAGACGAGCAGGACGTCGACGACGCCCGCCTGCAGCTCGGCGTGCACGGCGTCCCACTCCGCGGCGTTCGCGGAGTTGAGCGTGCGGGCGACGACGCCGGCGCGGGTGGCCGCGCCCACCTGATCGCGCATGAGCGCGAGCAGCGGCGAGACGATGAGCGCGGGGCCGCGGCCGGCCTGGCGCATGAGCTTCGCCGCGAGGAAGTACACGGCCGACTTGCCCCAGCCGGTGCGCTGCACGACCAGCACGCGACTGCGCCGGGCGACGAGCGCCTCGATGGCCTCGTACTGGCCGGAGCGCAGCTCGGCGTCGGGGCTCCCGGTCAGCTGCTCGAGCAGCCGGGTCGCCGCCTCGTGCAGCGATTCGCCGGCTCCCGCCGCGCCCTGCCCGTCCTGCGTCGTCTGCGCTTCCATGCCGCCTCCTCATCCGTTCGGCCGCCATCCACTCTAGGAGGAGCCCCGGACATCGGCGCCCGGGCGGCGGCGCGCCCTCCGCGAAGGCGCCGAGACGCACCCGAGGCGTCCCCGATCCCGCGCCCCGGGGACGGCGAGGGGCGCCGACTAGACTGGCCGCATGGCAGGCAGGGGATCGCGCGAATCGCAGAGCGGCGAGGGCAGGGGCCTCATCGGGTCGCTGACCAAGGGGCTCCAGGTTCTCGACCTGTTCAGCGCCGAGCACCGGGAGCTCAGCATCGGGCACATGGCCGAGCAGCTGGGCATCCACCGCTCGAGCGCGTCGCGGATCGCCGCGACGCTGGCGATGAGCGGCTACCTGCAGCAGGTCAACGCGCCCGGCACCTACCGCCTCGGGCAGCGGCTCGCGGCGCTGGGCGAGCTGGCGGGGCGCCCGGCGGGGCTTACGGACATCATCGTGCCGCACCTCGAGCGGCTCGTCGAGATCACCGGCGAGACCGGGCACCTCGCCGTGCTGCGGGGGCCGGACACCTCGACGATCGCGGTCGTGGACGGCTGGCACACCGTGCGGATGCACTCGTATGTCGGCAAGCAGGCCCCCGCGTACGTGAGCTCCATGGGCAAGGCGCTCCTGGCGGGGCTCCCCGAGAGCACGCTGCAGGACCTCTTCTCCGCCGTGGACCTGCTGCCGCGGACGGAGCGCACGATCCGCACCTTCGACGAGCTCGAGGCGGATCTCCGGCGCCTCCGGGAGCGCGGCTACGGCGTCGACGACGAGGAGCTCGAGCAGGGCCTGCGCTGCGTGTCGGCCCCGGTGTTCTCGCCGAGCGGGGCCGTCGACGCGAGCATCAGCATCTCGGGCCCCACCCAGCGCATCACGCCGGAGCGCATCCCGCTCATCGGGGAGCGGGTCCGCTGGCACGCGTGGCAGGCCTCGCTCGCCCGGGGCGCGACGAGGACGCCGGAGGGCTGGACGGAGGCGCCGACCGCGCAGCCCGAGGAGTACGTCGCGCGATAGGCGGGAGCCGGGACGGCAGGAGCGCCCGCCGGGATCCGACGGGCGCCCCTGCGAAGACCTCGGCTAGCGGCCGTCTGCGGCCGATCGCGTCGATGCCGCGGCGATCGCGTCGCCGGCGCGCAGCCCCATGACCATCCCCACCGCGAGGGTCGCCCCCGGGCCCGGGTAGCCGTCGCCCGTCCAGAACGCGGAGGCGTTGCCGACCGCGTAGACGCCGTCGAGCGGACGGCCGCCGCGCAGGATGCGGCCGTGCGTGTCCGTGACCGGGCCGCCCTTGGAGCCGATCGATCCCGAGTAGATCCGAGTGGCGTAGTACGGCGCGCGGTCGATGGGACCGAGGTTCACGGCCGGGCCTGCCCAGGGATCGCCGTAGTAGCGGTCGTAGGCGTTCTCGCCGCGGTGCAGGTCCTCGTCGGCCCCCTGCTCGGAGAGGCGGTTCCAGCGGGCGACCGTCGACTCGAGCGCGGCCGGCTCGATGCCGAGCTCCCGGGCCAGCGCCCCGATCGACTCGGCCGTGCGGATGTGCTCCGGCAGCTCGCCGGTCGCGGGCAGGCCGGGGAACGGGTACCGGGCGCGGAAGCCCTCGTCGAAGACCAGCCAGGCGACGCTGTTCGGGCATTCGCCGGCCTCGTCCCGCTCGTGCATCTTCTTGCCGAACTCGTTGTACGGGGAGGCCTCGTCGATGAACCGCTCGCCGCGGGCGTTCACGATGATGGACCGGGGGACGCCGCGCTCGCGGACGAGCCCGCGGGGGTACGGCCGGCCGTCGAGCTCCTCGCCCGGGACGAGCGCCATGGGCATCCACCAGCCGTCCGATTCGTTGGCGATGTCCGCGCCGAGGCTCCGGGAGATCTCGAGCGCGGCGCCGGTGTTCGTGGGCGCCGATGCCGAGACTGAGAGCCCCGCGGGAAGCAGCTCGGCCCTCAGGCCCGGGTCCGCGTCGTAGCCGCCGGTCGCGAGCACCACGGCCCCGGCGTCGAGCGTCTCGGAGCCCTCGGGGGTGTCGAGCACGAGGCGCCGGGCGCCCCCGGCCTCCTCGACGCCGCGCAGCGACGCCCTCGGGCGCAGCTCCGCCCCGGCCCGCACCGCGCCGTCGACGAGGGCGGCGGCCAGGGCGTGGCCTCCCGTGCGCCCGCCCTCCTCGAAGCGCTTCGCGAGCAGGGGCGCGTCGATGCGCTCGGGGAACCGCCATTCCTCCCATTCGGCGTGGGTGATCGGCGAGTAGCTCGGCGGGTAGCGCACCTGCCGGGCCTCCTCGACCAGGACCCGGGTGTCGAGCACCGCCATGTCGAAGCACCGCCCGCCGGTGCTCGCGCCCTCGAGGTGCTGGTGGTAGTCGGGGTAGTTCGGGCACACGACGAACCGGTGCGGGCTGCGGGCCTCGACGAACTCGCGGAGCCTCGGGGCCGTATCGACGAAGGCGTCGACGAACTCCGGCCATCTCCGGTCGAACAGCCGGCGGAGATAGGATTTCGCGAGCTCGGGGCTGTCGCCGCTGTTCGCGGGCGTCCCGTTGGCGGGGATCCACACGCGGCCGCCCGACAGCGCGGTGGTGCCGCCGAAGCGCTCGCCCGATTCGATCACGAGCGTGCGGAGGCCGGCCGAGGCCGTGCGGATCGCGGTCACGAGGCCGGCGGCGCCGCTGCCGGCGACGACCACGTCGAAGGATGATGCGGACTGCGGATTCTGGGGCATGGGTCAGGCCTCCGGGAGGTTGAGGACGATGAGTCGGGGATCGGTCATGTCGTGGACGGCGTACTTCGGGCCTTCCTGCCCGTGGCCGCTCTCCTTGACGCCCCCGTAGGGCATCTCGTCGGCGTGATAGCTCGAGGTGTCGTTCACGATGAGCCCGCCGACCCGGAGCCGCCGGAACGTGCGGAAGGCCGCGTTCACGTCGCTCGTGAAGAGCCCGCTCTGCAGCCCGTAGGCGCCGCTGTTGATCATGTCGACGCCCTGCGCGAGATCGTCGATGGGCACGACCGAGACGACCGGTGCGAAGACCTCGTCCCTCAGGACCCTCGAATCCCGGTCGGGCTCGACGAGGAGCGCGGGGGCGAGCACGGGGCCGGAGCGGTCGCCGCCGACGGCCTTCGCCGCCGTCCGGCGCGCCTCCGAGATCCACTCCGCGGCCCGCTCGGCCTCCCGGGGGTCGATGAGCGGCCCGACATCGGTGCTCGCGTCGAAGGGATCGCCGGCGACCAGTCCCTCGACGCGCCGCTCGAGCGCGGCGACCAGCTCGTCGAGCCGGGAGCGGTGCACGAGCACGCGCTGCACGCTGGTGCAGACCTGCCCCGCCTTCCGGTATCCCGCCCGCGAGACGGCCGCGGCGGCGGCCTCGACGTCCGCGGTCGAGTCGACGAGCGTGGCGCTGTTCGAGCCCAGCTCGAGCTGCGTGCGCGCGAGGCCGGCGCGGGCCGAGATCCGGCGGCCGACGCCGGTGGAGCCGGTGAACGTGTAGAAGCGGACCCGCGGGTCGCCGACCAGCGCGTCGCCGAGCACCGATCCCGAGCCGCAGACGAGCTGCAGGAAGCCCGGAGGCAGACCTGCCTCGTGAAACGCCTGCACCGCATTGATCGCGCTGAGCGGGGTCTTGTCGGCAGGCTTGAGGATCACCGCGTTCCCCGCGGCGATGGCGGGCCCGACCTTGTGCGCCACCGTCGACAGCGGGGCGTTGAACGGCGCGATCGCCACGACCACCCCGACGGGGACGCGGACGGTGAACGCCAGTCTGCTGGCGTGCCCCGGGCCGGAGAGGGGTACCTGCTCGCCGGCGATCCGGATCGCCTCCTCGGCGCTGAGGCGGTAGATGCGCGCCGCCCGACGGAGCTCGTTCTCCGCATCGGACCGGGTGAAGCCCGTCTCCGACATGTAGTCGCGCACGATCCGCTCCGCGTCCGACTCCATGCGCTCGGCGACGTCGCGGAGGGTTCGCGCCCGCTCCTCCGCAGGGGGAACGCTCTCCGCGGCGCGGACCGCGTGCTCGATCGCCTGCTCGACCTGCCGGGGCGTCGCCTCGACCACCTCGGCGATCCGCTCCTGGCGGTAGCGGTCCGTCACCGCCTTCGTCGGACCCGTCCGCCATTCGCCGTCGAGATAGAGGCCACTGGGATGCACTGCCACGGATTTCCTCCTTCGTCTTCCTGAGCGGCTCTGCCGAGGAAGTTTGACTTGCGAAACCATGGTGTCCTAGTGTTTCGTATTGCGCAAGTCATTGCGCATAGAGCAATGACGCGACCGTATGGCGAAGAGTCCCGAAGGAGTGGCAATGGCGAGATCCGGTGCAGAGCTGATCAGCGAGTACCTCATACAGGAGCAGGTCCCGTACGTCGTCGGGCTCTGCGGGCACGGCGACCTCGGCCTCCTCGACGGCCTGTTCGACCGGCAGGACGAGTTGCAGACCATCTCGACGCAGCACGAGTCGATAGCCGGGTTCATCGCGGACGGCTACTACCGCGTCGCGCATCAGCCGATCGCGACCTTCACGTCGTGCGGGCCCGGCTCGGCGAACCTCCCGGTGGCGCTCGGCTCGGCCTTCATGGACGACTCGGCGTTCCTGGCCATCACGGGCAACGTCCCGACCTCGCAGTTCAACAGGACGCCCTTCCAGGAGACCGGGCGCTACCACCAGGCCGACTTCCCGAGCGTGGTCCGCCCCTACGTGAAGCGCTCGTACCAGGCGACCAGGCCCGAGCAGCTCCCGCTCATGCTGCGCCAGTCGTTCTCGCTCATGCGCCGGGGCCGCCCGGGCCCCGTGCACCTCGACGTGCCGCTGGACGTGTTCGCCGAGAAGACGGAGGAGCCGCTACAGAGCCCCGCCGAGTGGAACACCGGGGCGGTCCCGCAGCCCGGCGCGAGCCCCGAGGAGATCGAGCGCATCCGCGAGCTGATCCTCGAGTCCCGTCGCGTCGTGATCGTCTCGGGCTCGGGCGTCGAGTCCTCCGAGAGCGAGGCGGCGCTGCTGGCCTTCGCCCGCGCGCACCGGATCCCCGTCGCGACCTCGCCGCTCGGCAAGTCCACCTTCCCCGCCGAGGACGAGCTCGCGCTCGGCGCGACGGGGCGCAACGGCACGTACGCGGCGAACCGGGCGGCGCGGGGCGCCGACCTCGTGCTCGCGTTCGGCACCCGGTTCGACGACCGGTCCACGAGCTCCTGGCTCGAGGGGTACACGTACCGCTTCCCCGAGACCAGGCTCGTGCACGTGCACATCGACCCCCAGGAGCTCGGGCGCAACTTCCCGCCCACCGTGCCGGTGATCGGCTCGCCCGCCACCGTGCTCCGCCAGCTCGCCGAGGCGATGCGGGAGACGGACTACCGCTCCGAGGACGCGTACCTCGACGAGGTGGCGGCCTGGAAGCGGAAGTGGTTCGAGCATGTCGCGCCGAACCGCGGCGCGGAGGGCGGCCCGCTGCGCCCGGAGCGGCTCGTCGCCGACCTGCGCGCGGTCCTGCCCGACGACGGCATCCTGTTCAGCGACGTGGGCATCCACCACAACTGGCTGGTGCAGGAGTGGGAGCCGCGCGAGCCGCGGACGTTCCACCAGAGCTGGGGGTTCGCCTCGATGGGCTTCGGCCTGGGCGGCGTGATCGGCTCGTACCTCGCCGCACCCGAGCGCAAGCACGTCGCGGTCGTCGGCGACGGCGGGTTCCTGATGCTGCCGAGCGCCGTTGCCACGGCCGTCCAATACGACGTGCCGGCGACGTGGATCGTGTGGAACAACGGCGGCTTCCAGTCGATCCGCGACCAGCAGCGCCTCTACTTCGGCGCGGACCGCGAGCTCGCCACGACCTTCCTCGGCGCCGACGGCGCCCCGTACGAGGCCGATCACGCGGCCCTCGCCCGCTCGCTCGGCGCGGAGGGCATCACCGTGACGCACTCCTCGGACCTCTCAAGCGCGCTCGAGACGGCGATCGCCTCCGAGCGGCCGACGGTCGTCGACGTCTCGGTCACGGACGCCGTCGGCCTGCCGGCCGCGGCGACCTGGGCGCTGCCGCCGCTCGACCACCCCCGCCCCGGCTTCGGATGGCCCGACGCATGAGGACGGCGATCGTGAAGACCGGGCCGGGCCGCGGCCGCACCGAGGTGCGGGAGCTCCCCACTCCAGCCCCCGGGCCCGGGGAAGTGCTGCTCGAACTCGTGTACGCGGGCATCTGTCACACGGACGTGAACATGATCGAGGGCGCGTACGGCCCGGGCTCGGGATACAGCCCGACGTACCCGGTCGTCCTGGGGCACGAGTTCACGGCCCGCGTGGTCGCGCCCGGCCCCGGCGTCGCCGGGTTCGCCGCCGGCGACCGCGTGGTGAGCGGATGCCACCTCACGTGCGGGCGATGCCGCTGGTGCAGGGGCGGCCGGTCGATGCTCTGCAGCGAGCGCGAGGTCATCGGCCTCGACACCGACGGCTGCTGGGCGAGCGAGTTCGTGATGCCCGCGCGGAACCTCGTGCAGGTGCCGGAGGGCGTCTCGGACGAGCTCGCGGGGCTGGCGGAGCCGTTCGCCGTCGGAGCCCACGCTGTCGACCGCGCCGAGATCCGCGAGGGCGAGCGCATCGCCATCGTCGGCCCCGGCACCGTCGGGCTGCTCACGCTCGGCGCCCTGCCCGGGTACGAGGTCACGATGATCGGGCGGAGGGCGGACGCGGCGCAGGTGCGGCTCGCGCTCGAGTACGGCGCGATCGCCGCGCTCGTCACGGAGGACGCGGCGGCGGAGCGCGGCGCGTTCGACGTCGTCTTCGAGACCGCGGGCACTGCCGAGGCGGCGAGCTTCGCGGCGGAGCTGCTCGGCCCCGGGGGACGGCTGGTCTGCGTGGGGCTCCCGACCGCGCCGGCGGCCATCGACACCGCCCAGCTGGCGTGGCAGGAGCGCTCGGTGCTCGGCTCGCGCGCCTACGACATCTCCACCTGGAGCACGATCCCCCGGCGCCTGGAGCAGGCGCCCCAGCTCGAATCCATCGTGACGCACACCCTGCCCCTCGATCGCTTCGAAGAAGCGATGCGCCTGCTCGAGTCGCGAGAGGCCGTCAAAGTCCTGCTGCACCCCTGATACCGGCGCCGCGAAGGCCCCCGGCCGAGCGCCGCCGCACCACCCTGAGATTCCTCGACGAAGCGGAACACGCAATGACAATGAACCCACCCGTCCACCCGACCGACACCCCCGAGCCGCCGGCGAAATCGCCTCGGCAGGCGAGAAGGGCCTTTGCCGCCGGCGCGATCGGCACCGCGATCGAGTACTACGACTTCTTCGCGTACGGCACGGCCGCCGCCCTGGTGCTCAACACCCTGTTCTTCCCGGCGTTCGACCCGATCGTGGGCACGCTCGCGGCCTTCGCCACCTTCGCCGTCGGCTTCATCATGCGGCCGATCGGCTCGTTCATCTTCGGCCACATCGGCGACAAGCTCGGCCGCAAGCGCGCGCTCGTGCTGTCGCTCCTGCTGATGGGCGTGGCGACCCTCGGCATCGGCCTGCTGCCCACGTACGCGACGATCGGCGTGATGGCGCCGGTACTGCTCGTGCTCATGCGCCTGCTGCAGGGCCTCGCCCTCGGCGGCGAGTGGGGCGGCGCCACCGTGCTCGCCGCGGAGTACGCCGGGCCGCACAACCGCGGCTTCGTCGGCAGCCTCGTGCAGCTCGGATCGCCGATCGGCCTGCTGCTCTCCTCGGGGGCGTTCGCGCTCGTGGGGCTCATGCCCGATGACGCCCTGCACTCGTGGGGCTGGCGTCTGCCGTTCATCGCCAGCGCGCTGCTGGTGGTCGTGGGGCTGTGGATCCGCACCCGCCTCGAGGAGTCGCCCGAGTTCACGCGGGCGAAGTCCTCCGGCGAGATGTCCTCCAAGGTGCCGGCGATCGACGTGTTCCGCTACTCGTGGCGCGAGCTCCTCACCGCGGTCGCGGTGCGATTCGCGCCCGACATCGGCTTCTACGTGTTCGCCACGTTCATCGTCAGCTACGCCGTGGGCACCGTGGGCCTGCCCGAATCGAACATCCTCCTGGGCGTCGCCGTGGCGGCGGCGATTGAGGTCTGCCTCATCTCCTTCTTCGGCCACCTCAGCGACCGCTTCGGGCGCCGCCCCCTGTACATCGCGGGCTGCCTGGTCTGGATCGCGCTCGCCTTCCCGGCCTTCATGCTCATCGACACGGGGCAGCCGGCGCTGGCCTGGATCGCCATCATCCTGGCCCTGGCCGTGGCTCACGCGATGACCTGGTCGATCGGCGCCTCGCTCAACTCGGAGCTCTTCCCCACCCGCTACCGGCTGACCGGGGCGAACTTCGGGCTGAGCATCTCCGGGATCGTCGCCGGGGGACCGGCCGCCCTGATCGCGAGCTCGCTGGTGATCTGGGCGAACGGGAGCTCCTGGGGCGTCTCCGGCTACATCGTCCTGGCGGGCGTCATCTCGCTCGTCGCGATCATCGCCGCCCCGGAGACCTCGAAGCGCAGCCTCTCGGTCGACTACACGGGCGGGATCCCGACCGTGGGGGACGGGGACACCGCGCGCACCGCGAATGGGAAGGGGTGAGCCGTGGCCGACACAGTACTCGTCACCGGAGGAGCCGGCTTCATCGGCGCTCCACTGGCCCGGCGCCTCGCGGACAGGGGCGACCGCGTCGTCACCTTCGACCGCGAGCCCGCGCGGCATGCGGATATCCCGCACATCGTCGGCGACATCACCTCGCGCGCCGAGGTCCGGGAGCTGATCGAGCGGGTCTCGCCCGCCGCGATCGTCCACACCGCCGCGGTGGTGGGCGTCGCGGCCAGCGTCGGCGCCGGCCTCATGCCGACGGTGCAGGTGAACATCGCCGGCAGCGTGAACCTCTTCGAGGCGGCGCTCGAGCACGGGGGAGTCCGGCGGATCCTCGACCTGTCCTCCGAGGAGTACTACGGCGACTTCGCCGAGGAGCCGCTCGGCGAGGACGCCCCGGCCGCGCCGATCTCGCCCTACGGCATCTCGAAGTTCGCGGTGGAGCGGCTGGGGCGGTACTACGCCGAGGTGCGCGGGCTGCCGTACGTCGCCGTCCGGCTCTCCTGGGTGTTCGGCCCCGATTTCCCGCGCGCCCGGCTACCCGAGACCTGGCTGCAGGACGCTGCCGAGGGCCGGACCAGCGCGCTGGCGCGCGGCGGTGACCAGCGCATCGACTTCACCTACCTCGCCGACGTGGTCGAAGGCATCCTCGCCGTCCTCGACGCACCCGCGCTCGAGCATCGCGCGTACAACCTCGCCTCCGGGACGGGGACCTCGATGCGCGAGCTCGCCGAGGCGATCCGGCGCATCGCGCCGGAGTGGGACGTCGAGCTCGGCGACGGCGGGCTCGAGCTCGCCCCGGGCGTCCGGGCGGCGAGGAAGGGCGCATACGACATCTCCCGCATCCGCGCGCTCGGCTACGCGCCGAGCTACGGCCTCGAGGACGCGCTCCGGGACCGGCTGGCGGGGATCCGCGAAGAAAGGACCGACGCATGACGAACACCGACGCATCCCTCGCGCTCGCGGGGGCCACCTACAGCTGGATGCACCAGGACACCCTCGAGCACGCCCTCGACGCGCTCGCCGAGGTCGGCTTCGCCCAGGTGGAGCTGACGACGGCGGGGCCGCACATCCAGGCGCGCTCGGCGGGATTCCTCGAGCGCTACCAGCTCCGGCGGCGCCTGGACCGCCTCGGGCTCGCCCCGACCTCGGTGAACCCCGGGTTCCTCGACATCAACCTGCTGAGCCCGCACAACGACTTCCGCGAGCTCAGCGTGGAGGTGCTGCTCGGCGAAATCGAGTTCGCCGCCGATATCGGCGCGCCCATCGTGGTGGTGATGTGCGGCCGGCGGCACGCGCTGTCCCCGGCCCCGGACGAGGCGTGCCGGTGGTGGCTCGACCGGGCCTTCGACAGGCTGCTCTCCCGCGCGGAGGCGCTCGGCGTCTCGCTCGCGATGGAGGTGAACCCGTACGGCTACCTCGGCAGCGCGCGGGACCTGATGGAGATCGCGGACCGCTACGACTCCGAGCACCTCGGCATCGCCTACGACGTCGCGAACACGATCAACCAGGAGGACGTCGCCGAGGGGGTGCGGACCGCCGCGCCCCGGCTGAAGATCGCGCATGTGAGCGATACGTGGCGGGACGAGTGGGCGCACACCTCCCCGGGCCGGGGCGAGGTCGACTTCCGCGCCTACGCGGACGCGCTCCGGGAGGTCGGCTACGCGGGGCCCACCGTGTACGAGCTCATCGACATGGAGCCGCCCGAGCCCAAGCTGCGGGCGGACATCGCGGAGCTCGGCCGGTACGGATGGAGCACGGAGCTCGTCGGGGCGCTGCCGTAGTCCCTCGAGAACCGAGCGGGGCCGGGCCCGCAGCGAACTCGCTGCGGGCCCGGCCCCGTCCTGCACCTCTGCCGCGGACTAGTCGTTCTGCGGGAAGCCGAGGTTGATGCCGCCGTGGCTCGGGTCGAGCCAGCGGGTGGTGATGGCCTTCTGCTGCGTGAAGAAGCGGACGCCCTCGGCGCCGTGCGCCTTGGTGTCGCCGAACAGCGAGGCCTTCCAGCCGCCGAAGGAGTAGGTGGCGATGGGCACCGGGATCGGCACGTTCACGCCGATCATGCCGACCTCGATGTCGCGCTGGAAGCGGCGGGCGGCGCCGCCGTCGTTCGTGAAGATCGCGGTGCCGTTGCCGAACGCGCCCGAGTTGATGAGCTCGATGCCCTCGTCGAAGGTCTTCACGCGCACGACCGAGAGCACCGGGCCGAAGATCTCCTCGGTGTAGACCTTGGAGTCGGTGGGCACCTGGTCGATCAGGGTCGGGCCGAGCCAGTAGCCGCCGGCCTCGCCGTCGACCTCGATGCCGCGGCCGTCGACGACGACCTTCGCGCCGTCCTGCTCGGCGATCTCGATGTAGCCCGCGACCTTGTCGCGGTGCTGCTGGGTGACGAGCGGGCCCATGTCGCAGCCGCGGCGGCCGTCGCCCACGCGGAGCTTGCCCATGCGCTCGACGACCTTCTCGATGAGCTCGTCGGCGACGGGCTCGACGGCGACGACGACCGAGATGGCCATGCAGCGCTCGCCCGCGGAGCCGAAGCCCGCGTTGATGGCCGAGTCGGCGACGAGGTCGAGGTCGGCGTCCGGGAGGACGAGCATGTGGTTCTTCGCGCCGCCGAGGGCCTGCACGCGCTTGCCGTGCGCGGTGCCGGTCTCGTAGACGTACTTCGCGATCGGGGTCGAGCCGACGAAGGAGACCGAGGCGACCTCGGGGTGCGTGAGCAGCGAGTCCACCGCGACCTTGTCGCCGTGGAGCACGGTGAAGACGCCATCGGGCAGGCCGGCCTCCTTCCAGAGCTCGGCGAACCAGTTCGCCGCGCTCGGGTCCTTCTCCGAGGGCTTGAGCACGACCGAGTTGCCGGCGGCGATGGCGATCGGGAAGAACCACGCCGGCACCATCGCCGGGAAGTTGAACGGGGAGATGATCGCGGCGACGCCGATGGGCTGCTGCACCGAGTGGATGTCGAAGCCGGTCGAGACCTGCTCCGAGAAGTGGCCGCGGAGGTGGTTGGTGATGCCGCAGGCGTACTCGACGACCTCCTGGCCGCGCGAGATCTCGCCGAGGGCGTCGTCGAGCACCTTGCCGTGCTCCGAGGTGATGATCTCGGCGAGCTCGCCCTTGCGCTCGTTGAGCAGCTCGCGGAACTTGAAGATCACCGCGGTGCGACGGGCCAGCGAGACGTCGCGCCACTTGAGGTAGGCGGCGTGCGCGGTGGTGACCGCTTCATCCGCGATCTCCTGCTCCGCGAGCGCGACGCGCTTGGTCTCGACGCCGAGAGCCGGGTCGAAGACGGCGGCGGTGCGGGAGTCAGCGGGAAGAACTTCGGTTCCGTTGATCCAGTGTCCCAGGATGGGGAGGTCGCTCATGCGGATCCTTTCGTAGCTGAAGCGATGGTGACTCCAACGCTAGGAGTCCCGTACCCCGAATCGTAGTGCAATATTGTCGAATTGTCCTAACAAAGTTTGCCAAGATGGCAGACGGGATGTCCGCATCGGCGCTGGGCCCCGATGCCGGGCGCCGCGAATCCGCCCGAAAATCCCCGGTCGGCGCGGGGTTCGCCCAGGGCCGTACGGGGTTGCTTCAGGCCTGCTCAGGGTTGCTCAGGGCTGCGCAGAGTTCGCCCGGGGCTGCGCGAGGTTGGCTCGGGACTGCACGGGGTGGCTCGGGGCTGCGCGGCGTTCGTTCAGGGCTGCACGGGGCGCAGCCAATTCGTCACCACGGAGGCGAACTGCTCCGGGTGCGTCGTGTTCCACTCGTGGCCCGCGCCGGGGATCACCTGCATCGTGGCGTCCCGCATCGATTCCACCACCTCGCCCGAGGGCCGGCGGTTCGCGCGGTCGTTGCCGCCGACGACCACGAGCGTCGGGCACTGGATGCGGTACAGCTCGGGCCGCAGGTCGAGGTCGGTCAGCGAGTCGAGCACCTGCAGCATGTCCTGCTTGGTCAGGCCCGAGCCGCCGTCCGCGATCGAGCGGCCGGCCACGGCGCGCTCCGGCAGGGCGCTCATGATGGCCCGCTGCATCCGGTAGAGCGCCTTCGGCGGCCGCGCCACGGGCGCCGAGAGGATGAGCCCGGAGACGCAGTCGGGCTCGAGCGCGGCGGCGCGGATGGCGATGATGGCGCCGAGGGAGACGCCCACGAGCACCGCGGGCTCCTCGCTGCGGTCGATCACGTCGGCGAGCGCCCAGCGGGCCGCCGCGTCCAGTGAGAAGGGCTCGTGCGCCGGGGCGCTGACCGAGGGGATGGTCGTGACCCCGGGGTCGATCCACTCGGGCAGGTGCGTGAGCACTCCGTCCCAGTCGCTCGGCGACTGGCCGAGACCGTGCAGAAACTCCACTGGTATCGCGCTCATGCGTTCCATTGTTCCCTATCGGCGGGGTCGGGTGGGCGCTCCGGCTGCTGTTCCGGATGCGAATAGGCGCCGGGTCCCGGATATCCGGGTCTGCGGGCTATTCGCATCCGGAACAGCAGCCCGCCGGAAGCACCTGGGGCCGTAGGCGGCGGGCCGGAGGCCCCGGGGACGGCGGGCCGAAACCTCCGCGGGCAGTGGGGCGGAGCCCCGGGGCGGCCGCGGGCCCTGGAAACGGGAGGCGCCCCGGGCGTCGGAGCCGGTCCGACGCCCGGGGCGCAACTGCAGCGCCGGTCAGAGGCCCGCGCCCGAGGGCGAGACGATGATCTTCACCGCCGTCTCGTTGTTGTTGATGAGGGTGTCGAAGCCCTCGTCCACGAGGTGCTCGAGGCCGATGCGGCCGGTGATGAACGGCTCCAGGTCGACCTTGCCCTCCTCGACGAGGCGGATGGCCTCGGGGTGGTTGTTCGCGTAGCCGATCGTGCCGCGGAGGTCGATCTCCTTCATCACGAGCTTGTGCATGTCGAACGGCGGCTGGTGGCCCCAGATCGAGACCACCGTGAGGACGCCCTGGGGGCGGATCGCGTCCATGAGCGTGTTGAGGACCACGTCCACGCTCGTGCACTCGAACGCGACGTCCGAGCCGCGGCCGTCGGTGAGCTTGCGGACCTCCTCGACCACGTCCACCTCGCGCGGGCTGAAGACGTGGTCGGCCACGCCGCTGCTGAGCGCCTTCTCGCGGCGGATGGGGCTGAGCTCGGACATGATGACGGTCACGCCCTTGGCCTTGAGCACCGCGGCGGTGAGCAGGCCGATGGGTCCGGCGCCGCCGATGAGGGCGACGTCGCCGGCCTCGGCGCCGGAGCGCTCGACCGCGTGCGCGCCCACGCTGAGCGGCTCGATGAGCGCGGCCTGGTCGAGGGGCAGGCTCTCCGAGATGGGGTGCACCCAGCGGCGCTCCACGGCGATCTTCTCGCCGAGCCCGCCGCCGCGGCCGCCGAGGCCGATGAAGTTCATGTCGGGCGAGAGGTGGTAGGCGCGGTTGCGCTCGCTCGTGTCGACGTCCTCGCGGATGATGTAGGGCTCGACCACGACGTGGTCGCCGACCCGGACGTCGTCCACGCCCTCGCCGACCGCGTAGACCACGCCCGAGAACTCGTGGCCGAGGGTCACGGGGGCGGATTCGCCCGAGATCGGGTGGGGCTTGCCGGCCTCGGGCACGAAGATCGGGCCGTCGAGGTACTCGTGCAGGTCGGTGCCGCAGATGCCGCACCAGGCGACGTCGATGCCGACCGTGCCGGGCCTCACCTCGGGTTCGGCGATGTCTTCGATGCGGATGTCGTGGTTGTCGTAGTAGCGGGCGGCCTTCATGCTGCTCTCCTCCTCGAAGTGCGGGTGGGAGTGGCCGGGCCGGTGTGGTCTGGCCACAAGGCGATTGTAGTCCGGGCGGCTTGCCGTTCGGGGAGAGCGAAGGCCCGTGAGTATTCGTATACCGGTGGTATACAGTTGGTCGCGATGCGATGGGGCGGCACGGACCGAGGAGGCGGCATGCACCGGACGCTGGAGGACCTCAGGACCTATCGGCCCGAGCCGGGGGTCCCCTGGGCGCTGCTCGACGCGACGATCATCGACGGCACCGGCGGCCCGGCGTTCGGCCCGGCCCACGTGGTGATCCTCGACGGCAGGATCAGCCGGGTGCTGGCGCGGCACGACGCCCTCGCCGGGCTCGCCGACGGCGACTACTCGGCGCGCTACCCGGACGAGGTCGCGCCCGAGCACCGCTTCTCGCTCGAGGGCATGCACCTGCTGCCGGGCTTCATCGACGCGCACGCCCACATCGGCGCCCCCGACCAGGTGGAGTCCACCGACTACGTGTTCAAGCTCTGGCTCGGTCACGGCATCACCAGGGTGCGCGAGGTCGGCTCGCTCGGCATCGGCTTCGGGAGGATGGCCGAGGCGGCGCGGCGGAGCGCCGCCGGCGAGCTGGCCGCGCCGATCATCCACCCCTATCTGACCTTCGGCAGGGAGGACGTCGCGCCGCCGCCGCGGACCGGCGACGAGGCGCGCGCGTGGGTGCGCGCGGCCCGCGAGCACGGCGCGCTCGGGGTGAAGTTCTTCGGCGCGGCGCCCGAGCTCATGCGCGCCGCGCTCGCGGAGTGCCGCGCGCTCGACATGGGCTCCGCGTGCCACCACTCGCAGCAGACCTCGCCCCGGGCGAACGCCCTGCAGACGGCGCGCTGGGGGCTCGGGAGCATCGAGCACTCCTACGGGCAGGCGGAGGCGATGTACGCCGACCGCGTGCTGCCCGCGGTGCCCGCCGAGTTCAACTACTCGGACGAGGCGATGCGATTCCGGGAGGCGGGCAGCCTCTGGGTGCAGGGGGCGCGGCCCTCGGACTCGCAGTGGGGCGACTTCCTCGACGAGCTCGTCGGGCTCGGCACGACGCTCGTCCCCACTTTCGCGGTCTACAACGCGGCGAGGGACGCCGAGCGCGCCCGCAACCGCGAGTGGGTGCGCGAGTACGTGTCGCCGCGGCTCGCCCGCTTCTTCACGCCGTGCGCGCACCGGCACGGATCGTTCTTCGCCGACTGGACCACGGAGGACGAGGTGCTGTGGAAGGAGCAGTACCGCATCTGGATGCGCTTCGTGCGCGACTTCGCGCTCCGCGGCGGGCGGGTCTGCGCCGGCAGCGACCCCGGCTTCATCCACTCGCACTACGGGTTCTCGTTCGTGGACGAGCTGGAGCTGCTGCGCGAGGCCGGCTTCCAGCCGCTCGAGGTCATCCGCGCGGCCACGCTCCACGCCGCGGAGCTGCTCGGCATCGACGGGGAGACCGGGTCGATCGAGGCGGGCAAGAGCGCGGACCTCGTGCTCGTGGGGGAGAACCCGCTGCGCAACCTCAAGACGCTGTCGGGCGTCGGGCACTACTCGATGGACGAGGGCGGCGCCGTGGTGCGCCGCGGCGGGGTCGAGATCGCCGTCGTCGCCGGGCGGGTGGTCGACGCCAGGCGGGCGCTGCGGGAGGCCCGGGAGTTCGTCGCGGCGTGCGCTGAGGCGTAGGCGGCGGATCGCGGCGCGCCGGGGCCGCGCTCCGGGCGGACGCTCCGGGTCAGGCCGTCGGGGCCTCGTCCGCCGAGGCCCCGTCCGCCGGGGGCCGCGTCGATTCGCGGAGGACGAGCTCGGGGGCGAGCATGGTCCGCACCGATTCGGAGGCGTCCCCCTCGATCGCGGAGAGCAGCAGCCGCGCGCTGTGCTTGCCGAGCTCGTAGCTGGGCAGGCGGACGGTGGTGAGCGGCGGATCGAGGTGGTCGCTGAGGGGCGCGTCGTTGTAGCCGACGACGGAGACGTCCTCCGGGCAGCGCAGCCCCAGCTCCCGGAGCGCGTCGAGCGCGCCCACCGCCATGAGGTCGTTGTGCGCGAACAGCGCGGTCGGCCGCCGACCGGCCGGCGCCGCCAGCGCCTCGGCGGCGAGCCGCCTGCCCTCCGCCACCGTGTGCTCGGTCGCGTGCGTGCCGCTCGAGAGGTCCTCGACCTCCGGATGCGCGGCGAGGGCGGCCGCGAACCCCTGCCCTCGCTCGATGAAGGAGGAGATCACCTGGTTGCCGGGGAGCTGCGCGATGCGGGTGTGCCCCTGCTCGATCAGATGCGTGACCGCCGCGCGGGCGCCGGCGATGTCGTCGTGGAGCACCTCGAACCGGCGCGCCCCCGGCGCGCTCCGCCCGCGCTGGTCGAAGCCGCGCAGGGCCAGCACCACCGGGATCTTGCCCTCGAGGTCGGCGACGAACTCCTCGTCCGTCGTGTGCGCGGCGCACAGGACGATGCCGTCCACGCGGTTGCCGAGGAGGCGCGAGACGGCGCTGCGCAGCTGCTCCGGTTCGTCATGCGTCTCGACGACGAGGGGCAGGATGTTCTCGCGCCGCGTGCCGTGCTCGACGCCGCGGATGATCGACACCACGAACGGGTTGGCGAGGTCCGGCACGACGACGCCGATGGTGCCCGTCGTCCCGGTCCGCAGCGATTGGGCGACCGCGTTGGTCCGGTAGCCGAGCGCGTCGGCCGCGGCCTGGACGCGAGTCCTGGTCGCCTCGCTGACGAGATGCGACTGCTGCGTGTTGAGGGCGCGGGAGGCGGTGGCGACGTGCACGCCGGCGTGCTTCGCGACGTCTTTGAGCGTGGGGACTCGGGGAATGGACAAGGCGGACCTGCTCTCTTTGGGTGAACCTCAGGGGAGCCAGGGCCGAGTCTACCGACAAACGATTGCACGTCGGCTGGGGGGGTATCGGGGCCGCTACTCGAATATCTCGGGGTGGTCGGCGAGCCGGATCCTGGTCCTCCGGATGTGCAGCCGCAGCACCGCGGAGGCCTCCTCCGCGTCGCCGCGCGCGAGGGCCCGCGCGATGAGCGCGTGGTCGTAGTCGGCGGACGGATCGCCCTGCGTCCGGACCACCGAGACGAACGCGCGCCGGTAGTGCTGGGTGCGGTTCCACAGCCCGCGCACCTGATCCGCGAGCATGATCGTGTCGGCCCTGGAGTACGCGAGGAAGTGGAACTCGCGATCGAGGGCGAGGAAGCGCTCGGTGTCCGCGGTGGCGGCCATCTCCTCGGCGAGGCCGGCGAGGCGCTCGTGGTCGGCGGGGGAGAGCCCCCGCGCGGAGTCCCCGATCAGCATCGGCTCCAGCTGCTCCCGCAGCCGGTAGAGCTCGTGGCACTCGTGCAGCCCGAGGGATGCGATCCACGCGCCGGTGTTCGCGACGCTGCTGACGAGCCCCTCGGCGCCGAGGATGCGGATCGCCTCGCGGACGGGCGCCCGGGTCGAGTCGTAGCGCTCCGCGAGATCGATCTGCGTGATCCGGGTTCCCGGCGCGAACACCCCGGCGAGGATGTCCTCGCGGAACCGGTTGGCGACCTCCTCGCCGGAACGGCCGTGCGGCGGGGACTCGGCTGCGTGGTTCGACGTCATCCGACTATTGTGCGGGATGCTTCGGATGCCAGAGCACGGTCTCGGCGTCCCGCTCGTACGCCTTGCCCTCCGGGTAGGAGACGAGCTCGAACTGCATGCCCCACGGGGCCCGGAAGTAGACCCAGCGCTGCCCGGCCGCGGCCTGCGCGCTGGCCACGGGCTCGCCCATCACCTCGACGCCGCGCGCCCTGAGGTAGTCGACGGCCGCGTCCATGTCGTCGACGTAGAGGGCGAGGTGGTGCCCGCCGATGTCGCTGTTGCGCGGCTGGGCGGCCTGCCCGTCCGCGGCCTCGTACTCGAACAGCTCGTAGTTGCTGCCGTTGGCGAGCCGGTAGAAGCGCACCTCGCGGATCGTGCTGCGGGGATGCACGCCGAGCTGGCGCTCCATCCAGTCGTCGTCCGCGCGCTTGCCCCCGAGCGTGTAGACGTGTTCGGCGCCGAGGATCTCGACGAGGAACTCCTCGGCCTCGTCGAGGTCGGGGACGGTGAAGCCGATGTGATCGGTGCCATGGAGTGAAGGGATCATGCCCGCAGCATAGCCAGTAATGGCGCCAATTCATCGAAAGACCCCAGAATTCAGCGAGACATCAGGGGGCTTGGTGTTGTGATTGGCGCCAATGCTGCGTATGGTCGTGCTCGTCCACGAACTCACTAGATTGCGGAAACGAGGCAATGATGCCGAGAAGACAGCGCCTTGACACCGGCGTCGACTGGATCGAGCTGACCACCACGCCGGAGGACTGGGCCGAGGCCGATCCCGCGCTGCTGCGCACGATGCTGGGGCAGATCCAGCTCATCCGGTCCTTCGAGGAGGCGCTGCTTGAGCTCGCGGGAGAGGGGCTCGTCCACGGGCCGGCGCATTCGAGCATCGGTCAGGAGGGCGGCGCGGTGGGGTCGATCCTCGGCCTGAGCTCGGAGGACACGGTGAGCGGATCCCACCGTGGGCATCACCAGTTCCTCGCCAAGGCGATCGGTCACATCGCGCCGGATGGGCCCGACCTCGAGCATCTCGTCCCGGGGGAGCTCCAGGCCGTGCTGCAGCGGACGCTCGCGGAGATCCTCGGGCTCGCCCAGGGGTTCTCCGGCGGCCGCGGCGGCTCGATGCACCTGCAGTGGCTCGAAGCCGGCGCACTCGGCACGAACGCCATCGTCGGCGGCGGCGCGCCCATGGCCGCGGGCAGCGCCTGGGCCCACAGGCGCAGCGGCACCGACCGCGTCTCGATCAACTACTTCGGCGACGGCTCGAGCCAAATCGGCTCCGTGCTCGAATCGATGAACCTCGCCGCCGTCTGGAAGCTCCCGGTGGCGTACTTCATCGAGAACAACCTCTACGCGGTGTCCACCCACGCCGACGAGGCCTCCGCGGATCCGCGGTTCTCGGTCCGCGGCCAGGGCTTCGGCATCCCCTCCTGGCGGGTGGACGGGATGGACCCGCTCGCGGTCTACCTCGCCACGCAGGAGGCGGAGGCGCGAATGCGCTCGGGGGAGGGGCCGGCCGTCATCGAGGCCGAGGTCTACCGCTTCTTCCATCAGAACGGGCCGTTCCCCGGCAGCGCGTTCGGGTACCGGGCGAAGCAGGAGGAGCAGGCCTGGCGCGAGCGCGATCCGCTCGCGCGGGTCGCCTCGGAGCTGCGCCGTCGCGAGCTCGTCGACGACGAGGGGATCGACTCGGTCCGGAGGCAGGCGGAGGCGGCGATGGCCGCCGCGGTGGCCGAGCTGGTCGAGCAGGATCCCGGCGACTCCGAGCGCCGCCGGATCCGCCCCGACCTGTGGCCGGACCCGAAGAACGTGGACGCGGGCATCCGCAGCACCGGCGAGGAGCTGCGCGACCTGCGGGAGCGGGATCTCGAGCCCGCCGAGGACTGGCGCGACGTGAAGTTCGTCGACGCCGTCGCGGAGGTCATGGACCGGCGGATGGGCGAGGACGAGCGCATCATCGTCATGGGCGAGGACGTCCATCACCTCGGCGGCGGCACGAACGGCGCCACCAAGGGGCTCGCCAAGCGCTACGGCGCCGACCGCGTCATCGGCACGCCCATCAGCGAGAACGCCTTCTTCGGCCTCGCGACCGGAGTCGCGACCGACGGCCGGTTCCGCCCGGTGGTGGAGTTCATGTACCCGGACTTCATGTGGGTGGCCGCCGATCAGGTGTTCAACCAGGCGGGCAAGATCCGCCACATGTTCGGCGACAACAACGCCGTCCCGCTGGTGCTGCGCACGAAGGTCGCGATGGGCTCCGGGTACGGCTCGCAGCACCTCATGGACCCGGCCGGCATCTTCGCCACCCAGGCGGGCTGGCGGATCGTCGCGCCGTCCACCGCCGCCGACTACGTGGGCCTCATGAACGCGGCGCTCGCGCTGGAGGACCCGGTGCTCGTGATCGAGCACGTGGACCTCTACGGCAAGAAGGACCGGATCCCCGACGGCGAGCTCGACTACGTCCTGCCCCCGGGCAGGGCCGCGGTGCGGCGCCCCGGCGAGGAGGTCACGGTGATCTCCTACCTGTCGATGGTCGCCCACGCCGCCGAGGCGATCGAGCAGACCGGTGTCGACGCGGAGCTCATCGACCTCCGCTGGCTCGACCGGGCGTCGCTCGACTGGGACACCATCGGCGAGAGCATCCGGAAGACGAACAACGTGCTGATCGTCGAGCAGGGCGCGCGCGGCACCTCATACGGCGGGTGGCTCGCCGACGAGATCCAGCGGCGCTACTTCGACTGGCTCGACCAGCCCGTGGAGCGGGTCACCGGCGGCGAGGCCTCGCCCTCGATCTCGAAGGTGCTGGAGCGGGCCGCGATCGCGCAGACGGAAGAAGTCGTGGACGGCCTGGAACGGGTCCGTCGAGCCTGGGGAGGGCAGTGATGACCACGCTGATCAAGATGCCGCAGCTCGCCGCGGGCGGCGACGACGCGACGATCCAGTCCTGGCTGGTGTCCAAGGGCGACGCGGTCGAGGAGGGCCAGCCGATCGCGGAGATCGAGACCGAGAAGGCCGTGATCGAGTACGAGGCCGAGGTCGGCGGATTCTTCGCCGGACCGCTCGTCGAGGCCGGCGAGACCGCCCCGGTCGGGGCCGTGATCGGCGCGATCGCGGACTCGGCCGAGGGCGTGGACGCCGCGCTGGCGGAGGTGGGCGGATCCGCCGCCGCCGCGGAACCGGACGGGGGCGGCGCCACAGTACTGGAATCCGCCGAGCCGGAAACCGCCGAGCCGGAATCCGCCGAGCCCGGATCCGCCGAGCCCGGATCCGCCGAGCCCGGATCCGCCGAACCGGATCCGCGCCCGGCCGACGGCGCCGGAGCGGGGGACGAGCGGATCTTCGCGAGCCCGCTCGCGCGGAAGCTCGCGAAGGAGCACGGCATCGACGTCGCGGAGCTGTCGGGCTCCGGCCCGAACGGGCGGATCGTGCGTCGCGACATCGAGGCCTTCCTCGATGCGCGCCCGGCGGTCCGTCCCGCGGCCCCCGCCGCGTCCGAGCCGGGCTCGGACGGCCGGGCGCCGCGGGAGGAGGCCGCGGCGGAGCGGTCGCCGGCGCCCGCGGCGACGGGCGACTACGAGGACATCCCGCTCTCCGGGATGCGCAGGGCCATCGCGCGCCGGCTCACCGAGAGCAAGACGACGATCCCGCACTTCTACCTCGACGCGAGCATCCGCGTGGACGCGCTGCTCGAGCTCCGGGCGCAGATCAACGAGGGGCGCGAGTCGCGCGTCTCGGTCAACGACCTGATCGTCAAGGCCGTCGCCGCGGCGCACCGGGCGGTGCCGGCCGCCAACGCCGTCTGGGTAGGCGACTCGATCCGGCAGTACCGGTCGGTGGACATCGCGGTGGCCGTGTCGATCCCCGGCGGGCTGCTCACGCCGGTGGTCCGGGATGTCGAGTCGAAGTCGGTGTCGACGCTGAGCGCCGAGATCCGCGATCTGGCCGCCCGCGCGCGGGACGGGAAGATCAGGCAGGGCGAGCTCGAGGGCAGCGCCTTCTCGGTCTCGAACCTCGGCATGTACGGGACGGAGCGGTTCTCCGCGATCATCAACCCGCCGCAGTCGGGGATCCTCGCCGTGGGAGCGGCGCAGCGGCAGCCCGTGGTGTCGGCGGACGGCGGGATCGAGGCGGGCACCGTCATGGCGGTCACGCTCTCGGCGGACCATCGCGTGCTCGACGGCGCCGTGGCCGCGGAATGGCTGGCCGCCTTCGTCCGGCTCGTCGAGCACCCGCTCGAGATCCTCGTGTAGGCCCGGCGGTCAGCGGCCGCCGAAGCGCCGGAGCACGTCCACCGCGGATGCGGGAGACCCCGCACCCGCGGCGTCCTCGCCCGTCGGCTCGTGCGCGTCGGCCTCGTTCGCGCTCGAGCGCCGGCCGACGACGTACCAGATGCCGACGGCCGCGGCGTCCGACTCGTTGGAGAACAGGTGCGGCCGCCGCGAGTCGAAGGCCATGGAGTCGCCGGCCCGGATGACGTGCGTGTCGAACTCGAGCCGGAGCGTGAGCTCGCCCGAGAGCAGATAGACGTGCTCGACGCCGAAGTGCCGCATCAGGTGCCCTTCCACCGAGCTCGAGGCGCCGGGCCGGTACGTGACGCGCAGCCCCTCCACGTCGCTGCCCCCGAGCGCGGCGAGCCGCTCCCAGGTGACGCCGTTCTCCATCTCGAGCGTCGGGTTCTCGGCGGCGGACTGGGCGCGGAAGTGCTCCGTGACCATGCTGACCGGGCCGGCGAACGGCACGGGAGGCCTCGGGGCCGCGCCGGGCGCGGCGTGCCCCAGCAGCTCGTCCATCGAGAGGCCGAGCCGCGAGACGAGGGCGTACAGCGTGCCGACCGAGGGCTTGGTCTTGCCGGTCTCGATCTGCGAGATGAGGCTCGACGAGACGTCGAGCTCCGTGGCGAGGGCCCGGAGGCTGAGCCCGTGATCGAGCCGCGCCTGACGCAGTCGAGGCCCGGTGTCCTCGGACGGGCGCGCGTGCTCGTACATACGGCGAGGCTACTCGACGGGGTCGAGGGCGAAGTCGACCACCGACTTCTCGGCGGCGAGCGCCGCCACGAGCTCGAGCACCCGCAGGTGCTCGGGGTGCCGCTGGTACTCGGCCAGCGCCTCGGGGGAGTCGTGGTCGGAGATGAGCACCATGTCCCGGTGCCCGGGCGCGGCGGAGTCGTCGATGCCGACCTGCATGGCGCGCACGCCCGGCACGACCGGTTCGAGGGCGAGCAGGGCCCGCTCGAGCTCGGCGGCGTCGGCGCGGCGCTGCGCCTCCTGCTCTGCGCGCAGTGTGAACATGACGACGTGTCGGATCATCGGAGGTGCTCCTCGGTTGGTGTTCGCGGCCGTGCGGTGCGGCGCGGAGAAGGCACGCGTCCTCCGGACCGGCGCCGGGCAGCCGGATCCGCCGCGCTCCCCGATTCCGGGAATCGCCGCATCGGCCGGCGCCGTGACGCCGAGTCGTGCGCCGAGGTCAACGATATCGCCGTCGCCCCTCGGAACCGCAGCGCGGGTCCGAGGGGCGACGGCGCCGCGCCGCTCCGCTACCGGGCGGCGGCGAGGCGCGCGTCCGCCTCCGCGAAGCACTCGAGGGCGGCCCCGCGCATCGCGGCGAGGGCCTCGGGGAGCGGCGTGGCCCTGATCTCGTGCGAGATGATCTCCACGCCCCAGATGCCGTCGTAGCCGGTGGCCCGGACGGCGTTGATGAACTCGGGGACGTCGAACGCGCCGTGCCCGGGCAGGAGGCGGCGGTGCACCGTGTCCTCCCACAGCCGGCCGATCGGCTGCGCGGCGGCGTCGTCGAGCTCGACCACGAAGAGGTGTTGGGCGGGGAGCGAGTCCCGGATCACGGAGTAGTCCGTGCCGCCGCGGGCGACGTGCCAGATGTCGACGCAGAGCCCGCCGGCGGGGTTGGCGACCTCGGTGACGAGCTCGATCCCCTCCTCGATCGTGCGCATATTCGCGGCGAAGGGCAGCGTCTCGAGCGCGACGCGCGTGCCGTGGCGCGCCGCCTCCGTCGCGAGGGCATCGAACTCCGCGAAGAAGACGTCCCTGTCGACGGGGGCGTCGGCGGTCTCGGGCGCGATCTTGACCGTCTTCGCGCCGAGCGCCTCGGCCGCGTGGAAGAGGTTCTCGCGCATCTCGTCGGAGGCCGCCCGGCGCTCGTCGGCCGTCCACCAGTCGCCGAGGAACTCGAGCTCGACGTGGTCGAGCCCGTGGTCGTCGAGCAGGCGCTTGAGGTCGCCCAGCGAGTGCTCGCGCTGGTACTCCATCAGGTCGTCGTACACCAGGCCGAAGCCGTTCCAGCCGGTCTCGGCGACGGCGCGGACGCGATCGGCGAGCGCGAGCGGGCTTCGCTCGTCCGCGCTCTGGGGGACGACGTCTCCGGCGGTGGACCAGCTCGTGGGAAGCAGGCGAGGGGCGGGGGCAGCGGTCATCGGACACTCCATCGGGTCGAAGGCTCACGGTCGGATCTCGGCGGCCGCGCCGTCGCCCGCGATGGCGGGGACGACGCGCCGGAATCGAGTCCGTTAAGCCTAGGTGGACAAAATAGATGATGCAATCGTTCGCATCATGGATTAGCATGGAGTGCAAACGTTAGCATTTCGAACTCGTTCACTCCTGTTCCAGGGCGCGGCAACGGTGGCCGTCGGGCATCCGGCCCGAGTCGTTGGGGCGGGGAGGGCCGGGATCGGCAACTCTGCAAAGGAGCAAAGAGTGATGAAACGTCAAACCGGACGTCGCGGGATATGGAAACGGCTCGGCGTCGTGGTCGCATCGGCCGGCCTCGTCTTCGGGCTCGCGGGATGCGGGGGCCAGGCGGCGCCCGGCGCCGCCGAGGAGCACGAGGGATCGGGCACGCTCGAGGGCGAGGGGCAGACGCTCGTCGTGTTCATGCCCGCCACCTCGAACGTCTACATGGCCGAGAGCCTGAAGGCGATCGAGGCCGAGGCGGCGGAGCTCGGATTCGAGGTCTCCTCGTTCGAGAACAACTTCGATCAGACCGAGCAGGACCAGCAGGTCCAGGAATGGCTCGCGACCGGGCAGGAGGCCGCGGCCTACCTGTTCTGGCCGGCGGCCGCCGAGGCCGCGACCAACTCGATCCGCCTGCTCTCCCAGGACGCCCCGGTGATCCAGTTCAACCAGGGCGTCCAAGAGGACGCGCAGGAGTTCGTCACCGCCTACGCGGGCGTGAGCGACCCGGGCATCGGCGAGCAGGCCGGACTCAGCGCGCTCGCGAAGCTCGAGGAGCTGGAGGCGGAGGGCGCCGAGTTCAGCGGCCCCGACGGCAAGCCCAACATCATCGAGTTCCGCTTCCCGACGGGCTACGTGGCGGGCGACGACCGCCACGAGGCGTTCGTCGAGGCCACGGACGGCGCGTTCAACGAGCTGCTCGTCGAGCCGCTGACGACCACCGACGCGCAGGCCGGGTACGAGGCCGCGAGCCAGGTCATCCCGCGGTTCAAGGCCGAGGGGATCGACTTCATCTTCGCGCAGAACAACAACTCCGCGGCGGGCGTCGTGCAGGCGCTCGAGCAGAACGGCCTCACCCCGGGCGAGGACGTCATCGTGGTGGCCGGGGACTACTCGGGCGACAAGGCGCCGCTCCGCGACGGCAAGATCGATTCGGCGGTCATCCAGTCCCCGGTGATCGAGGGCATGCTCGCGGTCCGCGTGGCCGCACAGTTCCTCGCCGTCGGCGAGGTCGTCGACGAGACCGTCACGCTCGAGACCGAAGAGGCCAAGCCGGAGCTCGAGATGATGGCCCCGGCCGCCGTGACGTACATCATGAACCCTCCCATCACCGCCGAGACCTACGACGACTTCCTGATCTGGGACATGACCGTCGACGAGCTCGTCCAGTAGGCGGCGGCTCCCCCTTCTCCGCCGTGCCGGCCGGGCCGGGCGGGGCGCAGCACACGGCCCCGCCCGGCCCGGAAGGGGAGACCCGTCCGGGGCGGACAACCTACTGATGAGGAATTAGGCATATGAATGAAGCGCAACAGCCCTTCCGCCTGCTGATCGAGAACGCGTCGAAGACGTACGGAGCGATCAAGGCGCTCAGCGATGTCCGGTTCGAGCTGCGGGCCGGCGAGGTGATGGCCCTGCTCGGCGAGAACGGCGCGGGCAAGAGCACGATCGTCAAGATCATCTCGGGCCTGGTGCGGCCGGACTCCGGCGCCTCCATCGCCATCGACGGGGCGCCGGCGGACATCTCGAGCAACAGCCTCTCGCAGGCCGCCGGCATCGCCGTCGTCCAGCAGGAGTACAGCACCGTCGGCACGATGACCATCGCCGAGAACCTCGTCCTCGGCCAGGCGCACGCGCCGTTCTGGTGGGGCAAGCGCAGGCTCCGCGAGAACGCCGAGACCCTGCTGGCGCGCGTCGGCCTCGAGGACCTCGACCCGGACACGGCGGTCGAGGAGCTCTCGGTCGCCGAGATGCAGCTGCTCGAGATCGCCAGGGTGCTGGCCAGGGACGCGAAGATCGTGATCTTCGACGAGCCGACGGCGGCGCTCTCCGACGCCGAGATCGCCCGGGTCCTCGACGTGGTCAAGACGCTCGCGGCGGAGGGACGGAGCGTCATCTACGTGACGCACCGGCTCGGCGAGGTCTTCGAGATCGCGGACCGGGTCACCGTGTTCCGCAACGGCCGGAGCGCCGAGCCGGAGGACATCGACTCGCTCGACGTGGACCAGGTCATCGCCCTGATGATCGGCCGGCAGCTCGGCCACATGTACCCCGAGCGCTCGGCGGGCATCGGCGATCCCGTGCTCGAGGTCGAGGGGCTCCGCGCCCCCGGCCTCCGCGACGACGTCGACCTCACCGTCCGGCGCGGCGAGATCGTCGGCCTGACCGGGCAGCTGGGCTCCGGCACGCAGGCGATCATGGAGGCGCTCGCCGGCATGCAGCCGCGCCTCGGCGGCGAGGTCCGCCTGCAGGGAAGGCTCGTCGACCTGCGCAATCGCACCCGCGGCATCGAGCAGGGCATCGCCTACTGCTCGGCGGACCGCAAGCGCAACGGCATCTTCGGCGGCATCTCGATCACCAGGAACCTCTCCTCGCCCTGGCTGCCCGCCACCGCCCGCCTGGGGGTGGTCAGCACCCGGAGGGAATCGGAGCGGGCCCACACCTACGCGGAGCAGTTCGCCATCGACATCCGCAGGATGCAGTCCTCGGTCGGCACGCTCTCGGGCGGCAACCAGCAGAAGGTCGCGCTGGGCAAGTGGCTCGGCATCGAGCCCGAGGTGCTCCTCGTCGAGGAGCCCACCCGCGGCGTGGACGTCGGCGCGCGCGCCGAGATCTACCGCCAGCTGCGGGAGCTCAGCGACGCGGGGGTCGCGATCATCGTCAGCTCCTCGGACACGAACGAGATCTTCGGCCTCTGCGACACCATCGCCACGTACTACAAGGGCCGCCAGACGAATCTGCGGCCCTGGACCGAATGGACCGAACCGGACCTCGTCCGCGAGGTCATGCACCGAAAGGAAACCGTCGGTGAGTAAGACAACGCCGGAAACCCGCACCACGCCGGTGCAGGTGGTGCCCACCGCGAAGAAGGCCACGCTGCACACCGCGGCGACCTGGGCGCTGCCGCTGCTGCTGCTGTTGATCGTCGTCGTGGCGGCGTTCACGACGCCGAGCTTCCTGAGCTTCGACAACATCCGCGCGATCCTCATCAACTCCTCGATCGTCGGGATCGTCGCGATCGGCATGACGCCGGTGACGATCTCGGGGAACTTCTTCTCCCTCGGCGGCAGCCAGTCCGTCGTGCTGGGGGCGGTGCTCTTCCTGACCGTGGGCAGCGCCACGGGATCCGTGCTCGTCGGGGCGCTCGCCGCCCTGCTCGTGCTCGTCGCCGTCGGCGCGATCCAGGGCTACATCGTCTCGGCGGGGCTCAACCCCATCATCACCACGCTGGCCGCCGGCACGATCGTGTTCGGCCTCGTGACCATCTTCACGAACGGCGAGGTGGTCACCCCCGCGGCCGACTTCAACATCGCGTGGATCGCGCTGACGAACTTCCTCGGGCTGCCCCTGCCGGTGTACATCTTCCTCGCGTACCTCGCGATCAACTGGTTCTACATGGAGCGGACCGTCGCCGGCCGGCGCACCTACCTCATGGGCGCGAACCGCCGCACCGCGGGGCTGAGCGGCGTCTCCGTGCGCAGGACCACCATGTGGGCGTTCCTCTCGATGTCGATCGGCATGTCGCTGGCCGGCGTGCTGGCGGCGGCCCAGCTGCGGCAGGTGCAGTCGGCCGACCTCGGCACCCTCACGATGGACGTCATCGCGGCCATCCTGGTCGGGGGCACCGCGATCTCGGGCGGCGAGGGATCGCCGCTGCGCTCGGCGCTCGGCGCGATCCTCATCGTCACCCTCGGCAACATCATGCTGCTCCACGGCCTGCCCACCGGGGTCCGCCTGCTCGGCGTCGGCGTCCTGGTCGTGGTGGTCGTCTCCGTTCTCCACGTACTGCGAAAGGCTACGGCGCGATGAAACACGCAATGCAACAGATCGGTCGGAAGTACGGGCTGCAGCTCGGGATCCTCGTCGCGCTGCTCGTCACGCTGGCGGTCATCGCCCCGACGTTCCGCGGCGAGTCCGCGGTGTACGCGAGCTTCGAACGGCTCCTGCTCATCGGCATCATCACCGCGGGGCTCGCGGTCACGATGATCGCCGGCGAGCTCGACCTCGCGGTGGCGGGGCAGGCCGTCCTCGCCGGGGTGATCGCGGTCCGGCTCGGCGACCTGGGACTCTTCCCGAGCATCGTCATCGCCTCCCTCGTCGGGCTCCTCATCGGGGCCTTCCAGGGCTGGGTCATCGCGAGGATCGGCATAAACTCGCTGGTCTTCACCGTGGGCATGCTCACCGTCCTGCAGGGCGTGGCCTGGATCGTCGCGGGCGGCGGCCCGGTGATGCTGAACAACTACCTCGCCACCGACGCGCTGCTCGCGCGGTACTGGATCTTCTCGCCGCTGTCGATCACCGCGATCATCGCGATCGTCGCGATCGGCGTCTTCCTCACGTTCACCAAGTGGGGGCGCGAGATCTACGCCGTGGGCGGCGCCCGGCAGGAGGCCGTGGCGGCCGGCGTGTCCGTGAAGCGCTCGATGGTGCTCTCCTTCGGCCTCTCCGGGCTGTGCGCGGCGCTCGCGGGAGGGCTCTCCTCGCTCAAGGGCGGATCCGTCATGCCGGACAGCTTCAGCACGGTGATGCTGACCTGCGTGGCCGCGGCGCTGATCGGCGGCGTGAGCCTGACCGGCGGCCGCGGCAACGTGGTGAACATCACGCTGGGCATCCTCATCATCGTCGTGCTCGCGGCCGGCCTCTCCGCGATGGGGGTGCCCTCGTACTTCACGGAGCTGATCACCGGCGTGCTGCTGCTCGTCGTCATCGTCGTCGAGTTCGTGATCCTGCGGGTCGCGAGACGCAACAGGATCGCCAAGCTCCGCGAGCTGAACGCATGAATCCGCTGCGGGCCCCGGATCCGAGGGACGGCCGCACGGCCGCCCCCGGGGCCCGAGAAGACCACCAACAACGTCGAAAGAACCACTGGGAAGGACTCACACAATGACTGCACGACTCGAAGGCAAGACGATCGGCATCACCGGCGCGGCGAGCGGCATGGGCCTCGCCTTCGCGCATCGCTTCGCGGAGGAGGGCGCGAACGTCCTCATCGTCGACCTCGACCCGCAGGCCGCGGAGGCCGCGGCGAAGAGCATCATCGCGGCGGGCGGCCGCGCCGCCTGGGCGCAGGCGAACGTGACCGAGCGGGACCAGGTCCGCGCGGCCATCCAGGTCGCGGTGTCCGAGTTCGGCCGCATCGACGTCTGGTTCAACAACGCGGGCCTCAACCGCCCGCTCGGCTTCCTCGACGTCACCGAGGAGAACTGGTCGGCCATCCTCGACGTCAACGCCCTCGGCACGCTGATCGGCACGCAGGAGGCCGCGAAGCAGTTCCGGCAGCAGGACGGGCTGGGCAAGGTCGTCAACACCGCGTCGATCTCGGGCCGGGTGGGCGACGCGAACACGGCCGCGTACTGCGCGGCCAAGTCGGCGGTGATCTCGCTCACGCAGTCGGGCGCGAAGGCGCTCGCGGAGGACGACATCACGGTGAACGCCTTCGCCCCGGGCGTGGTGGCCACGCCGCTGTGGGAGAAGCTCGACGAGGACCTCATGGCGATCGGCGCATCCCGCGTGCCGGGCGAGGCGATGAAGAACTTCTCGGCCGGCATCCTGCGCGGGCGCGTGGCCGAGGCGGAGGACATCGTCGGCACGGCGCTCTTCCTCGCCTCGCAGGACTCGGACTACATGACGGGGCAGGTCATCATGATCGACGGCGGCATGGTGCTCGTCTAGGGCGGGCGCCCGGACGAACGAGAACAACGAAGTTTCACAAGGAGATACGAATGTCGGAGAAGAACGTCGCGTTCATCACGGGTGCGACCGGAGGACAGGGCCGCATCGCGGTCGAGCGCTTCCTGGACGAGGGATACCGGGTCGTCATGGCCGATCTCTTCGCGGAGCCGGTGCAGCGCGTGCACGCGGAGATCGTCGAGGCCCGACCGGACGCGGAGCTGCTGGCGCTCGTGGTGGACCAGTCCGATGAGGAGTCGCTCAGGGAGGCCGCCGCGAAGGTGCGCGAGTGGTCGGGAAGGATCGACACCCTGGCGCTCTTCGCCGGGGTCGTGCAGCGCGACGGGCTCCCGCTGCTCGACATGCCCACGGAGGAGTGGGACCGCGTGCACGCGGTGAACCTGCGGGGCGTCTTCCTCGCCTGCCGCGAGCTCGTGCCGCTGATCCCGCACAACGCCGGCGGCTCGGTCGTCACCATCGCCTCGTGGTGGGGGCAGCGGGCGCATCCGTTCTACTCGGCCTACTGCACGTCGAAGGCCGGCGTCATCAGCCTGACCCAGGGGCTGGCCGCGGAGTTGGCCGACTTCGGCATCCGGGCCAACGCCGTCTCGCCCGGCAACATCGACACGGCGATGCACCGCGCCGCGCTCGAGGGGGAGGCCGCCGAGCGCGGCATCACGGTCGAGGAGATGCGGGACATCGAGTACGCGAAGATCCCGCTCAAGGTCGCGGGGCCGCCCGAGGCCATCGTCGACGCGGTGTACTGGCTCGCCTCCGACCGGGCGTCGTACGTCACGGGCGCGACCATCGACGTCAACGGCGGCGTGCTGATGCGGTAGCCGCCGCGAGCCGCCCGAGGGCGGGCGCCGCTCGAGCCTGCGGGTTCGGGCGGCGCCCGCCCTCAGGGGGTTTCCGGGGCCGCGCGCGATCCGTTCCCGGCGCCCCGACGGGCCCGGATCGGTGCCGCGAGGCCGCGGGCGCCGCGGCTCTCAGGCGCCGGCGTCGCGGAGCCGCGCGGGCGGGGCCGTGGTGGAGCTCCTGACCACGAACTCCGGGGTCAGCATGATGCGCACGGGGACCGAGGACTCCGCGTCGTCACCGGAGAGCGCGAGCCGGGCGCTGTGCCGGCCGATCTCCCAGCTCGGCAGCCGCACGGTGCTCAGCGGCGGGGCCGCGTGGTCGATGAGCGGGGCGTCGTTGTAGCCCACCACGGAGACGTCTTCGGGGCAGGAGAGGCCGAGCTCGTCGACCGCGTCGATGGCGCCCAGAGCCATGAGGTCGTTGTGCGCGAAGATCGCGGTCGGCCGGTCCCGCGCCGGGCCCTCGACGAGCAGACGGCGGGCGATCCGCCGGCCCTCGGCGATCGTGCTGGTGCCGGCGATGTCGTCGGTCGAGACGTCGCACACTCCGGGCGCCGCCGCGATCGCCTCGAGGTAGCCGCGGCTTCTGCCGACGAATGAGGAGATGGTCGGGTCGCCGCGGAGCTGCGCGATGCGCCGGTGCCCGAGCCCGATGAGGTGCTCGGCGGCGATCCGCGCGCCCTGCGCATCGTCCTGCAGCACCTCCCTGCGGCGGTCGGTCACGCCCTTCCCGGGGCCGGTGTCGAGGAACGTGCGCACGGCGAGGATGGTCGGCACCTGGGCCTCGATCGCGGCGATGAACGGCTCGTCGGTCATGTGGGCCGCGCTCACGATGAGCGAGTCGATCCGGTTGGCGATCAGCCGCGTGACGACCCGCTCGAGGGTCTCGGAGTCGTCGTGGGTCTCCACGACCAGCGGCATGACGCCGTGCGGCCGGGCCTCGGCCTCGATGCCGCGTATCAGCTGGACGAAGTAGGGGTTGGCGAGGTCCGCGACCACGACGCCGACGGTGCTCGTGGTGCCGTTGCGCAACGACTGCGCGACGGCGTTCGGGCGGTAGCCGAGCCTCGCCGCGCACTCGACGACCCGCGCGCGGGTGGCCGGGTTCACGAGGCCGGACTGCGCCGGGTTGAGCGCCCGCGAGGCCGTGCCGACGTGCACGCCGGCGAGCTCCGCGACATCGCGCAGCGTGGGCGGGCGGGGCGCGGGCCGACGGATCAACTCGCGCCCCGCCCGCCGTCCGGACGAGACCGGTGCTCGGGTGCCATGGCGTCGCGGGCTCGGGGGATCAGAGCGGGTTCGCCACGATGAGGTCGTCCGCGGGGTACTTCGTGATGACCACGGGCCCCTCGTCGGTGAGGACGACCTCCTCCTCGATCCGCGCCGCCGAGTAGCCGTCGCTGGCGGGGCAGTAGGTCTCGACCGCGAAGACCATGCCGGCCTTCAGCTCGACCGGCTCCCGGTAGCTGTTGAGGCGCGAGACGATCGGGCGCTCGTGCAGGCCGAGGCCGAGGCCGTGGCAGAACTGGAGGCCGAACGCCGAGAGCTCGTCGTCGAAGCCGAGCGACTTCGCGGTGGGGAAGAGCGTCGCGATCTCGTCGGAGCCGACCCCCGGCTTGAGCGCGGCGATGGCGTTGTCCATCCACTCGCGGGCCTGGCTGTACGCGGAGCGCTGCGAGCCCGTGGCCATGCCGACGTTGAACGTGCGGTAGTAGCAGGTGCGGTAGCCGTTGTACGAGTGGATGATGTCGAAGAACGCCTGGTCGCCGGGGCGGATGATCCGGTCGGTGAAGTTGTGGGGGTGCGGGTTGCAGCGCTCGCCGGAGATGGCGTTGATCGCCTCGACCTGGTCGGAGCCGTACTCGTAGAGCTTCTTGGCGGCCATCGCGACGATATCGCTCTCGCGCACGCCGGGCTTCAGGGATTCGACGATGTCGACGTAGGTGCCGTCCACCATCGCGGCCGCCTGGTTCAGCAGCATGATCTCGTCCCGGCTCTTGATCTCGCGAGCGTCGAGCATGTGCTGCTGCGCGTCCACGACGGTGAGGCCCTGTCGCTGCATCTCGAACATGAACGGCGGCTCGACGATGTCGACGCCGACGGGTTCGTCCTCGAGTCCGAGATCGATCAGGATGCCGCGGATCTCGCGGACCGCGTCCTCCATGAGCCCCGCGGTCGGGGCCACCGCGCCGCGGAAGCCGAGGAATCCGGGATGGTTGTGGTCGTGCTTGAGCCACGGCGAGTACAGCTGGTGGTGCTTCACCGCCGACCCGAAGTCCCACAGGTGCGGCTCGCCGTTGCGGGTGAGCAGCGCGTAGCGGATCATCTTGTCGCCCAGGGCGCCGCCCACCCAGGACTGGGTCGTGTACCGGATGTTGTAGAAGTCGAACAGCAGGAAGGCGCCGCAGCCGCTCTTGTCCAGCGCGGCCTGCGCACGGCCGAGCCGGTAGTCGCGGAGCCGGCCGAAGTCGACCCGGTTCTCGTAGTCGACCGCCATGTGGCCAGGGGCATGGAGCGGGCGCGGAGTGGCTGACTCGGTCATTGAAGCCTTCTTTCAAGTGGGTGCGTCGGTGCACGCGCAGCTGGCGTTCTCGTGGAGCCAAGGTAACAGCCATTGCTATCGTTTGCAAACAAGTTGTCGTGCCGATGGAGATGGCTGCGAAGGCGGGTTACTCGTTGCTCTATCAGGCATAACGCGGCGGTTGCGCCGGTGCCGATGTTGACGCATCGAGGCGGTCGGCGATACTCTCGAAGCTGAAAACTTGCAATCGATTGTACATTCGCCCGCCATCGCCGACGGGCGGTTCCGGACCGGAGGAAGGCACCCATGGCCGCACTGCAGAGCATCAACCCCGCCACCGACGAGGTGCTTCGGACGTTCGAACCGGACGGCGAAGCGGCGATCGAGGAGAAGCTCGCCGCCGCATCCGCTGCGCTGCCGCGTCTGCGGGCGCTGGGATTCGACGGGCGCGCGCGGCTGATGGTGCGGACGGCCGAGCTCCTCGAGGCGGAGGTCGAGGAGGTGGCTGGGCTGATCACGGCCGAGATGGGCAAGCCCATCGGCCAGTCGCGGGCCGAGGTGCTGAAGTCGGCGAAGGCGATGCGCTTCTACGCCGAGCACGCGGAGGACTTCCTCCTGGGCGAGGAGCTCGAGGACCCCTCGGTCGTGGGCGCCTCGGCCGCGTACACCGAGTTCGAGCCCATCGGCGTCGTGCTGGCGGTCATGCCCTGGAACTACCCGATCTGGCAGGTCGTGCGCTTCGCGGCGCCGGCGCTGATGGCGGGGAACGCCGGGCTGCTGAAGCACGCCTCCTGCGTGCCGCAGGCGGCGGCGTATCTGGGCGCGCTGTTCGCGCGGGCGGGATTCCCCGAGGGGGCGTTCGCGACGCTGATGATCGGTTCCTCCCGCGTCGAGGAGGTGCTCCGCGACGATCGCGTGGCCGCCGCCACGCTGACCGGGTCGGAGGGGGCCGGGAGGGCGGTGGCCGCGACCGCCGGCGACTCGTTGAAGAAGACCGTGCTGGAGCTCGGCGGCTCGGATCCGTTCATCGTGATGCCCTCGGCCCGGCTCGAGGACGCCGTCTCGACGGCGGTGCAGGCGCGCACGAGCAATAACGGGCAGGCGTGCATCAACGCGAAGCGGTTCATCGTGCACGCGGATGTCTACGACCGGTTCGTGGAGCTGTTCGCGGAGCGGATGGGATCGCTCGCGGTCGGCGAGCCGACGTCCGAGGAGACGCAGATCGGCCCGCTCGCCAATGCGCAGGGCCTCGCCGACATCGAGGAGCTCGTCGAGGACTCGCGCGCGAAGGGCGCCGAGGTCCGCGTCGGCGGCTACCGGATCGGCGAGGTCGGGTGCTTCTACGCCCCGACCGTGATCGACGGCCTGACCCCGGAGGCGCGGCTGTGGCGGGAGGAGGCGTTCGGCCCGGTGGCCTCGGTGTTCAGGGCCGAGTCGCTGGACGACGCCCTCGCGCTCGCGAACGACAGCGAATTCGGGCTCGGATCGGCGTTCTGGAGCGAGGACGACGACGAGATCGTCCGGGCGCGGCGCGAGCTCGAGGCGGGCGCCGTGTTCGTCAACGGCATGACGATCTCCTATCCCGAGCTCCCGTTCGGCGGGGTGAAGAAGTCCGGGTACGGCCGCGAGCTCTCGAAGGAGGGCATCCGCGAATTCTGCAACCTGAAGACCGTGTGGGTCGCGTAGCGCTCCGGGGGTGCCCTCCGGGCGGTGCCCGGCGCCGCGGATGCGATAGCGTCCACCAGTGACCTCCGAACGCGCCTGGCTCAAACCGCTCCTGCTCGTCATCGCGGTGCTCGTCGGCGTGGGCAGCGCGACGCAGTCGCGCATCAACGGCACGCTCGCGGAGACGGTCGGCAGCGGTCCGCACGCGGCGGCCATCGCCTTCGGCACGGGGCTCGCCCTGCTGCTGCTCGTGACGGCCTGCGTGAAGAGCGCCCGGACCGGGCTGCGCCGGACGATCGCGGCCGCGCGGGGCGGCGAGATGCCCTGGTGGGGCTTCCTCGGCGGCGCGTGCGGCGCATCCTTCGTGCTCGCCCAGGGGCTCTCGGTGCCCTTCCTCGGCGTGGCCGTGTTCATGACCTCGATGGTCGTGGGCCAGCTGCTCGGGTCGCTCGCGGTGGACCACTTCGGCTGGCTCGGGGCGCCGGTGCAGCGGATCTCGTGGATGCGCGGCATCGGCACCCTCCTCGCGCTCCTGGCCGTCGGCTTGGTCGGCCTCGGCGGGGGCGTGACGCTCGGGTCGACCGGTTTCATGGCGATCGGCGCGGTGGCCGGGTTCCTCGTCGCGCTGCAGCTCGGCATCACCGGCACGGTGCGGCAGCACGCCCGGGAGTCGGTGAGCCCCGCGCTGATCAACTTCGCGGTGGGGTTTGCGGTCCTCCTGGGCGCCGCCCTCCTCGCCTCGCTGCTCGGGCTGGTCGAGTTCTCGGGGCTGCCGCGCGAGTGGTGGCTCTACCTGGGCGGCGTGATCGGCGTGATCTACATCTTCGTGACGGCCTCCGTCGTCCGCGGGCTGGGCGTCTTCATGCTGTCGCTCTCGCTGGTCGGCGGTCAGCTGGTCGGCTCGCTCTTCTTCGACCTGCTGTCGGGGCACTTCAGCTGGCTGCTGCTGTGCGGCGTCGTGCTCGCGTTCGTGGGCATCCTGGTCTCGCATCTCGGCGCGCGGCGAGGGCGATAGCGCTGTGGCGACCTGGTGTTCGATGATAGCCTGCGGTACTTTGGTACCCGAAGAGAGGGGGTGGAAGTATGCCCAATGCGCTTTCGCCGATCAAAGTCGACGCGAGTACGGACGAACTGATTTCCCATGCGGCGCACTTCCTCGGTACTTCGAAGAAGCACATCGTCAATGACGCCGTTCGCGAGTACGTGGAGCGCCATCGGGACGAGATACAAGAGGCCGCGCTCGAGGCGTTGCGGACGTTGGACGGCACGACGAAAAGCGCTGTTCAGCTGCTTACCGGGGCGACCGACGCGGAGCTCGACGAGCTGGGCGGGCTGCGCGGCTGATCGCATGTCGTAGGCGGGAACTATCGTCACGGCATGAGCAATGGTGTGCGTCCGACGAAACGATGTCTCGACGATCTGGATCTCGGGTTCCCGCCTCTCGACGTGCCGTTGGAGGGGCTGAACCACGAGTTGATCGCGAAGGCGCAACGGCTTCCTGAAGAGCATGCCTCGGGAGGTGCCGAGCGGGTGCGGTCGTCGCTCCGATCCACGAGCCCTCCGTTCATTGGTGGCTGGTCGCCGCGGGTAAGCGACGGTCCGATAGCAGAACAAGCGATTTTTACGCTCGGCTGGAGGAAGAGTGCAAGCGATCCGCCAAGCAACTCGCGGATGGTCCTCAGGCGGTCAGTAGCGAGCACCTCCTCCCGCAAGCGCTCGATATCCGCAGACTCGAGCACGAGCGGATCGCGCTCGGTGCGGTCGCGCTCCAGGCCGCGGTACGGGAGGCGATTCGCAGGTCGGCGCATTGCGGCAGACCAGTCTCGACATCGGCGGGACGACAACGACTGACCGCCTGGGTCGCGACTCGGGAGGGCGATACGTATCTGGCCATCATCGCGGCAGGCTTCCTCGACCCGAACATCATCGCGGTCGTGTTGGATTCGGTGCCTGGCATGGGGCGAGATGATTGGATGGCGGAGCCCGCCGAAGTGCTGGGCATCGCGCCAGCTGCTGGGCAGATCGTATTCTCCGGCATGCTTCCGCCGCAATCGCTGGCTGGGCTGCTGGACGACTCGGCAGGAAAACCCCGCTAGGCATTCCGCCGTCCGGCCGGTGCGGCTCAGCCCGCCATCGCCTGCATCGCGGCCCACTCCTCCCACATGCGCTTGAGGTCGTGCGCCTCCTCGGCCTGCACCGAGACCCCGCGCTCGCCGGTGCGGCGCACCGTGCCGCGGATCACCAGCAGCTGCGTGCCGAACAGCACGGGCCCGCTGCGCTCCTGCGCCTCGTCGAAGAACACCGCGTCGGCCACGCCGCTGCCGTCATCCAGGCTGATGAACACGGTGCGCTTGCCGGTGCGCATGGGCGGGGTCTGCGTGGCCACGCGGATGCCGGCCACGGTCACCTCGGCGCCGCCGCGCAGCCCGAGCAGGTCGCCGGCGGGCGTGACGCCGAGCTCGTCGAGCAGCGGCCGGTAGCCGTCGACGACGTGCTCCGAGAGGTCGAGCGCGAGCGCGTCCAGCTCGACGCGCACGAGCTCGCGCGGGGTGAGCTCGGGCTCGCCGGTCGGCTCGACGGGCTTGTGGCCGGCGGTGCCGATCTCGAGGGGCAGCTCGAGCGCGTCCGGGGCGACGGGCCTG
This sequence comes from Gulosibacter sp. 10, assembly GCF_900163695.1. Lineage (GTDB taxonomy): Bacteria > Actinomycetota > Actinomycetes > Actinomycetales > Microbacteriaceae > Gulosibacter. The sequence goes on from NZ_FUIC01000024.1 coordinate 48,475, forward strand.
GGGCGGATGCGGGGCCGGCTCCGCACCGCGGCGAGCAGCTCCCCGCGCGTGAGCCGCTCGGGCTCGAGGGAGTCGAGCGCGCCGATCAGCGCCAGCCGCTCCGCGAGGGACCGCGAGGGCCGCGCCCGGGTGAGGAAGTCGCCGAGGCTCTCGTAGGGCTGCTCGGCGAGGATGCGCTGCTGCTCGGCCTCGCTCATGCCGCGGATCTCGGCGAGGGCGAAGCGGATGCCGAGGTCGCCGATGCGGGTGGCCCGGCCCGGCGGGGTCTCGCGCACCCGCTCGACGACGAAGCGGTCGGTGGAGATCTGCACGTCCACGGGCAGGATGGGGATGCCGATGCGGCGGGCGTCGCCGAGCAGCAGCCGCTTGGGGTACATGCCCGGGTCGTGGGTGAGCAGGCCGGTGAAGAACTCGGCCGGGTAGTGCGTCTTCAGCCACGCGCTCTGCCAGGTCGGCAGCGCGAAGGCCGCGCCGTGCGCCTTGCAGAAGCCGAACGATCCGAAGCCCTCGAGCACCTTCCAGATGCGGTCGATCTGCGCATCGCTGAACCGGCGCCGGCCCTGCTTGTCATGCTGTTTCGCGGTCTCCGTGCGGAACTCCGCCTCGATGCTCTCGGAGCGCTCCATCTGCCGACGCCGGTTGTCGGCCTCGGCGAGCGAGATGCCCATGCACAGGTGCAGGATGCGCAGCACCTGCTCGTGGTAGATCACGACGCCGTAGGTGTCGCGCAGGAACGGCTTGAACTCGGGGTGCAGCCAGTCCGGCGATGCGAAGCCGTGCTTGACGTCGAGGAAGGGCGTGATCATGTTGCCCTTCATCGGCCCCGGCCGGAACAGGCTGATGTCGGCGATGAGGTCCTCGTACTCGTCCGGCTGCATCTTGCCGATGAGCTCGCGCTGCCCGGGCGACTCGATCTGGAACATGCCGAGGGTGTTCGTGGTGCGGATGTGCTCGAACGTCGCCTCGTCGTCCTTCGGGATCTCGTCGAGCTCGACCCGGCCCGTCGCCGACACGTAGGGCGCATCAGAGGCGATGCCGCCGCGTACCGCGGCCTCGGGGCCGTGCACGCGCTCGATCTCGCCGACGGTGTACGCGAGGGAGGACTGCATCCGCACGCCGAGCACGTCGAGCTTCAGCAGCCCCATGTCGTCGATGTCCTCCTTGTCGAACTGGCTCATCGGCAGTCCCATGCCGCTCGGCTGCACGGGCGTGGTGGACAGCAGATCCGCGTTGCCGATCAGCACCCCGCACGGGTGCATCGAGAGGTGTCTCGGCAGCCGGTCGAGCCGCTCGGCGAGGTCGATGAGCAGGTTGAGGTCCTGCTCGGTCTCGGCGCGGGAGGCGATCTCCGCGAGCTCGGGCTTCTTGTGCAGCACCTCGCGGAAGCGGCCCGCGTTGAAGCGCCACAGCGATTTCGCGATCTCGTCGATGCGGCGCTCGTCGAAGCCGAGGGCGAGCCCCGCGTCCCGCGCGGCGCCGCGGGCCCGGTAGGTCGAGTGCATCGACAGCAGCGTCACGCGGTCGCCGCCGAAGCGCTCGAAGATAGCCCGGTACACGTCGTGCCGCCGCGCGGATTCCACGTCGATGTCGATGTCGGGCAGGGTCTCGCGCTTGTCGCCGAGGAAGCGCTCGAACAGCAGGTCGTGCTCGAGCGGGTTCACGTTCGAGACGCCGAGCAGGTAGTTCACGAGGCTCGAGGCGCCGGACCCGCGGGCCTGGCTGCGGATGCCCATGCCGCGGATGAGGTCGGAGACCGAGGCGACCGCGAGGAAGTACGTGGCGAAGCCGAAGCCGTTGATGATGCCGAGCTCGCGGTGCAGCCGCTCGTCGAGCGGCCGGCGCCGGTCGCCCACGGGGTCGTCGAAGCGCTCGTTGAGCGCGACGAGGCAGCGGTTGCGCAGCTCGCGGGCGGGATCGCCGCGGATGCCGAGCAGCTCGGGCTCGGGCACCTTGGGCTGCTTCCAGCCCAGGTCGGCCGCGGGATCGAGCCGGCAGCGCGCGGCGAGCTCGGCGGTGCGGTCGAGCAGCTGGTCGGCCGCGGCGGCGCGGAGATCGGTGCGGGCCACGATGCGCCGGGCGAGCTCGCGCATGTGCGCGGGCGGCTTGAGCCAGGCCTGCGAGTTGGGCTGCAGCGGCGCCTCGTCGAGCGGCTTGAGGGCCCCGGCGGCGTCGAGCACGTCGCCGGTCACCGCCTCGTCCTGCTCGAGGTAGCGCACCTGGTTGGTGAGCACCGCGGGGATGCGGCAGGCGTGCGCGAGCTCGAGCATCCCGGCCGCGTGCGAGAGGGATGCGGCCGAGCCCGGCTCGGTGAGGTGGCACACGGCCTCCACCACGAGCGCGCCGGGCAGCCGGTCGCGCCAGCGCTCGAGCAGGGTGCGCGCCCACCCGGGCTGCCCCGCGGCGAGGGCCCGGCCGACGTCCGACTGCGGCCCGAGCAGCACGGTGCCGAGCAGGTCGCGCTCGCCGAACAGGAACGGGCCGAAGCGCGTCGGCTCGACGGAGGCGCGGTGCTCGCGCCGCTGCGCCGCGGTCGCCCTGCGGGGCGGCACGTGCGCGGCCGAGATCAGCCGGCACAGCGCGGCCCAGCTCTGCCCGCCCGTGCCGCCGTGCGCGAGCACCGCGACGCGCTGCGGGGCGGTGCGCCCATCCGCATCCCGCAGCGCGAGGTCCGCCCCGACCACCGGCGCGATCGAGGCCTCGATGCAGGCGCGGACGTGCCGTACCGCGCCGTAGAGCCCGTCGCGGTCGGTGATGGCCGCCTCGGCGGCGCCGAACTCGGCCGCGCGGGCCACGAGCGCCTCGGGCGCGGCGGTGCCGTGATGCATCGAATGGGCCGAGGCCACATGCAGGTGGGGGAACATCTACGCGAACAACCTCATCTCCAGCTCGGGGTTCCAGGCCTGCTCGAGGCGCCAGCCGGCGCCGAGGCGCGCGAGGTCGAAGACGCCGTCGAGGGGCTCGAGGCCCGCGGCGAGCGGGATCGCATCCACCCGCCACACCGCGCGATCGAGCGGGGGCGCCGCGCCGCGCGCGGCCCGGGGCGCGCCGCGCCACCAGGCCTCGCGGCGGCGCAGCCAGCGCTCGGGCTCGCCGACGACGCCGTAGGGGACGCCGCGCCAGACGAAGCGAACCGGCGTCTCGCGCACCAGCTCGACGATGACGGGCTCATCGATCACCATGTCCTCTCCCCACTCCTCGATCGAATTCCTGTTCGATGCAGAGCGTAGGGGGAGCCTACGACATTTGTGCGATCCGCGACAGCGTCAGGCGCTGGGAAGGATGAGCGCCGGGTCGTTCTCCCGCACGCGGCCGACGCGGGGATCGACCGCGTGCATCCGCAGCCGCGTCGAGACGGCCTCGGCGCGGTCGGCGAAGTCGGCGAGGAGGTTCGCGTCGCCCGCGCCGGGCGCGAGCCACTCGTCCACGTCGCCGCGGTCGAGGAGGATCGGCATGCGGTCGTGGATCTCGCGCATCCGCTCGCCCGCGGCGGCGCGGGTGAGGATGCTCGTCGACAGCAGCCAGCCGCCCGCGGGGTCGCGCCACCACTCGTAGAGGCCCGCGAAGAGCGTCAGCGCCTCCGGCGTGCGGATGTAGAACGGGGTCTTCGAGCCGTCCGCGTGCTTCTGCCATTCGTAGTAGCCGTCGGCGGGGATGACCGCGCGGCGGCTGCGGACGGCGTCGCGGAAGGTCGGCTTCTCAGCGGCGGTCTCGCTGCGCGCGTTGATCGCTCGCACGCCGACCTTCTCGTCGGCGGCCCAGCGGGGGACGAGGCCCCAGCGCGCGAGCTCGAGGCGGCGCTCGCCCCCGGCGTCGACGACGATCGGGATGCGGTCGGTGGGCGCGACGTTGTAGGACGGGGCGATCTCCTCCTCGGTCGGCCTGGTGACCTTGAACTCGACGACGAGCTCGGAGGTGGCTCGGGCGATGACGAAGCGGCCGCACATGGTGAGGAGTCTATGCGGCCTGGCGTGCGGGGCCCGAAGGTGCGAGCGTCGCAGGAGTCCACGGCCGTCGACCGGAATGCTCTCCGGTGCGGCAGAGCCCTGCATTCCGCTCGCAGCGTCGTATCCGGCGGGGCCGATCCTGCCGAATCATCGAGGTTTTCCCAAGTCATAAAAGTAAATCTGCCGTCACTTCGAGTCAAATATGTTCATGCGCGTCATAGGCGCGTTAAAAGCAGTGCGCCCTCTGCGCATATGAGCCACACTGGGCCTCGAAACTCCGACGACTCGAACGGAATCGATTCCGAACGATCGGTTCGATAGTCGGTGATTGATAAAGCGATTCAGGAGGAGTAATGGCAGACGAAACCTCGACTTCATCCTCGGGCGGTGCCGATGAGCAGTTGCCGGAGCACACGCTGCCGAGCGGTGCGAGTCTCGAGGGCGATGCGGATGACGCCGATGCCGAGAAGCGGGTATCCAGACGAGGTCTGTTCACCGGCATCGGCATCGGCGCCGCGGTAGCGGCCGCCGGCGCCTTCGGGGGCTGGTGGTTCCTGGAGAGCCGTCGTCCGACCCCGATAGATACGAGTGGTCTGACCGTGACGAACTCGTGGGCCGACCGGGAGCTGCTGATCACGTCGCCGAGCGGCGTGTGCGAGGCGCCGCTCGCGGTCGCCTATGAGAACGGTATTTTCGAACAGGCCGGGCTGAACGTCACTCTCAAGAAGACGGGGAGTGGGGAGAATATCGTGGAGGCGGTCGGGTCGGGGACGTACATCGCCTCGAACGGCATATTCTTCAATTATCTCGGACCGATTTACAACGGTACCCCGGTGAAGCTCTCCGGAGGACTGCACTACGGATGCCTGGACCTCTATACGCTCACCGACGGTCCGATCACGCAGGTTGCCGATCTCAAGGGGCGGAAGATCGGTGTGGATAACCTGCAAGGCTCGGCGACGAACTTCTTCTCGCTCGATCTGCTCGATGTAGGCATCAACTCCAGCCCCGATGCGGGTGAGGTCGAATGGGTGGTGATCGAGCAGACGCTGCTTCCCGAGGCGCTCAAGAGCGGGAGAGTCGACGCCGTCGCCACCAGCGGCGGCTTCCTTCCCATCATCGAAGCGGTGGAACAGGGCTGGGCGAAGGAGCTCTCGAACAACAACGGGCTCAGCCCGAACTCCGATCAGCCCTGCTGCGCAGTCGTGCTCAACAACACGTTCGTCGAGGAAGACCCGATCACCGCGGGCAAGCTCGTCACCGCCTGGGCGGAGGGATCTCGGTGGGTGGGCGCGAACTATCAGGAGACGGCGGAACTGATCTCGGACAAGGAATACGTGGCGGGGACGCCGGCGGAGATCATCCCGATCCTCGAAACGCTCACCTTCGACCCCTCATCGATCGCGTTGAACGAGGTGCTGAAGCCCGGTATCGAGAAGTACATCAAGACCGGGTTCCTGCCTGCCGACACCGATGCGCAGGCGCTCGCCGATCAGGTATACGTCGACCTCGGACTCAAGTACTGAGGGGGCGGGCCATATGACGAACTCCACCGACACGGCGGCGCCCGCCCCGCTTGCGATTCCAGGTTCGCGAGTACCGCCGACCGATTCGACGTCCGAGGGCCGGGCGCGCATCGGCGCGGCGCTCGCGAGAGCGATCGACCCGGTGCGGATCAAGCCCGCGGTCGTGGCCCTGGGCATCCTCTCATGGATCGCGGTGGCGGCCATCTCCGCGTTCGTCTCCGATCATCCAGAGCTGCCGCTCAGGGATGCGCAGTACATCGCCGAGGCGAATCCCGCCTCGATCGTCATCGCACTGGTGGTGGCGGTGATCTGGACCGGGCTGTGGGCGCTCTCGTACAGCAGTACGCGCGTCGGGGCCTGGGCATACTCCCGCGTGGCGAGCGGCGCGGCCTGGCTGCTCGGCTCGGGCGTGTTCTTCGTGTTCTGGATCTTCAGCACCTCGAAGACGCTCCTGCTCCAGCCGCCCTATCTGATTGCCCCGCAGGAGATCCTCGAACGGCTGTGGGATACGCGCCTGGTGCTCGGCGAGAGCGTGGTGAACTCGCTCGTGCTGGTCTCGACGGGCATCGTCCTCGGCGTGATCGCGGGACTTGCGACCGGAATCACGATCGGCTGGTACCAGGCGGCGAACTATTGGGTGCACCCTATCCTGGTCTTCATCGGCCCCGTGCCGGCGCTGGCCTGGGTCCCCATCGTGTTCGTGCTCTCGCCGAGCTCGTTCGCCGGTGCGGTGTTCATGATCGCGTTGAGCGTGTGGTTCCCGATCTCGGTGCTCACCAGGGCGGGAATCCTCAGCGTTCCGCGATCGTATTTCGACGTCGCGCAGACGCTGGGCGCGAAGAGCTGGTTCCTCGTATGGAAGATCAGTCTGCCCGCCGCTCTGCCGAGCATCTTCACGGGTGCGTTCATGGCGCTGGGCAGCGCGTTCGCGACGCTGGTGGTCGCCGAGAACTTCGGCGTCAACTCGGGCCTGGGCTGGTACTTGAACTGGAAGAAGAGCTTCGGCGACTACCCGGGGCTGTACGCGGGCATCGTCGTACTCATCGTGCTCTGCGGCCTGGCGCTGACCCTGCTGTTCCGCATCCGCAATCATGTGCTGCGCTGGGAGAAGGGGCTGACCAGATGGTGACCGAACCGAGCGGGCGCCGCCCGGCTCCCGAATCCCCGACCGCGGCCTCTCCGGCCGGGGCGGCGATCGATATCCTCGATGCCACGCAGGCCTTCCGCAGCGGCGGCGGCGATCTGCTCGTGCTCGACGACGTCTCGATCTCGATCGCTCCGGGCGAGTTTGTCGCGCTCGTCGGCCCGAGCGGCAGCGGGAAGTCGACGCTGCTGCGACTTGTCGCGGGGCTGGACGAACCGCTTTTCGGGAAGGTGTACGTCGACGGCAGAACGGTGACCGGGCCCGACCCCAGCCGCGCGCTCGTGTTCCAGGATCCGACGCTCTTCCCGTGGCGCACTGTTCGCCAGAACGTGGCAACAGGACCGCAGGCGCTCGGCATGCTCGGCAATTCGCAGCGGAGGATCGACGACGTGCTGCGGCTCGTGCATCTCGCAGACTTCGCCGATGCCTGGCCATCGCAGCTCTCGGGCGGTATGGCGCAGCGCACCGCCCTCGCGCGTGCGCTGGTCAACGATCCGTCGGTGCTGCTGCTCGACGAGCCGCTGGGCAAGCTCGATGCGCTGACTCGCCGTCATCTGCAGGGCGAACTGCTCTCGTTGTGGGAGGAGCGACGCTACACGGCACTCCTCGTCACGCATGACGTGAGCGAGGCGCTCGTGCTCGCGGACCGAGTGATCGTGTTCTCCCCGCGGCCGGCGCGGGTGCGCGAGGTCGTCGAGGTCGGGCTCGACCGTCCGCGGGATCAGGCCTCGCCCGAGTTCGTGCGGTTGCGCGAAGCGATCCTCGCGCTGCTGGACGAGGACCAGGCGAATGAAGCGGAACGCGCGTAAACGCGCAGCCACCACCTATTCGAAAGGCTGAAGAAGTGTCTCGATACCGTACCCTGCGTTTGCGCGTCCCCCATGCGGCGGCCGCCGTGATCCTCTCCGTCGTACTGCTCTTCGCGGGGGCCACGGCAGGCCACGCGCATGTCACCGTCGAAGCATCGAGCACCGAGGCGGGATCCTGGGCCGTGCTGACCTTCAAGGTGCCGACGGAATCCGACACCGCCTCCACGACGGGATTGCGCGTGCAACTGCCCGTCGATGCGCCGCTGCTGTCCGCGCAGACGCAGCCGGTGCCCGGCTGGGAGGCCGAGGTGGTGCGCAGCGAACTCCCCGAGCCCGTAACGGACGACCACGGCAACACCATCACCGAGGCGCCGACCGAGATCATCTGGACGGCCACGGGGGAAGGCCTTGCACCGAGCGAATTCGGCGAGTTCAAAGTATCGGTCGGCCCCTTGCCCGAATCGGGCACCCTGCATCTGCCCGCCGTGCAGGTCTACTCCGACGGCGAAGAGGTCGACTGGGTGCAGCAGGCCTCCGCGGGGACGGAGGCGGATCGCCCGGCGCCGAGCATTGAGATCACCCCGGCGACGCCCGATGGCGATCAGGACGCCGCCGTGGACGCCGCGCAGCCCGAGGAAGCCGGATCGCAGAACTTCCTGGGGTGGGCATCACTCGCCGTCGCGGTGCTCGCGGTGCTGCTCGCCGGGGTCGCACTGCTGCGCAGGCCTCGCGTGCGCGACGCATGAGCGGCCGCAGCACGTCGTCTCGTCGAAGTACCGCCGCCGCGCTGCTGTTCGTGGCGGCGGTGCTCGGCGTGCTCGTCGCGCTGCAGCTCCTTCCCGGCCAGCGGCCGGCTCCGGTTTCGGCGCACGCCAATATCGTCTCCACCTCGCCCGAGCACGGCGCCGAGCTCGACGAGCCGCCCGCCGAGGTCGTGGTCGTGTACGACGAACCGGTCACATTCGGCCCGTACGCCGATGCGGCGACCGTGGTCAACCTGGAGGGCGAGCGCTTCGACGCGGGGCCGGCTCGACTCGATGAGAGCCGTACACGGCTCACGATCCCGATCCAGGCGGATCTGCCCGAGGACGCGTACATCGCGAGCTGGCGCGTGGTATCGGCGGACACCCACCCGGTGGGCGGATCCCTGCAGTTCGGATACGGGGTGCCCGCGAGCGTGCTGGCGCCGTCCGAGCCCGAGGAGCCGAGCTCGGCGCTGACCCTCGCGGTGGGACTCGTCAAGGGAGTGCTCTATCTGGGGCTGGTGATCGCGTTCGGGGTGCCGGCGGCTGCGGCCGTGCTCGGCGTGTCCGAAGCAGGGCGGAAGCGCATTCGCACGGGGACGGTGCTCGGTTTTGCCGTCATCGCCCTCGCAAGCCTTCTGCAGCTCGTCACGCAGTTCCTCTGGTTGCGATCCAGCGGAGGGATGCAGGGCGAGGCGGCACTGGCCGATGTCCTGGAATTCGCCCGTTCCGAATACGCGATGCCGGTCTGGGTGCGTATGGCGCTGCTCGGCGCCACGCTGCTGGCGTCGAAGGGTGGGAGCGAGCGTCGCCGTCTCATCGTGCTGCTCTCCGGAGGTGCGGCGGCGCTCGTGACCGTGGTGCTGAACGGTCACGGCGGCGGTTCCCCGGTGGCCCTCATCAGCACGGTGCTGCATGCCGCGGCGGCGACGGCCTGGCTGGGAGGGCTCGTCTCATTGGCCGTGCTGATGCTGCGCCGAAGGCTGAGCGAAGACGGCTTCCGTCGTATGGGGCGATGGTCCCTCTACGCGACCATCTGCGTCGCCGTGCTGCTCGCTTCGGGGATGCTGCAGAGCGTCGACGCAGTCCGGTATCCGCAGGCGCTCTTCGAGACGACGTATGGATGGATCCTGCTCGCTAAACTCGGGCTCGTCGCGTTCGCGCTGCTGCTCGGCGGCCTCGGATGGCGCTGGGTGCGCCGGGTGTCGCGGGACAACCCGGATGGTCGGCCCGCGCCGGGGCAGACCGCCCGCCTGCGAAGGCGGGTGCGCTGGGAGGCGGGCGCGGCGGCGGCAGCGATCGTGGTTTCGGGGTTGTTGTCCTCGCTCGAGCCGGCCGGCGACGAGTGGGCTCCGCTCGCCCTACAGGAGGCCGAGATCGGCCCGTATCACGTGACCGTGCAGATCGCCCCGGCCCGACTGGGCCCTCAGACGTTCAAGGTCACCGTGCTGCCGCTCGATCCCGCGCAGCCGAACCCGCCCGAGCTGGGCGTGACGCTGCAGCAGGTCGACGGCGTGCTGGGCGACCTGCCCGTGGAGTTTCCCTACCGGCTGCCCGCGCCGCTGTCCCCGGGGGAGGCCGTGCCGGTCACGTTCACGAGCGCGGCCGTCAATGTGCCCGAGACCGGCGAGTGGGAGGGCACGATCACCCTGGTGGTGGATCGTCTGGAGCAATATTCCGGCACTGTCCGGTACGAAGTCCGCTGAGGCGGATGCGCCGCCACGGCGGCGGGAGGCCGGATCAGCTGCCCCAGCGTTCGCGTTCGTTCGCGTGGGTGGGCAGATAGGCGCCGGGGATGAAATGGGTGTCGTAGAACTCGGTATCGAGATGCTGCGCCTGCAGGTAGTTCTGGATCCAGACGCTCGGCACTGTCCCCGGGAACTTGCCGAAGGCGCTGTCGATGTACTCGGCCTGGACGGTGATGAGGTCGACGAGCCGGTCGTCGAAGGGCGCGGCGGCGGCGCGGACCCCGGTGCTGTCCTTCCAAGGGCCGGGCGTCGCCGGATGGAACGGCCCGCCCGGGCCGAACTTGCGCTCGACCAGCGCTTCGACAGCGCCTCGCATGGAGCCGAAATGCGGGCGGGTGAGGCTCTCGAAGAGGCCTTCGCGGCCGGTGGGATTCGGGATCGACCAGCGGTCGTCCTCGTCGTAGCGGAAACCGAGTCCGGGAACCCTCGGGTCGCCCGATGCGCCGAGCACGGAGAGCCGGTCGAGGCCGTCGAAGCTCCACCCTCCCAGGCCGATGGCGCCGAGCGCGAGGTGGCCTGCATAGGTCGAGGTCATCAGCTCGGCGCTCGCCTCGGCCAGCGAGTACTGTTCGACGAAGCTCAGCGGCTGCGGGTCGCCCCAGTGCGCGAGGGTGTCCGCGAAGCGTTCGAGCCCGGGGATCTCGCGTCCGTTGATGTCGTCATAGACGACGTATCCGTTCTGTGCGAAGAACGCGATGTTCAGCAGCGTCTGCTGGGCGAGATCCGCGACGGGAATGACGAGCAGGGAGCCCGGATGATTGCCGATCCAGGTGTTGTGCCCCTCGAAGTACGGCTGCTCACGGGGGAGGAAGAGCCGCTGATCTCCGATGCGCACGACCCGGGTGAGGAGCTCGTTGAGCGCGTCCTGCACGGCGTCGCCGCTGTCGAAGGTCTGTGCGTTCAGCCGGTTCGTGAAGGCGCCGTCCCTGGTGGGGAGGTAATAGGTGCCGGAGTCGTCGGTGAAGAAGAACTGCGTGGTGTGGAAACCGGCTGCCGACGGGAAGGTGCGGCCGATCGCCGAGCCCGAATAGTTGGGCAGCTGCGGGGCGTAGCCGGGGTGCCGCGTGATCGCGTGGTGCCAGCCCGTCTGTCCTGCGGTCGTGGCGAGCACCAGTGCGCGTTGCAGAGAGGTCAGCGGTCGGGCCGGCTGCCTGCTCTTGAACGCGAGCACGCCGTCCGGGATCTCGCCGCCCGCGGGGAACCGCCGCGACCGGCGCCCGAAGAGCGCCGAGTACAGAGGGAAGCCGGCGAGCTCGGCGAGTGCTGCGCGTTCGCGGTCGTCGAGCTCGATCGCCGGGATGCCGTTCTTGAAACTCGTCATGGGCCCAGTCAACGGGGATGCCGGACCCGAGTGCAACGATGTGGCGAAGCATTACGCCGCGTTGCCTGCCCGCGACGGCAGCCGCAGCAGGGCCCCGGGCTCCCGGCACCGGGCCGGCAGACGAGCGGCGCCCGGCCGAGCCGCTGTCCCGGCGAGCCGTGGCGGCCGCGCCTGCGTGTTCCGGCATGTGACGGCGGGTGTTCTCGAGGCGGGCTGCGAAGGCTACTGTGCACTCATGGCAGGCCGCACGAGATCTTCGTTCCGCACTTCGTCCATCGACGACCGTGTCGAGTTGGGGCCCGGCCTCGTCGTGCCGCCGCAGGGCTACGGCGCGATGTCGCTCACCGATATCTACGGCGCGGTCGATGAGAAGGATGCGCTCGCGACGCTCGCGCACGCCGTCGACGCCGGCGCGACGCTCATCGATACGGCGAACATCTACGGGGACGGTCGCAGCGAGCGCATCATCTCGCGTCTGCTCGCGTCGCGTCGCGATGAGGTGCAGGTGGCGACGAAAGTCGGCATCGTTCCTTCGGGAACGCCGGGGAAGCGGAAAGCGTCGAATGACCGGCGTCATATCCGCGAGCAGATCGATCTCAGCCTCCGGCGTCTCGGCACCGACCACGTCGACCTGTACTACCTGCACCGCATCGATCCCGAAGTCCCGATCGAGGAATCGGTCGGGACGTTGGCCGAACTCGTCGACGAGGGAAAGATCCGCCATATCGGCCTCTCCGAGGCCACCGGGGACGAATTGCGCCGCGCCTCGGCGGTGCACCCGATCGCGGCCGTCCAGTCGGAGTGGAACATCATCAGCCGCGACGTCGAGCCGGGGGTCGTCCCGGCGGCGCGCGAGCTCGGCATCGCCTTCGTCGCCTACTCGCCGTTGAGCCGCCAGTGGCTGACGGGGCGTTACGACCCGACGAGGTGCGAGGAGGGCGACAGCCGTCCGCAGATCTTCCCCCGGTTCGCACCCGAGGCGCTGCGAGCCAATCAGCCCGTGCTGGAAGAAGTGCTCGCCGTCGCCCGCGAGCTCGATGCATCCCCCGCGCAGGTGGCGCTCGCGTGGGTGCACGGCAAGGCGGCCGAACTCGAGCTGCCGGTGGTGACGATTCCGGGAACTCGCCTTCCGGAGCGCGTGGACGAGAACATCGCCGCACTCGGCATCGCGCTTCAGCAGGTGCACCTCGGGCGGCTCGAACCGCTCGCGGATCGCATCGAAGGCTCGCGCTCCTTCGACCCGGCGTGGATCTCGTCGGGGCGCGAGTAGCGCTCCGAGCACGGACGCGCAGTCGGGGGCGGAGTTCGCCGCGGCACCGTTCGCGTGCATGACTTCGGCGCCTTCCGCGCGACGCTGAGGAGGAGCGTGCCCGAGGCGTCCGTGGACTGCGCCCGCAGTCCTCCTCGGCCGGTCCGGCGACTCTGCGCGCGATGGCGAGCGGGGATGCCTGCCGGGCATCGACGAAGCGGCGGCAGTGTGTGCGCAGGGTCGAGGGCCGTCGCGGCCACATGTACGCATAAGAACGCTACTTGACAGCTTATCCGTACATGTGTGAGCATCGTCAGCGTGATCGCCGCTCCGGGGGGATCAGTGACCTTTTCTTGAACGAAGGAGTTCAGATGTCTACGACTTCTGATGCCGGCGCGGCGCAGCAGAGCGACCGCGGCTGGTTCAGACGGCTCAGGAAGCCGATCCTCTCCGGGTGGGCGGGCACCACCCTGGAATTCTTCGATTTCCAGATCTACGCGCTCGCCGCGGCGCTGGTGTTCAACCGGATCTTCTTCCCGGAGCTCGACCCGGCGCTGGGCATGCTCTCGAGCTTCGGCACCTACGCGGTGGGCTTCTTCGCCCGCCCGATCGGCGCGATCTTCTTCGGCTGGCTCGGCGACAAGAAGGGGCGCAAGCTCGTGCTGGTGGTCACCATCGGCATGATGGGCGTCTCGACCATGCTGATCGGCCTGCTGCCCGACTACCACCAGGTCGGCATCCTCGCGCCCATCCTGCTGCTGCTCCTGCGCGTCGTGCAGGGCCTCGGCGCCGGTGCCGAGCTCGCGGGCGCCACGGTGTTCCTCGCCGAGTTCGCGCCCAAGCGCAAGCGCGGCATCGTCTCGGCCTTCGTCGCGCTCGGCACGAACTCCGGCACGCTGCTCGCCTCCTTCACATGGCTGCTGCTCGCGATGATGCCGGAGGACATGCTGCTGAGCTGGGGCTGGCGCATCCCGTTCGTCGCCTCCATCCTCGTGACCCTGTTCACGCTCTACATCCGCCGCCACCTCGACGAGACCCCCGTGTTCAAGTCCATCGAGGAGCAGGAGGCGGTCAAGCAGATCGAGGCCGAGACGGCCGCCCGCGCGGAGCAGATCGAGGAGGCGCGCAAGCCGCTCGGCGAGATCCTGCGCAAGGGCTGGAAGACCTTCCTGCTCGCGATGATGCTGCGCATCGGCGAATCCGGCACGACGTACCTCTACCAGACCTTCCTCGTCGGCTACATCGCCACGACGCTGCTCATGGACCGCTCGATCGCCTCCGCCGGCGTCATGGTGGCCTCGCTGCTCGGCTTCATCACGGTGCCGCTGTTCGGCCTGCTCGCCGACAAGTACGGCCGCCGCATCATCTACCGCTACGTCTCGCTGTTCCAGGCGCTCTTCGCCTTCCCGGCGCTCGCCTTCCTGCAGACCACGAGCGTGGCCTCGGTGATGCTCGCGCTCATCGGCGGCATGAGCATCGGCATGCTGGGCATGTACGCGGTGCAGTCCTCCTATCTGCCGGAGATGTTCGGCAGCCGCTACCGCTACACGGGCCTCGCCGCGGCCAAGGAGATCGGCGCGCTCGTCTCGGGCGGCATCGCCCCGGTGGTCGCCACAGGCCTACTCGCCTGGTTCTCGAACTCCTGGATCCCGATCGCCGTGTACATCTCGGTGCTCGCCCTCATCGCCTTCGTCGCGACCTTCATCGCCCCCGAGACGGTGGGCCGCGACCTGACCCGCGAATCGGACGCGGTCGACGACCCGGACTACGCCGGGCGGTCGAGCGCCGAGGTCCTCGCGGAACTCGACCAGCCCATCCCGACTCCCGAAGGGGGACACCGATGACCTACCAGTTCTCGACCGACCGCGACGCGACGGGGATCGTCCTCGACGTGGGCGGGGACCGGGGAAGGCCGCAGTACACGCGACTGCAGGTCGTGCGCATCGACGGCACCGGCGAGCACTCGCTGCGCGTCGACGACGAGGAGCTCGTCGCCATCCCGCTCTCCGGCGGCTTCGACATCGAGCGCGAGGGCGAGGTCCACCGCCTCGCCGGACGCGAGTCGCCCATCCACGAGCTCACGGACTTCCTCTACGTGGAGCCGCACTCGGCCGTCACGATCCGCGGCGAGCGGGGCGCGCGCATCGCCCTCGCCTTCGCGAAGGCGGAGCGGGGCCCCGCGACCCGGGTGGTCGCCCGCGAGGAGGTCGGGGTGAGTATCCGCGGCGGGGGCACGACCTCGCGGCAGATCAACGCGCTCGTCGGGGAGAACGCCGCCGAGTCCACGTCGATCATCATCGGCGAGATCCTCACGCCGGGCGGCGGCTGGTCCTCCTATCCCGCCCACAAGCACGACGACGACTCCGAGGAGGAGAGCGAGCTCGAGGAGATCTACTACTTCGAGATCGACGACGGCGAGGGCCCGGAGGGGCACGGCTTCGCGTACCAGCGGGTGTGGAGCGCGGACGACCGCGAGCTCGACATCCTCGCGGAGGCGAAGCACGGCGACGCGATCGCGATCCCGCACGGATGGCACGGGCCGGTGGCGGTGGCCCCCGGCTGCACGCTCTACAACCTCTACCTGATGGCGGGTCCGAACGGGCCGACCTGGAATATCACGGACCATCCCGAGCAGACCTGGATCAGGTCGACCTGGGACGGGCAGCCGCCCCATTCCTCGCTTCCCATCGCGCAGTAGGGTGTGACTCGATGCCCGGCGCATATCGACTTGCGCCGGGAATTCGAGAAGAAAGAGGTCCGCACTGATGAATCCCGATATTCCGCTTTACGAGCAGATCGCGAGATCGATCGAGGCGAGGATCATCTCCGGGGAGCTTCCCGTCGGTGCGAATCTCGAGAGCGAGGCCACCATGATGGCGCAGTTCGAGGTCTCGCGGGCGACTGTCCGGCAGGCGCTCGCGAGGCTCGAGACGAAGGGCCTCATCCACCGGAGCCGGGGCGTGCCGACCACCGTGGCGCGGCGCACCATCGTCCGGCCCACGGAGTTCCACAGCCTCTTCGAGGACCTCGTGGGGCCGGGGGTGGAGATCGACACGAAGGTGCTGGTCTTCGAGTACATCCCGTGCTCGCGCGAGATCCGGCGGCTGTGCCGGGAATTCTCGGTGGGGGAGCCGCTCGCGCACTTCCGCCGCCTGTGCCTCGTCAACTCGACCCCCATCGCGGTCTTCGAGACGTGGATGCGGGAGTCGCTGGTGACCTTCACCAAGCCGGACCTCGAGAAGCGGAGCCTCTACCAGCTGATCACCGAATCGGGGGTGCAGATGGTCCGCGCGCACCAGGAGCTCGGCGCGCGCAGGTGCACCGCCGAGGAGGCCGAGCTGCTCGATTCGGAGGAGGGCGCCCCGGTGCTCACGATGACGCGCAGCAGTTATGACGAAAACGATGAACTCGTGGATTTCGGAATCCACGTTCATCACGCCGATCGACACGTGTTCACACAGGATCTCGTTCGGCGACATCCCCAATAACGATATCCGCGGCACGATACGCCGCGGATGCCAAGAGAAAGCGATAATACTTATGACGGAGTTCGGTCTGATCATCGGCGGCGAGTCGCGACCCGGCAGCGCCGGCGAGACCGAGGCGATCCGCTCGCCCTACGACGGCCGCGAGGTCGGCAGGGTGGCGGTGGCCACGGTGCAGGACGCGGAGGCGGCGCTCGACGCCGCGGTCGAGGGCGCGAAGGTCTGGCGCCGGACTCCGGCGCACGAGCGCGCGGCCATCCTCGAGCGCGCCGCCGCGCTGCTCGACGAGCGGGCGCCCCGCATCGCCGAGGCGATCTCCGGCGAGAACGGCAAGCCCATCCGCGAGGCGCAGGGGGAGGCCGGCCGCTCGGGCGCCATCACCCGGCTGGCCGCGTTCGAGGGCACGCAGCTCTACGGCAGCAGCCTGCCGCTCGACGCGAACCCCGGCACCGGCCGCGACAAGCTCGGCTTCACGCTGCGCGAGCCCGTCGGCGTGGTCGTGGCGATCACGCCCTTCAACTACCCGGCGCTGCTGGTGATGCACAAGATCGCCCCGGCGCTCGCGGCGGGGAACGCCGTCGTGCTCAAGCCCGCGCGCACCACGCCGCTGACCTCCCTGCTCATCGCCGGCTGCTTCCTCGACGCCGGGCTGCCCGCGGGCGTGCTCTCGGTGGTCACCGGCTCCGGCGGGGAGCTCGGCGACCGCCTCGTGAGCGATCCCCGCGTGCGCAAGATCTCCTTCACCGGCTCCACCGGGGTCGGCGAGCGCATCGCCGCGATCGCGGGGGTGAAGAAGCTCTCGCTCGAGCTCGGCTCCTCGGCGCCCACCGTCGTGCTCCGCAGCGCGGACGTCGAGGCCGCGGCGAGCGCGGTGGCGGCGGGCGGCTACACCAACTGCGGCCAGGTCTGCATCTCGGTGCAGCGGGTGGTCGTGGACCGCGCCGTCGAGGGCGACTTCCTCGACGCGCTCCGCGGCAGGGTCGAGCGGATCAGGATGGGCGACCCGGCCGATCCCGAGACGACCCTCGGGCCCCTCACCGAGCGCAAGGAGGCCGAGCGCGTCGAGCAGCGGATCAAGGACGCCGTGGCCGACGGCGCGACCCTCCTCACCGGCGGCGTGCGCGAGGATGGCTTCGTCTCGCCCGCCATCCTCACGGGCGTGCGCACCGAGCAGCGCATGGCGCAGGAGGAGCTGTTCGGCCCCGCCGTCGCGGTGACCACGGTGGACGGCATCGACGAGGCCATCGACGCGGCGAACGGCACGAGCTACGGGCTCGCGGCCGGCGTGTTCAGCGAGAACATGGCCGAGAGCATCCGCGCGATCCGCGAGATCGAGGCGGGCAGCGTCCACATCAACTGGACCCCGCTGTGGCGCGCGGACCTCATGCCCTACGGCGGCTTCAAGGCCAGCGGCATCGGCAAGGAGGGCATCCGCTCGACCGTGTCGGAGATGACGGAGGAGAAGACGGTGGTGATGCACTCGTGAGCGCGGCGCACGACCCGGTCGCCCTGAACCACGCGTTCAAGGAGCGGCTGCGCTCGGGCGAGACCGTGATCGGCACGTTCCTCGGGCTCGGCTCGCCGGCCGCCGCGGAGGTGTGCGCGGCGGGCGGGCTCGACTGGGTGCTGCTCGACCTCGAGCACGGCGCCGGCTCGGAGGCGCAGATCGGCGAGATCGTCACCCGCGCGGCCGCGTACGGCGCAGCCACCCTCGTGCGCGTGGAGGAGCTGCGGCGCATCCGCCTCGGCCGGGTGCTCGACACCGGCGCCGCGGGCGTGATGGTGCCGCGGGTCTCCTCCGTCGAGGAGGTGCGCGACGCGGCGAGCGCCATGCAGTACCCGCCGGCGGGCACGCGCGGCGTGGCCTCCTACAACCGGCAGGCGCGCTGGTCGCTCGACCCGGCCGTGCTGCGGCGCGCGGGGGAGCGGCACACGCGGATCGTCCAGATCGAGACCCGCGCGGCGCTCGACGCGGTCGAGGAGATCGCGGCGGAGCCGGGCGCGGATGTGCTGTTCGTGGGGCCGCAGGACCTCAGCTACGCGCTCGGCCTGCCGCTGCAGTACGAGCATCCGGAGTTCGCGGCGGCGCTCGACCGGGTCGTGGCCGCGGCCGAGGCGCACGGCAAGGCGGCGGGCATCCTCGTGATGGATCCGGTCGTGGCCGAGCGGCGCCGGGAGCAGGGCTTCCGGTTCATCGGCATCGGCTCGGACGCGTCGATGCTCGCGGCCTCGAGCCGCGCGGCGGCGAAGGTGGGCGGGGAGCGATGAGCGGGTTCACCGTGGTCGGGCTCGGGCCGGTGGACGGCTCGGTGGTCGGGCCGCTGCTGCCGGAGGGCGCGCGGTTCGCGGCCGAGCCGG
This sequence comes from Gulosibacter sp. 10, assembly GCF_900163695.1. Lineage (GTDB taxonomy): Bacteria > Actinomycetota > Actinomycetes > Actinomycetales > Microbacteriaceae > Gulosibacter. The sequence goes on from NZ_FUIC01000024.1 coordinate 66,802, forward strand.
ATGCCGCGGACCTCGCGGCGGCCGACGCGGCGATCGTGCGCGCGGCCTACGCGGTGGGCGCCGCGGAGCTCGAGCGCATGCCGAACGTGCGCGTGCTCGCCCGCACCGGCGTGGGGGTGGAGCGCATCGACCTCGACGCGGCGACGGCGCGCGGGGTGGCCGTGGCGATCACGCCCGGCAGCGGCGCCCGCGCGGTGGCCGAGGGGGCGTTCACGATGGCCGCAGCGCTCGTGAAGCGCACGCTCGTCTCGCACGAGTTCGTCCGCTCGGGCCGGTGGGCGCGGGAGCGGCCGCCCGTGCCGGGCGACCTGGCGGGCGCGACGATGGCGGTGATCGGCTTCGGCCGCATCGGCAGGCTGATCGCGGCGCTCGCGGACGCCTTCGGCATGCGGGTGCTCGTGCACGATCCGTTCGTGCGGGCGGAGGAGTACGAGAACCGGTCGCTCGACGAGGCGCTGTGCGAGGCGGACGCGGTGTCGCTGCACATCCCGGGCGGCCAGGGCACGATCGTCGACGCCGGGCGGATCGCGCGGATGCGCCCCGGCGCCGTGATCGTGAACTGCGCGCGGGCGGAGCTCGTGGACCTCGACGCGGCGGCCGACGCCCTCGAGGCGGGGCGGCTCGGCGGGCTGGGGCTCGACGTGTTCGCGGTGGAGCCGCCCGAGCACCACCGGGTGTTCGACCTCGAGAACGTGCTGCTCAGCCCGCACACGACGGGGCTCTCGGCGGGTGCGACCGTGCTGACGCTGGAGATGGCGGCGGCCGCGGTCTCGGCGGTGCTGCGGGGCGAGGCGCCCGCGGCGGTCGCGAACCCGGGGTACGCGGAGCGGGCCGGGGGCGCGGCGTGAGCGGCGAGGCGATGCGCGCGGTGGTGGTGCACGGCGCCGGGGACCTTCGGGTCGAGACGGTGCCGGGGCCCGCGGCGGACGCGGACCGGGTGCTCGTGGATATCGCGTACGGCGGGATCTGCGGCTCGGACCTGCACTACGTGAAGACGGGCGCGAACGGCGTCTACCGCATCCGGGAGCCGCTGGTGCTCGGCCACGAGGTGGTCGGCACGGTGGCGCACGTGGGGGAGCGCGTCGCGGATGCGCCGCCGGTGGGCACGCCGGTGGCGCTGCATCCGGCGTCGCCCGCGCCCGGGCCGGGGGACGCCGAGGGCCGGGGCCTGCACCTGCTGGCCGAGGGACGGTATTTCGGCAGCGCGGCGGCGATGCCGCACACGCAGGGCGCCTTCGCGGAGCGGATCTCGGTGCGGCCGGAGCAGCTGCGGGCGATCCCGGAGGGGCTGCCGCTCGAGCTGGCGGTGCTCGCGGAGCCGCTGGCGGTGTCGCTGCACGGCGTGGACCGGGCACGGGATCGGATCGCCGGCGCCCGCGTGCTGGTCGCCGGTTCGGGGCCGATCGGCTGCCTCGCGATCGCCGCGCTGCGGGCCCGCGGGGCGCGGGAGATCGTCGCCTCGGACATCGCGGCGTTCCCGCTCGGGGTCGCGGCGCGGGTCGGCGCGGATGCGGTGATCGACCTGACCGCCGAGGCGGTGCCGGCGGGCTCCTTCGACGTGGTGGTGGAGTGCTCGGGCGTGCTGCCCTCGTTCGTCGCGGCGATCGACTCGGTGCGGGCGGGCGGCACGATCGTGCAGCTCGGCATCCTGCCCAGCGGGGATCTCGCCGCGCCGCTGTCGAAGATCATCAGCCGGGAGATCACGCTGCACGGCTCGCAGCGGTTCGAGAACGAGATCGGCGAGGCGCTGGAGATCCTCGCGGCGTATCCCGGGCTGCGGCACGTGGTGACGAGCGTGGTGCCGCTCGAGGACGCCGAGGCGGCGTTCGCGGAGGCCGCCGACTCGTCGCGGAGCAGCAAGGTGGTGCTCCGCATCGGGGCGTAGCGGTGCTCGACGGGGTCCGCGGGGTTTCCCGCGGGCCCCGTCTTCGATGTGCCGGTCAGGCGGCTCGGGCAGGCTGGGTCGGGACGGATCGTGGAGAGGAGCCGTGATGGGCGGGGGATCGCTGGTCGTGATCGTGATCTACGTGCCGACGGAGCACGCGGGCGAGGTGCGCAGGGCGCTGGACGAGGCCGGCGCGGGGCGCATCGGCGACTATCGCGGGTGCAGCTGGTCGACGCCGGGGATGGGGCGCTTCACGCCGCTCGATGGTGCGCGGCCGGCGATCGGCGCGGTGGGCGAGCCGGAGGAGGTGCCGGAGGACCGGATCGAGGCGGTGGCGCCGCGGGAGGCCGCGCGGGAGATCCTCGAGGCGGCGCTGGCGGCGCATCCGTACGAGGAGCCCGCGCACCACGTGATCCCGGTGCTGACGGCGGGGGAGTTGTAGAGGACCTGCGGCTAGCGTGGGACGCGTCTCGACGCATTCTCGGAAGGACGGCCATGTACCGATTCATCATCGACATCGACCTGCAGCCCGGCACTCGCGACCGGATTCTCGAACGGGCGCCCGAAGCGCAGGCTGCCACGCGGGCCGAGCCCGGCTGCATCGCCTACGACTTCTTCACCTGCACCGACGACCCCGACCGCCTCGTGTTCATCGAGAGCTGGGACGACAAGGCCGCGCACGACTTCCACATGGAGCAGGAACACACCAAGCGCTTCATCGCCTTCCACGAGCAGTTCCACCGGGTGCCGCTGCGGTTCACGGAGTTGCCGGGGTAGGGGTGGGACGGCCCGGAGGCCGCCCCTGGATTCGTCGGTGGCGGTCTCTACGCGCGATCGTGGCGAGGCCGTCATTCGAATACGACTTCGAGCCCTTCCTGCAGGATGATGACGATGGGGTACGCACTCGAGGCGTCGTCGAACTCCACCCATCCGGGCTGGGCATCTCCTGCGCTTTCGATCAGCATCGGGAATGAAGCGGTCTCGCCGTTCATGAGGCCGTTCTGGGGTTCTCCGGCCAGTGTGCAGCCGGGGAAGGCATAGTTCATCTCGGTATCATCGTCGGCTCGCCAGGTCACCCATGTGGAGCCGAGGAGCTGGCCGTCCGGATAGATGACCTCGTTCCCCGTATTGGTGACAGTGGCGTGCACGGCGAAGAGGGAACGTCCTTGGGGCGGGTAGTAGGTATCCATGCACTCCATCGGGAAACTCTCGACGGGTTCGATGGAGTCGATCGTGATGATGGTGTCCGTGAGCTCTACCGTTTCCCCGACTGCGTAGGTGTCGAGTTCCGATTCGACTGCAGTCTCTTCCTCCGCGGTCTCGGCGTAATCGTAGGTGTAGCGAGGTCGTTCGGTCTCTGCCACGCTGGTGTCTTCTCGTTCTTGAGGCGCTTCCGTTGTACTCGAGCAGCCGACAAGGGCTCCCGCCATGACGATGCCGGTTGCGATACTCCAAATACGTTTGTTCATGTGGGGACTTTCACATGAGCCACCGACATGCGATGACTTAGGAGGGCATCGTGGAGCGGCAGGTCCGTGCCGAAGCGATTGCGGCTCGCTCTAGATTAGTATCGGTATTCCTCAGGCATGACGTTTACGGTTCTTCGCAGTTGAGGGTGTAGCCGAGGGTCGGCGGCTGGTTCGCGGATAGGCGTCGAGGTCTCCCAGGATGGAAGTTTCTATACTGCCCATCCGCCGGAAGACCTCGACGTGCACCACGCTACCTTCGCTGCGCCTGACTTGACCACGTTCTGCCGTCTCGACGAGCTCGGCCTCGAAGTGATCGGGCAGCTGCTCGAGCCGGATCGGGTGGTGCTGGAGTGCCGCGTCGTTGACGACGACGCGTGGTGCCGGAAGTGTAGCGCCGAGGGTGTGCCCCGGGACACGGCGACGCCTCCGCTCGCGCATGAGCCGTTCGGGCATCGGCCGACGACAACTGTTGGTGCGAGTGCGCCGGTACTGGTGCGCGCATTGTCGACGCATCTGGCGGCAGGACACGTCGAAGGTGGCGGCGCCGCGGTCGAAGATCTCCCGCGGCGGGATCGGGTGGGTGCCGAAAGCGGTCATGGTCGACCACCTCACCGTCTCTCGCGCCGAAGCGGGCCTCGGAGTGTCGTGGCATACCGCGAACGCCGCGATTCTCGCCGAGGGCAGGAGGCGACTGATCGACGCTCCGGCGAGGTTCGACGTTGTCACCACGATCGAGGGCGATGAGCATGTCTGGCGTCACACCCGGTTCGGGGACAAGAACGTGACCGTGATCATCGACCTCACGCTTGCGAGGAACGAGACGGGCCCGGCCAGGCTGCCGGACATGGTCGAGAGAAGGCCGAAGGCGGTGTTCAAGCAGTGGCTCGCCGCCCGCCCGAATGACTGGGCGAGTCGGATCGAGGTCGTCGCGATGGACGGGTTCACCGGGTTCAAGACCGTTGCCGCTGAAGAACTCCCCGACGCGGTCCCAGTGATGGACCCGTTCCATGTCTTCCGCCTCGCCGGCGACGCGCTCGATGCCTGCCGGCACCGCGTCCAACAGGACCTGCTCGGCCGCCGGGGGCCCCGCTCTACAAGACCCGCCGCACCCTCCACATCGGCGCGAGCCTGCTCACCGAGAAGCAGAAGATCCGGCTGGACACGGTGTTCGCCGCCGAGGAGCATGTCGAGGTCGAAGCGATCTGGGGCACCTACCAGCGCATCGTCGCCGCCTACCGGGAACCCGACAAGACCAAGGCCAAGCAGATGAAGCACGCCGTGTTCCACTCCCTCACCACAGGGTTCCCCGCCGCGCTGGTCGAGATCCGCAGACTCGGTCGCGCCCTGAAGCAACGTGCCGCGGACATCCTCGCGTTCTTTGACCGCCCCGGCACGTCGAACGGACCGACCGAGGTGATCAACGGCCGCCTCGAGCACCTTCGAGACTCCACGCTCGGGTCACGAACTACATCGCCCGCAGCCTGCTCGAGGCTAGTGGCTTCAGGCCCCACCCACACACTTGATTCCGAAGAGCCCGTAATCCCAGCTAGACTTGTCCGGCCATACGGCCATCAAAAAAGCCGGTTGGGAATCCCGTTCCGTAATCCCAGCTAGACTTGGTGCCACCGGCACCGCGACCGAGCACTCGTTGGGAATCCCGTTCCGTAATCCCAGCTAGACTTGCGATGTCTGGCTCCACGCTGCACAGCCTGTTGGGAATCCCGTTCCGTAATCCCAGCTCGACTTGTCCTCGACCCGGATGACGCCCTCGATATGTTGGGAATCCCGTTCCGTAATCCCAGCTAGACTTGGCGGGGGCTTCGGTCGCGGCGAGGAGCCGTTGGGAATCCCGTTCCGTAATCCCAGCTAGACTTGGGTTCGGCGCGGTGCGCCGGGGTGCTTCGTTGGGAATCCCGTTCCGTAATCCCAGCTAGACTTGGAGCAGGCCGAGACCTGGCTCGAGGAGCGTTGGGAATCCCGTTCCGTAATCCCAGCTAGACTTGTCGCACCGGCGAGGGTGTTCCTCGGGTCGTTGGGAATCCCGTTCCGTAATCCCAGCTAGACTTGTACGACACGAGGCGCCGCAGGGGCAGAGGTTGGGAATCCCGTTCCGTAATCCCAGCTAGACTTGCGATCCGGTCCGAACCCCGGGCGATGGTGTTGGGAATCCCGTTCCGTAATCCCAGCTAGACTTGACGCCTGCGGCAACACGCACTGCCACTGGTTGGGAATCCCGTTCCGTAATCCCAGCTAGACTTGCTCACTCCTCGAAAGGACCGACGACTAAGTTGGGAATCCCGTTCCGTAATCCCAGCTAGACTTGCCGCCGCGTTCCCCGAGGACATGCCCACGTTGGGAATCCCGTTCCGTAATCCCAGCTAGACTTGTCCAGGAGATTTTCCCGCCCCGACCCGGGTTGGGAATCCCGTTCCGTAATCCCAGCTAGACTTGCGCCTCCTCCTGCACAGCCCGATCCTCGGTTGGGAATCCCGTTCCGTAATCCCAGCTAGACTTGAGCCCCACGACGCACGGCGCCGAACCGAGTTGGGAATCCCGTTCCGTAATCCCAGCTAGACTTGGCCTCCTCCTGCACAGCCCGATCCTCGTGTTGGGAATCCCGTTCCGTAATCCCAGCTAGACTTGCGGACGCGTACCCGTACAGCGACACCCAGTTGGGAATCCCGTTCCGTAATCCCAGCTAGACTTGTGGGCGCGTGACGCTCAGCGGGCTACCAGTTGGGAATCCCGTTCCGTAATCCCAGCTAGACTTGCCGCTGAACGTCAGGGTCGGCTGCGAGTGTTGGGAATCCCGTTCCGTAATCCCAGCTAGACTTGCTATTTCTGCGCGGAACACGACATGCAAGTTGGGAATCCCGTTCCGTAATCCCAGCTAGACTTGGCCTCGCGCAGCAGATCCGCGTGCAAGCGTTGGGAATCCCGTTCCGTAATCCCAGCTAGACTTGTCGCCGGCATGGTCGCCGCGTCCCCGGAGTTGGGAATCCCGTTCCGTAATCCCAGCTAGACTTGACGGGGCCGGACTCTGCTGATACATCGAGTTGGGAATCCCGTTCCGTAATCCCAGCTAGACTTGTCGAGGCTGTTGCCTTCGGCATCCACTTGTTGGGAATCCCGTTCCGTAATCCCAGCTAGACTTGATTGAACTGGGCGGCCACCATTTCAGAGTTGGGAATCCCGTTCCGTAATCCCAGCTAGACTTGCGGCCGTCGACGTCCGTCGTCAGCCACAGTTGGGAATCCCGTTCCGTAATCCTAGCTAGACTTGGACACCGGGTCGAAGCCCGGCAGGCCGAGTTGGGAATCCCGTTCCGTAATCCCAGCTAGACTTGTAATCGAACGCGTCCACGGGGAGGCCGCGTTGGGAATCCCGTTCCGTAATCCCAGCTAGACTTGGCGAGCGCCGCGGCTTCCTCAGCGCCCAGTTGGGAATCCCGTTCCGTAATCCCAGCTAGACTTGTCGCGGCCCGCTAGGACATTGACGGCCAGTTGGGAATCCCGTTCCGTAATCCCAGCTAGACTTGCCGACGATGCGCGAGCAGTCCGTCGTCTGTTGGGAATCCCGTTCCGTAATCCCAGCTAGACTTGTGGGTGCTCGTTTGGGTGACTGTCCCCCGTTGGGAATCCCGTTCCGTAATCCCAGCTAGACTTGTTCGCCGACGCGGTGGCGGCGTCACAGGGTTGGGAATCCCGTTCCGTAATCCCAGCTAGACTTGCTTGGCGGATCGCGAAGGACTGGCTCGAGTTGGGAATCCCGTTCCGTAATCCCAGCTAGACTTGGCCAGCGCCCAGACCCCGCCCGAGAGCAGTTGGGAATCCCGTTCCGTAATCCCAGCTAGACTTGGCAGCGTGGAAGCGTCCGCCGTTGGCGAGTTGGGAATCCCGTTCCGTAATCCCAGCTAGACTTGAGAAGCGGCTCGAGGTCGTGAACGACCTGTTGGGAATCCCGTTCCGTAATCCCAGCTAGACTTGAGTTCCAGGTCGTCGAAACCAACCTGCAGTTGGGAATCCCGTTCCGTAATCCCAGCTAGACTTGTGATCGCTTCGCCGTACTCGTCCGCGGCGTTGGGAATCCCGTTCCGTAATCCCAGCTAGACTTGACTCATGCCGCTTCTCCTATCTCCTCAAGTTGGGAATCCCGTTCCGTAATCCCAGCTAGACTTGATCGCGGGCGGGCAGCTCATCGTGCTGGGTTGGGAATCCCGTTCCGTAATCCCAGCTAGACTTGGGTCCGCGCGGATGAGCAGGTCCGTCGAGTTGGGAATCCCGTTCCGTAATCCCAGCTAGACTTGGAGGAAGACAACCTCCAGTCGATCATCGGTTGGGAATCCCGTTCCGTAATCCCAGCTAGACTTGGAGCTTCTCCGCCCACGTCGCCCACTCCGTTGGGAATCCCGTTCCGTAATCCCAGCTAGACTTGGGCACCCTCAACGCCTACGTGCCCGGCGGTTGGGAATCCCGTTCCGTAATCCCAGCTAGACTTGGCATGTGCGGCGTCACCTGCAGCTCTGGGTTGGGAATCCCGTTCCGTAATCCCAGCTAGACTTGTCGCGTACGTCGACGAAGTCACCGTCCTGTTGGGAATCCCGTTCCGTAATCCCAGCTAGACTTGTTCACGCCACCGATCAGCGCGCCCCGCAGTTGGGAATCCCGTTCCGTAATCCCAGCTAGACTTGATCAGGCCCCGAGATCCGCACTGTGGTGCGGATCTCGGGGCCTTGAACGTCCCAAAAACCTGGTCAGAACAGCAGCAACGTGTCCGGTGGGGCCTCCGGTTCGATGTACTTCGTCCCGAACAAGTGCCATCCACCAGCCCACTGGCGGTCCGTGAGCTGCAGGATGCGTACGTATCCCTCAGCGGGCACTGTCGCTTTCAAGAAGTTGATGACAGGAAGCGCTGCAGTTCCGTTGATGAGGTAGCGACAGTAGACCGAGAGTTGAGCTCGGGAAAATCCTTGATCGAGCAGCAGATTGCGGTATGCAGTGGACGTGCGTCGCTGCTCCTTGGTGAGGGTTGGCAGATCGAACATCACAAGAAGCCACACTGGATCAGCCATTTCACTCTAAGCGGGGTGAATCCTGAGGCGGTACCCAGACTGCAGGTTCAAGCCGATCCCGATCATTTTCAATATAGTACGCGAGTTGCGCTGCAAGCTCATAGATCGAAGTGGCCACGGTAGAACCGCCGAGTCCATTCATCGGCATCGAAAGTACGCTCACGAGCTGCTTCTTCACTGTTGGTATTTCGAGAGAAGCGTCGGTATCAAGATTTTGCACGATGAAGTCAACTGCGGGACGAAATGGTTCGATCAGGTCGTCTGCGAGCGCAAATGAGTTGGATCGGTTACGATGCCAGATGCCATAGGTAGGCCACAGGCCAGAAGCAGAAATTGCCTGGATCACGAACCCACGCATGATCGTGTAGCCATAATTGAGCATAGCGTTCAGACGATCTGCGGAGCCCGGGACGCGTTGAAACTGACTGTCTTCCCCGAAATAAACCTGCCAGTAAGCTCGTGCCGCTTGACCTTCACGGTTATCTGGGTCGCCGGAACGGACGGATTTGCGAATCACTCGTAGCCGTTGTGCTGCGGGAAGACTTGCAGCCGTCAGGTTGTTCTCCTGGCCTTCGATCTTAGAACGGACAATCTGCTGCCAAGCGTTCTTCCTTCGAGGCTGAGAGAGTTCAGCTTGATATCGGTGTCGAGCGGCTACTCGAGAATTGTCGATCCAAGGGTAGGCAACCAGGTCGGGAACTCCACGCCAGTCGCAATTGAGCAGTATGATGTCATACTTCGCGAGCATCGTCATCGCACCGCCAGATATGGTTGCTTTGTTTCCCAGGAGTATCACAGCGACATCGGTAAGAGGAACGTTGTTGCCGTTAATCTCGAGACCGCCTCGTGTTGAACGGATGGTTCCGGTCAATGCCGTGGCATCAACCACCTGGCGGGCTCGCACCTCATTCTCCGTATACCGCTTTGATGGGAGACCAGGATGTAGGCAACCCAGAAGAAATGTTTTGACGAGGTTCACCGGTTGCTGTTCGGCGGATGACCTGCGTTGAAGGTGTGGACCAGAGTTGAGAAGCCGTAATTCGAAGTGAAGCTTTAAGCACCTTCTTTGTAAGGGTGGAGACATCGACAAGTCGGTCCGAAGTGTCCTCTGCCTTCTTTCGGATCCCCTCCTCGGAAAGCAACACGGGCTTGATATTTGCAACACCCAACTGTTCCCAGCCGCTCAGGCGCCAATGCCGTTCTGGCCACTCATCCATGAATCGTCCGGTCTCGTTCGCCCCTCTCCATTCGTAAGGGTCGATCAGAAGTTCATCCCCGATAACGAATGTGCCGACGTGCTCCGCTGCGTTTTGGTGAATCGCGTCACGCAGTCTCGCATTGGCGGTTCGCCTGACTGCCTGAGAGGTCCCCGACAGCGGACTGGTGAGCAAATCTCCTTCTATGCCGTCCTCGAGTTCGTAGAGATCCGCTGCCCATACGCGGACGACGCCTGCCTTTACCTCGCCTTTCGGGGTGAGCCATCGGTAAAGACGGACATGGTGCATCGATTGGCCAAGCGGTGCCGACGATTTATTCGGAAGAGGCATACGCGCCTTGGCATCGGGGTAGAGGTACACTTCGCCCTTGCCATCGAGCCGCATACCGCTGGGCAACGTCAGCGTCCGGGACTCGTCTTCATGAAGTGGAGCGCTTGGAATTAGATCTTTCGATAGGGCCTCATAGACCCTTCCATCGACGATCCGTGCTCGTTCCCCACTGGTCCATGCCTCGCCGACGGCTTTCGTTCTATGAGGAGACCGCCCGGCCTCGTGCAGCGCAGCGTGTTTGGCAGAGAAACGTACGGGATACGTGACAACCACATCATCGTGTTTGAGTACCTCGTCGACCAGCCTCGCCAGTTCCTGCATGTCTTCTTTCCATTTGCAGAACTTTCGGACTGCCTCTGGCGTTGATCCCTCGTACGTCGTCCAATTCCATCGGTCTTCGTTCGATTCGTAGGCGGCCCTTCGCATATCATCACGTTCGGCGAGTGTTCTCGCGACTGATGGATTGATCATTGCAGCAACCGCGGCGTCAATGGCATGATGCCTGCGGTCGAAACGGCTCTTCGCGTGTACTCCCTCTCGTATGCGGATGACCCGATCGATTCCGGATGCCTTCCGGGCGGCCTGGATGATTCGCCCCGAGTACACAGGGACTTCGCCTGTCCCCAGAGAGAGCGTCCCTTGAATTCGCTCACGGATGTCGACCGCCGCGTAGGCAGTAGAGGCGAGGGACCGTTCGTCGATGGGATCGTCGAATTCGTCCTGTTTCAAGCGGCGTCTCATTTCACGCTTCAACCGCGAGAACGCCCGGCGGTCGAGCTGCCCTTGCTGAAGTTCGTCGATACGTTGCAACGCGGCCTCGAGTGACACTCCTTCACGCTGTGACGTGGCAGCGAAGGCGACGAAGGTGCGCTTCCCCTTCGCGGCATTGCACGCGCGGCACACCGCGACGAGATTCGCCCGGGTCGAGTTTCCGCCTGTTTTCCGCGGAACGATATGATCCAATTCAATGTCGCCGAAACCCGGTGTGGAACCGCAGTAGAGACAACGCGATCCCTGCCGCTCGAATGCTTGTACGCGTCGGATCATGTGATTGCTCGGTTCAGAGATACCGTAGGCATGTCGGATGTGCTCTGCGGCACGTTCACGGTCGCGCTGATTCCTGCGCTGCTCGGAAAGCGCATCTTCTCGTGCTTGGAATCCTTGGAAAGCGCTTCGAACATGCTCGATGACGACACGCTCCGGCTCCCCATGTTTCGAGACGATTCCCTGGAGGAACCGGCGCATCGGAGGCAGGATGCGTTGGAGGGTTGGGTGATCTGCCACCACATCGAGTGTGGAAGGCGTGGGTGCATTCTTCTGCTCGTCAAGATCGAAGAGGTAGTTTCGAACCTCTACGTAGGATTTGCCGGTTCGTTCTATCTCCGCGTTCATGAGGTCAAGCGCGTCTACGCAGTGAGCGTCGCGCCCGGAAGGGAAAGTGAGTCTCTGAACGGCTTCAGCCTGCTTGTCGTTGAGTGCCTCTAGGATCGGCTCGATCTGGGACTCGATTCGTGCGGGACGCTTGAGCTTGACCGGATCCGCGATCCATCGGATGAAGTCCCTGCGGTCTTGATCGTTCGCGGTATCCCACCATTGGCGGATCGGATGGCGCTTCGGAAGCGTGTTCACCGTTGCGACTGAGCGCAAGGTGGGAGCGACCGAGCCGACCGACTGATCGCGATCTGCAGTGACGAGCGAACGGGGCGAGACCTGGAGGACTTCTTCTGAGATGTCCTTCCAGGTGGGGGCATCGTTCTTGGAGGTGACGGCGAAGAGGTGATCGACAACGCGCTTCTGCTCTTCTACGGTGAGACGGCGCTTGGCCCCGTTTTCGCGGATGCGCAGATTCGCCACGGTTTGACGGATCTGGAACTCCTGATGCTCCAAAGATGCGCGGGAGGCTCGCTTGCGGTTCTTGAAGCCGGGAAGCCAATCGTTACCGACTCGCTCCGCAGGAATGGACGGCTTCTCCTGTGAGAAGGCAATGCGCGCGAGCTGCTCGAAATGATCGTCGGGCACCTGTTGCACGCGGCAGATCTGGCGCCACTCGCGTACGACATCAACACGACGTTGGCTGCCAAGCAGGTGGGCTTGTTCAGGTGGTACGGCGTCCGGCCCCGGACGCTGTGGCTGTCTAGGACGAAGTCGTTCATCTTGTCGCAGGCCGAATGCAGCGAGGTCCGCCTGGTAGTGGATCTCTTGGGGAGCCGTTGCAAAGTCGAAGCGTTCTGAAGCTACAAGGTCCTCCACCGCCTGCTTGAATTCTGGTGAAGGCTCTTCCTTCCAGAGATACGTGTCGAGACTGACCCAAGCGTTCGCCCAACCGCGATGGTTGGACATGTGTCGGATGGCAATCGAAAGCAGACTGCGTCGCGAGTCATCGTCCTTGATGTGCTCCCGAAGCAGTTCTTGGCGGGACCGCCATTCCTCATAGGTTTGCAGGGGCTCCGGGGCGACGACTGGGTAGCCGAGCTGGCGAAGCCTCTTTTCGAGCTCGATGCTGCGACGGCGGCGGTTCCGATACAGACGTCGTACGCGGCGGGCTGAACCCCCAGACGCCTTTCGGCTGACTGAACCGCCGCTTCCCGACGCCATCCCATCACGTCCGTTATCGTGCAGCACGACCATGAGACGGTTGACGGCTGCTGGAGACCCGTTCTCGTCAACTTCGATCGACGCCAGGCCGAGAGAGTTTTCTCCGACATCCGTACCCAACACGTGCATTGCGCTCGCCTCCATTGCCGCTGGTGTTTGCCTGACGCTATCCAGTATTAGCCTGCGTCGGCGCACGCATCTCGTCAAGTCCGGAAAAGAAAAACCCTCCCCTGATCGGCGAAGCCGGGGGAGGGCGAGAAATCAATGCTGCAACCTCATGGCCAACACCTTATTGAGAATCCCGTTCGCGCAAGAGAATAGCACAAGGCTGGTGGCTGCGCGCGGTCAGTGGGTGGGGGCTGGGGTGGTTAGTCGTTATGTGCAACTGCTCTCCACCGTTGACCTGAGCGGTGGTACTTGAGTGCTGGCGTCACCAGAATGTGGATTCGAGGGGCATCGTTCACATGGGGCAGTGTGTTCCCGTGTAGGGAAGCCCCATTCGCTCGCCTCCGAGGTGGTCAGAACCTCAAGCCGCCATCAAAACGCCGATGCAGCCGCTCGCGCCCCGGCCGTTTCCGCCCATAGCTCCGTCTCACGCATCGCCGATTCGGCGCTTCCCGCCAGCTCGGAGAGCGACCACGTCGCGGCTACTCCGCGCACGCGGTCGTTGGCGACCTCATCCGCGACGCGACCTGCAAGGACGACCGTGGGCGTTGAAGCGGCGATCGCGGCCTCGATCACCTCGGAAGGCACCTTCCCCGCGAGCGACTGCGTATCGAAGGATCCTTCTCCGGTGATCGCGAGGTCGGCCGAGGCGATTGTCTCGTGGAGGCGGATCGCCTCGGCGATCGTCGCCGCCCCCGGCGAGATGGTTGCACCGATCGCGAGCAAACCGTAGGCGGTGCCTCCCGCGGCGCCGGCGCCGGGCGCATCCGGCTCGAGTCCCACCAGCTCGGCGAACCGTGCAAGGCCGGACTCGAATTCCACGATGTCCTCGGATGCGGCGCCCTTCTGCGGCCCGAATACCGCGGCGGCCCCACGCTTGCCGAGCAGCGGGTTGGTCACGTCGGTGAGCGCCACGATGCCGCGGGGTGGCAGCATGGCGATACCGGAGAGATCGACGGAGGCCAAGTCGTGCAGGCCGACGTTCCCCGGCCCGATGTCCCGTCCCGAGGCGTCCAGGAGCTTCGCACCGAGCGCCTGCAGCATCCCGGCCCCGGCATCGGTGGACGCACTGCTGCCGAGGGCCACGAGCACGTTCTGTGCCCCACGGGACGTCGCGAATCGGATCGCCTCGCCGAGCCCGAACGTGCTCGCGGTGCACGCCGAAAACCGGGACACTGCTTCCAACCGGGTGATCCCGCTCGTCTCCGCGAGCTCGACGATCCAGGTGCCGTCCGAGAGCTTCAGCAGTGCGGCATCCACCGGGACGCCGAGGGGACCGCGCACCCGAAGCATCATACGAGCCGCGCCGGGGTCAGACGTCTCGAGAGCGTCGATCGTCCCCTCGCCGCCATCCGCCATCGGCAGCAGCACGGTCGAGTCCTCTGGGCGCACCCGGCGCCATCCGCGCTCGATGGCACGAGCGACCTCGGGCGCGGTGGCGGTGCCTTTAAAGCTGTCCGGGGCGATGACGATGCGACGCTGCATATCACCAACATAGCGATTTTCGGCGTTGCGGAAAGCACTTACCCGGAATGGGCGCCGATATGCTCAAATAGATTCGCAACGGCGCGCGGACAAAGACGGGAAGGGTCGGGGCATGGGTAGGAAGAGCCAGCCGGTCACGCTCGGCGAAGTGGCCAAGGCCGCGGGGGTCTCGATCGCGACCGCATCGCGGGCCATCAACGGGAGCAGCCGCAGAGTCAGCGAAGACATCGAGAAGCGCGTCCGCGAGACCGCCGATCGTCTCGGATACCTGCCGAATCTCTCGGCCCAGGCGGTCGCCAAGGGGGCCTCCTCGACGATTGCGGTGGTCGTCAGCGACATCGCCGATCCCTATTTCAGCGCGATCACTGCGGGCATCATGCGCGGCGCCCGCGAGGCCGGCCTCGTTGTCACGGTCGCCGCCGCGGAGCACACGCCCCAGAACGAGCTCGACATCGTCCGCACCTTCCGCGGGCAGCGGCCGCGGGCCATCATCCTCAGCGGTTCCCGCACCCTCGGAGATCCCAATCAGGTGCTGCTCGACCAGCAGCTCGAGGCCTATGCCGCCACGGGCGGTCGCGTCGTGATGATCTCGCAATCGCCTTCGCCGTTCGATGTCGTCGAGCTCGCGAACCGTGAAGGGGCCCGGGAGCTCGCGCGCACGCTCGTTCAGCGCGGAGGGGAACGATTCGGCGTGATCGCGGGGCCTCGCAAGCTCGCCACGAATCACGATCGCATCGAAGGATTCCGCGAAGGGCTCTCGGACAGCGGCATGGCCCTATTCGAGGATGCGACGGTCGAGGTGCCGTTCAACCGCGATGGCGGATACGAGGGCATGCGGACACTGCTCTCGAGGGTTCCGGAGGTGGATACGGTTTTCGCGACGAGCGACGTCATGGCTATCGGTGCGATGACGGCGATGCGGGACCTCGGGAAATCTCCGGGAAAAGATGTGTCGATCGCAGGATTCGACGACATCGAGACGGTGCGCGACGTGACTCCGAGGCTGACCACGGTCGTCGTGCCGCTCGCTGATATGGGCTATCGCGCGATGCGGCTCGCGATTGAGGAGCCATCGGAGCAGAAGCCTGTCGTTCTGCGGGTTAACACCTCCGTCGTCGTGCGCGAGAGCACGCCGGTACGGACCGCTGCCCGCGCCTGAGGGGTGAATCCGGCGCCTTCGAGGCCTGCTTCGAAGGCGCTTCTTCGTGCACGCTTGTGCTTGGTAAGCGCTTTCCATAGGATGAGGATATCTCAACGACGAGATCCCGACGAGAGGATGGACATGACCAACGACGTGCTCGGCATCATCGTGAACGGTGCCACTGGGCGGATGGGATACCGCCAACACCTGGTTCGCTCGCTACTCGCGCTTCGCGACGAAGGCGGGGTGCCGCTCTCCGACGGCACCCGGCGACCGATCGAGCTCTACCTCGTCGCCCGCAATGAGGAGAAGCTCCGCGCGCTCGCGGAGCAGCACAGAGTGGAGAAGTACACGACGGATCTCGACGAGGCGCTCGCGACCCCCGGTTTCCCCGTGTACTTCGACGCCCTCGTCACGAAGCTGCGCGTGCCGGCCATTCGCAAGGCCATCGCTGCGGGCAAATCGGTCTACACCGAGAAGCCCACCGCGGAGAGCTACGAGGAGGCGCTCGCCCTCGCCGATGAGGCGGAGGCGGCTGGGGTCAAGAACGGGGTGGTTCACGACAAGCTCTACCTGCCCGGCCTGCTCAAGCTGAAGCGCCTCATCGACAGCGGCTTCTTCGGCGAGATCCTTTCGGTCCGAGGCGAGTTCGGCTACTGGGTCTTCGAGGGCGGCTGGCAGCCCGCTCAGCGCCCCAGCTGGAACTACCGCTCGGAGGACGGCGGAGGCATCGTCGTCGACATGTTCCCGCACTGGAATTACGTGATCGAGAACCTCTTCGGCAAGATCGAATCCGTCTACGCCGAAACCCGCACGCACATCCCCGAGCGGGTCGACGAGCGGGGGGAGCGATACGCCGCAACGGCAGATGACGCTGCCTACGCTGTATTCGACCTCGAAGACGGCCCGATCGTGCAGTTCAACTCCAGCTGGACGGTGCGGGTGAACCGCGACGAGCTCGTGGAGCTCCACGTCGACGGCACGCGCGGCAGCGCGGTCGTCGGGCTGTTCGGCGCGAAGATCCAGCCGCGCGACGCCACGCCGAAGCCCACCTGGAACCCCGATCTCCCCGACACGCACGACTACTCCGGGGACTGGATCGAGGTGCCGCAGAACGAGCCTGCCGAGAACGGCTTCAAGCTGCAGTGGATCGAGTTCCTGCGCTATGTGCTCGACGACGGCCGGCACGACTACGACTTCCGCTCCGGGGCGGCCGGCATGCTGCTCGCTGAGGCCGCCCTGGCCTCGGACGCGCAGGGCCGTCGGATCGTGCTCGCGGAACAGGCGGGTGCGTGATGACTCAGACCCTCGACCTTGCGTCGCGGGCCGAGCTCGGCTCCGCCCTGCGGCTGATCGGCGCCGACGGCTCCCTCGGCGCCGCCGAGCTGCTCGCGGCCCCCGGCTTCGAGCGGCCCTCCGGCCCCCTGGCCTCGAGGGAGCTCTTCGCGGCAGCGCACGTCATCCCCAAGACTACGAGCGAGACCGTCCCGGGAGCGCCGGCCGACATCGACTGGGAGGCCACGCTGGACTATCGGCGGCAGCTGTGGTCGTGGGGCCTCGGGGTCGCCGACGCGATGGACACGGCACAGCGCAACATGGGCCTCGATGCCGCGGCTACCCGCGAGCTGATCACCCGCACGGCCGAGGCCGCGCGCAAGGAGGGCGGTCGCGTCGCCGTAGGCGTGAACACCGACGGTCGTGATGAAGAGCACTTGAGCCTTGACGAGATCGAGGCCGCCTATCTCGAACAGCTCGAGTTCGCCGAGGACCGGGGCGTCATCCCGGTCATCATGTCGAGCCGGCACCTCGCCAGGGCGGCGCGGTCGCCCCGGGACTACGTCCGTGTCTACGATCGCGTGCTCCGCGAGGTATCGGGCAAGGCGGTCATCCACTGGCTCGGCACCGCGTTCGATCCTGTGCTCGAGGGCTACTTCGGCGACTCCCGCTGGGAGGCGGCCGCAGACGTGCTCCTCGGCATCGTCGAGCGGCATGAGGACCGGATCGCGGGCATCAAGATGAGCTTGCTCGATGCCGAGGCCGAACGCCTGGTGCGTTCGCGACTGCCTCAGGGCGTCGCGATGTACACGGGTGACGACTTCAACTACGTCGAGCTCATCGGTGCCGACGAGACGGGCGCGTATTCGGACGCCCTGCTGGGGGCGTTCAGCGTGCTCGCCCCCAACGCCTCGGCTGCTGTGCAGGCCCTCGACCGCGGCGACGCCGCCGAGTTCGAGCGCATCCTTGCGCCGACACAGGAGCTCTCGCGTCAGGTGTTCGCGGCGCCCACCTTCTACTACAAGACGGGTGTCGCCTTCCTTAGCTGGCTCAACGGGCACCAGGACGCCTTCCGCATGGTCGGAGGCCTCCACTCGGCCCGCAGCCTGCCGCACCTGTCGCGGATCGTCGAACTCGCGAACTCATCGGGCGCGCTCGAGCAGCCGGAACTCGCCCTCGAGCGATGGCACGGGATGCTCCGCCTCGACGGACTGCTCGACGGGGAGGTGCGGTCATGACGCTCCCCCATGCGCGGTTCTCGCTGAATCAGGCGACCATCAAGCACGCTTCGCTCGGTGAGGCGATCGGGCTCTGCGTCGAGCAGGGGGTCGCGAGCATCGGTCTGTGGCGAGAGCCGGTCGCCGAGGCCGGCCTAGGGCGATCGGTCCGGCTGCTGCGCGACTCCGGCCTGCGGTTCTCGAGCATGTGCCGCGGTGGCTTCCTCACCGATCCGAAGGATCGCTCCGCCGCCCTCGACGAGAACCGTCGCGCGATCGAGGAGACCGCCGCGCTCGCGGCGGCGGGAGCCCGCGGCAGCGCCGCGGTGCTCGTGATGGTCGCGGGAGGGATCCCCGAGGGCAGCACGATAGCGGAGGCCAGAGCGAGGCTCGAGGAAGGCGTCGCCGAGCTCGCCCCGGAGGCGGAGGCGGCCGGCGTGACGCTCGCGCTCGAGCCCCTGCACCCGATGTACGCATCCGATCGGGCCGTGCTCTCGACGCTCGGCCAGGCGCTCGACATCGCGGAGCGGGTCGGGAGCCCCGCCGTCGGTGCGGTGGTCGATGCCTTCCACGTCTGGTGGGATCCCGACGTGGCGGCGCAGGTCCGTCGCGCGGGTGCCGCGGGGCGGATCGCCTCGTATCAGGCGTGCGACTGGAGGACGCCGCTGCCGGCGGACGTGCTGCTGAGCCGTCACCTCCCCGGCGGGGGAGTGATCGACTTCGCCGCCCTCACCGCGCTCGTGAACGAGAGCGGCTACACCGGCGACGTCGAGGTCGAGGTGTTCAACGCCGAGCTGTGGGCGCAGCCGTACGGCGAAGCGCTCCGGGAGACCTGGCAGACCTTCAACGCACACGTGGGGGTCCACCTCTCCTGAGCGCTGGCGAACACGAATGCCCGCCCCGAAGGGGGCGGGCATTCCCGTTGCTCCGACGGATGTCGGGCGTAGCGGAGCGCGGCGGAATGCGCAGCTCGCCGGGATACGGGCGCGGTGCGGAGCGCTCCCTGGACGAGCGGCAAGATGCGGCCCGATCCGGCTCTGCCCCCAGACATGCCGCTGAGCAGGCACGGTCTCCGCACGCACGATTCGGCCCCGACCCCTCTCGAAGAGGAACCGGGGCCGAGCGGGAGGGGTTTCAGTCTCCGCCCATGGGGCTGCCCAGCAGTTCGCGGACCCGTCCGGCGACCGCGTGGAAGCGCTGGTCTTCGAGCGTGGGCTCGTACTCGCGCTCGTGGGGCAGATCGATGTCGAACTCCTCAATGATGCGGCCCGGTCGGGGACCCATCACGACCACACGGCTCGCGAGGTAGACGGCCTCGGGCACCGAATGGGTGACGAGCAGAATGGTCTTGTTCGTCTGTGCCCAGACGCGCTGCAGCTCGACGTTCAGATGTTCGCGCGTGAGCGCGTCCAGCGCGCCGAACGGCTCGTCCATCAGCAGCACATCAGGATCATGGAGCAGCGCGCGGCACAGAGAGACGCGCTGCTGCATGCCGCCGGACAGCTCGTGGGGGAGCGCCTTCGCGAAGTCGGTGAGGCTCGTCAGCTCGAGAAGCTCGTCGCAGCGCGCGTTCGCGGCCCGTTTGTCGATGCCGCGCATCTCCGCCTGCAGCATGATGTTCCTGCGCACGTCCCGCCACGGCAGCAGTGCGGGGCGCTGGAAGACGAAGCCCACGTCCTTCCGCGGCGCGGTCACTTCCGAGCCACGGAGCTCGATGCGCCCCGAGGTGGGGAGGGTCAGGCCCGCGACGGCTCGGAGCAGCGTGGATTTGCCGCATCCGGATGGACCGACGATCGAGATGAACTCGCCGCGCTGCACCGTCAGATCGACGTGCTCGAGAGCCTGGACGCTTCTGCGCTTGGTCTCGAATCGGATGCCGACGTCGGCGACGTCGAGGAGCGTGTCACTGCGGTCTGGTGCCATGGTGCCTTCAGCCTTGCGTTCGTCGGTGATGAGGGTCATTCAGCGCTCCCGGACGGAGCGAAGCTCGAGTCGAAGTAGTCCTTCGCGGGCTTCGCCTCCTCGATGAGCCCGGCCTCCGCGAGCACGTCGATGGTGGCGTCCCAGTCCTCGGTGGAATTCGCGCCCGGCACGACGGCACCGCTCGTGGGCGATTCGAGGAGGGGAATGGTGCCGTTCCACTGCTCGAGCAGCACTTCGGCTTCGGGCATCTGGGGGTCCTTGCCGTCCATGGCGGCCACGGCGTCTTCCGGATTCTCCACTGCGGCGGCGAATGCTTCGGAGGTAGCCGCAACCATGCTCGACACGAGCTCCGGGTCGTCGGAGATCATTGAGTTGCTCGCGATGAGCCCGTTGCTGAAGAAATTGAGCCCGACATCGGAGTAGCGGAGATAGGTCACATCGCGGCCGCTCTCGGCGGCGATGGTCGGACCCTGATCGTGGGCGAATCCGATCAGCCCGTCCACTTGGCCGTTCATCATCGCGGACATCTTGCCTGCGGCATCGAGGTTCTGTTGCGTGACGTCACCCTCCTCCAGGCCGGCGGCCTCGAGGTAGAGCGGGAACGTGGTGGTCGGGGCGTCACCCGCGGTCGTCGCGATCGTCGCGCCGACGAGATCCTCGGGCTCCGTGATCCCGGAATCGGTGAAGACCTGGACGGCGGAGGGTGTGGTCTGCAGGAACACGCCGACGCTGTGGATCTGCACGCCCTTGTCGATGTTGGAGAGGACCGCGGGGGTGTCGGCCCAGCCGAAGTCGACCTGGCCCTGGCCGGTGGCCTGCGCCGTCTTCGTCGAGCCCTGCCCTGCCTGGATGGTGAGGTTGATGCCGTGCTCCTCGAAGATGCCCTGCTCCACGCCGTAGTAGAAGGGGGCGTGCTCGCCATAGGGATACCAGTTGAGCATGAGGGTGACGTCGGTGAGCTCGCCGTCGCCGCTGCCGCCGCCGGCGTCGCCGCCCGCGCATCCGGACAGGAGCAGACCTGCGCTTGCTACGGCGGCAACGAGGGCGTTGCGTGTTGTCTTCGTTGACATTGGGTGCCTCTCAGGGTTGTTGGGTTGTCGGATGAGGTTGAGGCCGGCCGCTACTGCTCGAGGTTGCGCCGGGATGCGTGCCAAGGCACGAGGAAGTGCTCGGCGATGAGGATGATCGCGAAGAGCAGGATGCCGAGGAGCGACATGATGAAGAGCGCGGCGAAGAGCATGGCGGTGTCGACGTTGCCGTTGGCCTGCAGGATCACGTAGCCGAGACCTTCGTTCGCGCCCACGAATTCGCCGACCACCGCACCTGTGACCGCGAGCGTCGCGGCTACCTTCATGCCCGAGAGCAGCTCCGGCAGCGCGGCGGGGAAGCGGACCTTCATGAAGGTCTTGAAGCGGGACGCGCCCATCGTGCTCGTCAACTCGAGGATCTCGGGATCGATGGTGCGCAGGCCGCTGATGCCCGCGATCACGATGGGGAAGAACGCCATCAGCACGGCCACGAGGATCTTCGGCTCGGGGCCGAACCCCATCCATACGATGAATAGCGGCGCGATCGCGATCTTGGGGATAACCTGTGCGAAGAGGATGAGCGGATAGAACGTGCGCTCGAGGGTGCGCGAATAGACCATCACGATCGCGACGATGATGCCGACGACGACGGAGATGACGAAGCCGAAGACGGTCTCGGCGGTCGTCACCACCGTGTGCTGCCACAAGTAGGCGGCATTCTCGGTGAACGCCGCGATCGTGTCGGCCGGCGAGGGCAGAATATAGGGGGCCACGAGGTCGGCCTCGGTGACGATCCACCAGGCGATGGCCGCGAGCACGAGGAATATGGTCGGGTAGACGTACCCGCTCATGCTCTGCAGCCATGATCCGCGGGCATTGCCCCTCGATTTCGGGGGTCGCTTCTGCGGGGAATCGATCACGGGCGTTGCGGTGGTCGCACTGGTCATGCGGGCTCCTTACATCGTTGTAAGTGGTCAAGCGGGTAACCGCTTTCCCAATGGGTTTAGGATAGCGCCACCCCATCCTCGGGGCAACTGTTCGGGGCAGATAGTGTGAGCAGTGGTGCTGTTGGGTGCCCTTGAGCGCGAGAGTTTTCCCTCGATTTTCCAATGCGGGGAATCCGGCGGCGTCGCGGAAGCTCTGCGCAGGGTGGGTGCGTGTCGCGGCAGTCCTGGCGACGTGGGGCGTGCCGCAAAAGTCCTGACGGGGCGGTCCGCGCCGTGGAGGCGCGTCCCGAGGATCTTGGGGTTTCCCTTGCGCTCCCGCCCAACCCATGTATATCCTTCAACAACTGGTCAGACCACTGACCAGAAGGGAGGATACAAGTGTCTAATGAATATCCCGACTTCCTAGGCCACGACGCCGACGACGCTGTCGCCGTTGCGGTTCGTGACGTCGCTCCGGGTGAATCCATCGTCGGGTTCCTGGACGGCTCGCCTACGAAGTCCGTCGTCGTCAATGCGGACATCCCGCTCGGCCACAAGGTCGCGCTCAAGGAGGTCGCGAACGGTGCCGAGGTCACGGAGTACTCGCTGCCCATCGGCACCGCAACCACTGACATCAAGCAGGGTGACTACGTCCACACCCACAACGTAAGGAGCGCACGGTGGCAGAACAGCGTCGCCTAACCGGTTTCCGCCGTCCCAACGGCAAGGTCGGCATCCGCAACAACGTCGCGATCCTGCCGGTCGACGACCTCTCGAACGCCGCCGCCGAGGCAGTGGCGTTCCACGTGCCCGGCACGCTCGCGCTGCCGCACGCCTTCGGCCGGCTGCAGTTCGGCGAGGACCTGGAGCTCACGTTCCAGACGCTCATCGGCGTCGGCTCCAACCCGAACATCGCGGCCGTCGTCGTCATCGGCATCGAGCCGAACTGGACCGCCCGCGTCGTCGAGGGCATCGCCAAGAACGGCGTGCCCGTCGAGGGCTTCTCGATCGAGGGCCACGGCGACCTCAAGGTCGTCGAGCGTGCCTCGCGCGTCGCCCAGAAGTTCCTGCAGGACGCATCCGAGATCCACCGCGAGCCGGTCGAGCGGGCCGAGATCCTGCTCACCACCAAGGACGGCGAGTCGGACACGACCACCGGCCTCGGCTCCTGCCGCGCCACCGCCTACCTCATTGACCAGTGGGTGAGCGACGGCGGCACCGTGATCTTCGGCGAGACCAGTGAGCTCACCGGGGGCGAGCACCTCATCGCCGACCGCTGCATCGACGACAAGGTGCGCGAGCGCTTCCAGTCGTTCTACGACGGCTACATCGAGATGATCGAATCCACCGGCGCGAACCTCCTCGGCTCGCAGCCCACCCAGGGCAACATCGCCGGCGGCCTCTCGACCATCGAGGAGAAGGCGCTCGGCAACATCGTCAAGACGGGCTCGCATCCCATCGCCGGCGCGCTGGCACCCGCCGAGGCGCCGTCCGTGCAGGGGCTCCACTACATGGACACCTCGTCCGCGGCCGCCGAGTGCGTCACGCTCATGACCGCAGGCGGGGGCGTGCTCAACATGTTCCCCACCGGCCAGGGCAACGTCATCGGCAACCCCGTGCAGCCCGTGGTGAAGATCACCGCCAACCCCAAGACGGCGGACCTGATGGCCGACCACATCGATGTCGACTGCTCCCCGCTGCTCACGCGCGGCCAGTCGCTCGAAGAGGCCGGCGAGCAGCTCATCGAGGTCGTGGAGCGGACGATCAACGGGCGCCTCTCGGCGGCCGAATCGCTCGGCCACCGCGAGTTCACCCTCACGAAGCTCTACCGAAGCGCGTAGCGGGGGCAAGCGGATGTCGGCGTTGGGACTGCTGCGAACCCGGCGGCCTCAACGCCGACAGCGCCTCGGGGGAGGAGCCGCTCAGGCCTCCTCGACGCCCCGGGCGTGGGCCGTGATGCGCGCGCACTCCACGTGCAGCTTCGCGGCCGCGGCGGCGCCATCGCCGTCGCCCGCGAGGATGGCCTCGAGGATGCTCCGATGCTCCTCGCGCGCCTGTTCGAGACGCCCCGGCATGTCGAGCGTGGACTGCATGCCCTCCGAGAGGATGCCGTTGAGCACCCCCTGGGTCTGCGCGAGGAACCGGTTGCCCGAGGCGCGGACGATCTCGAGGTGGAAGTCCATGTCGAGCCGCTGGATCTCATCGAAATCCGGCGGCTCGGCGAGGGAGGCCTCCTGCAGGCGGTCGTGCGCGAGTCGGACCTTCTCGAGCGCATCCGCCTCGTGCACCTCGGCGGCCCAGCGGGCCGCCGGCACCTCGAGCACCTCGCGCATGTCGAAGAGCTCCTCCTTGCTGTGCACCGACTCGATCACGGACTGCCGCAGCTCCTTCACCGAAGCGGGCTCGGCCACGAACACCCCGCGGCCGTGGTGCACCACCAGCAGTCCCTCGCTCTGCAGCGCCCGAACCGCCTCGCGCACCGACGGCCGGCTCACCGACAGCGCCTGCGCGAGCTGCCGCTCGGAGGGCAGTCGCTCGCCCGGCTCGAGCCCCTCGACCTCGATCCATCGGACGATCTCGTCCTTGATGCGCTCGGTGATCGACGGCTCTTTCAGCTCTCGCCAGGTGTGCCTGACATGTGCATCCGGGGAAGTGGCCATGGTTCAAGAGCATAGTGCGCATTCATCGAGGTCTGACCAGTATCCGCTCCCGGATGCCCCCGATCGTCGGGCGGAACCGGAGCGCGGACCGACCGGATCGGCAGCGCTTCTCCCGCCGGAATAGCGGTGCGGAAAGCCGATTCCACCGCTATTGACAGCGGGCATCGCCCGTCATATGTTGGCCAGAGGTCTGGCCAGTGAGTTCAGCAAACAAAGGAGTTGTGCGAACATGACCACCAATCTTGTGGACGGCCGTTGGTTCGATCCCGAACGCCGCCGCGAAGTCCTCAACCCCGTCGACGGATCCGTCGTGGGCGAGATCGGCTACGGCGACGCGGAGCTCGCCCGCACCGCCGTCGACGCGGCCGCCGCCGCGCAGGCCGAATGGGGCGCCCGCCCGGCCCGGAGCCGGAGCGACCTGCTCCGCAAGGCCGCCGACCTCATCAGCGAGCGCGCCGAGACCATCGGCGCGACCCTCGCCCGCGAGGCGGGGAAGCGGCTTCCCGAGGCCATCGGCGAGGTGCACGGCTCCGCCGAGTACTTCCGCTGGTTCGCCGAGGAGGCCCGCCGCCCGCACGGCGCCGTCTACACCCACGAGGCGCCCAACCGGCGCCATGCCTCCATCCGCCGCCCCGCCGGCGTGGTCGCGAGCCTCACCCCGTGGAACTTCCCCTGCTCCATCCAGGCGCGCAAGCTCGCCCCGGCGCTCGCGGCCGGATGCACCGTCGTCGCCCGCGTCTCCGAGAAGGCGCCGCTCGCCGCCACCGAGATGTTCCGCTGCCTCACCGACGCGGGCATCCCCGCCGGCGTCGTCAATCTCGTCCACGGCCCCGCCCGCGAGATCACCGAGGCCTACCTCTCCCACGACGCCGTGCGCGTCGTGAGCTTCACCGGCTCCACCGGCATCGGCCAGGACGTCATGCGGCTCGCCTCGCGCAACGTCGCCCGGCCCCTGCTCGAGCTCGGCGGCAACGCCGCCTTCATCGTCTTCGAGGACGCGGACATCGACAACGCGGTCGAGGGCGCGATGCTCGCGAAGTTCCGCAACACCGGCCAGTCCTGCATCGGCGCCAACCGGTTCTACGTGCAGCGCTCGATCTTCGACGAGTTCACGAGCAGACTCGCCGAGCGCATCTCCGCGATGACCGTGGGCGACGGCACCGCCTACCCCGTGCCCGACCTCGGCCCGTGCATCGACGACCGCCGCGTCGAGGAGCTCGAGACCATGCTCGCGGAGGCCCTCGACGGCGGAGGCCGCCTGCTGAACTCGCCGGTCGAGACGCCGGCCACGGGCAGCTACTGCGCCCCCGCGCTCGTCGCGGACGCGCCGGCCGACAGCGCCCTCGCGCGGCAGGAGATCTTCGGGCCCATCGCCGCCGCGTTCCCCTTCGACACGGAGGCGGAGGCCTTCGATCTCGCGAACGGCACCGACATGGGCCTCGCGGGCTACGTCTACACCCGCGACGCCGACCGGATCTGGCGCGCGGCGGAACGCATGGAGGTGGGCGTGCTCGGCGTCAACGAGCCCCTGCCGACCGTAAGCTTCGCACCCATGGGCGGGGTCAAGCGCTCCGGACTCGGCAGGGAGGGCGCCGAGGTCGGACTCGAGGAGTTCCAGGAGACCGTCTACCTCGCCATCGGGATGAACTCCTGAATCCCGCAGGCACCCATCCGTTCAGCACAGCACGAATCGGCACCGCTGCCGAGAACGATTCGAACGAATCACGCGAAAGGAACGCCATGTTCACACTCACCTGCATCGGTGTCGGCAATATGGGCGGCGCAGTCGCCCGGCGCCTCGTCACCGGAGAATTCGACGTCACCGTCTACGACCCCGACGAAGCCGCGATGGACCGCTGCGTCGAATCCGGCGCGACCAAGGCGTCCTCGTTCGAGGAGGCCGTCCGCTCGGGCGACGTCGTCCTGACCAGCCTGCCCACCACGGCGCTGGTGCTCGACACCGTCGAGAAGATCGCGGCCGAGCTGCCCGAGGGCCGCACCGTCGTCGACATCTCGACGATCGACCCCGGCACCGCCCGGCGGGCCGCGACGATCTGCGAGGAGCACGGGCTCGACTTCGTCGCCTGCGCGCTCGGCAAGACGCCCGCGCACGCCGAGCAGGGCGCCATCCCCCTCTTCGTCGGCGGCGCCCCCGACGTGCTCGACGCGCTCGAGCCCCTCTTCGAGCGGATGGGCGAGAAGACCTACCGGTTCGACGACGTCGAGGGCGCCACGGCCTTCAAGCTCGTCTCGAACCAGATCGGCATGACCAACGTCGTGACGCTCGCCGAGGGGCTCGCGGTGGCACGCGGCGCGGGCATCTCGCCCGAGCTCTTCACCGAGGCGCTCAAGGACACCGGCGCGGTCTCCTTCCAATCCGAGGTGCGCCTGCCCTGGATGCTCGAGCACGACTGGTCCTCCCGCTTCGGCGTCGACCTCGCCGCCAAGGACGTCGGGCTCGCGCTCGACACCGCGCGGGCCCAGGGCCTCGACACCCCCGTGAGCACTGCCGCCCTCGAGCAGCTCCGCAAGAGCTCCGCCCAGGGCTCCGGCCGGGAGGACGTCGTCGCCGTCGCGAAGCTCTACGCGGAAGGCTCGGAGGGATGAGCGAGCGCATCGCCGTCGTCGAGGACGTCTGGGGCGCCGCCTTCGACGAGCTCGAGACCAGGCGCGACGTGCTCGTCGACCCCGAGGCCTGGGCGGACCCGGCACGGCTCTCGGAGATCGCCGCCGCGAGCGCGGTGCTCGTCGTGCGCAACCGCACGCAGGTCACCCGCGAACTCCTCGAGCGGTCGCCGGGGCTCCGCCTCATCGCCCGCGCCGGCGTCGGCCTCGACAACATCGACCTCGAGGCCGCCGACGAGCTCGGCGTCGTGGTGGTCGCCGGCCTCGGCGCGAACGCCGCGAGCGTCGCCGAGCACGCCCTCGGCCTCGCACTCGCCACGGCCCGCCGCACCCTCCCGCTCGACGCGGAGGTGCGCGAGGGCGGCTGGAACCGGGCGCCCGGCCGCGAACTCGCCGGGGGCACGTGGGGCCTCCTCTCCGCCGGCGCCACCGCCCGCGCCACCGCGCGGCTCGCCCGCGGCATCGGGATGGAGGTCGTCGCCTTCGACCCCTACGTCGACCCCGCCGACCCCGGGCTCGCCGAGCTCGGCATCCGGCTGGTCGAGTTCGAGGCGGTCGCCGCGCTCGCGGACGTGCTCAGCGTGCACCTCCCCGCGACGCCCGCCACCCGCAACATCGTCGACACCGGATTCCTCGCGCACATGAAGCCGCACGCGATCCTCATCAACTGCGGCCGCGGCGAAGTGATCGACGAATCCGCCCTCGCCGACGCGCTCGCGGCCGGGCGCATCCTCGGCGCCGGACTCGACGTGCGCCAGCAGGAGCCCACCCCGGCCCCCGACCCGCTCGCGCGGTACGACAACGTCGTGCTCACCCCGCACATCGCGGGCATCACCGAGCAGGCGCAGGCGCGCATCATGCGCATCCTGTGCCGCGACATCGACGCGGTGCTCGACGGCCGCCCGACCGAGGCGCACGTCGGCAGACGCAGCGCGCCGGAGCGGGGCGCCGAAGGATGAGGACCACGGTGCAGGACCTCCTCGCGCTGACCGCCGAGCTGCTCGTCGACCGCGGGCTCGCCCGCGACCGGGCCGAGCGCACCGCGAAGGTGCTCGTGCAGGCCGAGCTCTGGGGCATCGGCTCGCACGGCGTGCTGCGCCTGCCGATCTACCTCGACCGGCTCGCCGAGGGCGGGCACCCGGCGGACGCCGACCTGACCACGGTCGACGACACCGGGCCGCTCCTCACGCTCGACGGCAACGGCGGGCTCGGGCACTGGCAGCTCGCGGAGGCGACCTCGCGGGCCGTCGAGCGGGCCGGGCGGTACGGCATCGCCGCGGCCGGCGTCGCGAACTCCGGCCACTGCGGCGCGCTCGGCGTCTACGCCGCGCAGATCGCGGACGTCGGGATGGCCGGGCTCGTGTTCTCGTGCGGCCCGGCCGCGCTGCCGGCCTGGGGCGGCAGGACGGCGCTGCTGTCCACCTCGCCCATCGCCGCGGGCTTCCCGATGCCCGGCGGCAACGCGATCATCGACCTCGCGATGTCCACCGTGGCGCGCGGCAAGATCGCGGCGCATGCCCGGGCCGGGGAGCCGCTGCCCGACGGCTGGGCGCTCGACGCGGACGGCGAGCCGACCAACGACCCCGTCGCAGCCCTCACGGGCATGCTGTCGCCGCTCGGCGGCGCGAAGGGATTCGCGCTCGCCTTCATGGTCGAGGCGCTCACGGCCGGACTCGTCGGGCCGCTGCTCTCGGCCGA
Source organism: Gulosibacter sp. 10 (assembly GCF_900163695.1). GTDB lineage: Bacteria > Actinomycetota > Actinomycetes > Actinomycetales > Microbacteriaceae > Gulosibacter. The sequence goes on from NZ_FUIC01000024.1 coordinate 95,512, forward strand.
CGTGCCCGACTTCTTCGACCGCGAGCAGTACGGCGCATCCCAGCGCATCGCGCACCTCGTGATCGTGCTCGACCCCGCCAGGACCGGCGCGGGCGGCGACGCCGAGCAGCGCCTCGGCGAGCTCGCGGAGCGGACCGCGCAGGCCGGCGGCCGCGTCCCCGGATCGCGGCGGCGCAGCCTCGAGCAGGTCGAGCCCGACACCCCGATCGACATCGCAGACGACCTCTGGGAGGAACTCACGACCCGTCGAGAACCGACCGAATCGACCGAGTGAACCGCGCCGAACCGGCGTGACAACCGTGCGGTGCGAAGGCGCATCGCCGCACATAGCAATCGCAGGAGCAGCCCGCCTCATCCACGGCGGGGCCCGGATCAGCAGGCCGTCAGCGCCGACGGCGGCACAGCGCTGAGGGCCCCGCAGCCGGCGGCCGCTGCCCGCTGCACGGCGAACCGGGCGCCCGAGCGCGCCCGACAAGCGAAGGAAAGATCGACAATGGACGCACAGAACAGCGCGAACGACCGGGCGGCGGCCGCCGCCCAGAGCGACCCGCCGGGCGCACAGGCGGCGGACGGCGACCACCAGGTCACCAACAAGGAGGTCCGCACGGCGGTCTCCTCATCCACGATCGGCACCTCGATCGAGTGGTACGACTTCTTCCTCTACGGCACCGCGGCCGGCCTCGTCTTCGACCGGCTCTACTTCCCGAACGACGACCCGATCGTCGCGACGCTCCTCGCGTACGCGACCTTCGCGGTGGGCTTCATCGCCCGACCGCTCGGGGGACTCGTGTTCGGCCACCTCGGCGACCGGATCGGCCGCAAGAAGACGCTCGTCGCCACGATGTACATCATGGGCATCTCGACCTTCCTCATCGGCGCGATCCCCACCTACGACCAGATCGGCTACTGGGCGCCCGTGCTGCTGACGCTGCTGCGCATCGCCCAGGGCATCGCGATCGGCGGCGAATGGGGCGGCGCCGTCCTGCTCAGCGTCGAGTACGCGCCCAAGAACCGACGAGGATTCTTCGGCAGCTTCCCGCAGATGGGCATCGCATTCGGCCTGCTGCTCGGCACGGGCGCGTTCACGATGCTGAGCGTGTTCATGTCTCCCGAGAACTTCCTCGCCTGGGGCTGGCGCATCGCGTTCTTCGCGAGCATCGTCCTCGTGATCGTCGGCCTCTACCTGCGGTCGAAGATCGCCGAGACGCCCGCGTTCCGCGCCGCCCGCGCCAACATGGAGGGCCTCGAGCGGGCGGTGCCGCTCGCCGAGCTGTTCAAGGACCGCATCTCGCGCCGCCACATGTTCCTCGGCATGGGCACGCGCTACGCGGAGGGCGTCTCGTACAACCTCTGGGCGGTGTTCCTCATCTCGTTCGCGACCGGATCCATCGGGTTCGAGCAGACCGACGTGCTGATCTCGCTCATGATCACCGCGGCCGTGCTCGCCGTGTTCATCCCCATCTGGGGGCGCGTCTCGGACAGCCTGCCGCGGCGCTGGGTCTTCGGCGGCGGGGCGATCGCCCTCGCGATCGTGGTCTTCCCGGCGTTCTGGGCCATGCAATCCGGGTCCTGGATCGTGCTCACGCTCGTGCTGATCCTCGTGCTCGGCATCATCCACCCGGCGATGTACGGCCCCCAGGCCGCGTTCTACGCCGAGCTGTTCCCGCCCTCGACGCGATACAGCGGCATCTCCATCGTGTACCAGGTGTCCGGCATCGTGGCGGGCGGGCTCACGCCGATGATCCTCACGTGGTTGCTGGGGATGGGCGGGCTGCAACTCTCGCTCGCCTACGTCATCGCCACCTGCGTGGTCACCGTGGTGTGCGTGATCGCCATCCGGCCCAAGCACATCCGCGCGGTGCTCGACGCGGAGAAGGACGTCACCGTGAACGAGTGATGTCGGGCTCGCCGGATTCGGGGCGAATAGCCGCGCTGCACCCGTATATGGGTGGGCGGGGCTATTCGCCCCGAATCTGTTGGTGCGTCAGCGCTTGTAGAAGCGCAGGGCGCCGGGCCGGGGCGCCGTCATCCTGCTGCGCCGACCGGTACTCTTCCAATCTGCGATAAGACGTCGCTGAGCGCGGCATGCCCCCTGTACGGGGAGGATGCTGCGCTCAGCGACGTCTTCCCGCAGGCGCCCGGCTCCCGGTCGCCCGCTCGGCACGTCGAAGGGGCCGGGACAGGACAGCCGGTCCGGACTGAGGTGGCGTTCCGAACTGAGACGGCAGGGCCGGAATGGGAAGGCGGGCCCGGAGCGGGAAGGCAGAGCCAGAACGAGAAAGCGGATCCGGACTGAGGCGGCGGTCCGGAACGGGAAGGTGGGATCGCCGCAGTCGTCGAAGGGCGCCATGCGAGCGGCAGGCAAGACCATGTGAACCCCAAGCAAGTACGGCTGGCTGCAGACATGATGCGCACTCTGCACTCTGCACTCTGCACTCTGCACTCTGCACTCTGCACTCTGCACTCCGGACTCCGGACCCCGCACCCCGCACCCCGGGCCTCAGCCGGGGGACCGCAGCTGGGGCGCGCTGGGTCGCGAGTGGTGTGGCGTGCGGCGGTGTGATGCGATGACGCGTGGCGAGGCCATGGCACCGAGCGGCTGAACTCTTCAGCACCTGTCGTGTTCGCCTGCGCCGCGCTCTTCGGCAGGGAGAATCTGCACTAGGAGGGCAGTGAGCGAGCCATCCCCCTCGTATCGGGGGCATGCGGCGCTGACTGCCCTCCTAGTGCAGAAGCACGGTCTTCAGTGGTCGCTCGACGGCGCGGAGAGACCGGAACCGAGTGGACTCAACCGCAGAATGCAGCGGAATCGGATGACCGGCGAGGATGCCCCCGTCCGTCCTGTGCATTGACGAGCGGGCCCGTAGTGAAGACGAGCGGACCCGGAGCGAATCGGTGCCCGGCGGGCGCCTTCGGCAGGATGCCGTCGATGAGTCCGGGCGGGCAGCCGCAGCGCTGCGGGCGCAACCCTCGGCGGACTGCCTCAGATCGCGTCGAAGCCCAGCAGGCCGGGCACGAACACCGCCGCGATCCCCACGAGCACGATCACCGCGGTCGACACCGCCGCCAGCACGACCGGCCGCCCGCCGACCTTGATGAGCGACTTGATGTGCACGTTGAGCCCGAGCGCGAACATCGCCGTCGAGAGCGCGACGGTCTGCACGACCTGCGTGACGTCGAGCACCGGCTCCGGCAGCACGCCGAGGCTGCGGAGCGCCACGCATGCGACGAATCCGATGATGAACAGCGGCACGAGCGGCGGCCGCGAACCGGAGCCGGACTCGCCGACCTTGCGCCGGCGCGCCGCCGAGAGGCCGATCATGATCGGCGCGAGCAGCAGCACGCGCGCGAGCTTCACCGTGACGGCCACGGCCAGGGCGCCGCCGCCCACGATGCCGCCGGCGGCGACCACCTGCGCGACCTCGTGCGTGGTGAGGCCGATGAGCATCCCCGTCTGCTCGGGCGTCGCGCCCAGCAGCGCAGCGAGCGCGGGCATCGCCGGGATCATCACCGTGCCGAAGACCACGACCAGGGCGAGCGCCGTCGCCGTCTCCTCCTCATCCGCATCCGTCACCGACTTCGCGCCGGCCACCGCCGCGGCGCCGCAGATCGAGAAGCCCGACGCGATGAGGATGCGCTGGTCGAGGCCGATCCGCAGCCACCGGCCCACGAGCATCGTGAGCCAGAAGGTGATGCCCACGGCGGCGATCACGGCGAGCACGCCCCATCCGCCGAGCGCGAGGATGTCGCCCATCGACAGCTGCAGGCCGAGCAGCACGATCCCGAACCGCAGGATCGGCTTCGCGACGATCGCCGTGCCGCCCGACAGCACCTTGGGGTAGGGCAGCAGATTGCGCCAGAGGATGCCGACCACGATCGCGATGAGCAGGCCGCTGATGCCCGGGATGAACTGGGCCACGACTGTCGAGAGGATCCCCACCGCGGCGCAGACCAGCAGGCCGGGCCAGATGGCGCGGATGCGGTCGGCGGTGCGGGGCTTCGAGTCTGTCGTCGGCATGCTCCAATGCTGCGGAGCGGCGCCGGCCGCCGGTAGTGCGATATCGCGCATAGGGGTATATGGTCGCGATATGAGTAAGAGCCGGGAATGGCTGGACTGGGTGCAGCTGCCGACGCTGCGCCTGCTCGTCGCGCTGAGCGACGCCCCCTCGCTGAGCGCCGCCGCGCGCAGCCTCGGGATGGCGCAGCCCAACGCATCCCGGGCGATCACCACGCTCGAGCGCCGCACCGGCCTGGGCCTGCTGAACCGGAGCACGCGCGGTGCCGCGCTCACCGAGATCGGCCATCTCATGGCCGCGTGGGCGAAGGAGGTCGTGGAAGCGCAGGAGCGGCTCGCGGTCGGCACGGATGCGCTCAGCGCGGCGGGGAAGGGCGAGCTCACGGTGGGCGCCTCGCAGACGGTCGCGGAGCATCTCGCGCCGATCTGGATCAGCCGCCTGAACCGCGTGGCTCCGGCCGTGCGCATCGTGCTCGACATGGAGAACTCGGAGCGGGTCATCGCCGGCGTCGTGCAGGGGGAGTACGGCATCGGATTCGTGGAGTCGCCGGGCGTGCCCGAGCACCTGCACCAGGTGGTCATCCGCGAGGATCCCCTCGAGCTGGTCGTGGCGCCGGCGCATCCGTGGGCGGAGCTCGGGCGGCGGGACGGGCAGGTGGCTCTCGCGCAGCTCGCGGAGACGCCGCTCGTCACGCGAGAGCCGGGGTCGGGCACGCGCGCGTTCGCGGATGCGGCGCTCGCGGGATTCGACCGGGTGCCGCCGCTCGCCGAGCTCAACAGCTCCTCGGCGATCGTTCGCGCGGTGCGGGCGGGCGCGGGGCCGACGCTGCTCAGCCGCCTGGCGGTATCGGAGGAGCTGGCGGCGGGACGGCTCGTGAGCGTGCCGATCGCGGAGGGGCCGATCCGCCGCAGTCTGCGCGCCGTGTGGTCGGGGCCGCGTCAGCTCGTGGGCACTGCGGCGCTGCTGCTCGAGACCGTCATGCAGGGCGAGCAGTAGCCGCGGTCGAGCAGTAGGCGCGGTGCACGCGCTGCTCCAGTGGTTCCTGCGGCCCTGTGGCCCTGCGGCCCTGTGGCCCTGCGGCCCTGTGGCCCTGCGGCCCTGTGGCCCTGTGGCCCTGCGGTCCTGTGGCCCTGTGGCCCTCGTGCCGGGGCGGAGGCCTGGGCTGAGGCTGAGGCGCGGGACGCGGGGCCCCCGGGCTTCGTTCGTCCTCTCGGACGGGGCTCCGGCCACGGACGCGTCGCAGTTTGCTGTTTTGGAAGCGCGATAACCGCCATCTGCGACGCATCTGAGGTGGGTGGGCCGGCCCCGGGCCCCGGCCCCTGAGGTCGGCGACCCTGAGACCTGTGGCCCCGAGTCGGGCGATCCTGAGACGTGTGGCCCTGAGGCTGGCGAACCTGAGATGTGTGGTCCGGAGGCGGGCGACCCCGGGACGCGGTTCTACCGAGGGCGCCTGCGGAGGGTTCCCGCGGAGCGTCCCCGGGGAGCGCCCCGCGGGGGCCCGTGAAGGGCATTCCCGCCCAGAGGGCAGGGAGTCCCGCCCGGTACCAGGCCCATCACGACTGCCCACGGTCCTCGCCCCGGCACAGATGCGTCGCAGATTGTCGTTATTAGGCCGTCGGAACAGCAGATTGCGACGCATCTGTTGCCCGAGGGATGCTGTCGGTCCTCTGCTATGGGGTCGTCTGTACGGGTGCGTCGCAGATTGCGGTTATCGGCCTCTCGGAACGGCAGGCTGTGACGCGTCTGCGGCTGATGGTGCCGTTGTGCGGGTGGGTGACCCGCCGGCCATCGGTCTGGTCGACCGCTCAGATCGGATGTGTCGAAGTTTGTGGTTATGGGGTTGTCAGAACTGCAGTCTGCGACGCATCTGTGTCGGGGAGCCGCCTTCGCTGGTGGTCGGCGATTGCCGGGTGTCGACCGGGCTGGCCTCGCTCAGCCCGGATGCTCAGCCCAGATGCGTCGAAGTTTGTCGTTATGGGGCTGTCGGAACAGCAGATTGCGACGCATCTGTGACCGGGACACCATTCGGATGCGACGCATTGCAGCATCGCACTCCGGTACCCCGAGCATCCAAAGCAGGCCCCTCGCCACCACGAGCCCACCGCAAGCCCATTCGTCACCGAGAGCCCGAAGCAGGCTCCTCGCCGCCACGAGCCCAGGGCGAGCCCGCTCGGCGCCGTGAACCCAAAGCCGAGCCCCGGCACGCGAGCCCCGGTCAGGCCTACTCGGTGACGCGCGCCCCGAATCGTGAGGGCAGCGTGGCCTCGCGGATCTCGCGGAGCTGCGAGACGGGCAGCGTGAACTGGCCCTGCACCTCGAGCTGCGCATCCTCGCCCGAGCCGTCGGTCACGCCGATGCGCAGCACGGGGAACCCGCGCGCCTCGCACATGAAGTTGAAGCGCACGTCGTCCTCGCGCGGCACCGAGACGATCACTCGGCCGGTCGACTCCGAGAAGAGCGCGGTCGCCGCATCCACGCCGTCGCGAGCGAGGATCTCGTCGAGCACGATCCGCGCGCCGATGCCGAAGCGCGTCACGCACTCCGCCAGCGCCAGCGCCAGGCCGCCCTCCGAGAGGTCGTGCGCCGATCCCAGCAGCCCCTGCTTCGACGCGCCCTGGATGAGGTCCGCGAGCTCGGCCTCGACCTGGAAATCGACCTGCGGCGGCAGGCCGCCGAGGTGGTCGTGCACCGCATCCGCCCACAGCGAGCCCGAGAGCTCCTCGCGGGTGGTGCCGAGCAGGTAGATGTTGTTCCCCTCGTCCTGCCAGGCCGAGGGGACGCGGCGGTCGACGTCGTCGAACTTGCCGAGCACCGCGACGGTGGGGGTCGGGAAGATGGGGTTGTCGCCGGTCTGGTTGTAGAACGACACGTTGCCGCCGGTCACCGGGATCGACAGCTCGAGGCAGCCGTCCGCGAGGCCCTCGACGGCCTCCTTGAACTGCCACATCACCTCGGGGTTCTCGGGGGAGCCGAAGTTCAGGCAGTCGGAGACGGCCATGGGCTTCGCGCCCGTGGTCGCCACGTTGCGGAAGGACTCGGCGAGCGCGAGGCGCGCGCCGGTGCGCGGGTCGAGCTGCGCGTAGCGGCCGTTCGCATCCATGGCGAGCGCCACGCCCAGGCCGGTCCGCTCGTCCACGCGCACGACGCCCGCATCCTCCGGGTATGCGAACGCGGTGTTGCCGAGCACGTAGCGGTCGTACTGGTCGGTGATCCACGACGCATCCGCCGCGTTGGGCGAGCGGAGCGCCGCGAGGAACTGCTCGCGCAGCTCCTCCGGGGACTGCGGGCGGGGGAGCGCCTCGGCGCGGTCGGCCTGCAGCGCGTCGATCCAGCTCGGGTGCTCGACGGGGCGGTCGTAGACCGGGCCGTCGACGGCGACGGTGGAGGGATCGACGTCGACGATGCGCTCGCCCTTCCAGTCGATCGTGAGGCGGCCGGAGTCGTTGACCTCGCCGAGCACGCTCGCCTCGACCTCCCACTTGCCGACGATCTCGAGGAACGCGTCGAGCTTCTCGGGCCGCACGACCGCCATCATGCGCTCCTGCGACTCCGACATGAGGATCTCCTCGGCCGTGAGCGAGGGGTCGCGCAGGAGCACGTCGTCGAGCGAGACGTGCATGCCGCCGTCGCCGGCCGCGGCGAGCTCGCTCGTGGCGCAGGAGATGCCGGCGGCGCCGAGGTCCTGGATGCCCTCGACCACGTCGTGCGCGAACAGCTCGAGGCAGCACTCGATGAGCACCTTCTCGGCGAAGGGGTCGCCGACCTGCACGGCGGGGCGCTTGGTGGGGCCGCCGTCGGTGAAGTTGTCGGAGGCGAGCACGGATGCGCCGCCGATGCCGTCGCCGCCCGTGCGCGCGCCGAAGAGCACGACCTTGTTGCCGGCGCCGCGGGCGTTCGCGAGGTGCAGATCCTCGTGCTTGAGCACGCCGACGGCGAGCGCGTTCACGAGCGGGTTGCCCTGGTAGATCGGGTCGAACCAGGTCTCGCCGCCGATGTTCGGCAGGCCCAGACAGTTGCCGTAGAACGAGATGCCGCCGGTCACGCCATGCACGACGCGCGCCGTGTCCGGGTGGTCGATCTGGCCGAAGCGCAGGCCGTCCATGACCGCCACGGGGCGCGCGCCCATCGAGATGATGTCGCGCACGATGCCGCCGACGCCGGTGGCCGCGCCCTGGAAGGGCTCGATGTAGCTGGGGGAGTTGTGCGACTCGACCTTGAAGGTCACCGCCCAGTCGTCGCCGAGGTCGATGACGCCGGCGTTCTCGCCCATGCCGACCATGAGGTGCTCGGTCATCTTCTCGTTCGTCTTCTGGCCGAACTGGCGCAGGTACTTCTTCGAGGACTTGTAGGAGCAGTGCTCCGACCACATGACCGAGTACATGGCCAGCTCGCCCGAGGTGGGGCGGCGGCCGAGGATCTTGCGGATGGCCTCGTACTCGTCCGCCTTGAGTCCGAGGGTCTCGTACGGCTGCTCCTTCTCGGGCGTCGCCTTCGCGTTTTCAACGGTGTCGGGAACGTGCTGGATGCTCAACTGCGACGGCTCCTATGGTGCGGATGCGGACTGCGGAGGATGCGGATGGCGGTCGGTCGCCGGTCCTCCGACGAGTCTAGTCGCTCGGGGCGCGGCCGCCGCGGTGCAGGTCGGGCGCGGATTCGGGCTTCCGGAGCCGGTTTCGGGGCGGATGGCGGCGCGGCGTCGCATGCGTGGATGCGGGAGCCATGCGTCCCGGAGGTGGTGGGGTGCGGACACGGATCCGGGAGCCGGCGAGGTGCGTCCTCGAGGAGGGGACTGCGGGGATGCGGGTGCGCGGCGGCGCGATTGGGGTGGATAGCTGGAGGGGACCGTATATGTGGATGGTTCGGCTATTCGCCCCGAGAGCGGTCGCGCGCAAGGGCGGGGTGCGTTCCGGAACCGGAGGGATGTGTTCCGGAGACGGCTGCGGGAGCCGCACGTCCCCGAAGGCGGCGGGGTGCTTGGCGGGTGGCGGCGCGATTGGGGTGGATAACCCGTGGGAACCGTATATGTGGATGGTTCGGCTATCCGTCCCGAGAATGGTGGCACGCAGGGCTGGTGGCGGCCCCAATTGGGACGGATGGCCGGTGGGGACCGTATATGTGGATGGTTCGGCTATCCGCCCGAGAATGGCTGCGCGCAAGGGCCGCGGCGGATCAGGAGGTGCCGGTGATGCCGGCGTAGACGGCCTCGCCCGTCGACACCTCGTACAGCAGGCGCACGCCCTCGACGCGGAACTGCTCCTCCTCGGAGGCCTCGCAGCCCGCGTCGCCGCACTCGGCCTTCGACGCATCCATCACGATGGGCTGCACCTCGACGAACTGGCCGTCGGGCTGCCCGGCGATCACGTCCTGCCAGGCCGGCCAGGACTGGCTGTCCGGGGTGATGTGCTCGAACTCGAGCACCTGGCCCTCGAGCACCGTGAACTGGTAGACCGCCTCGCCGTCGGCGACGGCGTCCCAATCGGCCGCCTCGAACTGGTCCTGCTCGGGAGAGATGCACCAGTTCTCGCATTCGATCGTGAGGTCGTTGACGGCGAGGGTCACGAGGTCCTCATAGTCATCGGGGAGGTCGCCGGGCGCGGGCTCGCCGGAGGGCTCCTCGGAGGCGTCGGCCGCGGCGTCCTCCGCGGCGGTATCGCCGGTGTCGGCGGTCTCCTGCGTCGGTGCGGTATCGGCGGCCGCATCCGAGTCGGAGGTGAGCGGGGCGCTCTCTACCGGCTCGGCGTCGCCGGCGCATCCGGCGAGGGCGAGCGAGGCGGCCGCGAGCAGGCTCAGCGGCAGGAGGCGTGTGCGGATCGTATTCATGGTGGATCACCTGTTTCGTCCGTCCCGCCGGCCGCTTCGCCGACGGGACGCCAGTATGCGGCGCGGGCCTTGAAGCCGCCTCCGCCCGAGCGGATGATTCCCCGAGTGCCATGCCGGTGCAAGGCATCCTGACACGCAGCCTCTCCTCGGCGGATTCCCGGCAGGCGCCTCTCCCGGCGGCAGGCGCATTCGAGGATCGACGCAGCGGTGAGGTGGGGATACGACGAAGCTGGGAAACGTGCATCGGGAGCAAGTACGTCGTGGCCGTATGCAGAACGGCCCAGACAGAAACGGCCTGGGACAAAGCCGGTCACGTGCAGAACGGGTCGGCGAACAGGACGAGGCAGCGTGCGCCGAAGCAGAGTCGGCCAGGTGTGGGCGGCCGGAGGCGGAGAGAGCCCGGGTGAAGGCTGGGCCAGGACGGAGCAGGTCAGGAGCGGAGCCGGCCAGGCGCTGAGTGGCTCGAGGCAGGACGGGGCGGGCCAGAGCGCGCCGGGCCAGAGCGCGCCGGGCCAGAGCATCCCGGGCCAGAGCATCCCGGGTCAGAGACCCCGAGGCTGCGCGCACCAGGACGGACACGGCCGCGCCCGGCCGAGAAGGCGGCCGCCGCCCCGCCTCTCATCCGCGCCTCATCCGGCGCGGGCAGACTGAACGCCGTGAACGGACGACTCCGAGGCCCGGCGACCCGCGGCACCCCGTGGGTGCGGCTGGGCGCGCTCATCGCCGCGGGCATCGCGGCGGTCGTCATCGTGGTCGCGCTGGCGCTCGGCCTCGCGAGCGCGACCCCGGGCACCGTGAACCTCGGCCCCCTCGTGGGCGAGAACGACGGGCCGATCGGCGGATCGGCGACCGGGGCGCCGCAGCCGACCGACCCCGAGGGCACCGAGTCGCCCGAGCCCACGCAGCCGGAGGATCCGACCGAGACCATCCCGCCCACGGAAGGCGACGGGGACGCGGCGGCCGACGGGGAGCGCGAGAATCCCGTGACGGTGCCCGGGCCCGGCGTGCAGCTGCCGCAGCCGGAGCCGGAGCGCCACGAGGACGGCGACGATGACGACGACGGCGATGACGACGGAGACGACGATGACGACTGAGCCGAGGTCGTGAGCGCGGCATCGCCTCCCCGCCGCCGGGCCCGCGCCTGGCGGCGGTTCACCGTGCGCAGCAGGATGATCTTCGTCCTGGTCGCGCTCACGCTGCTCGCCATCGCGATCTCCGGCGTCGTCTCCTACGCGCTGCAGCGCAACGCGACCCAGGCGCGCATCGACCAGGAGCTCATCCGCGGCGTCGAGGAGGTGCGCATCCTCGCGCAGGAGGGGGTCATGCCCGAGACGGGCGAGCCTTTCGTCGAATCCGAGGACCTCGTCTACGTGGCCATGCAGCGCCACTGGCCCGGCCAGCACGAGTCGATGCTCGGCCTCGACGCCGCGGGCATCGCCGTCTACCCGCACAGCAGCGTGCCGCTGCGGCTCGAGGACGACCCGCAGCTCGTGGCGGCGCTGCAGCAGGAGGCGAGCCCCGGCGCCTTCCTCGAGGATGTCGAGATCCGCACCATCGCCACCGACATCACCACCTACCGGGCCGTGCTCATCCCTGTCCACTTCGCGCAGGACGCCGAGCCGAGCCTGCTCGTCTTCGCGATCGACTACGGCGAGACCCTGCGCGAGCTCGACGGCATCTTCCTCACCTACGCGCTCACAGGCCTGGGCGTGGCCCTCGTCATCGCCCTGCTCGGCTCGATCATCATCGGCCGGCAGCTCGCCCCGCTGCGAGCGCTGCAGTCCACGGCCGCGGAGATCTCGGATGCGGATCTCGAGCGCCGCGTGCCGGTCACGAGCGCGGACGACATCGCGGAGCTCTCGCTGACCTTCAACGAGATGCTCGACCGCATCCAGGCGGCGTTCCGCTCGCAGCGGCAGCTGCTCGACGATGTCGGGCACGAGCTCCGCACGCCCATCACGATCGTGCAGGGCAACCTCGAGCTGCTGAACCCCCGCGACCCGGCCGAGGTGGAGCAGGTGCGCGAGATCTCGCTCGACGAGCTGGAGCGCGTGAACCGCCTCATCGAGGACCTCATGACCCTCGCGAAGGCCGAACGGCCGGACTTCGTCTCGCCCGCGCCGCTCGACCTCGAGACCTTCACGAGCGAGGTCGCCGACAAGGCGGCTCGGCTGGGCGACCGCGAATGGTCGGTGGCGGAGTCGGCGCGGATCGTGCACGATCTCGACAGCCAGCGCATCACCCAGGCCTGGCTGCAGCTCGCGGGCAACGCGGTGAAGTACTCCGAGCCCGGATCGCCCATCTCGCTCGGATCGCGCGTGGTGCCGGGACTCGAACCGACGCTCGAGCTGTGGGTGCGGGATGCGGGCATCGGCATCGCCGAGGGCGACCGCGACCGCATCTTCGAGCGGTTCGGACGCGGCGGCAACGCCACGCGCGCCGAGGGCACCGGGCTCGGCCTGAACATCGTCGTCGAGATCGTGCGCGCCCACGGCGGCTCGGTGGGCGTCGACTCCGAGCCGGGCTCCGGTTCGACCTTTACGATGAGCTTCCCGCTCGGCGCTCGCGGCCGGGCGGCTCCCGCCGCGACCCGAGGAGCGACATGACGCAGATCCTGATCATCGAGGACGAGCCCCGCATCACCGATTTCATCTCGAAGGGGCTCGCGATGGAGGGCTTCGAGTCCACCTCGGCAGCGAGCGGCGCGGAGGGGCTCGGGCTCGCGCTCTCGGGGCGGTTCGCGCTCGTGATCCTCGACCTCGGGCTGCCCGACATGGACGGGTTCCAGGTGCTCCGGAAGATCCGCGCGGTGGACGAGCAGCTGCCGGTGATCATCCTCACGGCGCGCACCTCGAGCACCGACACCGTCGCCGGCCTCACCTCCGGCGCCGACGACTACGTGCCCAAGCCCTTCCGCTTCCCGGAGCTCGTGGCGCGGGTGCGGCTGCGGCTCCGGTCTGCGGCGGCGCAGGAGCCCGAACCCGAGGAGGAGGCGCTGCGGCACGGCGACCTCGTGCTCGACCCGGTGCGGCATCTCGTGACCATCGGCGACCGCGTCGTGGATCTCTCGGCGCGCGAGTTCGACCTGGCGGAGATGTTCCTGCGCAATCCGGGTCAGGCGCTCACCCGCGACCAGCTGCTCGCGAACGTGTGGGGTTATGACTTCGATGCGGCCTCGAACGTGGTCGACGTATACGTGCGCTACCTCCGCAACAAGCTCGGCGCATCGAGGTTCGAGACGGTGCGCGGCGTCGGCTACCGGCTCGTGGAGGAGCGGCGATACCTGGGGTAGCCGCCCGCGCGGGGCTCGTTCCGGTGCCGGGTGGGGCTCACCGCCTGCGGCGGTGCCGTCGCTGGGATCGAGCGGAGCGGGGCAGGCGCCGGAAGCGATCGGGCCGGCTCGCGTTTCGCGGATGCGCCGCGGTCCGCGTCGAATAAGAGCGTGTCCCCGTGTTCGTGCGGATATGAGTGCGGCGTTGGACGCGGGCGCGAATGTGGAGGAGACGCCGTGTCCGTGCCCGGATGCGAGACCTGTGCGCGGATGCGAGGGGCCCGTGCGCGGATGCGAGGGAAACGTCGTGATCGGATGCGGATGTGAGGGAAACGTCGTGATCGGGCGCGGATGTGAGGGAGATGCCCGGTTTGCGTGTTGCTTTCCGTGTATGAGTCTCATATCCGCGAAGGGCTGTTGTCGCAGTCGAGGACTCATCGTGGATGTGAGGGATATGCGGGTTTTGGCCCGGATGTGAGGAAGATGCTGCAGCCGGGTTCGGAGGTGAGGAAGATGCTGAAGCCGGGTTCGGATGTGCGGGAGATGCTGCAGCCGGGCGCGGATGTGAGCGATATGTCGGGTTTGCGCGCCGTATTTCGGTGATATGTCTCATATCCGCGGAGTCTGCTCGGGATGGGGGAACCTGCGCAGACGGCAGACGGCAGACGGCAGACGGCAGACGGCAGACGGCAGACGGCAGACGGCAGACGGCAGACGGCAGACGGCAGACGGTCGGCGCCGCATCGCAGAGATTGATCGTGAGGCGGCCTTGTGCGGGACCTCGACCGGATGCGAAGGATATGCAGGGCAGGGCAGGGCAGGGCAGTGCCGGGATGTGAGGGATATGCCGTGATCCATGGCTGATGTGAGACCGATGACGGGTTTGCGCGTCGCATACCTGGGATATGCCTCATATCGCGCAGAATCCTCATATCGCGCAGAATCCTCATATCCGCGGAAGCGCCTATCTCGGAATCAGAAACGGATGGTGCGGGTTCGGATGCGGGTTCGGGCTCAAGTGCGGGCACGGGAACGTTGACGGACCGGGCGCGCGCGGCTCACCACCTGCGGCGGTGGAAGCGGCTCACCGTCTGCGCTAACGGATGCGCCTCGCCGTCTGCAGCAGCGGGCACAGCTCCTCGCGGGAGGTAGGGCGGCGCCGTCGCCGGGATCGAGCGGAGCGGCCCGGCCGCCGGGAGCGATCGAGCCGGCTTGCGACTCACTCGTCCTCCGCATCCTCGCCCGCGATGCGGCCGCGACCCGTTACGGCGACCGGCTCGAGCCCGTCGCCGTCGAGATCCCATTCGCGGTAGTCCGCGAGGACGCGATCCGGGTGCCGCGAGGCGAGCACGACCACGCCCGGGTAGCCGGCGAGCAGCTCGCGCAGCCGATCCAGACCAGGGGCGTCGAGCCCCGAATCCAGGTGCTCGAGCACGAGCAGGGGAGGCGTGCCGAGCAGCGCCCTCGCGAGCTTGAGCTTCGCGACGTCCACGCCGCTCCACGGGGCGCCGTCGTTCTTCAGCGTCGTCCGGAGCTCGCGATCCGAGAGCACACCGAGCCCCACCCGCTGCAGCAGCCAGCGCACCTGACCGGTCAGCGCATCCGGATTCCGGTAGGCCGCGAGCCGCCGCACGGACCCCCGCTCGAGCGGGAGCAGCTGCGAGGCGAAGCCCACGAGCGCGCGCCGCCGCCGGGCCGGGACCTCCGCGAGATCCACGCCGCCGAGCCGCACGCCGCGAGGCCGCGGATCCGGCTCGACGGTCGGCCCGCCGAACGGGTGGGGGCTCCGGAACGTCTCGGTGCCGTGAATCCTCTTGCCCGTCCCGTCCCGGGGGATCCTGCTCGCGTCCGCGTCATCGATCCACGGGGCGGAGCCGGCTTCATCCGTCCCGCTCCCGGTGATCCCATTCGTGCCCGAGTCGCCGATGCGAGGTGCGGCGTCGGCTTCGCCATCGGGAATCCCGCTCGCGTCCGCATCGTGGAGTCGAGGCGTGGCGGCAGCCCCGCTCCCGAGCCTCCCGCTCGCACCCGTGCCGTCGACCCGCGGAGCCGCGGCCTCGCCGTCCGGCTCTTCGCCGGCCCCCGTCGCCGCGGCCTCGCCCGCGAGCAGGGCCCGGATCGCCGCGCGCTCGTGCTCCGGATGCGCCGAGCGCAGCAGGATGCGCTCGCCCGGCCGCGCGACCAGGGCGGGCAGCTCCACGCCGCTCGCACGGATCCCGACCGCGCTGAGCTCCGCGGGGCCGGCCTCGGGCATCGGGGCATCCCGCCAGCGCCGCTCGCGCCTGCGCTCCTCCCGGATGCGCTGCCGCGCCTCGGCGAGCAGCGGCGCGAGGATGCGCCGGGCCGCCCGGTAGTTCTGCCGGTACTCGACCACCCTGCCGAGGTCGGCGAGCGGCGCGGCCAGCACGCCGAGCAGCGTCATCGCCGACGCCGCCTGCGCCACCCCGATCCCGCCGCCCGCCGCGAGCACGACCACCGCGACCGTGCCCAGCGAGGCCGCCGTGACGGTGATTGCGCGCACGAGCCCCGTGGCCCACGCGCGCCGCACCGCGGCATCCACCACCCTGCCCGAGTGCCGGTCGACGGCGTTGAGCTCCCGCCGCACGGCGCCCGACGCCCGCACCGACTCGCCCGCGCGCACGGTGTCGGCGATGTGCGCCGACATGCGCCCGCGCAGGCGCCGGAGCTCGCGGGCGCGGCGGTGCACGCTGCGCGACAGCCCGGGCAGGGCCGCGGCCATGCCGAGCAGCGGCAGCGCGACCGCGGCCGCGAGGAGCGGATTCGTCAGAGCCAGCGCGCCGAGGACGATGCCGATGAGCGGCAGCGCGGTGACGAGGGGCACGACGCCCTGCGCGATCCAGTTGCGCACGGCCGTCAGGTCGTTCGACGCCCGCGTCACGACCACCCCGAGGGAGGGGTTGCCGACGCCGTCGAGCGAGGCCGCGACGAGCAGTCGCCGCTGCTCGGCGACGTAGTCTTGCCCCAGCCGCTCCGCCACGACCCGCTCGAGCCAGCGCGCCGCGCCGATGCCGAGCGCCGAGGCGAGGATGCCGAGCGCCCCGGCCCCGAGCGGGCCCGACGCCCCGGCCGCCGACGCCCCGGCGCCGGAGAGCAGCCCGTCCACGCCCAGGGCGAGGCACAGCGCGAGCACCGCCTGCAGCACGCCCAGCCCGGCCAGGCAGAGGAGCAGCGCGCGGCGCCGCCCGCGCCACACCGGCGGCATCGAGGGCGCCTCCGAGCGGGCGACGGCCCGGGTCATCGGTCCGCGGGGCCGCGGCCGGCGAGGACGCGCTCGGCGACCTCGGGCAGCGCGAGCTCGTAGGTGCCGAGCACTTCCGCGCCCTGATCGAGCAGCACCGCCCCGGCCTCGGCCGAGGCGAGGGGCGAGGAGGTCATCACGCCGGTGGCGGCCGCGACTTCGAGCCCCGCCGAGCGGAGCTCCTGCACGCCGGCGCGGGCGCCCAGCGCATCCGAGGCCGCGAACAGCACCCGGTCCACGGTGCGCTGGAAGCGGCCGTCGCGCAGCAGCGCCGCGGTCTCCTCCTGGAAGACGCCGTCGGCGATCTCCACGACGATCGCGTCCGGCCGCGAGGCCGAGAGCTTCGCGACGAGGTTCGCGGTGAGCGCGCGGATCGAGGGCATGTCGAGCCGGAACGTGGTGGCGTAGCCGAAGTCGGTGAAGTCGAGCACCTCGGCCGCGCCGGCGTCGCCGTAGATCATCGGATCGTTGCCGGCCCCGGTGCCGGTGATCTTCGCCGCGCCCACCGTCCGTCCGGACTTCACGAGCCCGTTGATGAGGCAGGCCATGGCGGTGGACTTGCCGGAGTTCATCGAGGTGCCGAGCACGCCGATCACCGCGGGGCGCTCGACCCGCAGGGTCGCGGGATCGTTCCGCAGCGGGGCGAAGCGCCGCAGGTTCACGACGCCCCGCGCGTCGGCGAGGAGCCCGAGCGGCTCGATCTCCGTCGGCGCCGACACCCGGTCGTGGGCCGCGACGACGCGGCCGGCCACGCCCCCGGCGGCGACCATGTGACAGGGCTCGAGGCCGCCGGGCACGTGCGCGAGGAACTGGTCGGCCGCGTACCGGTGCCCGTAGGCGAGCATCACGAGCGCGCCCTCGAAGAGGATCGCCTTGCGCGACTCCGGTGTCTCGATGCGCTTGTGGCTGCCGATGCGGCCGATGCGGGCGACGACGACATCGCCGGGGCGGGGGTGCAGCCCCGCACCCGAGCGCAGGTGGAAGGCCGCGCGGTCGGTGTGCACGGCGGCAGCCACGAACCTGGTCGTGTAGGCGGCCTGGATGCGCCCCGGCAGCGGCGCGGACACGGCGTCGGCCTCGGCACGGGTGGCGGATGCGGGGGAGAGCAGCGCGGTGGTCATGATGATCGCCTTTCGGAGTTCGGAACGATTGCTCGCAGTGAACCCCGGCGCGATGAGGCGGCGATGAGGTGCGGATGAGACCGCTCTCATGAACCCCGCACGAGCGGCCGCTCGACGGGGAAGTACGGCAGGTACGACAGTCCGGAGACGTTGTAGGGGAACTTGATGCCCATGATGGCGCGGATGCCGGCGTGCATCGACCACGCGGCGAGGGCGAACAGCCTGCCCGCCCCTCGGTGGAGCAGCGAGATCGGCGCGCCGAGCTCGATCGCGAGGGCGCCGGCCGCGAGCACGCCGAACTGGGCCCTGCTGCGGTAGAGCGCGCCCGCGAGCCGCGGGGCCTCGACGCCGAAGCGCTCCTTGCGCACCGCGTCGGCCGCGATCTGCTCGCGCAGCACGTCGCCGCTCGCCCAGCCGAACCCCTTCGGGCTGCGCACCTTCGCGACGCCCGAGATGAGGTAGACCGACGTCGTGGCGAGGTTCATCGCGGTCGCGACGGCGCCGTACTCCCGGCCCTCGCGCCGGGGCAGGAGCGCGCCGTCGCGCAGCAGGGCGTCGACCGAGAGCGCATCAGCCGATCGGGTCGCGCCGAGCACCGCCTGATGCAGCACGAGCATGTTGTCGTTGTGGAGCACCATGCCCCAGGAGTTGCGATAGGCGAGCGTCCAGAGCTGCAGCGCGGCGTTGAGCGGGCCGGTGACCCGATGCGCGACGCCCAGCGCGGCGAGCAGGTTCGCGACCTGCGCGGCGTCGAAGAGCAGGTCGGCGATGCGCGGGGGCAGCGGGGCGCGCAGGACGCGCACGACCCCGACCGGGGCGAAGCGCGAGGCGTCCTGCCGGTGCAGCGCGCGCATCATCCGCCGGCGCCGGAGGTTGTGCGCCGCCGAGTAGCCGTGCGCCGCGATCCGCAGCACGGCGGGGCGGGCGGCGTGGGCGCGAGGGCGGAGCAGGTCGAGGACGTGCTCGCCGAGGCCGGATCGCGCGGAGGCGGCTCCCCGGCGCTCGGCGTGCGCGGACCGCCGGCGGGCGGGGTCGCCGACGCCCGCGGATCCGACCGCGGCAGGCTCTCGGCCGCGGCCGCTCTCGAGGCGCCGCGCGGCGTGGCCGCCGTTGGGGCGCCCGGTGAGCGCGCTGAGGAGGCGGCTCATGCGAACGCCCGCTTCGAGAGCCGGCTCGGCGGATGCGCGAAGGCGATGCCGCCCACGGGGCATTCCGCGCGGATGGACTCGGCGTCGGGGAGGCGGCGCCCGGCGAAGTAGTCCTCGAACACGAACCGGGAGCGCACGACGGCGACGGTGACGATCGCCGCCTCGTCCGCGGAGGCGGCGCCCGCGGCCTCCGCCGCCCGCGCCTGCGAGTCGGCCAGCGAGTCCGCGTAGCGCTGGGCGACCTCGGCGGCCCGGCCGCGGCGCAGCGCGCGGGCCACCTGCTTGCGCACCTGGTTCAGCCCGCCCGATCCGTAGTGCCGGTAGTGCGGGACCACCCGCTCGCCGTGCGCGGTGACGCCGATGACGTGCGGCACCACCACCCGTCCCTTCCGGTCGACGGAGAACATGGGGTAGGTCGACAGCGGGAACGAGTCCCTCGCGAACTTCCGCTCGGCGACCTCGTCGAGCGGGCGGGCGTAGTGGCGCAGCGGCGAGAGCAGCGCGGCGGCGAACGCGAGGCCGAGGAGCAGGCCGCGCCGGTCGGCGCGGCGGGATGACGGTCGGGCGGGCATGGATCCTCCTGGGAAGGGGCCGGCGTCAGGGCGCGTCGGCGAGCGCGGCGCGGGCGGCCCACGCGCCGGGCATGCCGTGCACGCCGGCGCCGGGCGGGGTGGATGCCGAGGCGAGGTAGAGCCCCGGCCCGAGCCGGTACGGGTCGAGCGTCGGCCCGGGGCGCAGCAGCGCCTGCAGGCCGGTGGACGCCCCGCCCGCGACGTCGCCGCCGATGAGGTTCGGATCCCAGGCCTCGAGCGCGGCGGGCGGCGTCGCGTTGCGGAACACCACGGTGTCGCGGAAGCCCGGCGCGAAGCGCTCCAGCTGCCGCTCGACGAGGTCGATCACCTCGCCCTCGCGGGGCTCCTCGTAGCCGTGGGGCACGTGCGCGTAGGTCCACACCACGTGGTAGCCGGTGCCGCCGGCGCGGCCCGGGTCGGCGACCTGCTGCTGGCCCACCATCACGAAGGGGCGGTCGGGCATCCTGCCCGCGGCGGCGAGCGCCTCCGCCCGCTCGAGCTCCCCGGGTCCGCCGATCACGTGCACCGTCGTGGCCTCGGCGCTGCGCGGATCGCTCCACGGGATCGGCTCGGCCAGGAGGTAGTCGATCTTGTAGACGCCGACGCCGTAGCGCCAGCGGCCGAGCCGCCTCGCGGTGCCGGCGCGGAGGCCGTCGATCGCCGGGCCGCGCAGCCGCAGCACCTGCGCGGGTGTGAGGTTGAGCACCGTTGCGTCGGCGGCGGGCAGCTCGCGGAGATCCACGACCTCGACGCCCGTGCGGATGCGCCCGCCGTGCTCGTGCAGCACGGCGACCAGCGCATCCACGATCGCCTGCGAGCCGCCGCGGGCCACGGGCCATCCGCTCGTCTGCCCGAGCGCCCCGAAGAGGGCGCCGAAGGCGCCGGTGAAGGGATGCCCGAGCGGCGCGATCGCGTGCGCCGCGGAGCCGCCGAACAGCGCCCGGGCGGGGGCGCCCGCGAAGCAGCGGCGCGCGATCAGGCCCGCCGGCGCGAGCGCCGTCGGCGCGAACCGCGCGAGCCGGAGCGGATGCCGGGGGAGGCGCAGCATCGGCCCCAGCAGGTTCTCGAGCTGGGCGGGCATGTCCGCGGTGAGCGGCGAGTGGATGCGGCGCCATGCCCGCGCGTCGCGGCCCAGCTCGGCCGCCGTGTCCTCGAGGCCGCGGTGCAGCACCGCGGTCGGCCGGCCCGGCAGGGGGTGCGCGAGGGGGTACCGGGAGTGGCGCCACTCGAGCCCGTGCCGCTCGAGCTCCAGCTCGCGGAACACGGGGCTCGCGGCGCCGAACGCGTGGCCGGCCGCGCCGAGGTCGACGACGGTTCCGGGACCGAGGGCGGCCGTCGAGCGGGCGGCGCCGCCGGGCAGCGCGTCGCGCTCGAAGACCTCCACCCGCCATCCGGCGCGGGCGAGCAGGGCGGCGGCGGTGAGGCCGTTGGGCCCGGCGCCGACGACCACGGCGCTGCGGGGGTCGCTCGTCATGGCGTGCTCCTCATGCTGCGGGGGGTGCCGCCCGGGCGGGGCGGCATCGGGGGATGCCTCAACCCTGGGGGAGCGGGATGAGGCCGCGATGAGCCGCCTGTGAGAGTTCGATGAGACGGGCCCGGTCACGCGGTGTTGCCCGCGACGCCGATCAGCTCGACGCGATCGTCGGCGATCGCGAAGAGGAACTGCACGGTGTCGACCACGATCGGCAGCTCCGGATCGTTCGACTCGTGGCAGGTCGTGGACGAGCCGCCGTCCGAGCATTCGCTGGTCGAGTAGTTGATGGTGAGCGGGCTGACCTCGACGAAGGCGTCCCACGCGTCCGGGCCGCCCGCCTCGTCGATATCGCTCTGCCAGTCGCCGTACCCGGACTCGTCGAGCAGGGGGACGAGATCGGCCCGGTCCTTCGCCGCGATCATGAAGATGCCGGTGTCCTCGCTCATGCCCGCCCAGTCGGCGGCCTCGAAGCGGTTCGGCTCGGGCTCGCTGCACCAGTTCGAGCAGCGCTCGTGGATGGCGTCGACCTCGTCCTGCACCAGTGCGGCGCCGGCCTCGGAGAGCTCGAGCGTCGCGCCCTCGATCCCGTCGGCCAGGGCGCTGTGGATGCCCGAGGCGTCGCCCGGCGTGACCGGCACGGCGATCGGCTCGCCGGCGACGGCGAGCGCGGGGTTCGCCGCGACGAGCTCGAACTCGTGGGTGCCGGGGAGCGCGAGCGCCGCGGGGCCGGTGAGCGGATCGGAGCCGGCGGGGAGCGAGTCGTCTTCGGGCAGCAGCGCCTCCTCGGGGATGTCGAGCGCGAGCTCCCCGGCCTCGGGCGTGCGGAACGGCTGGGTCGCGTTCACGATCTCCCAGTGCGGCTCGCCGCCGTCGTACTCGACGTAGCGGACCACGGCCTGCCACTCCGCGGTGTCCTCGCCGATGGTGTGCGTCACGTCGATCACGCGGTACTTGTCGTCCGAGGGGCGCGGGTTCGGCTCCTCGCCGCCGATGATCTCGGCGAGCTCCGGCGCCGTGTCGGGCAGCAGCACGGAGTCCACGGGCACGTGCGGGCCGAGCAGCGTCTGCAGGGCCTCGGCGTCCTGCGAGGCGAGGGACTCGTAGAACTGCACGATCGCGCCGCGCGCCGTCATCCCGCCGGGGTGCTCCTCGTCCTCGGGCTCGGGGGTCGCGGCGCAGCCGGTCAGCAGGACGAGGCCCGCGAGCAGCAGCGCCAGCAGCCGGGCCGGCGCGGAGCGCCGCAGCGTCATGTGCATCCTCGATTACTCCGTGAACTCGATCGTCAGCAGCAGGCGGTCCCGGACGAACCGCTCGAACTCCTGGTAGGTGATCCGGGGCTCCTCGCCGCCGGCCTCGTCGTTGCCGGCGAAGTGCAGCAGCAGCGCCGTGCCGTCCTCGTTGAAGACCCGCAGCGCCACGAACGCCGAGCGTTCCTCGGTGTCGAAGCGGTACACGGCGAACTCCACCGGCTCGACGCCGCCGTCGGGCAGGGCGACGTCGATGGTCATCGGCGCGAGCTCGGTCACCGTGCCGTTCGCGCCCGACGCGAGGCCGAGCACCTCGAGCGCGGTCTGCTCCGTGACCTCCCCGTCGTCCGCCCCCTCGATCATGGGGAAGGACGCGAGCTCGGCGCCCGTCTCGAACTCCCGGTCGGCGAAGTAGCCGTCGTTCGGCCTGCCGTAGTCCACCGAGAAGGTGTGGCTGAGCCCGTCGCTGTTCCAGACCTGCAGGTTGCTCGTGCCCTGCTGGTTGGCCTCCCAGCCCGGGGTGGTGCGGACATCGGCCTCGATGGACTCGACGCCGGTGCTGGCCCCGAGGTGGTAGCCCGGCTCCGGCGGCATGAAGAGCATGAAGGCGGTGATGCCGGCGCCCGCGATGAGCAGCACCGCGGCGGCCGACCAGGCGATGACGCGCAGCCGCCGGCGCCGCCGCCTCGGCGAAGGGCCGGAGCTCGATGATCCGGAGCTCGATGATCCGGGGTTCGATGATCCGGGGCCGGACGAGCCCTCGGCCCCGGGGCGGGCCGTCGTCGAGGGACTTCCGGGGTCCGCCGGCGCCGAGCGTCCCGGTACCTGTCGCGTGGCTGCGTCGTGGTAGCCGGCCTGGTCGTACCCGGTCCGGTCGTGCCCGGCCGGGTCATGGCCGGTCCGGTCGTAGCCGGTGCCGGCCGATGCCGGGCGCGTCTGCGCGGCGTGCGTCGGGGCGGCGTCGCCCGGGGCGTGCCGCTCGGACAGCGGCGGCAGGTCGGGCATCGAGGATGCGGGCCGCTGCGCCGAGGGGGCGGTCTCGTCCGGTCCGCGCTCGGCGTCGCGATGGCCGTCCTGCGGCGCATCCGCGCCGTAGCCGCCGTCGTAGCTGTCGCCGCCGAACACGTACTGGCCCGGGTAGCGCTGCGGCGCGGAGGTATCGGGGATGGGCGGCAGGTCCTGCTGCCAGGGCGAGTTCGTGCCGGTCCAGGGCAGCGAGGAATCCCGGTCCTCGGATCCCTCGTCCTCCGGCTTGCCGCTCACGCCCCAACTGCTCCTTCGCGCCCTCGATTCGTGCGCCTCAGTCTAGGGGAGCGCCGCCCCGCGCGATTCAGCCGCGAGTTGCAACCGGCACGGTCCGGGCGGGGGAGAAGCGGCGGTCAGCCCGCCAGCGAGGGCGTGAGGATGAACAGGAAGGCCGCCACCACGATCGCGGTCTGGGTGATGGGGCGCGAGGTAGTCCAGCGGATGACGCCCTCGATGCGGCGGGGCAGCGGCGACTCGAGCCAATCGCCCCGCGTCGCACCGCGGCGATGCGCGAACCAGTCGAAGAGCAGCGTGAAGAACGGCGGCACCGAGCTCGCCCACGCGAGCAGCAGCATCCACCAGCGCCAGCGGCCGTTGACGCCGATCACCGTGGTCGCGAACAGGTACGCGAGGAACGCGGTGCCGTGCGCTGCGCCCGCGAACGAGACGAGCACGTCGCCGAGCTCGGGCGCCCACACGTACTTCGTGAGCATCGCGAGGATGAGGAAGGCCCAGGTCGCGGCCTCGGCGAAGGAGGCGACGTGGAGCAGACGGGAGGGACGCATAGCCCCTCCAGCCTAGGCGAGCGCGGAGGCTACTTCGAGCGCCGGGAGCGCGTCTTCCGCTCCTTCGAGGAGCGCCTCGAGCGCGGGGGTCTCGTGCCGACCGGGACGGACCCGGTGACCCTCGACAGCGCGGCCCTCTTCTTCATCCGCGCCGAGGCCACCGAGGTGAACCACACGGCCAGCACGATCGCGACGATGCCCACCCACTGCAGCGGCGAGATGAACTCGCCCACGAGCAGCACGCCGCCGACCACGGCGACCAGCGGCTGCGTGAGCAGCAGCATCGAGCCGGTCGAGGAGTCCAGGCGCGGCAGCGCGCTCGACGTGGTGACCCAGCCGATCACCTGGCTGAGCAGCGCCATCGCGATGAGGATCATGAACGGCTGGAACTCGGGCGTGAAGTTCGGCGCGCCGAACGCGGAGGCCACCGTGGTGCCCACGACCATCGAGGTCAGGGTCGAGAGGAACACGTTCGTCGACGCGTGGCCCGTGGGGCGCGAACGGCCGATGATCATGATGTAGCCGGCGTACGCGACGCCGCCCGCCACCGCGAGCAGCACGCCGAGGAACGCGTCGCCCGTCAGGTCGCCCTGCTCGATCACGCCGCTGAGCAGCACCACGCCGCCGAGCATCACCGGGATGGCCAGGATGAAGGGCAGCGTGAGCTTCTCGCGGAAGATGAGCCACGCCATGAGCGGCACGAT
Organism: Gulosibacter sp. 10; assembly: GCF_900163695.1. Classification (GTDB taxonomy): domain Bacteria; phylum Actinomycetota; class Actinomycetes; order Actinomycetales; family Microbacteriaceae; genus Gulosibacter. Next base: position 119,955 of record NZ_FUIC01000024.1, read on the forward strand.
GATCACCTGCAGATTGCCGGCGACCGTGGCGATGCCGGCGCCCGCGAGCATCACGCCGGGGATCCAGAGCCCGACGTCGAGGCCGAAGAACACCCCGGCCAGCAGGTGCAGCAGCACCGGGCGCGCCTTCATCGGCCCGTTCATGCGCCATTCCAGGACGGCGAAGACGGCGAGCGGGATGAGCGCGATCGCGAAGCGGAAGAACACGGCGGTCGCGGCGTTCTCGCCCGACAGCCGCGTGAGCACCGGGTTGAGGCCCACCGCGATCGACCCCATCAGCGCGACCGCGCGCGGGTCGATGCGGTTGAGGAAGCCGAAGAGGTCCTTCGGCACGGGACGGCCCGCGGCGCGCAGCCGCTCGGCCTCCTCGGTCGAGATCGTCGTGGTGATCGCCGTGGTGGAGGTTCCCAGCACCGGCGCGGCGGCCACCAGCTCGTTGACGTCGGGGGCCGGCGAGATCGGCACGCCGGTCATCGTCGTATTGATCCGCTCCACCCGGTCGTGCTGCTTGTCGTGCGGCTTGGCCCAGTGCGAACGGTCCGACCCGCCGAATTCCTCGCTCATCCCACCTCCTGCGTCACTCGTCTGAACGATCCTAGGGGCTGCCGAGGGCGCGACGATTCACCCGCTGCACAAGCGACGGCGGGTGGACTGGGCGACGGGTGAAACGGCGCTGCGGCGCGGGTCGGGGCTACGCCGAGGCGAGCGAGCGCAGCACGCTCGCGAACATGCCGAGGCCGTCGACGCCCGAGCGCATCCGCTCGGCGGTGTCGGGGCCGAAGCCCGGCTCGACCGCGTGCTCGGGGTGCGGCATGAGGCCCACCACGTTGCCCGCCTCGTTGCGCAGGCCGGCGATGTCGTTGAGCGAGCCGTTCGGGTTCGCGCCGAGGTAGCGGAAGGCCACGAGCCCCTCGCCCTCGATGCGCTCGAGCGTCTCGGCGTCGGCGATGTAGCCGCCCTCGCCGTTCTTGAGCGGGATGACGATCTCCTCGTCCTGCTCGTACGCGCCGGTCCAGGGGGTGTCGACGTTCTCGACGCGCAGCCGCTGGTCGCGGCACACGAACCGGCCGTGGTCGTTGCGGATGAGGCCGCCGGGCAGCAGGTGCGCCTCCACGAGCATCTGGAAGCCGTTGCAGATGCCGAGCACGGGCAGGCCCTTGCCGGCCTGCTCGACGAGCTCGGCCATGATCGGGGCGCGCGAGGCGATCGCGCCGCTGCGCAGGTAGTCGCCGTAGCTGAAGCCGCCGGGCAGGACGACCGCATCCACGCCCTGCAGGTAGTGGTCCGCGTGCCACAGCGCGACAGGCTCGCCGCCCGCGATCTCGACCGCGCGCTGCGCGTCGCGGTCGTCGAGGGTGCCGGGGAAGGTGATGACGCCGACGCGCACGACTACTCGCCCTGCACGTTCTCGCGGGCCTGCTCGTCGCTCGAGGCGCCGGTGGGCAGGAGGCCGTCGTCGGTAACGGTCTCCGTCTGCGCGGGGTCGAACTCCGCCTCGTCGTCCGCCACCTCGATCGAGACGACGTCCTCGATCACGTCGTTCGAGAGCAGGTTCGCGGCGAGCTCCGAGATCTCCTCCATGAGCTCCGGGGTGACCTCGCGATCGGTCGTGATCTCGAAGCGCTTGCCGATCCGCACATCCACCAGGTGGTCCCGACCCTCCGCGGCGAGCGAGCGCTGCACGGCCTTGCCCGCGGGGTCGAGCAACTCCGGCTTGGGCATGACCTGCACGAGAATCTTCGGCATTCGGAACTCCTGTGGAAACGGGACGGCGAGGTCTCACCATCCTAACGGTGCGGACACGGACCGGCGCACCATGCTGCGCGGTCAGGAGGGATGCGCAAGGATAGAGCCGGCGTTGGCCATCAGCGTTGACTAGGAGGCATCATGGCGAAACGGCGTCAGAACACGTCGACAGGCCGCGGTGACGCGGTACCGGGCCCCGACGACTTCGAACAGGCCCGGCAGGAGGGGAGGCTCGGCGGCGCGAGAACCGTCGCCGCCCCGTGGACCGACGGCATCGGGCTCGTCGCCGTCCGGGCGCTGCAGTTCCTGCTCATCCTGACCGCCGGCGGCGTGCTGGTGTTCGGCGCGCTGCAGGTCTCGATCATCGTCATCCCGCTGCTGCTCGCGCTCATCATCGCCTCGGCGATGGAGCCCGTGCTCTCCTGGCTCAGCTCGAAGGGATGGCCGAGGCTGCTGTCCACCGTGCTCGTGCTGCTCGTGGTGGTGCTGCTGCTCGGCGGGGCCGTCTGGCTCGTGGTGGCGCAGATCATGGCCGAGTGGGACGGGATGGCCGAGAAGGTCACCGAGGGCATCACGCAGCTCATCGCCTGGTGGAACAGCACCTTCCCGCAGTTCGAGCTCAACGACCAGGCGCTCACCGACCTGTGGGGCACCGCGCAGGAGTGGCTGCAGAACCTCAACTACGGCGCGGTCGGCTCGGGCGTGGCCTCCGGCATCGGCGCCTTCGGCTCCTTCGCGATGTCCGCGGTGCTGTTCGTCGTGATCCTCTTCTTCTTCCTCAAGGACGGCCCGACGATCTGGTCGTTCCTCATCAAGCCGCTCAAGGAGGCGCACCACCGCCGCGCCGAGCTCATGGGGCTGCGCGCGGTGAGCGTCATGGGCGGCTACGTGCGCGGCACCGTGATCGTCGCGCTCGTGGACGCCGTGTTCATCGGCATCGGACTCGTGGTGCTGCAGGTGCCGCTGGCCTTCCCGCTCGCGCTGGTCGTGTTCATCACCGCCTTCATCCCGGTCGTGGGCGCCACCCTCGCCGGCGTGATCGCCGCGCTCGTGACCCTCGTGACGAACGGCCTCTGGCCCGCGGTGATCGTCGTGATCATCGTCGTGGTCGTGAACCAGCTCGAGGGCAACCTGCTGCAGCCGATCGTGCTCGGCCGCTCGCTCAAGCTCCACGAACTGGTCGTGCTGCTCGCGCTGACCACCGGTACGGTGCTCGGCGGCATCGTCGGCACGCTCATCGCTGTGCCGCTCACGGCGGTGGGTTGGGCGCTCATCAAGGCCTGGAACGAGCCGCTGCCCGATCTCGAGCGGGATCCGGACGGCGACAACATCCGAGAACGGCTGCGAGAGAACTGGCGCCGAAAAGCGAACTAGTCGGACCCCCGCGGGGCCGCCCACCCGGTGGGCGGCCCCGCGGCGTTAACGCCGTACCTGAGCAGGGTCCCGAGCCCTCCGCGCAACAGATGCGTCACAGTCTGCGGTTATGCCGTGTCCGTAACCGCAAACTGTGACGCATTTGTGGGCCTCGGGCTGGGCTCCGCCGTCATCCCGGCCTCCTGTGGGGTCTGGGCGTCCCAAAGCTGTACCTGAGAGGCGGGGCCCGGGCCTTCCCCGCAACAGATGCGTCAGAGATTGTGGTTACGGACTCCCCAAAACCGCGAACTGTGACGCATCTGTGGGCAGGGAGGGCTCCGCCTTCATTCTGGGTCCCGCGTGAGCCGGATGAGCGGACGCTGCCTCGGGATATTTTCAGTGGCCCCACACAACAGATGCGTCAGAGATTGCGGTTACGTCGTGGTCGTAACCGCAGACTGTGACGCATCTGTGATGGGCGTCGGGGGCACGTTGGCCCGGGCTTAGGTGAGCTGAGCCCGGACTACGCTCCGGATACGTCGGTGATTGTCCCGGGAAGACCGCCCAGCGTCAGGCTATTGGCCCGTCCCGAGCGCCTCGCAAATCGCGGTCTATGGCCGGTCCGAATCCGTTGACTGCGACTGCCCCGAGGCGATGGCACGGCGGATGCTCTGCACGAGAGCCCGGAGGCGCTCCCCTCGCAGATCGCTGCCGGTGATGCGGAACAGCTGTCCGCCAGCATCGCGGATAGCGCGCTCCCGTCGGAGGTCGTTCGCGAAGACCTCGGGATCGCGGGCATGGTGCCCGCCCTCGTAATCCACATAGGTTCGGGCCCACGGATAGCCGAGATCGGGACGGAACTCCTCGCCATTCGGCAGCACGAACCAGGGCTGGACCTCTGGCTCGGGCAGTCCCGCATCCACGAGCCGGAGCCGAGTCACCGTCTCCATCGGGGACTCCACGCTCGCACGCGCCCGCAGCACCGCCTTGCGCAGCGTTCGAGCGCCGGCCAAACCGTGGAAGTCCTCGAGCATCCACCCCAGATCGTCAGGACGCAGGTGCGGCCGGGCGCGCAGCAGCAGGCCAGGATAGTTCGAAGCAGAGGCGAGGAGCGAGTCCAGCATCACGGTGACTTCCTCGACATCGAGATGCACCGCCGAGGTGACGAGAGCGAGCGTCGGCTGCACGATGGGCACGCCGCGCACCGAGACGGCTCGGAAGAGTTCGTCTCGGATCGAGCGGGAGTGCACGCCCTTGGTCCGCACTCTCGTGGCCGACCTGCTGGTCAGCACTTCCAGGTCTGAGCCGAGGTGCTGCATCCGCCGCGGCACCGGCATGCCCCAGAGCTGCGCCGCGGCGATCCCCGCGATCGCCTTGCCCGGGCCGAGCCGCTTCGCGAGGGCGGAGGCGCGCTCCCAGATAGAACTCGGCGGCCGGACGGTGCGGACGCCGTAGAACGGCGTGAAGAGGTCGCCACTGCGCAGGCGCGCCGGCGTGACGCCGAGTGCCCTCGCCTCGGCCACGCTGAATCCCGTGTTCAAGAGGCTTGTCGGCAGCGGCTGCGGTGTTCTCATGCCACGCAAACTAGCCGCGCGGTGTCACCCGGCGAGGGCCGGATCATCCGGCTGTGGATAACCCACCCGACACTCGCGAATGTGGAAAACCGGGGCCGCCTCTGGTGCCCGCGAGTCTCGGTCGCGAGCGACGCACACAGATGCGTCGCAGAATGCGGTTTCGACGGTGTCAGAACAGCATTCTGCGACGCATCTGTGTCAGGGCGCGGAGCGAGCCGGTCGGCAGTCGCGTTCAGGGCTCACGTTGACGGCTCATATGGCGGCAGCACTCGCGAGCGAGGCGACCCGCAACGGAAAGAGTCGTCCGAGCGACGGCAACGCCGCCCCGGTGCGGCTCGCCAGTGAGGCTGCCCCGTCGCGCGCAGTGAGGCGCCCAGCCCCAGCTTGAGAGGCTGCCCCGCCCTTAGCTTGAGAGGTGGCGCGCTAATGAGGTGCCGGGCCCGCCGGTGAGACGACCTCGCTCCTAGTTTGCAGAGCGGCCCACTCACGAGGCGATCCGGCCCGGCCAGCGAAGCGGCCTGGCCCCGCTAGCGAAGCGGCCCGCCTGCAGCGAGGCGCCCCGCCCCTAGCTCGAGAGGCGGGTCAGCAGCTCGGCGTAGCGCGCGCGGGTCTGCTCGATGATCTCGGCCGGCAGCTCGGGCGGGGTGCCCTGGCCGTCCCAGTTGGCGAGCAGCCAGTTGCGCACGATTTGCTTGTCGAACGAGGCGAGGCGCTCCTCGAGCGGCAGCTCCCGGTTCTCGTACAGCGCCGCATCCCAGTAGCGCGAGGAGTCGGAGGTGAGCACCTCGTCGGCGAGGGTGATCTCGCCGGTGCGCGGATCGCGCCCGAACTCGAACTTGGTGTCGGCGAGGATGACGCCCCGCGAGAGGGCCCGCTCGCTCGCCGTCGCGAAGATCCACAGCGAGAGATCCCGCAGCGCGGCCGCGGCCTCGGGCCCGACGAGCTCCACGGTCTGCTCGAACGTGATGTTCTGATCGTGCTCGCCCTGCGGAGCCTTGTACGCGGGCGTGTAGATCGGCGCGGGCAGACGGTCCCCGTCGCCCAGCCCCTCGGGCAGCGGGATGCCGCACACGGTGCCGGACTCCTGGTACTCCTTGAGCCCCGAGCCGGTGAGGTAGCCGCGCACCACGCACTCGATCGGGAACATGTCGAGGCGCGCCACCCGCATGGACCGGCTCGCGACCGACTCGGGCAGCCCCGCGGCCCAGCCTTCGGGCTCGCGCAGGTGGTTCGGCACCTCGAGCGCCGCGAACCAGCGCCGGCTCAGCTGCGTGAGCAGCTCGCCCTTGCCGAGGATCTCGGGCTCGAGGATGTGGTCGAAGGCCGACACGCGGTTGCTCGCGATGATGAGCAGCGCATCCGCATCCCCGTCGGCCTGGTAGACCTCGCGCACCTTGCCGGAATAGATGTGGCGCCAGCCGTCGAGCGCAGGCTGGCTCTGCCGCTCGCCGAGCTCGATGCCGCGCTGCGCCGCGATCTGGGCGGCGATGGGCGTCTCCTCGAGGCCGGGGGAGGTCTGGTTCGGCACCTCGGCCGTCACGGGGGCCGCGGGCATCGACTCGAAGGCCTGCTCGGCCATCGCGTTGGCCGCCGCCTCGGAGTCGGAGGCCTGGTCGGAGGTGATGCGGCCGTCGCGCGCGAGGAGCGAGTTCTGCAGCGCCGCGCCCGTCTGCGCGATGTCGGTGCGGAACTGGCCGCCCTCGAGGCGGATGCGGCTCAGCGCGGTGTACGCGAGCTGCCGCGCATCCTGCAGCGTGGGGCCCTCGCCGACGACGTTGAGGACGCGGCCGCCGGTCGCGGTGATGCCGCCCTCGTGCTCGCCGGGGCCGGTCGCGGCGTGGAAGATGCGCGCACCGGTGGCCGCCGCATCCTCGAGGCCGAGGATCTCGCGCCCCGAGCGCACCTTGTCGGGGTACCCCTCCGAGGCGAGCACGACGGTCACGGCGGACGTGTCGTTGAGCGCGAGCTCCTCGGGGTGCCGGCCCAGCGTGCCGTCGCCGGATGCCTCGAGCAGGGGCGCGAGCGGCTCGGCGAGCCGGCCGAGCACGACCTGCGTCTCCGGGTCGCCGAAGCGTGCGTTGAACTCGATGACGCGGATGCCGGCCGCGGTGACGATGAGGCCGCAGTAGAGGAGCCCCTGGAAGGGCGTGCCGTCGGCGCGCATCGTGTCGATCACCGGCTGGGCGACGGTCGTGACGACCTCGCGCATGAACTCGCGCTCGCCGCCGAAGCGGTCCACGAGGAAGGGGACGGGCGTGTACGCCCCCATGCCGCCCGTGTTGGGGCCGGCGTCGTCGTTGTGGAGCCGCTTGAAGTCCTGGGCGGGCGGCAGGGCGCGGACGGTCTCGCCGTCCGAGAAGCAGAAGAGCGACACCTCGAGGCCGTCGAGGAACTCCTCGACGAGCACGGGGCCGTGTGCGAGCCAGTGCTCGGCGTGGCGCAGCGCGTCGTTGCGGTCGCCGGTGACCATGACGCCCTTGCCCGAGGCGAGGCCGTCGGCCTTCACCACGTAGGGGGCGCCGAACTCGTCGAGCGTGGCCGCCACCTGCTCGAGATCCTCGAACAGCCGCGCCTGGCCGGTGGGCACCCCGGCGCGCTGCATGATGTCCTTCGCGAAGGTCTTCGAGCCCTCGATCTGCGAGGCCGCCTTGGACGGGCCGAACACCGTGATGCCGCGCTGGCGCACCGCATCCGCGACGCCCGCCACGAGCGGCGCCTCCGGGCCGATCACGACCAGGTCGATTTGCTCGTCCTCGGCGAAGTCCGCGATGAGGTCGGGCTTGGTCTGATCGATGCGGATGCGCTCGGCGATGGCCTCCATGCCGATGTTGCCGGGAGCCACGATCAGTTCGTGGGTGCCTTCTGCGGCGAGCGAGTCGAGGATCGCGTGCTCGCGCGCACCTGAGCCAAGTACGAGAATCTTCACCGCACCAGGCTACCGGGGTGAGAGAGAATTGCGGCATGGCACGAGCGAAAATCGAGGATGCGGCGGGGCGATCGGCGCTCGCGGACTGGTGGGCGGCCCGGGAATCGGGCGACGATGCGGGCCGTTCGACGACCGCGACCGCCGTGCGGTACACGCTTCAGCTGCTCGCCGAGCGGGTGCCGGGGCACTCGGTGGAGGTGCGCGTGCCGCCGTTCGGCGCGGTACAGTGCGTCGAGGGCCCGGGACACACGCGCGGCACCCCGCCGAACGTGATCGAGCTGCCCGCGGCGCTGTGGATCCCGCTCGCCACGGGCGCGATGGGCTGGGACGAGGCCGCCGCCACGGGCGAGCTTCACGCCTCCGGCACGCGCGCGGACGTGTCCTTCGCGCTCCCGGTCGCGCGCCGGTAGGGCGGTCTGCGGCGGTCGCGCGCAGGTGAGAGAATGGCATCCATGTCTGCCGAGCCCGAGAACACCCCGCGTCCCGATGTGTCCGAGGATGAGTACATCGTCCTCGAGAAGCGGCCGGGCATCAAGCTCACCAACTGGATCTGGGGCGGCGCGGCGGTCGGCCTGCTCGCGGCGTTCGGCGTCACCTTCTTCCTGCCTGGCCAGGAGGAGTACTCGCCCGGCCAGGTCTTCGGCTTCTTCGGCGTCTTCTTCGTCGCGCTCGGCGCCCTGCTGGGCACCGCGGTCGGGCTCATCGTCAACTGGTGGGTCGGCCGGGGTAAGACCGAGCGGGTGCTCCTGCGCCGGCTCCCGGACGCGCAGCCGGCCGGTGGCGCCGAGGGCCCCGGCGCGTCCGACGCCGCCGGAAGGGCCGAGGGCTCGAGCGGATCCGATGCCGCGGAGGAGCCCGGCCGGCGCTGACGCGGCCTGGTCCGCCGCGGGCTGACGCGCCGAAGGCGTCCCGAGTAGGCGCGATCCCGGGCGCCCCGGTCAGGCGGGCCGCGTATGCACGGCCGACCAGTGGCCCTGGGCGACCGGCCCGCGGCCCACGGGCACGTTGAGCGCCAGATGCGTCGCACTTCGCGGTTATTCGGTGCTCATAACCGCAAACTGCGACGCATCGGTGATCGCGGGAGGGGCGGCACGAGCCGGGCGACCACGCCCGGACTTGCCGCAGCCGGGCGACCACAGCGGCCCGGCCGCAGCCGCACCAGCCCTACGAGACCCGGTGCTCCTCGAGGTACGCGAGGTACTCGGGCGTCACGGTGCCGGTCACGTACTCGCCGGTGAACGGCGAGAGGTCGAGTTGCGTGAGCCCGGTGCCGGCGGTGATCGCGTCGAAGAGGTCGTCGACGTCCTGGTAGATGAGCGCATCCGCGCCGATCACCGAGCAGACCTCCTCGACCGAGCGGGCCGAGGCGACGAGCTCGGCCCGGGTCGGCATGTTGATGCCGTACACGTGCGGGTAGCGCACCGCCGGGGCGGCGGAGGCGAAGTACACCTTGCGCGCGCCGGCCGCGCGGGCCATCTCGATGATCTCCTTCGAGGTGGTGCCGCGCACGATCGAGTCGTCCACGAGCAGCACGTTCTTGCCCTCGAACTCCTGCGAGAGCGCGTTGAGCTTCTGCCGCACCGAGCGCTTGCGCACCTCCTGGCCGGGCATGATGAAGGTGCGGCCCACGTAGCGGTTCTTGTAGAACCCCTCGCGGTAGGGCAGCCCGAGGGTCTGCGCGAGCTGCATGGCCGAGGGCCGCGCGGAGTCCGGGATGGGCATGACCACGTCGATCTCGGCGAGGTCCATCTCGCGCTCCACCTTGCGGCCGAGTTTCTCGCCCATGCGCAGCCGGGTGTCGTACACCGAGATGCCGTTCATGATCGAGTCGGGCCGCGCGAGGTACACGTACTCGAAGGAGCAGGGCGAGGTGACGGGGGTATCGGCGCACTGGCGCGAGTGCATCCGGCCCGACTGGCTGATGAAGATCGCCTCGCCGGGCTCCACCTCGCGGACCACGTCGTAGCCGCCCGCGGAGAGCACGAGCGACTCCGAGGCCACGACCCATTCGTCGCGGCCGTTCGCGTCCATCCGCCGCCCGAGCACGAGCGGGCGGATGCCGAACGGGTCGCGGAAGGCGAGCATCCCGTGGCCCGACACGAGGGCGATCGCGGCGTAGGAGCCCTCCACACGGCGGTGCAGGGCGGCGACGGCGTCGAAGATGTCGTCGTGCGTGAGCTCCTGGCCGTCGATCGAGCGCTGCAGCTCGTTCGCGAGCACGTTGAGCAGCAGCTCGGTGTCGCTCGAGGAGTTGAGGTGGCGGCGGTCGATGCGGAACAGCTCGTCCGTGAGCTGGCGCGTATTCGTGAGGTTGCCGTTGTGGACCAGCAGCAGGCCGTAGGGCGCGTTCACGTAGAACGGCTGCACCTCGTCCTCGCCATCCGAGCCGGAGGTCGCGTAGCGGACGTGGCCGATGCCCATGTTGCCGAGCAGCGTGCGCATGTCGCGGGTGCGGTACGCCTCGCGCACCTGCCCGCGGGCCTTCACGGTGTGGAACGTGCTGCCCTCGGCCGTGGCGATGCCGGTCGAGTCCTGACCCCGGTGCTGCAGGAGCAGGAGCGAGTCATAGATTTGCTGGTTGACGAGGCTGGTTGAGACGTGACCGACGATGCCGCACACGGTAGATGGTGCTCCCTTGGCTGAAGAATTTGGGACAGTGCACCATTCTGTCACCTCTCGGCGCTCCGAGATACCGGTTCGCGGATGCGGGCGGTGGCGGCGGCTAGGCTGGTGGGCAGTGTGTGGCGACGAAAGGAACACCGTGGCTGAAGACCGCGACCTGTATGCATCCGCCGGGGTGGACACCCGCGCCGGCGACCGAGCCGTGGAGCTGATGAAGCAGGCGGTGCAGGCGACGCACGGCCCCGAGGTGCTCGGCGGCGTCGGCGGATTCGCGGGCCTCTTCGACGCCTCGAAGCTGCAGGGGATGCGCAAGCCGCTGCTCGCGACCTCCACGGACGGCGTGGGCACCAAGGTCGCGATCGCGCAGGCCATCGACAAGCACGACACCATCGGCCAGGACCTCGTCGGCATGGTCGTCGACGACATCGTCGTGGTGGGCGCGGAGCCGCTGTTCATGACCGACTACATCGCGTGCGGCCGGGTCGTGCCCGGGCGCATCGCGGCGATCGTGGAGGGCATCGCCCGCGCGTGCGCCGCGACGGGCACCGCGCTCACCGGCGGCGAGACCGCCGAGCACCCCGGCCTGCTCGGGCCGGACGACTACGACGTGGCCGGCGCCGCGACCGGCGTCGTCGACGCCGACCGCGTGCTCGGCGCGGAGCGCGTGCAGGACGGCGACGTCGTGCTCTCGCTCGCCTCCTCCGGCCTGCACTCGAACGGCTACTCCCTCGTCCGCCGCATCATCGCGGACAGGGGCATCGGCTATGCCGACCGCGCCGACGACTTCGGCACCACCTGGGGCGAGGCGCTGCTCGAGCCCACGCGCCTCTACACCGGCGAGCTCGTGCGCGTGCTGCGCCGCCCCGAGCTCGCCGGCGCGATCCACGCGTTCTCGCACGTGACCGGCGGCGGCATCGCCGCGAACCTCGCGCGCGTGCTGCCCAAGGGCTCGTGGGTGGAGCTCGACCGCGGCGCGTGGTCGCCGCTGCCGGTGTTCCGCGTGCTCGCCGACCTCGCCGACGCCCCGCTCGAGTCGATGGAGGGCACCTGGAACCTCGGCATCGGCATGTTCGCGGTGGTCGCGGCCGAGCAGGCGGATGCGGTGCTCGCCGCCTGCCGCGCGGAGGGCCTCGAGGGCTGGGCGGCGGGCACGGTCTCGACCGTCGAGCACGACTTCGCCGGATTCGAGCAGGGCGCGAAGGGCGTCGACGGCGGCGCGGTGCGCCTCGTCGGTACCTACTCTTCGTAGCCGCCGGCGCTACCTCGCCGCCGTGGGCCCGGCCCCGGGGCGTCGGCGAGTTCTCTTCGTTTCGGTGGACTGGCGCAAGCCTTTCCCGGATGTGCATCATCGATGAGGCCCTGCGCGGCAATACATCGACATAGTTCGTGCGGAGCGGTCATGAGCGGTCATGAACGGTCACGAGCGCTACCGGCGAAGCTTCGCGCATCCATAGCATTCCCTGCCAAGACGCCGTACCGGTGAGCCGATAGCCCGGCACGCCTCCCCCGCGACGTCGGCCATTAGTGACGAAGGACCGCAAGGTCCCGAGCAGAGGGAACCGCCCGCATGTCGAACAGTCCACGATCTCTTCGCCGTCTCGGCGTCGCAATCATCGCAACAGTCCTCACCGCCGCCCTGGCCGCCTGCTCCGGCGGCACCGCTCCCGCAGGGGAGACCGCGGCCGCGGGCGAGCCCGTGGAAGGTGGGATCCTCCGCGTGGGCCTGGCGAGCGACACCCCCGTCATCGACCCGCATCTCACGGGCAACTCGGTGGCGGCGCTCATCGGTCGCAACGTGGTCGACTCGCTGGTCGGCCAGGCTCCGGACAACTCGTACACCCCCTGGCTGGCCACGGAATGGACGGTGAACGATACCAATACCGAGTACGTGTTCACCTTGCGCGAGGACGTGACGTTCAGCGACGGCGAGGAGCTCGACGCCGCCGCAGTCAAGTCGAACTTCGATCGGATCCTCGACCCCGAGACGAACTCGAGCTACGCGGCTTCGCTGCTCGGCCCGGTCGAGTCGGTCGAGGCGCCGGATGACACCACCGTCGTGCTCACCTACAGCGAGCCCTTCGCCTCGCTGCTGCAGGGGCTGAGCCTGCCCTACCTCGGCATCCAATCGCCGGCCTTCATCAACAGCGGCGAGGACACCAGCAGCGGCGTGGTCGGCTCCGGACCGTTCGTGCTCGACTCCTACGCACCGGGACAGGGCAGCGTGCTGAGCAAGCGCGAGGACTACAACTGGGGCCCCGGCTACGCGGAGCACACGGGGCCCGCCTACCTCGACGGCATCGAGTTCAGCATTCTCCCGGAAGCCTCGACCCGGCTCGGAGCGCTGCAGTCCGGCCAGGTCCACGCCATCGACGAGGTCCCGCCGGCGAACTACGAGGCCCTCGATGCCGACCCCTCGTTCGCGATCGATACCTACGAGAACCCCGGCGTCAACTACGCCTTCCAGCTGAACACCACGAAGGCGCCGTTCGACGATGTCCGGGTCCGGCAGGCGTTCCAGTCCGGCGCGAATATCGAGGAGGCCGTGAACGCCACCTTCTTCGGCACGCTCAACGCGGCGGACAACATCGTCGGCGCGAACACGGAATTCTACGACGAGACCGTCGCGGGCACATGGGGATACGACGCCGATCGCGCCAACACGCTGCTCGACGAAGCCGGCTGGAGCGAACGCGATTCGGAGGGATACCGGATCAAAGACGGCGAGCGGCTGACCGTCGACTGGGTGTACGACGAGTCGCAGACAGGTGAGCTCAACGTCAACCTTGTCCAGGCGCTCCAATCGCAGTACCGCGATATCGGCCTCGAGCTGAAGCTCATCTCGGTCGACTCCGGCGGTTACACCAGCCGCAGCGAGTCGGGCGACTACGACACGATCTCCTTCTTCTTCGTGCGGCCGGAAGCGGACATCCTCCGCACCGTCTACTCCTCGGCGAATATCCCGCCGAACGGCAGCGGCAACGTCTCGCGAGTGGAATCGCTGGACGAGCAGCTCGAGGAAGCGGTGGGCGCGGCTCCGGAACGGCGAGAGGAGCTGTACTCCGAGGTGCAGCACGAGATCATCGATGAGGCCTATTCGGTGCCGCTCTACGTGGTCGCCTACCAGCTGGGGCGGACGCAGGACCTCCAGGGCATTACCTGGGCCACCAACGCGAAGCCGCTGTTCTACGATGCCTGGCTCGTCGACGCTTGACCGGCGCGAGCGCGCGAGCGACGCGTCCCGGCGACCGCAGGTGCCGGGACGCCGTCGCCGGCCGCTGCTATCGATCCTCGGCACCAGACTGCTCGGCGCGGTGGCGGTGGTGTGGGCTGCGGCCACCATCACCTTCCTGGCGGTGAAAGCCATCCCGGGCGATCCGGTGAGCATCATCGCGGGCGGCGAGAATATCGTCGACGCCGAGCAGCGCGAACGTCTGGCCCGGCATTACGGGCTCGACCGTCCCGTCTGGCAGCAGTACCTCGGCTACCTGGCGCGCGCGTTCACCGGCGACTTCGGCGAGAGCTACCTCTTCCGCAAGCCCGCTGTCGAGGTCGTGGCCGAGACGGCGGCTCCGACCCTGGGCCTGGCGGCGACCGCGTTCCTGCTGGCGCTGATGCTCGCCTTCGCGTCGGCGCTGCTCACCGCATCCAGGCGCGGCAGGGCGCGATTCGCGCTGAGCGGCCTGGAACTGCTGATGCTGAGCACGCCGGTGTACTGGATCGGCACCATGCTGCTGATCGTCTTCAGCTTCGGGCTGGGCTGGTTCCCGGTGGTCGGCGATCACGGCTGGCGCTCGCTCGTGCTGCCGGCGTTCGCACTGGCGCTGCCGCTGGCCGCCACCATCTCGCAGGTGATGCGAGACGGCCTCGAACAGGCCCTGGACGAGCCGTTCGTGCTGACCGCCCGCACGCGCGGCGTGAGCGAATGGGGCGTGCGCTTTTCGCACGCCCTGCGGCACTCGCTGCTCGCGGTCACCACGGTCAGCGGCACCGTGCTCGGAGGCATCCTCTCGGGCTCGATCCTCACCGAGACCGTCTTCGGCCGCGCCGGATTCGGGCAGATGACCCTGCAGGCCATCTCCTCCCGCGACATGCCGCTCATCCTCACCATCGTCGTGCTCGTGGCGCTGGCCTACTACCTGATCAATGCGCTCGTCGATGTGAGCTATGCGGTCATCGACCCGAAACTGCGGAAGGGGGCCGGAGATGTCGGCCGTTGAGGGACTCGTCAAGGGGATCCGGGCGGATTCGGCCCCGCCGCGGGATGCGCCGCCGATCGGGACGATCCTCGCGGCGGCCGTGGTGGCCCTGGTCCTGTTCGCCTCGTTCTTCCCCTCGCTGCTGACCCCGTTCGAGCCCGACCGGGCCGATTTGGCGGCGGTGTTCCAGCCTCCCTCCTGGGAGCACTGGTTCGGCACCGACCAGCTCGGACGGGACGTGTTCACGCGTGTCGTCTACGGGTCGGGCGTCTCATTGCTGATCGGGATCGGCGCGACGGCGATCGCCCTCGTCTTCGGGATCCTTCTCGGCGTGCTCGCCGTGTACACGCCCTTCGGCCTGCACCGGGTGTTCGAGCGGCTGGTCGACCTGCTGCTCGCCTTCCCCGAGATACTGCTGGCCCTCATCGTGATCGCGGTGCTGGGCAAGGGCCCCACGAACACGCTCCTCGCGGTCGGCCTCGCCGGAATCGCCGCATATGCGCGGCTCATCCGCTCGCAGCTCCTCCAAGCGAGGCTCTCCGGGTACGCGGAGCACGCCAGGATCATCGGGGAGCCGCCACTGCGGATCCTGCTGCGCCATGTCATCCCGAATACCATCCGCCCGCTCGTCATCCTCGGCACGATCGGCATCGCGAACTCCATCCTCGCGGCCTCCTCGCTGAGCTTCCTCGGCCTCGGGGTCGAGCCGCCGGCCGCTGAATGGGGCGCGCTCCTCGCCGAAGGACGGAGCAACCTCCAGGTCGCGCCATGGGCGAGCATCCTGCCGGCCACCGTCGTCGCAGGCTCCGTGATCTCGCTCATGGTGCTCGGGCGATATCTCCAACGTCGATTCGCGAACCAGGAGCAATGATGACCACTATCTCCACGCCTCAGGAACCACCAGTGCTCCGGGTCGTCGATCTGACCGTGCGCTTCCCCGATCGGAAGGGCGGCTGGACTCGCGCTGTCGAGGGCGTCTCCTTCGACGTCCGTCCGGGCGAGATCCTCGCGATCGTCGGCGAGTCGGGGTCCGGCAAATCCGTGACGGCCCGTTCGCTCGTCGGTCTTGCCGGTGCGGACGCATCGATCACCGGCAAGATCTCGCTCGGCGACGAGGAGCTGGAACAGCTGCGGGAACGGGAATGGCGGACGCTTCGCGGCAGCCGTATCGGCTTCGTGCTCCAGGACGCGCTCACCTCGCTCGACCCGTTGCGGACGATCGGCCATGAGATCGGCGAGGCGGTGCGGGTGCATCATCGCGGATTATCGCGCGCAGACGTGACAGGGCGGGTCGAGGGGGCGCTTCGCGATGCCGGCATCGACGATCCCGAGCAGCGTCGCAGGCAGTTCAGCTTCGAGCTCTCCGGAGGGCTTCGGCAGCGTTCCCTCATCGCGAGCGCGGTCGTCAACGGCCCGGACGTGCTGATCGCGGACGAGCCGACTACGGCGCTGGACGTCACCGTCCAGCGGCGCATCCTGCGGCTTCTCCGCCGGCTCGCCGATGAGGGTGCGGCGATCGTCTTCATCAGCCATGACCTCGCAGTCGTGAGCGAGCTCGCCGATCGCACGGTCGTCCTCCGCGATGGCTCGGTGCAGGAGCAGGGCGCCACTGCGGAGCTGCTGCGCTCCCCGCGGTCCGCGTACACCCGTGAACTCCTCGCCGCGATCCCCGACCCATCGCATGCGCAACGGCGCCGTGAGGGAACCGCGCCTTCCGAATCGCCCGTGGCCGTCATCCGGGGTGCGCGGGTGACCTTTCACGGGCCGAAGGGCTCGACTCGGGCCGCGCTGGATGACGTGAGCATGGAATTGCGCGCGGGCGAGACGTTGGGACTGGTGGGCGAATCGGGCTCGGGGAAGACGACGCTCGGACGAGTGCTCCTGGGGCTGCAACGGCTCGACTCCGGCGCCGTGGAGCTGTTCGGCCGCCGCTGGGACGCGGCGCCCGAGGCGTCGCGGCGGAGGGACCGGCACCGCATCCAGGTGATCTCGCAGGATCCGTCGGGGACGTTCAACCCGCTGCTGAACGTCGGCGAGCTGCTCGACCAATCGCTCCGGCTGCATTCGGGCCTCGCTCGAGGAGCCCGCCGCGATCGTGCACTCGAACTGCTCGAATCGGTGGGACTCGGGGAACGGCATCTGGACGTGAAGCCCCGCAGGCTCTCGGGAGGCCAGCGGCAGCGGGTCTCGATCGCGCAGGCGCTCGCCTCCGATCCGGAGGTGCTCGTGTGCGATGAGCCGGTCTCAGCACTTGATGTGATCACGCAGGCCCAGGTGCTGGACCTGCTCAGGAGGGTCCAGCGGGATCGGGGGCTGAGCATGCTGTTCATCTCGCACGACCTCGCGGTCGTCGAATCCGTCAGCCATCGGACCGCGGTGATGCGTCATGGTCGCATCGTGGAGATCGCGGATGCGGCTTCGATCTTCGAACGGCCGGAGCATCCCTATACGCGTGAGCTGCTCGACGCCATTCCCGGCGGCGACTTCGCGGGACGCCGGGCGGCAGAAGCACTCGCAGGGGCGAGTAGATGACCGAGCGCATCTCCGAGAGGTTCGCCGCGAACGGGCTCTCCGCGTGGACGACGAGTCGTGGTCGGATACTCGCGGCCTTCCCCCGGCGTCCGCTGCTCCTCTACGGCGGATTGTCGCGGGGGCTCGGATCCAGCAGACTCGACCTCGACCGGGGGAAGGCCTCCGAAGTGCGACTCGTCGCCTGGCGGCACGTGGATACGGACCGGCCCGGCGCCTTGCTCCTGCGCCTCGCCCATCGACGGGGAGCGGGTATCGGCGCTGACGATGAGGTCTTCGCGGCGGCCGAGGCGTCGGCCGTCGACGACTCCTTCGCGCCCTCCCCGATCGGCTTCGCACCGCTGGTATCGGATGAGGACCGACGGCGTCTCGGCATCGAGCCGATGGAGACGGACGGCGTCCGCGTGCTCGACTGCACGTGGCTCGTCGCCTCGGATCTGCTGGGGATCGTCGAGGGCGCCTCCGTGCGCGCGAAGGAGATCGGGGCCCGGGCGAGCATCGTCTCCGAGGCGGCTGCGCCGGTGTCGGCGTCGACCCGTGCGGAGACGATACCCGGTGGTTCCGGTGCAATCGAGTTCGTCGCGGATATCGGCGTCGCCGTCGAGGGGCTCGAGGAAGGCGAAGAGGCCGGATCGCCTGTGCTCGTGCGTCAGCACGTGGTGTTCGCCGAGCCCCGGGACGGATTCGAGCGCCGACGGCATCGGACCGGGGAGGGGATGGTGCCGGTGGCCGCGGCAGATCCCCGACGCGTATTCGAGGGCGACGCGGATCTGCTCCTCTCGCCGAGCTTCCGCATGGACGGCCGTCCGATCGAGTTCGCGGTGGACCGAGGCGTGCCGTCGGCGCTGAGCGGCGCAGTGCTCGAAGGGGTCGATTGGTGGCGCGAGGGATTCGAACGGGCGGGCGCGGTTTCGAGGATACGCGCCGTATCGGCGAGCCCGGAGGACATGTCGTGGCTGCCCGGCCGCAACGCGGTGTGGTGGGTGCATCGAGACGGCCGCGGCTGGTCTCTCGGGGATGCCCAGAGCCAACCGCATACCGGTGAGATCATCCGCGGCAACGTCCGGCTCGGAGGCGAGCGCTTCGCCCAGCTGCGGGAGCTGTTCGAATCGCTGCTCGCACCATACGGCGATGGGAGGGAGGCGGAGCTTCTCGAGCAGATCGATCACGGGCTCCGGTCCCGGGCCCGCCTGCTCGCAGCACACGAGGTCGGGCATGCGCTCGGGTTCGCGCATAATTTCTCGAGCCACCTCCACGAGGCCCCCTCGGTGATGGACTACCCCTTCCCCGGTCTGCGATTCGTCGGGGAGGACCGTGTAGAGCTCGCCGAGGAGCCCTATCCGACCGCACTCGGGCCATGGGACCACAGACTGATCAGACGGGCATACGGTCGTCCCGGCGAGGAAGGCCATGAGGAGCTCGCACCGGCGTACTCCTCCGACCCCGACGCGCGGCCGGCATCGAGCAGCACCCCGCGATCCGTGGCCTGGGCGCCTCGAGTGGCGGGGCCCGGTCCAGCCGCCGGGACGTTGCCCGCACTCCACCGGCTGCTCGAGGTGCGGCGGCGCGCCCTGCGACGATTCGGCCCGGGGGTCGCGCCTCCCGACGCTCCCAGGGATGTCTTGCGGGGGAGGTATGCGCGCCTGTACCTGCTGCACCGCTACGCGATTCCGGAAACGGTACGGCTGCTCGGCGGCATCGAGTACGAGCACACGGACATCGCACGGGCGCGCCCGGTGAGGCCGGTGCCGGCCGCAGAGCAGCGACAGGCCCTGACCGCACTGACCGCATTGCTCACGAGAGAGTTCCTGCTTGCGCCCGCGCCTTCCCATCCGCTTCTCTCGCCGCACGCCCGCGGATACGGTCGAAGCCGGGAAGAACCGGCCGGGGCCGCCGGCGGGCCCTTCGACTCGATGCGTCTCGTGGAAGCGGCCGTCTCGCTCGTCCTGCGGGAGCTCTTCCGTCCCGAGCGGCTCAACCGGTTGGCCGAGGCCGAGGCGCTGCGCACGACTGCGGGTGAAGCTCCGCCGACGGTCGTCGAAGTCATCCATGCTGCTGCGTCGGCAGCGGGAGATTTCCCTCCGGCTGCAGCCACGGTGGTCGAGTCCGTGGCCGTGGCTGCGGAAGGCGCGCACGCGTGGGTGCGACGGCAACTGGTCGAGGCGCTCGAGGACTGGCCGGTATCCCGGACGGCGTCGGAGGCGCGCTCCACCGCACTGGCACTGTACGGAGGGGCTTCCAAGAGGGGCGTCGCGTGGTCGGAGATCCCCTCGGGGGAACCGCTCTGACCCTGCAGGCTCAGGAGCGGTCGACCGTTCCGAGGAACTCCTCGGCCGCGTCTTCCGCATCCTGGAGCACGCGTCGAACGTTGCCGAAGGCCAGCTTGGCGAGCTCGTCGTCGGACCAGCCTCGTGCGGAGAGCGCTTCCAGAAGACGCGGATAGCCCGAGACATCCTCGAGCCCGCGCGGCTGCCGGTCGATCCCGTCGTAGTCGCCGCCGAGTCCTACGTGATCGAGGCCGGCGACTTCGCGCACGTGCTCGACATGGTCGGCGACGTCGGCGACATCCGCCTCTGGCCGAGGGTTCGCGTCGAGCCATCGGCGCAGGCCATCGGGCAGGGATGTCGTCCCGATCGGCACGGCAGTCGATCGTGATGCTTCGAGTGAGGGAGCATTGGACGCGGGCCAGGCGGGGTGGAGCGCTGCGCCGCCGAACTCTCGATGAATCCGGGCGAACTCCTCGCTCCATTCGCGGACGCGTTCGGAGACGAACGCGGGGACGAACGTCACCTGCACCACGCCGTGCTTTGCTCGGACCGCTTCGAGCACGTCGTCCTTGACGTTCCGCGCATGAGCGGTGACCGAATAGGCCGAGGAGTGGCTGAAGAGCACGGGGGCCCGACTGACCTTCAGCGCATCTCTCTGCGTCGCCTCCGAAGTGTGGGAGAGATCGACGAGCACGCCGATGCGGTTGAGCTCTCGGACGACGGCCTCGCCGTCGTCGCTGAGACCCCCGTGGCGCGCGTCGTCCGTCGCCGAGTCTGCGAGTGCATTGCCATTGTTGTGCGTCAGCGTGAGATATCGAAGGCCGAGGCGCGCGTAGGCCCGAAGTACGGCGAGGGAGTTGACGATGCTGTGTCCCCCCTCTGCGCCGAGCAACGAGGCGATTCTGCCGGTGGTGACCGCCCGGTCGACGTCCGAGGCGGTGACGGCGAAGGCCAGGCGATCCGGATAGCGCGCGACCATGCGACGAATGGCATCGATCTGCTCGAGGGTCGAGATGATCGTCTCCGCAGCAGGCAGCGTCGAAGGCACGTATACGGACCAGAACTGCGCTCCGACGCCGCCCTCCAGGAGCCGTTGCAGATCCGTCTGCAGATCGGGTGATCTCCGGTCCAGGCCCTGAACCGAATATGCGCGTCGGTAGCGAAGCGCGGTCGCGAGGTCGTTGTGCCCGTCGAATATCGGTATTCGACGGAGCGGAGTCTGCGGGGACTTTTCCGGAACAGGCATGTTTCCTCCTACGTTGCGATCCGGATGAGCGTAGGGCGAAGCCGCGACGGAATCGACCGAGAAGTCGGCGGGATGAAGAACCGTGTCCTCTCATGTCGTTTCGAGGCCGGACGTACGTGAACACAATGCAGTCCCGCCTGGCGAAGAACGTCATCGTCGGTCCGTCGGTCCGTCGGTCCGTCGGTCCGTCGGTCCGTCGGCCTGCCGGACCGCGGGGAGCGCGTCGCGGATCCCCGCGGCGACCGCCCTCCGCACGATCCAGTAGCGGAGATGGCACGTCGCGGCCGCGAGCACGATGGTGAGCGCGATTCCCATGACAGGGCTTGCAACGCACACGGCCATCCGCCGACTGCGGGGCTACCGGCGCTCGACGAGCTCCGCGATGCGCGCCGCGAAGTCGAGGCGATCCCGCACGGTCTCGCCGCGCGGATCGTCGAAGGCCAGGATCATGACCAGCCCCTCGCCGACCACGACGCTGTACGGCAGCTCGGCGCGGGCATCCGCCGCGGAGCGGACCGCGTCGCCGTGCCGCGCCAGCGAGTCGGCGTCGCCGTGCACGAGCGTGCGCCGCTCGCCCTCGGGCTGCAGGGAGCGGATGTCGTCGCGGCCGCGATGCGCCCAGGCGGGGATGACGGCGAACACCGGCATGCCGCCGGCGCTGGTCACCACGAGCCGGGTCGGGCCGGTGCGGGCGGCCACCGCGACCACCTCCCGACGGGCCGGCAGCCGCGTCGACCCGACGGCGGAGCGCAGCATCCAGGTCTGCGCGAACGCCGGCCGTCCGCGCCACGTCCCGTGCATCGAGGCCTCGGGCACCGGATCCCGCCGGCCGTGGGGACGCCCGAGGCGGGCGAGCTCGGGCGCGACCCTCGCGGGGCCGTCGTAGCGCCATCCCTCCCGGGCGGCCCAGGCCGTCCGCTCCCGCTCGACCGCGCGGCGCACGCTCGGAACCCCGAACGCGCGATGCCCGAGCACCGCCAGCGGCGCCCCGATCGCGATGATGCCCAGAAGCACGATGCGCTGCCGGCCGTCCGGGAGCCCCTCGGCGAGCGGCACCGAGAGGATGAGCGCCGCGAGCACGGCGCCCGCGGGCAGGACTGCCCAGCCCTGCGCCCACAGCCACGCCCCGCGTCGCATCAGCGGTCCTCCCGGAGGGGTTCCTGCCGGGCCGGTCGGATGCGGCATCGCATGGGCTGCGGCGAGGAGCGGGTTATCGGCCGAGCACCCGCGCGGCGGCGCGATGGCCGACGATGAGCTGGCTGATCGCCCCCGCCAGGGTGAAGACCACGGAGCAGGAGGCGGCGGTGAGGAAGGGGCCGACGGTGCTGCCGAGCGCCATGACGCCGAGCGCGGCGACGGCGCCGAGCCCGTTCAGCGTGAACGCCCACGGGCGGGCGGCGCGATGCGCGACCTCCCAGGTCTCGGCGTTCGCACGCGTGGCATTGGTGCGGATCCCCGCCATGGTGTGCGGCGTGATGCGGCCGTCGATCGCCGCGCGCACGGCGTAGATGGCCATGAGGTTGCCGAAGAAGAGGATGGCACCGAGGATGATCGCCATCCCGATGCCAGGAGCCTGAAGAGAGGTCATGCGCTCGCGCGTGGAACGCTACGCCAGGCGACGCTGTTCGTAGTCCCCGTACCCGTCGACGTCTTCCTCATCGAGGTACTCCTGCCACTTCGAGAGCTCGTCTTCCTGCTCCGAGGCCTGCGCACCTCGCAGCTCGCGCTGCAACTGCTCGTAGTCCGTCTCGGGAACGTTGTACTTCAGCTCCCGGGCGACCTTCGTGTGCTTTGCCTTCTGACGGCCACGCCCCATATGCGTAACCCCCTCAATGCTCAAGGGCCGGTTGAGCCATGAGTCGAACCGGCCTCCACTGATGATGAAATCCTTCGGGGCGAGTTTACCATGACGTCACATGCCCCCGGGCTTTCCAGGACCTCCTGCCCGTATCCTCGACTGTGGCCATTCCCGACCGGAAAGTCGGGGGAGACGACAGGAGGCGGGATGCCCGCGGCGCAGCATATCGACATCGTCGTGGTCGGCGCGGGCGCAGCGGGTCTCACGGTCGCCTACTCGCTGCGGGCGATGGGGCTGGAGCCGCTGGCGGACTTCATCGTCCTCGACGAGCAGGCCGGTCCGGGCGGGGCCTGGCGGTCCGGCTGGGACTTCCTGACCCTGCGCGAAGGGCTCCGCTCGCGCGACGTCGTCGAGCTGCCCGGCCAGGCCGAGATCGACCTCGGCTTCTCGCGCCTCGACTCCTCCTCGCGCATCCGCGACGTGCTGCCGCGCGTGTGGCGCTCCTACGAGGACGCCTACGACCTGTTCGTCGCGCACACCATGCGGGTGACGCGCGTCGAATCCATCCGGAGCAAGTCGGACCTGCTCGTGACCGCCCGCGGCGCGGGTGCGCGGGAATCGTATTTCCGCGCCTCCCTGCTCATCAACGCGACGGGCACGTGGACGACCCCGTTCGTGCCCTGGTACCGCGGGATGGACCGCTTCCGCGGCGAGCAGCGGCACGCGCAGACGCTCGAGACGGTGAGCGGATTCGCGGGGCGCCGGGTGCTCGTCGTGGGCGGCGGCCGCACCGCCGTGCGGATCGCGCTCGAGCTCGACCGCGTCGGCGCCAAGCCGTTCTGGTCCACGCGCCGCACCCCCGACTTCCATCCGCTGCCGAGGTTCTCGATCGCGAGCATCACGCCGATCATGGTGGGCGACCTCAACCCCGCGGTGCGGCACCGCATCGCGCGGCTCGCCGCCCGCGGCAAGCCGATGCCGAGCGACGTCTCGGTGCGGGGCATCCCGCTCACCAAGGAGGTGTTCGAGGGCATGCGCCGCGGCGTGCTGCGCACCCGCGGGCCCGTCGCGCACCTGGAGGAGGACGGGATGCGCTTCGCCGACGGCACCCGCGAGCCCCTCGACGCGGTGATCTGGGCGACGGGCCCGCGGGAGTCTGCCCGGCATCTCGCGCCGCTCGGGCTGCGGGATGCGGGCGGCACGCCCAAGATCAGCGGCGGCTGGTCGCGGCGGGATCCGCGGATCGCGTTCGTGGGATACGGCCCGGGCGTGGATACCGCGGGTGCGCTCGACGAGGCGGTCCGCGTCGGCGAGGACGCGATCGACCGCCTGGTCGGTTGAGAATCCCGCGCTCCCGGATCCTGGCCGCGAATCGTCGTTCCGGCCGGCCCGAACAGACCGTTCGCGGCCAAGATTCGGGAGGGGGAGCGGGTCAGGGGCGGGCGGTGAAGAACAGCGCGCCGGCGACCGCGAAGACCGCCGTGACGGCGAGCTGCCCCAGCGTGAACCAGACCACCTGCCCCCAGCGCCCCTCGCGGGCCAGGCGCGCCGCATCGCTGCTCACGGTGCCGAAGGTGGTGAAGCCGCCGCAGAACCCGGTCGCGAGCCAGGCGCCCCACATCCCCTCCAAGCCGAGTCCCACGGTGAGGCCGATCCCGAACGAGCCGATCACGTTGATGAGCATGATCGCGCCGGGGCCGCCCCAGCGGCGGTACTCCACGAGCCACGTGTTGAGGAGGTAGCGCAGCGCGGCGCCGAGCCCGCCGAGCAGGGCGATGCCGAGCATCAGCCCGGGGCTCATGCGGCGGCCTCCGACGAGGAGCCGCCGCGTGCGAGGGCGTCGCCGATCCGCCAGCCGAGGAGCGCCAGCAGCGGCCCGCACACGATCGACGCGAGGCCGAGCACGATGCCGAACGGGTCGCCCATCGCGCTCCGCACGCCCACCTCGATCGCGAGGGCCGAGTAGGTGGTGAAGCCGCCGAGCATGCCGGTGCCCACGAGGGCGCGGATGCGATCCCGCCGGCTGAGCGTCGCGGCGGTCAGCAGCGCGAACAGGAACGACCCCAGGATGTTGATGCCGAAGACGGTCCAGGACTCGGCGCTCGCGGGGAACATCGCCACGAGCGCGGCGCGGGCGAGGCAGCCGATGGCGCCGCCGAGGAAGACGAGGGCGGCGTTCGAGAGCAGGCGGGGCACGGGCGTCTGCGCCGGGGCCGCGGGGCCGCCGGGCTCCGAGCCGGACGGGTGCTCGCGGGGCTCCTCCGCGTCGGGGCCCTCGCTGGGGTCGGTATTCACCCCGTCACGGTACTACTGCGCCGTGCGGCCGCGAAAGCGACCGCACGGCGCAGGGGAGCGGAACGGGTCAGCGGTGCACGCGGAGCAGCGCGCCGAACCGGCGGCGGGTCTCGCGCAGCTGCGTCTCGAGCTCCGCGACGGTGTCCTCGTCGAGCGCGCGCAGCTGGGCGCACTCGCGCGCATCCTGGCGCACCTCCATCCGGAACTGCTGCAGCGCGACGTCCACGCGGCGCAGCAGGTCGGACTGATCCGCCTTCGTGCGGGGCGCGTCGGCCGGCGGGGCGTCGGCCGCGCCCGGTTCGTGTTCCGGTGCGGTCGGCGTCGACGGGTCCGCGGGGGCCTCCTCGGCGCTCCCGTCGCCGGCCGGCCGGCCGTTCGCGGTGCGGACCGCATCCTCGGCCGCCCGGCGGGCCTTCTTCGCGATCTCGTCGAGCTCGGTCCGCAGGCCGCGCCGCGCCTGGGCCAGCCCCTCCCGGGCGGTGTCCGCGAGGCTCCGCACCGTGTCGGTGCGCTCGCTCGTGATGCGCTCGAACTCCTCCCGCCGGGATTCGACCTCGGCGCGGCCGGCCTCGGTGATCGTGTAGATCGTCTTGCGCCCCAACTGGTCCTTGGTGACGAGCCCCTCCTCCTGCAGCTTCGAGAGCCGCGGATAGATGGTGCCAGCCGAGGGCGAGTAGTCGCCGTCGAAGTGCTCGTTCAGCGCCGTGATGAGCTCGTAGCCGTGACGGGGCTCCTGCGCGATGAGGGTGAGGATGACGAGCCGCAGCTCGCCGTGGCCGAAGACTGGCGGGGTCATCGCTGGGCCTCCTCGTCGTCGGCGTGCGGGCGGGTGGGGTCGAAGGGGCCGTCCGCGCCGTCGACCGGGGCGTTCGGCACCTGGCCGCCGGCGAGGTGCGTGCCCGGCGGGGGCGGGGTCTGCTCGGTCGCCGTCGGCCGCTGCGGCGGGACGATGCTCCCCTCGACGTGCGGTGCCTGCGAGAAGTCGACGTTCGGGTTCGGATCGACGCGCCAGGCCGCGCTGCGGGCGGATGCGTCCTCCGCGGGCCCGGTCGCGTCGGTGCCCGACGGCTCGGTTTCAGGCCGGTCGGCTTCGCGCGATTCGCTCGCGGCCTCATCGGGGTCCTCGGCCGGCGCGGCGCCGTCGTAGGGGGCCTCGGCGTCGGGCGATCCGCCTGCGGCGCCGGTGTCGGTCACGGTGCCCGCGGCGGTGGCCTCGAACACGCTCGAGCCGGTCGGGGCCGCCGGGGATTCGGGCGCCTCCGTGGCGGTGCCGGGCGTCCCGGCATCCGCCGGCGCCTTCGCGCCCGCGCCGCCGCCGAGCACGGTGATGCGCCCCGCGACCGTGGACAGGCGCACCTCGGTGACGTCCGCATCCTCGTCCGCCGCGGGCCGGCGCAGCTGCTTGCCGTAGAGCGGGTCGATGATCTCCTCGCCGAGCTGCGCCTTGCCGGCGACCGTGGTCACCTGGAACGAGGCGTTCGCGTGCTCGGGGAGCCGCACCGTGGTGGCCCCGGAGACCGAGGCGTTCGCGATGTGGGCGGGCGCCTCCTCCTGCTCGGAGACGTCCACGACGGTCGAGCCCGAGATGGTGTTGCCGTCGAAGCGGGTGATGGGGCCGGTGACGGTCACGTCGCCGGTGGCGGTGCGCGCATCCACCGAGCCGCGGTGGCCGCGCACGCTGAGCTCGCCGCCGCCGGACGTGAGGCTGAGCTTGCCGGCGGTGTCGTCCATGAAGTGCTCGCCGCCGACGGTGGTGATCGAGATGTCGCCGTCCACGCCGACGACGAGGATGTCGGCGCTCGTGGACTTGACGTTGACGCCCACGGACTTCGGGACGAGCACGCTCACCGTCGCCCGGGGCTGGTCCACCAGCGTGCGGGCGGACTCGCCGAGCGAGTTCCAGCCGAGCTGGGGGTGGTCGATGAGCAGGGTGTCGCCGTCGATCGCGATCTTCATGTCGCGACCGGTGATGGCCGACACCTCCACCCGGGCGGACGGCAGGTCGTGCGCGATGATGTTGCACGAGCCGCCCATGAGGTTCACGCGCACGTGGCGCACGAGCTCGAGGTCGATGGTCTTCGGGGCGTCCACATGCCATTGTTCGATGGCCACGCTGGTCCTCCAAGTCTCGGGCGCTGCGCCCGCTCTGCTGGTCCGATACATCCACTATCGCGATATATCGCGTTTTCGAATCTACCGGCGGGCGGGCCGCGCCGCAACGCTGCAGCCTGGGGATCCGCCGAGCGCACTTCGTCATGCGGGGTCCGGTGGGCCCGGGAGGCGAGGGGAGGCGAGGGCGCGCCCCGGCGCGGAGGCCGGGAGCTTCGCACCCTCGTGGATGTGAGGGATATGCGGATGTGAGGGATATCGAGGATGTGAGGCATATGCGGGGAAAGCGCCTCGGATAGCGAGCACGGCTCTCATATCCGCGGCCAAGGGTTGCACCGCCCTCATATCCGCAGCCGAGGGCCGCGTGGGCCGCATATCCGCGGCCGAGGGCCGCACGTCCGTGGTCGGAGACCACGCGAGCCTCACGTCCGCGGCCAGAAGCCGCACGGCCCTCGCATCCGCGGCGCGGAGGCCGGGAGCTTCGCACCCTCGTGGATGTGAGGGATATGCGGATGTGAGGGATATCGAGGATGTGAGGCATATGCGGGGAAAGCGCCTCGGATAGCGAGCACGGCTCTCATATCCGCGGCCAAGGGTTGCACCGCCCTCATATCCGCAGCCGAGGGCCGCGTGGGCCGCATATCCGCGGCCGAGGGCCGCACGTCCGTGGTCGGAGACCACGCGAGCCTCACGTCCGCGGCCAGAAGCCGCACGGCCCTCGCATCCGCGGCGCGGAGGCCGGGAGCTTCGCACCCTCGTGGATGTGAGGGATATGCGGATGTGAGGGATATGCGGGGAATGCGCCTCGGATAGCGAGCACGGCTCTCATATCCGGGGGCAAGGGTTGCACCGCCCTCATATCCGCGGCCAAGGGTTGCGCCACTCTCACATCCGCAGCCAGGGGCCGCGCCACTCTCATATCCGCAGCTGGGGCCGCACGTCCGCGGTTGGGGCGCATGGGCCGCACGTCCGCGGTTGGGAACCGCGCGAGCCTCACATCCACGGCGCGGACGGCGCAGAACCGGGACGCGTCCGGCGAACTCGCCGCAGCTCGGGCCGAGGGGGGCGGGAAAGCCGCACCGCATCCGCCGGACCCGTCGCGGCGGGGTGCGCGGACGGGCTCGAGGTGAAAGACTCGATCAGTGCACCGCCTCGCTCGACTCAGCCTCACGAACCGCGCCCTCATCGCGCTGGTCACCGTCACCATCGCCTTCTTCGGCGTGACCTCGATGACCTCGCTCAAGCAGGAGCTCATCCCCTCGGTCTCGCTGCCGCAGGTGGCGGTGATCACGACGTACCAGGGCGCCTCGCCCGAGATCGTCGATGAGGACGTGAGCGCGCCGATCGAGTCGGCCCTCCAGGGGCTCCAGGGGCTCGAGGAGACCTGGACCACCTCGAGCGCGGGCTCCTCGACGGTGGTCGCGAGCTTCACCTACGGCACCGACATCGTCTACGCCGAGCAGCGCATCCAGCAGGCGCTCAACCGCATCGAGGGCACGCTGCCCGAGGACGCCGACGCGAACGTCATGTCGGGCGGCGTGGACGACCTGCCGGTCGTGCAGCTGGCCGTCACCGGCGGCGACCCCATCGAGGTCGCCGAGTACCTGCGGGTTGAGACGGTGGGCGAGCTGCGCGGGCTCGAGGGCGTGCGCGGCGTGGACCTCTACGGCGACCGCCAGGAGCGCATCACCATCGAGCCCGACCCCGAGGAGCTCGCCTCGCGCGGGCTCTCGATGGAGGCCATCACCGACACGCTCGAGGATGCCGGCGTGCTCGTCCCCGCGGGCCAGCTCACCGAGGACGGCGAGACGCTCACGGTCCAGGCCGGGCACGTGCTCGAGACGGTCGACGACCTCGCCGAGCTGCCGCTCATCGGCGCCGAGGCGGACGAATCCGGCGACGTGCCCACGCTCGGCGCCGTCGCCGAGGTGGTGCGCGACTACGCGCCCGTCGACTCCATCTCGCGCATCAACGGCGAGGACGCGCTGACGCTGTCGATCACGAAGCGCCCCGCCGCGAACACGGTCGAGGTCTCGCACGTGGTCGCCGAGGCGCTGCCCGAGCTCGAGGAGGGGCTCGCCGCCGCCACGGGCGCGGACATCGAGATCCTCGTCAGCATGGACCAGGCGCCGTTCATCGAGCAGTCGATCGAGACGCTCGTGGACGAGGGCCTGCTCGGCCTGCTCTTCGCGGTCGTCATCATCTTCCTCTTCCTGTTCTCGATCCGCGCGACGATCATCACGGCGATCTCCATCCCCACCTCGCTGCTGGTCACGTTCATCGGCCTGCAGTTCATGGACTACTCGCTCAACGTGCTGACGCTCGGCGCGCTCACGATCGCGATCGGCCGCGTGGTCGACGACTCGATCGTGGTGGTCGAGAACATCCGAAGGCACCTGGGGCTCAACCCCACCGCCTCCCTGCGCGGACGCGAGCGGGTGGTCGTGATCGGCCGCGCCGTGCGCGAGGTCGCCGCGGCGATCACCGCGTCCACGATCTCGACCGTGGCAGTGTTCGTGCCGCTCATGTTCGTCGCCGACATCACGGGCGAGCTCTTCCGGCCGTTCGCCTTCACCTCGGCGCTCGCGCTGCTCGCCTCGCTCGTGGTCTCGCTCACGATCGTGCCGGTGCTCGCATACTGGTTCATGGCCGGGTCGAAGGCCCGCCGCGGCGCCGCCGGCGGCTCGGGCAGGCACGCCGACGCCGAGACGGCGGCCGGCAAGCACGCCGCGCCCGCGGAGGTCGAGGAGGCGCCGACGACCGGCCCCGTTGACGCCGAGGACTCGTTCTCCACCGCCCTCGTGAGCCGCGAGGTCGACGAGGAGGCCCGCGAGGCCGCCATCGCGGAGGCCGAGGCCGAGCCGCGGAACTGGCTGCAGCGCGGCTTCGAGCCCATGCTCGGCGGGGTCATCCGGCATCCCTGGTACGTGCTCGGCGCCGCCGTGCTGCTGCTCGGCGGCACGGCCGCGATGGCGCCGCTGCTCACGACCAACTTCCTCGGATCCGCCGGCCAGAACACCTTCACGATCACGCAGGAGGCGGGCGCGAACGCGTCCATCGAGGCGATGAGCGAGGAGGCCGCCGAAGTCGAGACGCTGCTCGAGGCGTACGACGAGATCGAGATCGTGCAGCTCAACTACGGCACCGACCCGATGATGTCGATGCTCGGCGGTGGCGGCGGCGCCACGATGAGCTACTCGGTGACCGTGGCGCCCGATGCGGACGCCGACGCGATCCAGCAGGAGCTCATCGCCGAGTTCGAGCAGCGCGAGGACCTCGGCGAGATCACCGTGGGCTACGCCGGCGGCGGCTTCTCCGACGAGGTGACCGTGCGCGTCTCCGCCCCCGACCTCGAGGTGCTCGCCGAGGCGGAGGACCTCGCCCTGCCCGCCATCCGCGGCGTCGAGCAGGTGACCCAGGCCACGAGCGACCTCGACGAGACCCGGCCCTTCGTGCGCCTCGACATCGACCAGGCCGAGGCGGCGAGCCTGGGCCTCAGCGAGGCGGCGCTCGGCGGGCAGATCGCGCAGTCCCTGCAGCCCGTGCAGGTCGGGCAGGTGATGCTCGACGGCCAGTCGATGAGCATCTACTTCGTGGGCTCGGAGGAGCCCCCGCAGAGCGTGGACGAACTGCGCGACCTCGAGATCCAGGTCGGCCCGACCACCGTGCCGCTCAGCGATCTCGCCGAGGTCGAGGTCGTGGACGGCCCCGTCTCCATCAACGCGGAGTCGGGCACCCCGTACGTCGACATCACCGTGGCGAGCGACAGCGCCGACCTCGGCGGGCTCAGCACCGCGATCGAGACCGCCCTGGCGGACGTCGACCTGCCCCTCGGCGCCTCCGCCGAGCTCTCGGGCACCGCGGCCGACCAGCAGGAGGCGTTCGAGCAGCTCGGACTGGCGCTGCTCGCGGCGATCCTCATCGTCTACATCGTGATGGTCGCGACGTTCAAGAGCCTGCTGCAGCCCTTCCTGCTGCTCATCTCCATCCCCTTCGCCGCGACCGGCGCGATCCTGCTGCAGGTGGCGACGGGCATCCCGCTTGGCGTGCCCTCGCTCATCGGCGTGCTGATGCTCATCGGCATCGTGGTGACGAACGCGATCGTGCTCGTCGACCTCGTGAACCAGTACCGCGCCCGGGGGCTGAGCGTGCGCGAGGCCACCTTCGCCGGCGCGAGCCGACGCGTGCGCCCGATCATCATGACCGCGCTCGCGACCATCCTCGCCCTCACCCCGATGGCGCTCGGCATCACCGGGCAGGGCGGGTTCATATCGCAGCCCATGGCGATCGTCGTGATCGGCGGCCTGCTGTCGTCCACGCTGCTCACCCTCGTGGTGCTGCCCGCGCTGTACGTGGTGGTGGAGGGCGCGATCGCCCGCCGGGCCGAGCGCCGCGAGGCGCGCAACGAGCGCAAGCTGCGCGAAGCCGGCCTGACGGCCGCGGAACAGGAATAATCCATGGCGAAACGCGGCTACCGGCCCCCGAGGGACTACGACCCCCGCAAGGCGGCGCAGAAGAAGGGCGCCCGCAAGCGGCGGCTCCCGGCGCAGGATGCCGGGGAGTCGGCGGGCGCGCGGGACGGCGCCGGGCGCGATGGCGGGGCCTCCCGCGACGGCTCGGGTTCGGGCCGGCCGGGTCGCGGCGCGGATGCGCGCGGCGGTCGCGCGCACGGCGCTCCGGCGCGGGACGGCCGGGACTCCGGGGGCCGGGGCGCGGGTGCGCCCGGTCGCGGCGAGCGGTCCCGCGAAGACGGCGCCCGTGATGAGCGTGCCCGCGACGGCCGGTCCCGCGGCGAGCGGTCCCGCGAAGACCGGCCCGGCGGCGAGCGCTCGCATGACGGGTATGCCCGCCACGAGCGGCCCGCCGGCTCGCGGCCCGCGCACGGCGCATCCGGCGGCTCCGCCGGGGCGTCCGCATCCCGCGCCCGCACCGGCGGGCAGAAGCGCGACAAGGCGCGCGCCCAGCGTGAGCGCGATCGGGCGATCGACGAGTTCCTCGCGGGCGACCAGGCGCGGGAGCCGCGACGCGAGCGCGAGCACGTCGTGCACGACCGGCTCGAGGCGCGCATCACCTCCGTCGCGGACGCCGAGGGCGTGCGCTTCGCCGACCTCGGGCTCGATCCGAAGCTCATCCGCGCGCTCGCCGAGCTCGGCGCCGACGAGCCGTTCCCCATCCAGGTGGCGACGATCCCGGATGCGCTGGGCGGGCGGCACGTGCTCGGCCGCGGCCGCACCGGCTCGGGCAAGACCATCGCGTTCGGCAGCGCGCTCGTGCAGCGGCTCTACCGGCTGCGAGGCAACCGCAAGCAGGGCGTCGGCCGCGCGCCGCAGGCCCTCATCCTCGCGCCCACGCGCGAGCTCGCGCTGCAGCTCGACCGCACGGTGCAGCCCCTGGCCCGCGCGCTCGGGCTCTTCACGACGCAGGTCTACGGCGGTGTCGCCTACGGCAAGCAGAACACGGCGCTGCGCCGCGGCGTCGACATCGTGATCGGCACGCCGGGGCGGGTCGAGGACCTCGTGCGCCGCGGCAACCTCGACCTCTCGCAGGTGGTCATCACGGTGCTCGACGAGGCCGACGAGATGAGCGACATGGGTTTCATCGAGCCCGTCGAGCGGCTGCTCGACGAGACGCGGCCCACCGGGCAGCGGATGCTGTTCTCGGCCACGCTCGACGCGCAGGTCCTCGGGCTCGTCGAGAAGTACCTGCCGAGCCCCGCCGTGCACGAGGTCGCGGACGACGCGCTCGGCGAGATCGAGCACCGGGTGCTCATCGTCGACCGCCGCGACCGCGAGCCCGTGCTCGCGCAGCTCGCCGGATCGGGCGGCCGCGTCCTCATCTTCCGGCGGATGCGCGCCGGTGCCGAGGAGCTCGCGCAGGCGCTCGCGGGGCACGGGGTGCGCGCCGTCGCCCTCCACGGCGACCTCGATCAGAAGCAGCGGCAGGCGAACCTCGCGGAGTTCACCCACGGCGGCGTGAACGTGCTGGTCGCCACCGACGTCGCGGCGCGCGGCATCCACGTGGACGACGTGCGGCTGGTGGTGCAGGCCGATCCTCCCGCCGACTACAAGGCCTACCTGCACCGCGCCGGTCGCACCGGGCGGGCGGGCAACCGGGGCCTGGTGGCCACGCTCGTGCAGCCCGGCCGAGAGCGGAAGATGGTGGCCGTCCTCGGCGACGCGGAGATCGACGCGCCCTTCATCCGCGCGAGTCCGGGCGGCCCGGAGCTCGACGAGTTCCTCGCGTACTGAACCCCTGCGGCATCGGCTGGTCGCGGCAGGGCGTGTGACCCGCGTGGCTGCGCGCGTCTGCACAGCTGCCGTTCCGGGCGCACATCGCGCGTGCAACGGCGTCCTGAGCACCGACCATCTGCACTAGGAGGGCAATCAGCGGGCCATGTCCCCGTATAGCGGGGGATGGCGCCGAAACATCCCTCCTAGTGCAGATCCATTCCGCGGAATCCGCCGCGGGCCGCCGCCGTCATGCCCCGTTCACCTCCGGGTAACCGGCGGCTCGCTCCGCTCCGCTTCACTGGCGCAGTTGTGTTCTCACACCGAAGGAGCGAGGAATGCGCGGACTGCGCCCAGGACTCTCGGCGGCAGCGGCCATCGCGATCGGAGGAGCCGTGCTCGTCGCGGCCCCCGGCGCGATGGCGGCGCCGGACGAGGACGGCATCGTCATCAACGAGGTGAACTACGACGACGCGCACACCGGCGAGGTCGACGCGGTCGAGTTCTACAATCCGGGCGCCTCGCCCGTCGACATCTCGGGCTGGAGCCTGCACGACGACAAGGATCGGCCGGGGGAGGCCGACATCCCCGAGGGCACGGTCGTGGGGTCCGGCGAGTACTTCGTCATGCTCGGCGACGAGCAGGACTTCCCCTTCGGCCTCGGCAAGGGCGACTCGGTTGTGCTCAAGAATGCGGCCGGCGCGGTCGTCGACCGCCTCGACTACGAGAACACCGCGCCGATCGCGGTGTGGGCCCGGTGCCCCGACGGCACGGGCGACTGGGCGCACGCGGCCGAGCTCACGCTCGGCGGCCCGAACGACTGCGAGCAGCCGGAGCCCGAGCCTGTCGACGCCGAGCTCGTGCTCAACGAGATCGACTCCGGCCCCTCCGACTGGATCGAGTTCGTCAACCCGGGCGACGAGGCGCTCGACCTCGCCGGCTACGAGGTGCGCGACAACTCGGACGACCACCGCTGGCGCTTCCCCGACGGCGCGTCGATCGCGGCAGGAGAGCACCTCGTCGTGGACGCGAAGGCAGAGGGCCTCTTCCTCGACGGCGCCGAATGGAAGCCCGGCACCTTCGAGTCCGCCATCGGGATCGGCTCCGGCGACTCCATCCGCGTGTACGACCCCTCGGGCGAGCTCGTGCAGGAGCACTCCTGGACCGAGCATGCGAACATCGACGGTGACGAGGCGGCGGCCACGCTCGGGCGCTGCCCCGACACGACGGGCCCGTTCGCGCTCGCGTTCGCGACGCCGGGCGAGGCGAACGAGTGCGTCGCCCCCGCCGTCGCGATCAACGAGATCGAGTCGAACGGCGACACGAACGACTGGGTCGAGGTCATCAACACGGGCGGCACGGCAGTGGACATCTCCGGCTGGACGGTGATGGACGACGACCCGATCGGTCACGCGAACGACACGACGCCGCTGCCCGAGGGCACGGTGCTGGAACCCGGTGCGCTCTTCGTCTTCGACGAGAACGCGGAGTTCGCCTTCGGCCTCGGCAGCGGCGACACCGCGACCCTCCGCGATGCGGCGGGCCAGACCGTCGACGAGCACACCTGGAACGGCCACGGGAACGGCAGCCTGCAGCGCTGCCCCGACGGCACGGGCGAGTTCGCCGACGTCGAGGTCTCGACCAAGGGCCGGCCCAACGCCTGCGGCAACCCGGTCGTGCTCAACGAGATCGAGTCGAGCGACGCCTCGGACGGCGAGGACTGGATCGAGCTCGCGAACCCCGCATCCGAGCCGCTCGACGTCTCGGGCCTCGTGATCAAGGACGACGATGACGCCCACGCCTACGAGCTCCCGGAGGGCACCTCGATCGAGGTCGGCGGCTACCTCGTGCTCACCGAGGCGGAGTTCGGATTCGGCCTCGGCGGCAGCGACTCGGTGCGGATCTACGAGGGCGGGGCCCTCGTCGAATCCGCCGAGTGGGAGGGCCACGCGGCCGAGACCTGGGGCCGCTGCCCCGATCTGACCGGCGAGTTCGCGGTCACCGCCGAGCCCACGCCCGGCGCGGCGAACTCGTGCCCCGGCATCCCCGGAGTCGAGCCCTGGCCCGGCGCCGACGAGGTGGCCGTGGTCGACGAGGAGCCGATGTTCCTCGAGGACTCCTCGGGCCTCGACTTCCACGAGGGCGCGCTGTGGGCCGTCGACAACGGCACCGGCACCATCTGGAAGCTCGACGCGGAGCGGGACGGCTCCGTCGCGTTCGCCGAGGGCTGGGAGGACGGCAAGCGCGTGCGCTTCCAGTCCGACGACCCGACCTCGGCCGGCCCGGATGCGGAGGGCATCACCCTCGCCGGCGACGGCACCGCCTATCTCGCGGTCGAGCGCGACAACTCCGACAAGGGCACGAACTTCAACGCCATCCTCGGCGTTGACTCCGAGCAGCCCGGCCCGGACATCGTCGCCGACCGCGAGTGGGACCTCACCGATTCCCTGCCCGCCGTCTCGGCGAACATGGGCATCGAGGCCGTGGAGTGGGTCTCGAACGACGTGCTCGAGGGCGTGCTGATCGACGAGCGCACCGGCGAGGCGTTCGACCCGGCCGACTACCCGGGCGCCGTGTCCGACGGCGTGTTCTTCGTGGCGCTCGAGGACAACGGGCACGTCTACGCCTACGTGCTCGGCGAGGACGGCTCGGCCGAGCAGATCGCCGACATCGACCCGCGGATCGGCGGCGCGATGGGCCTCGACTACGACGAGGCGCTCGGCGTGCTGTGGGTCGAGTCGGACGACGGCTACGACGGGCGGCTCGCCCAGGTCTCGTTCGTGCAGCCGACCGTGGCGCAGGCCGCCGCGGTGGAGGTGCAGCCCGGCGTCGAGGTGGTCCACGTCGACCGGCCCGCGTCGATGCCGAACGTGAACAACGAGGGCTTCGCGACCTCCCCGACCGACTACTGCGTGGACGGGCAGCGGCCCGCCTGGTGGTTCGAGGATGGCGTGACCTCGGGGGCGCTGCGCACCGCCCCGCTCGAGTGCACGCCCGTCGACGACGGCTCGGCCGATGACACGGCCGACGGCGGTCAGGACGGCGACGACACCGCTGCTGCGGACGGCGGCGAGGACGCGCAGGGGGCCGTCGAGGGCGGGCAGGACGCCGATGGCTCCGCGGACGCCGGCGCCGACGGGTCGGCGGATGCCGGCGCCGAGGGGACGGGCGACGCGGCCGCTGCGGATGGCGCGACGGCAGGCGGTTCGGACAGCGGGGCCGCTGCTCAAGGCACGGCCGATGGCGCCGCTTCGGACGGCGAGGACGGCTCGACCGAGGCGGGCGATCTCGCGCGCACCGGCGCCGACGGCATCACGTGGGTGATCATCGCCGGCGTGGTGCTCGTGGTCCTGGGGGCGCTGCTGTTCTTCCTGCGTCGCCGGAGCGGCAAGGAGTAGCCGGCGATATCCGTCAGGTTCTGCGCTAAGACGTCTGTGAGCGCCCTATCCCCGCTGATTTGCGGGGATAAGGGCGCCACGGGCGTCTTAGTGCAGCTCGGTCGCGGGGGTCCGGCTTCTGCCGGGTTGGGCGGTGCAGGCGCAGGGCAATTCGATAGGGGATCCCTGATCAGTAGCCCCTGCGCTGGCTTTGAAGGGATGGGGTGCGGGCGTCCTAGCGCAGCTCGGCTGCTGTGGGCCGTCGACCGGTGTCTCTGCGCCGGTTCCTGCGGGGCGCAGGGCGATTCGGCGGGGGCTGACAGGCAGTCTCTGTGCCGGCTTCCGCGGGCGACCGAAGGGTGAGGCGTCCGTGGGTGGACAGGGGTGTCGGCCGCACTCTCGCCGGGACGGAACACAGCGCACGTCGCAGCCGTCGCCCCGCTTCCGCCGACGTGGTTCTGCACTAGGAGGGCAGCCGCAGGGCTATGTCCCCGTATAGCGGGGGATAGCGCTGAAATTGCCCTCCTAGTGCAGATCGGGAGCGGCGGCACCGCCATTTGTCCTATGTATGCCGACTTCACGGGTGCCCGAGAACGGGGGAACCGCCCCGGGAGCGCAGGGCATCGTCGGAACTGCGTCCGCAGAACGCTGCGAAAGAGCGCGGGCCGGGTCATGCCGTTGGCAGGGATCACGGCTGGCCCGCCGCGAACCGCGGCGCCCTGCTCCACCGCGGGTCCACTCACGTCCCGCATGAGGCCGAGCAGCGGCCCCGCCCGCGCTACGCGAGCCCGAGCAGGACGCCGGCGACGAACACCGCGGCGAACAGCAGCAGCATGACGGCGAGGAA
Organism: Gulosibacter sp. 10; assembly: GCF_900163695.1. Lineage (GTDB taxonomy): Bacteria > Actinomycetota > Actinomycetes > Actinomycetales > Microbacteriaceae > Gulosibacter. The sequence continues at coordinate 157,067 of NZ_FUIC01000024.1, forward strand.
CGCCGCGTCGCAGGGACGGAAGCGTATCGGGTGCCGCTCGGTACGGTAGGGCCGGTAGCCGAATCCGCGCGCATCCATCGAGAGCGCCACGCGATCGGAGTGGCGCAGCGCGGCGGCGAGCAGCGGCACGAGCGAGGAGAGCTGCCGCTTCGCCCATCCCCACGGCCCGCGGCCGAAGGAGATGCCGCGGGCCCGGTGCGCCTGCCGGATGATGCCGAGCTCGAGCCGGAAGCGCGGCACGAAGCGGAACGCGGCGAGCCCCGCGTAGCCGAATCGGTAGGGGACGCGCAGCTGCTGCACGAGTGCGCGGACGAAGTCGCCGCCCGCGGTCGTCGAGCCGCTGAACAGCGCGAGCGCCACGATCGCGACGAGCCGCGAAGAGGTCTCGAGACCGCGTTCCCAGGCCCCGACGCGGAAATGCCAGTCGCCGATGCTCACGATCGGGGGAGTGCCGGCCACCTCCGCGGGGTCGATCCAGATGCCGAGGGTGACGGAGAGCACGAGCGCGAGCAGGGGGAAGCCGAGCACGAGCAGCACGCGCTGCGGCCACCGCATCGCCGACCCGAAGAGCAGCGCGAGCACCGCGACGGCGACGAGCCCGGCGGGGATCGCGAAGCCGCCGACGAAGAAGACCGCGATCATCGGCACGAGCGCCGCGCCGAGCTTCGCGAAGGGATGGATGCGGTGCAGCAGCGGCAGCCCGAGCGATTCGGCCTCCGCGATCGACGGACGGTCGAGGCGGTTTCCGGAGCGGCGGTTCCGTGCTCTCCGGGCGCGGCCGGCGGCCGCCCGGACCTGTGCAGTTTCCGGACGCCCGACGGCGGACGCGCCCGGCCGCGGAGCGGCGGATGAGGAAGCGCCCCGCCGTCCTCCGGCGGTCGGGGGTCCGGCAGGCAGCGATGCGGATTCGTCGGCGGGCCGGGCGTCTCCCGGGTCGATTCGCGGTCGGGGATCAGCCACGGCGATCACCCGCCCCGGATCCGGGAGTGGCGGCGCCGGGTGCGTCCGGCGCCGCGCCGAGGTGCCCGCCGAAGGCCGCCGCGCCGGGCCCGCGACCGACTGCGGGGCCCGGCAGATCGCGCATCCGCGTGATCCCGGAGAGCCGCGGCTGCGAGTCGAGCCTCCGGAAGGCCGTGGCCAGCGGCGGCAGGCCGATCCCGACCTCCTCGAGCACGGGGCCCGCGAGCACCTCGGGCGTGGGGCCGTGGGCGGCGATGCGGCCGGCGTCGACCACGATGAGCCGGTCGGCGACCTCGGCCGCGAGCTGCAGATCGTGGGTGGCCATGAGCACGGTCGTGCCCGCGTCGTTGAGCTGTCGGAGCATGTCGACGAGTTCGACGGCGCGCGCCTGATCCTGTCCGAAGGTCGGCTCGTCGAGCACGAGGACCGGCGCCTCCGACATGAGCGCCGTGGCCACCGAGAGTCGCCGCTTCTGCCCGCCCGAGAGGAGGAAGGGATGCAGGTCCGCGACCCGCTCGAGCCCGAAGCGGGCGAGGGCGGCGGCGACGCGTCCGGTCACGAGCGGCTCGTCGAGCCGCCGGGCCCGCGGCTCGAGCGAGAGCTCCTCGCGGACCGTGTTCGCGAGGAACTGGTGCTCGGGGTTCTGGAAGACGTAGCCGATGCGATCGCGCAGGTCGCGCACGCCGAGGCGCGCGACATCGCGGCCGGTCGGGGGCGCGCCGGCGTAGTCCGGGTCGAACACGGTCACCGCGCCGCGCGGCGGGGTCTCGATGCCCGCGAGCGACTGCAGCAGCGTGCTCTTGCCCGCGCCGTTCGGCCCGACGACCGCGACGAACGCGCCCCTGGGCACGTCGAGCGAGACGCCGTCGAGCACGGTGCGCCTGCCGCGGCGCACGGTGAGCCCCTCGGCCCGCAGCACCGGATCGGCGCTCGCGGTCGTCGGGATCGTGGAGCGGGCGGCCGAGTAGGGGGATCCGGCAAGTGCGGCGGCGGGCGGTGCGGAAGCCGACGACACGGTGAGCCCGTCGGGGACGCTTGGCGCGTCGGTTGCGGGGCTGGCGGGTGCGGCCGTGCAGGTGTCGGCGGCGAACGTAGCCGGGCCGGTGAGCCCCTCGGATGCGCCCGGCGTGCTGGTTGCGGCGGTATCGGCAGTGGAGGCAGCCGGCTCATCTGCCGCGGCATCGGCAGGGTCGCACGCAGCGCCGGAGCCCGGGGAGGCTCCCGGCGCCGGAGCCGCGAGCAGCGCCTCGCGCAGCTCCGCGACGGTGAGCGGCAGCTCCCGGAACGCCCATCCCGCGGACCGCAGCCGCGCGCCCGCGGCGGTGGCGATCGGCAGCCAGACTCCGAGCGCCGACAGCTCCTCGGCGTGCTCGACGAACACTTCGCGCGGCGTGCCCGTCAGGAAGGGCGCGCCGTCGGCGTCGAGCACGAGGGCCCGGGTGGCGATGCGCAGCGCCTCGTCGAGGTTGTGCTCGATGAGCACCACGCCGATGCGGCGCTCCTCGAGCAGCCGGTCGAGCACGCGGTAGACCTCTCGCGCGCCGTGCGGGTCGAGGTTCGCGGTCGGCTCGTCGAGGATGACGAGCGGCGAGCCCTGCGCGAGCGCCGCCGCGATCGAGAGGCGCTGGCGGCCGCCGCCCGAGAGCAGCTCGGGCGCATCCTCGCGCCGCTCCCACAGCCCCACGTCGCGCAGCGCCCGCTCGACCCGCGCGTCGATCTCCTCGGCCGGCACGCACAGGTTCTCGGGGCCGAACGCGACCTCGTCGAAGACGGTGGCGGCGACGATCTGGGCATCCGGATCCTGGAAGACCATCGCGGCGTGTCGGCTCGCCTCGGCCAGCTCGAGGTCGGCCAGCGGCCGACCCGACAGCGCGACCGAGCCGTCCACCTCCGCCCACATCGCCTTCGGCACGAGCCCGTTCAGCGAGAGCGAGAGCGTGGACTTGCCGCAGCCGGAGGGGCCGAGCACGAGCAGCGCCTCGCCCGGGCGCACCTCGAACGACACCTCCGCCGGAGTGGGCCGCTCGGCATCGCGGTGCGTGACGCTCAGCGACTCGACGCGGATGAGCGCGGGGTTGGTCACGTGGTCCGGTCTTGCGAGGCGGATGCGTCGGTGCCCGCACCGGCCGGCGGGGCATCGGGCTTCGCGCTGGGGCCGCGCGGCGACCTCTCGGGATGCTCATCCGTCGCGGCCGCTCCGGCGCCGTCCGCTCCCTTGGTCGGTGCCGCGGCATCCGCCGGGCGCCTGCGCTGGGAGGCGAGGCGGCGCTCGTCCATCCGCAGGCCGCGGGCCACGCCGGCGCGGTCGAGTGCGTCGGCGAGCCACAATGCGATCAGCGTGAAGATCGGCGGGGATATGAAGAAGCAGACGACGATCAGCGCGGAGCCGAGCACGTCGTAGTCGTGGCCGCGGAGGATGCCGAACGCGGCGCCCGTGACGAAGAGCCCCTGCAGCACCGAGCTGAGGACGAACAGCCAGCGCTTCCAGTAGCGGTAGCGGGCGATGAGGAACGGCAGCTCCTGCGCGGCGCCGATCGCGAGGCCGATGAGGAAGGCCATGAAGCCGATGGGCTGGAACGGGCTCGCGACGAGCCCGGAGAGCGCGGCCGTGAGCAGCGCCACGCCGCCGCGGTGGAACAGCGCCTGCGCGAGCGCGCCCGGCAGGAAGTAGAGGCCCATCGTGATGCCGTACAGGAACGGGATCGTGTTGACGGTCAGCCCGCCCACCCAGGCGTGCGCGGTGAACAGAACGCCGCCCGCGACGCCGATTGCGGCGCAGGCGAGGAGGAGGCGAGTGCTGATGTTCTTCATAGGTAACCCTTACCAGTCTACCGGCGCGCGGGAGTCCGCAAGGGGCTGCTCTCGACCGCGGTTGTCGTTTCGGATGCGTATAGGGTTCGGAGCCGCATTATCGGTTTCTGAAGGCTATTCGCATCCGGAACAGCGGGCCCGGAGGAGAACCTCCGGGCTGTCGGCTTCCAGTGAAGCTGTGGCCGCACCCGCATGCTAGTTTCGGTGGGCAAATCGCTCGTGCGGAACGACACAGGGGGAGACCACCGTGCTCGACGTCAGGAACATCAGTCACTGGTACGGCGAGAGGCAGGTGCTCGACGACGTCTCCTTCACCGTCACGAGCGGGCACCTCACCGGCTTCGTCGGCGCGAACGGCGCCGGCAAGACCACGACGATGCGGTCCATCCTCGGCCTCATCCGCCCCACGCGGGGCGAGGTGCTGCTCGACGGCCACGCGATCACCGACACCGACCGCGCGCGCTTCGGCTACATGCCCGAGGAGCGCGGCCTCTACCCCAAGATGAAGGTGCGCGAGCAGGTCATCTACTTCGCCCGGCTGCACGGGGTGGCCACCGCCGCCGCGACCAAGCGGGCGGACGAGCTCATCGAGCGGGTCGGCCTCTCGGAGCGGGCGAACGAGAACGTCGAGGCGCTCTCGCTCGGCAACCAGCAGCGCGCGCAGATCTGCGTGGCGCTCGTGCACGACCCCGAGTTCCTCATCCTCGACGAGCCGTTCTCGGGACTCGACCCGATCGCGGTGGACGTCGTGCTCGGCGTGCTGCAGGAGCAGGCGGCGCGCGGCGTGCCCGTGCTGTTCTCCTCGCACCAGCTCGACGTGGTCGAGCGGCTCAGCGACGAGCTCGTCATCATCTCGAACGGGCAGATCCGCGCCTCGGGCTCGCGGCAGGCGCTGCAGGAGCAGCATTCGCACGGGCTCTTCCGCATCCAGCTCGAGGACGAGGCGTGGCTGCTGCAGGAGCCCGACGTCGCCGAGGTCTCGCGCGAGGGCCGCGATCTGATCTTCCGCATCGACGGCGAGGACACGGATGCGCGCAGCCAGCAGCTGCTGCAGCAGGCCATCGCCCGCGGCCCGGTCCGCACGTTCAACCACGAACTGGTCAAGCTTTCGACGATCTTCAAAGAGGTGCGCTGATGACTGCGAACTCGACTCCCGAGACCACCGGGGCGCCCCGCGACGGCCGGCGGCCCGACACCCTGGCCCGGCCGCTCGGCGCGGGCAAGGGCATCCAGCTCATCGCCATGCGCGAGATCCTCACCACGGTGCGCTCGAAGGCGTTCATCTGGAGCATGGTCATCACGGTGGTCGCGGTGGCGGCCGTGATCCTCGGCCAGAACCTGATCGGCAATATGATGCAGTCGCTGTTCACGAGCGACGACGAGACCACGGTCGCGACCACGGTGGACGCGGAGGCGTTCGGCGAGCTCGAGGGCATCACGTTCGAGTCGGCCGGCTCGGCGGACGACGCCGTCGCCGCGGTCGAGTCGGATCGTGCCGACGTCGCGCTCGTCTCGGGACCGGAGGCGGTGGGCCTGCAGCTCTACGCCGATGACGGATCGCAGCTCGACACGAGCGCCTTCGCCGAGCTGCCCTTCGTGCTCGTGGGCTCCGACGAGGTGCCCGAGATGCTCTCGGGCATGCTCACGATCGCGCCGGGAGAGGGCTTCCTCGAGCCCGAGGCCTCGGGCGGGGACGCGATGGCCAACTACTTCCTCGCGCTCGCCTTCGCGCTGCTCTACTTCATGTCGATCATGATGTTCAGCCAGCGCATCGCGCAGACCGTGATCGAGGAGAAGGCCTCGCGCATCGTGGAGCTGCTGCTCGCGACGGTGAAGCCGGTCACGGTGCTCGCCGGCAAGGTGATCGGCGGCACGGTCATGGCCTTCGCGGAGGTGCTGCTGATCGTGATCGTGGCGCTCGGCTGCTTCGCGGCGACGGGGCAGCAGGACATGCTCTCGATGCTCGGCTCGCCCATGATCTGGTTCGCGGTGCTGTTCCTCGCCGGGTTCATCCTGTTCGCGGCGCTCTACGCGGCGCTCGCCTCCACCGTCTCGCGGCCCGAGGACGTGGCCAGCGCGACCTCGCCGCTCACGGTGCTGATCATGATCCCGTACATGCTGGTGATCATCGCGAATCAGAACGAGACGCTCATGACCTGGCTGAGCTACATCCCCTTCTCGGCGCCCGTGGCGATGCCGGTGCGGATGTTCAACACGGGCACCGAATGGTGGGAGCCGTTCCTGGCGCTCGCGATCCTCGTCGTGACCGTGGTCGTGGCGCTGTGGTTCGCGGCCCGCATCTACCAGAACTCCATCCTGCGCACGGGCTCGAAGATCAAGGTCGTGGACGCCTTCCGCAACAAGTAGGCGGGTATCGAGCCGGGCTTCCGGGTCCTTCGAAGCCCGGCGCCCGGCGCGCATGCCGGTCCGGGCGCCCGGTGTCGGCCGGTTGCCGGCCCCGGCCTCCGGCATCCGACATGGAACAGATGCGTCGCAGATCGTCGTTCTGCACACTGCAGAACGACGATCTGCGACGCATCTGCGCGAGAGCGGCGACTACCGCCCGTCCAGAATTCCGGAACGGGTGCCGTTTTGTCGGGGGTGGCCATGCTGCGGTGGATGCATTTGTAGGGTGGCCCCAGTTTGCGGCCGGGCGGGCCCGGCTCGGATTGTGCGCCGCGGCGCAGGACCGCGACGCCGCACGGGCGCGGTCCTAACCTGGGGGCAGATTTCGAGCGCGGGCGAAGCGGCCCGCGACGACGACCCGATTGGAGCGCATTCGTGACTGACCAGAGCACCGAACTCGTCGACGAGCACCTCGAGGACTCCGACCTCGACTCGGCGGAACCGGGCGGGATCGACATCGAGAAGGTGCACCGCGCGATCCTCGGCACGTGGGCGGAGGAGCGGCAGCGGTCCCGCAAGATCGTCGAGGACCCCGCGATGTGGCGGGACGACATCCTCGCGATGCCCGAGCACCGCGAGCGCACGCTCGAGCAGCTCAAGCTGCTCGCCGAGAAGGGCACCCCGCGCCTGTCGTTCCCCAAGCACCTCGGCGGCGGCGAGAACCCCGGCGGCAACATCGCCGCGTTCGAGGAGCTCTTTCTCGCCGACCCGAGCCTGCAGATCAAGTCGGGCGTGCAGTTCGGCCTGTTCGGCGCCGCGATCATGCACCTCGGCACCGAGCCGCACCACGACCGGTTGCTGCCCGGCGTGATGAGCGTGGACATCCCCGGCGCCTTCGCGATGACCGAGACCGGGCACGGCTCCGACGTCTCCTCGATCGGCACCACCGCGACCTACGACGCCGAGACGGAGGAGTTCGTCATCCACACGCCCTTCCGCGGCGCGTGGAAGGACTACCTCGGCAACGCGGCCCTGCACGGCCGGGCGGCGGTGGTCTTCGCGCAGCTCATCACGAAGGGCATGAACCACGGCGTGCACGCCTTCTACGTGGACCTCCGCGACGAGCACGGCGAGTTCCTGCCGGGCGTGGGCGGCGAGGACGACGGCGTCAAGGGCGGCCTCAACGGCATCGACAACGGCCGTCTGCACTTCACGAACGTGCGCATCCCGCGCGAGAACCTGCTCAACCGCTACGGCGACGTCGCGCCCGACGGCACCTACAGCTCGCCCATCGAGTCGCCGGGACGCCGCTTCTTCGTGATGCTCGGCACGCTCGTGCAGGGCCGGGTCTCGCTCGACGGATCGGCCGCGGTGGCCCAGCAGGCCGCGCTCGCCATCGCCATCACCTACGGCAACCAGCGCCGCCAGTTCGACAATACGGGAAGCGGCCGCGAGACGATGCTGCTCGACTACGGCCGCCACCAGCGCCGCCTCATCCCGCGCATCGCCACGGCCTATGCGTCGACCTTCGCCCACGACGAGTTCCTGCGCGAGTTCGACGCGGTGTTCTCGGGAGAGGGGGACACCCCCGAGCGCCGCGCCGACCTCGAGACGCTGGCCGCCGCGCTCAAACCCACCTCCACCTGGCAGGGCATGGATACGCTGCAGACGGCGCGCGAGGCCTGCGGCGGCGCGGGCTACCTGGCCGAGAACCGGCTGACGCTGCTGCGGCACGACCTCGACGTCTACACCACCTTCGAGGGCGACAACACCGTGCTGCTGCAGCTCGTGGGCAAGCGCCTGCTCGACGACTACGCGGCGAAGTTCAAGGATGCGGATGCGCGCGAGTCGGCGCGACTCGTGGTCGCGCAGGCGGCCTCGCGGGCGTTCCGCGACATCGGGCTGGCGCGCCTCGGCGGCGCCGCGTACGACTTCGGCTCGAGCGCTCGATCGGTCGGCTGGATCCGCCGGCCGGAGAACCAGCGCGCGCTGCTCGCGGCCCGCGTCGAGGAGCCGATCTCGGAGATCGCGATGGCCCTCAACCGCGCGTCCAAGCAGCCGGGCCGGGCCGCCGCCGTCTTCAATGCGCTGCAGGACAAGCTCATCACCACCGCGGGCGCGTACGGCGAGCTCATCCAGTGGGAGGCGTTCACGCGCAAGCTCGAGGAGTTCGAGCCCGAGAGTGAGACGCACCGCATCCTCACCTGGCTGCGCGATCTCTTCGGCCTGAGCCTCATCGAGCGCGATCTCTCGTGGTACCTCATGTCGGGGCGCCTCACGAACAAGCGCGCGCGGCTCGTGAGCTCGTACATCGCGCGGCTCGTCGGCAGGCTGCGCCCGCACGCGCAGTCGCTCGTGGACGCGTTCGGCTACACGGATGCGCACCTGCGCGCGAAGATCGCGTCGGGCGCCGAGCGCGAGCGGCAGGAGGAGGCCGCGGCCTACTACGAGCGGCTGCGGGCATCCGGCGACCTGCCGGAGGACGAGCGCGCGGTCTACCGCGCGAAGCGCAAGCAGGCGAAGCAGTCCAAGCGGTAGCGCCGCAGGGCCGGGTGAGCGACGGGGGTCGTTCGCCCGGTTCGGGCCGTGCCGGATAGGGGCGAATAGCCGAGCAGCGTCGTAGAGCACGATGCCGGGGCTATTCGCCCCTTCGCCGCCGCGCAGAACCCCTATCCCTTCATGAAACCGTCGCCAGAAAATGCGAGGCCGGTCTCGGCCGCTCGCCCGGCTGCCGGATCTCTCCCTCTTCCGGAGCTGCGTCCTGTCGCCCTGGCAGAGCCGCGGCCTGCCACCCGGGCAGAGAGAGCCGCGGCCTGCCGTCCGGGCAGAGCTACGGCCTTCCACCCGGTCATGCATCGGGAAGCGCGGCGGGCGCCACGCAGGCACGCGATCCCGCCCCGCGACTGGCTGCGACCGCCCACGGCCGGCTGCGGCCGCGTCGTATCCGTCGTCATCCGCGAGATCGGCTCCTGCCGCTCCACAGCGCGGCAGCGGGCCTATGAGCCCGGGGCCGCTCCCGCTACGCTCAGTGCCATGACCTTCAACAAGGACTCCCGCTTCGACTCGAGCAACGTTCGACGTCGGCGCCCGTCCTCGGGCGGCTCCGGCTCCGGCGGCAACCGCGGCGGCAGCGGCCTCGGCATCCTGGCGCTGTTCTCGCTGCTCGGCCGGCGCGGCGGGATCGGCGGCATCATCGTCGTCGTCGTGGTCCTGTTCATCCTCAACGCGCTGGGCGTGCCGATCGGCCAGTTCTTCGGCGGCATGTTCTCGGCCATGAGCGGCGACTCCTCGTACAGCGAGGAGGACTTCCAGTGCACCGGCGCCGAGGCGAACGCCTCGACCGACTGCCGCATCGAGGGCGCGTCGGTGTCGCTCGAGCAGTTCTGGCCGGTCGCGGCCGAGGAACTCGGCATCGACGACTACTCCCACCCGTCGATCTACCTCTACACCGGGCAGACCTCCTCGGCCTGCGGCACCGCGTCGAACGCGATCGGCCCGTTCTACTGCCCGGCCGACGCGAGCATCTACATCGACGTCGAGTTCTTCGACATGCTCGTCTCCGACTATGGCGCGGCCGGCGGGCCGCTGGCCGAGATGTACGTCGTGGCGCACGAGTGGGGCCACCACGTGCAGCAGGTGGCGGGCATCCTCTCGAGCGCGAACACGCAGGACGAAGGGCCGTCCGGCGGCGCGGTGCGCACCGAGCTGCAGGCCGACTGCTTCGCCGGGGCGTGGATGCGGGACGCCACGACCGCGGTCGGCGAGGGCGGCGAGCCGCTCCTGCAGGAGTTCACGCGGAGCGACATCGAGCAGACCATCTCGGCCGCGCAGGCGATCGGCGACGACCACATCCAGGAGCAGGCGGGTATGGAGGTGGACCCGGAGCGGTTCACACACGGCACGAGCGAGCAGCGCACGACGTGGCTTCTGCGCGGTTACGAGCAAGGTGTGACATCCTGCAATACCTTCACCGTTTCCGACTCGGAGCTCTAGCCCATGATTTCCATCCAGCTGTTCATGCACCTCCTCGGCTTCGGCCTCGCGGGGCTCATGATCCTGGCCGGCGTGCTGCTCTGCGGGGCGGGCGCGGTCGCGCTGGTGCGGGAGCGGCGGCGGACGGGAACGGATGCGCCGAGCTACTCGAGCGCGGTCGAGTACCCCTCGGAGGACGGCGTGCCCCGCGACTTCGAGGACACTCCGCGCTGGGCGTACGACTTCGCCGAGCAGGGCGAGGATGCGGAGCCCCGCGCCGCCGCGCCGGCCCGGCAGGGCTGGTGGCAGCGCACCGGGAACCGGCTGCTGCTGGGCGGCGGGCTGCTGCTCGTGGCCGGGCTCGTGCTGCTTTACGCGCGCATCCAGCTGCTGTTCTGATCGCCGCGGCCCCAGCCGGGGCCGTGACAGCCGATGGCCGCGCCGGGCGGGTGCCCGGCGCTACCGCGCGACCTCCCCGGGGTAGACCACGCCGATGTCGGCGCGGGCGCGGTCGAGCACCGACATCGCGGTGATCGTCGCCGAATGAGGCATCACGGCCGACTCCGCCCGGCCTGCCGCGAGATCCCGCGCGAAGGACGCGACCTGGTACTGGAAGCCGCCCGGCACCGTCGCATCCCACTCGACGATTCGCGCGCCGTGCACGCCGTCCGCGGACTCCTCCGTGGGCCCGTCGCCGTCGAACTCGTAGAGCCGCAGCGTGCCGGGTGCGAAGAAATCGGCCGGCAGCTCGAGGATACCGTGCTCGAAGGAGAACTCGGCGGGGCAGGCGGCCCGCCCGTCGAGGTTGCAGCGGGCGGTTCCGAGGGCGGCGGCCGTGCGCATGATCACCGCGGCGGAGGCATCCACGGGATGCCCGGCCATGAGCCGGCCGGCTGCGACCACCGACTCCGGCGGCCCGAGCACATCCTCGACGGCCGAGATCGAGTAGACGCCGATGTCGAGCAGCGCCCCGCCGCCCAGCGCCGGCTCCACGAGCCTCGGGACCTCGGCGAGCATGGTGCCGGAGAAGTTCGCGTGGGCGTTGACGGGTGCGCCGAGCAGGCCGTTGCGCGCGATGCGGCGGATGACCTCGAACTGCGGCAGGAAGCGCGTCCACATCGCCTCCATCGCGAACACGCCGCGCTCGCGGGCCGCGGCGAAGACCTCGCGGGCCTCGTCGGCGTTCAGGGCGAAGGGCTTCTCGACGAGCACGGGCTTGCCGGCCTCGACGGCGAGCAGCGCCTGCTCGCGATGCGCCGGGTTGACGGTGGCGATGTAAACGGCGTCGACCTCCGGGTCCTCGAGGAGCTCGCGGTATCCGCCGTACGCGCGGGGCGCGCCGTGCTCCTGCGCGAAGGCGCGGGCCCGGTCGAGGTCGCGGGCGGCGATGGCCTCGACGCGCGAGGAGGAGTATGCGGGCACCTCCTCGGCGAACCGGCGGGCGATGTGCCCGGCGCCGATGATGCCCCAGCGCAGGGCGGGTGCCGTCATCGGGTCGAGGAGCTCGACGCCTTCGGCGAGGCGGGCGAGGGCGGCGGGGAGCGGCGGCAGCACGGCCGGAGCGGTCGTCGTCATGTCCGCGATTGTCCCAGGAGCGGTCGCGGCGCGCGAATCCGTGTCGGGACTTTGGGAAGCTGGGGCCGGGGTTGTTCGGTTGGGGGTGTTGGTGGCGGGGATGTGAGCGCCGTCGGTCGGAGCGGGGTGTGCCGTCGGCCGGACGGGGGTGAGGTGCAGGCTGTCGCGGTGCCGGCGCCCGGCTGCTGTTCCGGATGCGTATGGGCTGCAGAACCCGGTTATGGCGATATGCGCCCTATTCGCATCCGGAACAGCAGGCCGCAAGGCGAACGGGCGCGCGGAGCGCGGTCGCCGACCGGGACCGGGGACAAGGAAGTCGGGCACGGGTGGGCCGGGCCTGGGCAACGGGCACGCCGATCCTGGGCGCGGGCGGGCCGGATCCGTTCGTGGGCGCGCCGATCCTGGGCGTGGGATGCCCGGTTGCCGAACTGAGGAGCAACGAGCCGAAATAGCCGCATGCCGGCGAGGACGCGGGTGTGCCGGGACGAACTGAGGGGGAGCCAAGACGGCGCCGGCCTCATGTCGGGCGCGGGCAGGCCAAACTGGGTGCTGATTGAGGGGCGAGTCGGGACGGCCCCATGCCGGGGCGCGGCTAGGACGAGGCGATGACCTCGAGCACCTCGTCGCCGTACTGCTCGAGCTTGGCGCGGCCGACGCCCGACACCCCGGCGAGCTCGGTGAGGGTGCTCGGCCGGTCGACCGCCATAGCGCGCAGCGTGGAGTCGTTGAAGACGATGTAGGCGGGCACCGACTGCGCCTTCGCGGTCTCGCGGCGCCACTCGCGCAGCGCCTCGAAGCGCTCGAGCTGCGCGGGCTGCAGTTCTTCCACCGCGGCGGCGGATGCGGCGCGGCGCGAGCTGCGCGCGACCTGCGCCGAGACGTCCTTGCGCAGCTCCACCGGCTCGCGCCCGGCCAGCACCTCCGCGCCGCGCGGCGTGAGCTGCATCACGCCGTACTCGCCGACCGCCGCGATGATGTTCATCGCGAGCAGCTGCCGCACTACCGACCGCCAGGCCGCGTCGTTGAGCTCGGTGCCGATGCCGAAGGTCGAGACCTGGTCGTGCCCCTGCGCCGCGGAGCGCTCGGTGCGCTTGCCGAGCAGGATGTCGATGATCGCCCCGGCCCCGTAGGCGCGCCCCGTGGCGCGGTCGAGCCGGACGATGGTCGACAGCAGCTTCTGCGCGGGCACCGTGCCGTCCCACGTCTCGGGCGGCTGCAGGCAGTTGTCGCAGTTGCCGCAGGGCTCGGCCTCCTCGCCGAAGTAGCCGAGGAGCATCTGGCGGCGGCAGCCGGCCGTCTCGCACAGGGCGAGCATGGCGTCCAGGTGCAGCGACTGCTGCCGCTGCCGGAAGGCGTCGCCCTCGCCCTGCTCGATCATGCGGCGCTGCTGCACGACGTCCTGCAGCCCGTAGGCGAGCCAGGCCGTCGCGGGCTCGCCGTCGCGGCCCGCACGCCCGGTCTCCTGGTAGTAGCCCTCGACCGACTTGGGCAGGTCGAGGTGCGCGACGAATCGCACATCCGGTTTGTCGATGCCCATGCCGAACGCGATCGTGGCGCACATCACCACGCCTTCGTCGCGGAGGAAGCGCTTCTGGTTGAAGCGGCGCTGCTCCGGCGTGAGCCCCGCGTGATAGGGGAGCGCGTCGAGGCCCTCCTTGCGGAGGAACTCGGCGGTCTGCTCCACCGACTTGCGGGAGAGGCAGTAGACGATACCGGCGTCGCCCTCGTGCTCCGAGCCGATGAACCGCAGCAGGGAGTCGCGGGCGCGCTGCTTCGGCACGATGCGGTACTGGATGTTCGGCCGGTCGAAGCTCGAGACGAAGTGCTCGGCGTCCTCGAGCTGCAGGCGGGAGGCGATCTCCTGCCGCGTCTGCACGGTGGCGGTGGCGGTGAGCGCGATGCGCGGCACATCGGGCCACTCCTCATGGATGACGCCGAGGCCGAGGTAGTCGGGGCGGAAATCGTGGCCCCACTGCGAGACGCAGTGCGCCTCGTCGATCGCGAACAGCGAGATCCTGCCGCGCTTGAGCAGCGGCAGCGATGCCTGAAGCCGCTCGGGGGCCAGATAGAGCATGTCGAGCTCGCCGGAGAGGAACCGGGCCTCGACCTCGCGCCTCGTGTCGAGGTCAAGGCTGGAGTTGAGGAACGCGGCGTTCACGCCGAGCTGCTCGAGCGCCGCAACCTGATCCTGCATGAGCGCGATGAGCGGCGAGATGACGATGCCGGTGCCCTCGCGCACGATCGCGGGAAGCTGATAGCAGAGCGACTTGCCGCCGCCCGTGGGCATCAGCACCAGCGCGTCCCGGCCCGCGATCACCGCGTCGACGATCTCGCGCTGCTGCGCGCGGAACTCCGAGTACCCCCACACCCGTTCGAGGGTCGACAGCGCCACATCAGTCATGCGTCCAGCCTAGGGGCTGCCCGCGACGCCGGCGCCGGGCAGCCGCGGTCTGTGGACGGCGCCGGCATCCGGGCGAAGCTGTGGAGAAGCGGCTAGTCGCGCTCGACGGGATAGCCCGCGCCCTCCCATTCGTCCATGCCGCCCGAGACGTTCGTCGCGTCGCGGCCGAGGCGCTCGAGGTACTGCACGGCGCGGGCCGATCGACCGCCCGCCTTGCACATGATGTACGCGCCCACCGGCACCTCGTCGAGGCGCTCCGAGAACTCGCTCAGGGGCACGTTCTTCGCCCAGGGGATGCGCACCGCAGCCACCTCGTCCGGTTCGCGGACGTCGATGATCTGCACGTTGGTGCCGAGCGAGAAGAGCTGGGTGGGCGTGATTTCGTTCATGGCCGCATAGTAGAACGGGCGTCCGACTGCCGACGGATATTCGCGGCCGTTGAGGTCGTATTGCGCGGACGCTCTCCGCATATTTGGACGATGACGCTAGGCTCGGTGGCTGGGCGATGACCGTGTCCGGCGCCCGTGGACCTCCGGGCCCATGTGCCGCTCGGATCGTCTTGATGACACGCGATCGATCCGTGGAGCGATTCGCTCCGCGTACGAAGGAGCCAAAGTGACCGACAGCAATTGGAACCAGGCGCCGGGCGGCCAGCCCGGCGGGTTCGGCGGCTCGGGCCAGCCCGGCTACGGCCAGCAGAACCAGGGCCAGCAGCCGGGCCAGTTCGGCCAGACGCCGCAGCCTCCGCAGGGTTTCGGGCAGCCCCCGCAGCCGTCGCAGGGTCAGGCGCCGAACGGCCAGTTCGGTGCGCAGGGCGCGCCGCAGCCGCAGTTCGGTCAGCAGCAGCCGGGCCAGTTTCCCCAGCAGGGGCAGCCGCAGTTCGGCCAGCCCGGACAGTACGACCAGCAGGGCCAGCCCGGCCAGTTCGGCCAGCAGCAGGCGCCCCCGCGTCCGAAGCCGCAGGCCGTGCAGGGCTCGAAGCTCGACTGGCTGCGCGACATCGGCGGCCCCGTGCTGCTGCTGCTCGCCCTCGTCATGGTCTGGGGCGGCGACCTCGAGCGCCGGAACGGCGTCGCGCTCACCGCGGTGAGCATCGCGCCGCTCATCACCGCCATCGTCGGCGCCCTCGGCGGCTTCCTCCAGCTGCTCGCGCGCTTCGGCGTCCTGCCGCTCTCGCCGCAGAGCACCTACTACATCCGGCTCGGCGCGCAGGCGCCGGTCATCGTCACCACGCTCGTCTACTTCGTCTTCGACGCGATGTTCGCGTTCCAGGTGACCGGCAGCAGCGGGCCCTCGCTGCCGCTGTTCGGCCTGGGCGGCGGCGTGGCCGCCGCGCTGGTCGGCGCGGTGCTCATCCTGCAGCCGCGCGACTACGAGCTGCGCGCCATCGGCGGCCTGCAGTCGCCGCTCGGCCGCACCATGTCGCTCGTGGGCAAGACGCTGGCCTACGTGTTCGCCGGCCTGGCAGTGCTCTCCCTGCTGCTCGGCCTCATCGCGAGCTTCATCTACATGGGCCAGGCGGAGGCGTTCGGCCAGATCGTGCTCCTGCTCGCGGTCCTCATCCTCCACCTCGCGCTGTTCGGGCTGCCGGCCGTGCTGTTCCTGCTCGGCTCGGCCCCGGGCCGGCTCGTGGCCATCGGCGTCGGCGCCGCCGCGCTCGTCGCGCTGCTGCTCGACGGCACCTTCGGCCTCGGCTTCTCGATCACCGGCCGCGAGTCGGCGGCGCTGTTCGGCGTCCCCGCGCTCCTCGTCTTCGCGGCCCCGATCGGCGCGCTCGCGCTCTCGCCCGATGCCGAGGCTCGGGTCAAGCCGATGCACCCCGTCGCGCGCTGGTTCAACGGCGCTGGCCTCAGCCTGCTCGTCGTCGCAGCGGTGGCGCTCAGCTTCGTGGTCGCCGCGGTCAACGCGTTCATCCCCGTGGACAGCAACTACCTCGCCATGGTGGAGCTCGAGGGCGGCCGTCTCGTGATGGTCATCCTCATCCTGATCCTCTCGCTCGCGATCGCAGGCGGCGCGGCCTACGGCTACCTGCTGCTCCGCGGCCCGCAGGTCACGGCCTCGCAGACCACCCTCGTGGTCGTCACCGGCGGCATCGCGGTGGCCGGTCTGCTGCTCTCGATCTTCGGACTCATCGAGCAGCGCATGGACGGCTTCGACACCGCCTCCACGCTTACCGCCGTCTACATGTTCGCCGGCACCTTCGTACTGCCGATCATGATCGGGCTCGGCCTGCTGCTGCCGAAGGAGTTGCGCGAGCACTTCCAGAGCACCGGCGGTGCGATGAAGCTCGGCCAGTCGGGCGGCCAGCAGGGCTACGGTCCGCAGGGCTACGGCGGCCAGCAGCCCCAGCAGCAGGGATACGGCCAGCAGCAGTACGGCGCCCCGCAGCAGGGCTACGGTCAGCAGCCGGGCCAGCCGGGCCAGCCGGGCCAGCCGGGCCAGCCGGGCCAGCCGGGCCAGTTCGGCCAGCAGGCCGGACAGGCGCCCCAGCCCGGTCAGCAGGGGCAGCAGGGCTTCGGCCAGCAGGCCTCGCAGCAGCAGGCCCCGCAGCCCCCGGCCTTCGGCGGGCAGGATGCGCCCCGGCAGGACTTCGGTCGGCAGCAGTTCGACCAGCCGACGGACTCGGCGGGTCAGCAGCGCAACGGCGGCGAGTTCGGCCGGCCCTCGGACGACCTCTCCTCGCCGGCCGGCGGCTCCGGCCAGCCGGGCGACCGCTTCGGGACGCAGCAGGATGCGCCGCAGCAGGCGCCCTTCGGCCAGCAGCCCGCGCAGGCCTTCGGCGCTCCCGCGTTCGGCCAGCAGCAGGCGCCCGCTCCCGCTGCGCAGCCCGAGCAGGATGCGCAGACGTCCGCGCCGCAGTCGCGCCGCGAGGCGCAGCGCGCCGAGCAGCCGGCGGACTCGAACGGCGCGACCGAGTCGAAGGGCGGATTCGGCGAGACGGGCTCCTCGAGCCCGTTCGGCCAGTCGGCGTTCGACCCGCCGAAGGCTCCCGAGCAGTCTGCCCAGGCTCCCGAGCAGCCTGGCCAGGCTCCCGCACAGCCCGCGGAGTCGCAGGAGCGCCCCGCCGCGGACGAGCAGACGCCGCCGCCCGCCGAGCAGCCGGCTCCCGCGGCTCCTGCTCCCGGGCAGGACTCCCCGGCCGTCAACTTCGGCGCACCCGCGCAGAGCCAGGCCGACCAGGGCTCCTTCGGGCAGGGCGCCGAGGCGCCGCGCAGCCCCTTCGGCAGCGAATCCGAGAAGCAGGCCGCCGCGCAGGCGCCGGCCGCATCCCCGGCTCCCGCTGCGCCCGCCGAGTCGGAGCGCCCCGGCGCCGAAGAGGCGAGCGACGCATCCGCCGCCTCGGAGGCCTCGGCCCCTGCGGGCCAGGTCGACCTCGCGGCCGCCGCGCGCAAGGCGCTCAACCCCGACACCCCGGCGGAGGAGCTCGACTGGATGAAGGAGCACCGCGAGCTCTGGCCGTACCTCGCCTCGGCGCCCTCGGCGTCGAACGAGCTGCTCGACTGGCTCGCGAAGACCGAGGACCCGACGGTGCTCGCCTACCTGCGCAACCGCGGGCACCAGGTCTAGCCCGCGCCGCCGGCGCACCGACACGGAGCCGCCCTCCCGCTCAGCCGCACTGCGGCGACGCGGGAGGGCGGTTCCGCGTCATCGTCCGGGTTCCCAGGCGTCTGGACGCCCCGGTTCCCGGCTCGGATGGGATGAATAGCCCGGCGGAGGTCTCTATGCGCCCAGCAGCGCTATTAGTCCCGATCAGGTAGGTCGGGCTCCTGTCTTGTGGCCGGTGTTCCTGGCTCGTCGCCGGGTTCTTGCCTTGCGCTGGGGTTCTGGGCTCGGATGGGGTGAATGGCTGGGCGAGGGGCTCTATGTGCCCGGCGACGCTATTCGTCCCGCTCGCGCAGGCCGGGCTCTCGTCTTGTCGCCGAGGTTCCGGGTTTGTCGCCGGGTTCTTGTTTCGGGTTGGGTCCGCGCGCAGATGGGGCGAATAGCCGGGCGAAGGTCCTCACGTGGTCGGCGGGGCTATTCGTCCCGTTCGTGCGGACCGGGTTCTTGCTTCGGGCTGGGGTCCGCGCTCGGATGGGGTGAATAGTCGGGCGAAGGGCCCTACGTGGTTGGCGGGGCTATTCGTCCCGAACGCGCAGGAGGCACAGGCCCGATCGTGCAGGAGGCACAGGCCCGATCGTGCAGGCGGCATGGGCCCCGATCACGCAGACGCCACGGGCTGCGCCACCAGATGCGTCGCAGACTGCGGTTATGCCGGCCTCATCACCGCAGACTGCGACCCATCCCGGAATACCGGAGGCGCGGCCGGGCTAGCCTTGGCGCTATGAAGTTGTTTGCGGCCATTCGCGCGGCGCAGCGGACCCCGCTGCTGCAGGTGGCCAAGTCCGCGCTGGCGGTGGTCCTCTCGTGGCTGCTGTGCGTGCTGCTGCTCGGCGAGGACATGCCGGTGTTCGCGGCCATCGCGACGCTGCTCGTGGTGGCGCCGAGCATCAACCAGTCGTTCACGAAGGGCCTCGAGCGCTCGCTCGGCGTCGTCGTGGGCGTGATCATCGCGGCGCTCAGCAGCCTGGCCTTCGGGGCCGCGTCCTGGGTCGTGATGATCGCCATCCTGGTGGCCATGCTGCTGGCGTGGGCGCTGCGCGCATCCACCGGCATGGCGAACCAGATGGCCATCAGCGCGATGCTCGTGATCGCGCTCGGCGCGGGCAGCTTCGACTACTCGCTGCTGCGCATCCTCGAGACCGTGCTGGGCGCGGTCGTGGGCATCGTGATCAACGCCCTCATCGTGCCGCCCGTGCTCGTCGAGCCGGCCAGGCGCGACCTCGAGCTGCTCGGCAACGAGATCGCCGCATCCATGAAGCGGCTCGCGGACGCGCTCGAGACGCCGCAGTCCACGGGTCAGCTCGACGCGCTCGTGATCGAGGCGCGGCTCATGAAGCCGATGCGCGAGCAGGCCGAGAAATCGATCGAGGAGGGGTTCGAGTCCCTCCGGCTGAATCCGCGCGGGTCGAAGCGCCGCGCCGAGCTCGCGGAGATGCAGCGCCTGCTGACGGGCAAGCTCGGGCCCATGGTGACGCAGGTGATCGGCATGACCCGCGCGTTCTTCGACCACTACGAGGCCTCGCTCCCGGAGGAGCCGGCGGCCTGGGACATCGCCGAGCAGCTCCGCCGCGCCGCCCATGACCTGCGCATGGCGGTCTACGAGGCCGAGGTGGTGGAAGAACCGCTGACCTCGGCGATCCCCGCGCTCACCGCGCCGCTCGTGCTGCGCCCGCCCACCCGCGGCAACTGGGTGCTCATCGGCTCGCTCATGGAAGACCTGAGACGGATCCGCCTCGCCCTCGTGGATGACGAAGCGGTCGAGGACTAGGCTCCGTGCCACGCATCCCCCATAGTGGGAGCATCGACCCGCCCTATCGCGAAGGAGCCCGGCTTTGCCCGCTGGAAGAAGCACGATGACCGCCTGGCTGATCCGCATCCCGATGATCGCGGGCGTGCTGGCCGTCGCCACCATCCTCGTGGTCGCCCTGGTGATCAACCTCGGCGGCGGGGAGGATGCGCTGCCCCGCGAGACCCGCGGGCAGACGGGGCAGGCCGATGACGCCGCGCCGACGCCCGAGGGCGCCGAGACGGAGGAGGTGCGGCCGAGCCCGGGCGGGGACGTCCCCGAGGCGGAGGGCGTCGAGCGCCGCGACCCGCAGGACCCGCTCGCGGTGGGCGCGGTGGATGCGCCGGTCATGATGGTCGTGTTCTCGGACTACCAGTGCCCCCATTGCGCGCAGTGGAACGAGGAGACGCTCCCGGCCATGCTCGAGCACGCGGAGGCAGGCGACCTGCGCATCGAATGGCGCGACATGACGTTCCTCGGCGACGGTTCGGAGCGCGCCGCCCTCGCGAGCTACGCGGCCGCGAAGCAGGACGCGTTCCTCGAGTACCACGAGCAGCTTTTCCTCGACGGCCAGCCCCGGCCCGAGTCCGAGCTGAGCGACGCGGCCCTCGTGGAGCTCGCGGAGGAGCTGGGGCTGGATGGCGAGCGGTTCGCGGCCGATATGGCGTCCGCCGAGGCCGCCTCGGCGATAGCCGAGAACGAGCAGCTCGCGAGCGAGGCCGGCGTGACGGGCACGCCGACCGTCGTGATCGCGGGGGAGCAGATCGCGGGCGCCCAGCCCGTCGAGGTGTACGAGGACGCGTTCGAGGCGGCGCTCGGCGGCGGGCGGTAGCGGCCGCGCCGTCGGCGGGGCGGGCGGCGATACAGTGTGATCATGACTGCGCGCCTGAACCCCGAGAGCCTCCGGTATGCGCAGGCGGTCGCCGAGACGGGATCGTTCAGCGCCGCGGCGCGGGCGCACGGGGTGACGCAGCCGACGCTGTCGAACGGCATAGCGCGCCTCGAGCAGACGCTCGGCGAGGTGCTGTTCCACCGCTCCACGAGGGGCGCGACGCCCACCGAGTTCGGCCGCCGCCTGCTGCCGCTCATCGATCGCGCGATCCAGGGGCTGGACGCCGTGTCCGCCGAGGCGCGGCGATGGACGGCCCCTCGGGGCGGCCGGATCCGCGTCGGCGTCTCGCCGCTCATCGATCCGAAGCTCATCGCGACGGCGCACCGCGCGGCGAACCGGGTCGGGACGGCGCGGGGCCTGGTGCTCCGGGAGGCCAACCTCGCGGAGCTCCGCGAGGCGCTGGCCGCCGCCGCCCTCGACCTCATCATGATCCCCTCCGTCGCGCCGCTGCCCCACTACGAGCATCGGTCGATCGGCTCGGAGCGGGTCGTTCTCGTCGACGCGGGCTCGGGCACGTCGGAGCCCATCGGGCTGAGCGAGCTCGCCGACCGCCAGCTGATCCTCGTGCCGGACGCCTGCGGCCTCACGACGTTCACGAGGGACCTGCTCGCCGCGCACGACGTGCCGATGCGCACCTATCCGGGCGAGGCGCAGAGCTATCAGGTGCTGGAGGAGTGGTCGATGCTGGGCATCGGCGCGGCGGTGCTCCCCGCCTCGAGGGCGGCCAGGGCCGCACCCCGGCCGATCGTCGACGAGGATGGGCTCGACGTGGAGATCTTCTACGAAGCCGTGTGGGACCCGAACTCGCCGATCGCCGCGGAGCTCGCGGAATTCGTCGAGCTGCTGCAGGGCGGCGAGCGTCAGCAGCCGTTGATGGCCACGGCCACGTAGGTGAGGTGCACCGCCACGGCGGCGATCGCGAGCGACAGCCCGCCGAGGGCCACGGCCGAGGTGGGCAGGATGCCGGCGCGGCCGGAGCTCGGCTGCACCAGCTGACGGATGCGCTCGGGCCCGGCGGCGTGCATCGCCGCGCGGCTCGGGTCCTCGGCCCTCGAGCGCTCGCCGATCTTCAGCAGCGCGCTCACGAGGGCCGGGGTGCCGACCCGCTGCCGGCTGCGGTCGTCGGCGGCGATCTCGAAGTAGTGCGGCAGCGCATCGGCCGCGGCCCGCACGAAGGGGACCCAGCGCAGGTGGGCGGCGATGCTCGCCATCATCATGTCGATCAGGTGGTGCCGCTGCCGCAGGTGCGCCTCCTCGTGCGCGAGCACGGCGATGAGCTCCTCCTCGTCGAGGCGCTCGAGCAGGCCGCTCGAGACGACGATGCCGCCGTGCCGGGCGGGGAACGCCACGGCGATCGGCAGGTCGGTGTCGGCCACCCAGGCGGTGCAGCCGTGCAGCAGCCGCGGCCTCGCGCTGCGCAGCAGCGCCAGCGCCGATTCGCGGGACTTGCGGTTCCGCGCGCGGAGCTGCGCGACGACGCCGGCCAGCAGGAGCAGGCCGGCGAGCGCCGGCACGGCGAGCAGCAGCACCGCGGGCACGCCGGAAGCGGAGGCGGGCCCGCCGAACGGGCTCGCCGCGGCGAGGCACTGCTCGCAGATCTCCGCCATGCCCTCGGGCAGGAGCGCCGGGCCGGGGCGCGACCAGGCGAGCATCGGCCCGAGGGCGAGCACCGCCCCGAGCCAGGAGAGCACGCCGGCCGAGATGACGCCGATGGCGAGCCTCGGCACCCGCACGAGGGCGGGTGCCGAGCGGCGCAGCAGCCAGGGGCCGGCCAGCGCGAGCCCGAGGAGTCCCGCCGCCACGGCGAGGGCGAGCGCGCCGGGGGTCATGAGCCCGAACCGTCTTCCCTGCGGCCGAGGTAGTCCCGGAGCAGCGCGATGTCCTCCTGCGGCATCGAGTCCACGAACTGGAGGATCGACGCGGTGCGGTCCCGGCTCGCGTCGAGCACCTGCTCCATGAGGAGCGCGGCGTGCTCGTGGCGGCTGAACCGCGCGGTATAGCTCGTCGAGCGGGCGCCGTGCTCGCGACGCGTGACGTCGACGAGCCCCTTGCGGTGGAGGTTGCCCAGCACGGTGGCGATGGTGGTGTAGGCGGGATCGCTGTCGAGCCGCGTGATGATCTCGCGCACGGTGGCGGCGCCGTGATCCCACAGCGCATCCATCACGCGCGCCTCGAGCGCTCCGAGGCGCAGCATCGCGCCGGGGGATTCCTCATGGTTCATCTGACGGCCTCCGGGGACGGCGTTCGAACGGGGCACAGCACCTGTCCGCGCAGCCGCCCGATGAGCGCCGCGGTCGTGAACGCCAGGGCGGCGATCGCGAGGAAGGGCTGCACCGGGGCGAACCAGATGATCGCGCCCGAGTACCCCAATGCTAGGAGGGCGATCTTATTGCACACCGGACAGCCCACGGCGAACCACGCGGCGAACGCGCCCGCCATGCCGAGGCGGCTCGAGCGGCGCTCCGAGGCATCCGCATCCTCCGAGGGCTTCTCGCGGGCGGAGCCGGGCCGGCGCACGTAGGTGGCGATGAGCATGCCCGACATGATCGAGGTGAGGATCCACACGGGGTAGTTCCACCAGACGGGCGGGATGTCCCGGGCGAACAGCGGGTTGGGGATCAGCACGGTCGCGATGCCGAGGAAGGCGGCGATGGCCGCGGATCCGAGGATCGCGAAGAGCACCTGGCGCGGCGTCCAGCTCCTGAGCGCCCGCCAGGCGAGTCCGAGCGTTTCGCGGAGCCGGTCCGGAAGGGGAGCGTCGGTGCGGGCCATGCGACCAGTCTGGCACGCATTGACTATCTTGCATAGTCGACTAGTGTGATGAATCGTCCGCGATGAGCCGCCGATGCGAGGAGCCCGAGATCTTGAGTGCGAAAACCCGCCGCCAGGCGCTGCCCGTCTGGGTGGTGCCGACCATCGTTCTCGCCATCGCGGCGGCGCTCATCGTGGTCATCTTCGTCGTCAACCGTCCCTCGGCCGTGGAGGACGAGGCGGGCGCGCAGCCGGAGCAGACGCAGGATCCCGACCAGCCCGACTTCACGGAGCTCGAGACGCGGAACGAGAACGACCTGTTCGCGGTCGGCCCGGTCGACGCGCCCGTGGGGCTCATCGTCTTCTCGGACTACCAGTGCCCCTACTGCGCCCAGTGGAACGAGGACACGCTGCCCTCCATGGCCGAGCGAGCGGAGGCGGGCGAGCTGCGCATCGAGTGGCACGACGCGGCGATCTTCGGCCCGGCCTCCGAGCGCGCGGCGGCGGCGGTCTACGCGGCCGCCTCCCAGGGGGCGTTCCTCGAATACCACAACGCGCTGTTCGAGGGCGGCGAGCACAGGCCCGAGTCGGAGCTGACCGAGGAGGCGCTCGTCGCGCTCGCGGGCGAGCTCGGACTCGACACCGAGCAGTTCGCCCAGGACATGACCTCGGAGAGCGCGCTCTCGGCGGTGGAGCAGAACAAGCAGTTCGCGCAGCAGCTCGGCGCGTCCTCCACACCCACGTTCATCCTCGGCGGCACCCCGATGGTCGGCGCGCAGCCCACGGACGTGTTCGTGGACGCATTCGAGCAGGCGCTCGAGCAGGCGGAGTAGCGCCGCATGGACATCGGCCTGATCAGCGCCTTCTTCGGAGGTGTACTCGCGCTGCTGAGCCCGTGCGCCGCCCTGCTCATGCCGGCGTTCTTCGCATCCACCGTCGGCAGCGGGCCGCGGCTGCTGCTGCACGGCGGCGTGTTCACCGGCGGGCTGCTGCTCGTGCTGGTGCCGATCGGCGTCGGCGCGGGGGCGATCGGCTCGCTCTTCACGACGCACCGGCAGCTGATCGTGCTGATCGCGGCGCTCATCCTGATCGTATTCGGGGCGCTGCAGGTGCTGGGGCTGGGATTCGATCCGTCGAAGATGCTCCCCGACGGCGCCGACCTCCACGCGAGGGCCGCGTCGAAGACCGGCCTGGCGAAGACGCTGCTGCTCGGCGCCGCGAGCGGCATCGCGGGATTCTGCGCGGGCCCCATCCTCGGCGCGGTGCTCACGGTCGCCGCCGCGCAGGGCGATGTGCTCAAGGCGGGGCTGCTCCTGGCCGTGTACGGGATCGGCATGGTCGTGCCGCTGCTGCTCATCGCGGCGCTGTGGCGCCGCTTCGGCGCTCGCGGGCGCAAGGCGCTCCGCGGCCGCACGTTCACGGTGCTCGGCCGCGAGCTGCACACGACCTCGGTGATCACCGGGCTGCTGATCATGGCCGTCGGCGTGCTGTTCTGGACCACCAACGGATTCGTCGGGGCTCCCGAGCTCGTGCCCGCGGAGGCGCAGGCGTGGCTGCAGCAGCAGGCCTGGCTGCTCGCGAACCCGGTGGTGGACGCCGTCGGGGTGCTGGTGGTCGCGGGGCTCGTGCTGCTGTGGTGGTTCCGGCGGGAGCGCCGGCGCGATCGCGAGCACGAGTCGGCCGTCGAGGCTTCCGCGGACGGCTCCGAGCGGTCGGCGCCCGCCGAGCGCGCCGGGGAAGGCGCCTGAGCGGCTCGGAGCGCGCCGGAGTCTCCGGATGCATGGGGCCTCGGAGCGTAGCGGCGCCCCTGGACGCTTCGGGTGCCCGGAGGCATAGGGGCCCAGGACGTATCGCGCCCCGGACGCATCGGAATTCGGACGCATCGGAGTCCCGGGCCGCTGCGGCGCGTGCACGACGAGGCTCAGGAGCACGGGTGACCGCCGCAAGGCCGGCTCCCCGCGCCCCAGGGCATGCGCACAGGAAAGCGCTGTTTCATGAGCGATGGATCGCCGCCCCGCCGGACGGCCCTCCGTCGAGCGGTCGCCTCCCCGAATCCGCAGGGCCCCGCGCGTCGGACCGGCCTCGGGGCGCCGCTTCTCGCGGGCGATCCGGCCGCGAGCCGATCGCGATCCGCCCCGCCGCCGTCCGCTGGACACGATGTAAGGACCGTGCTGAATGACGAACATCTCCGAGCTCCGAGCAGCCCTCGGCGACCGACTGCTCGAGGACCCGCTCGAGGTCCTGCCCTACACGACCGACGAATCCCGGGCCGCCCTCGCCGCGCCGCCGTCGGCGGTGGTGCTCGCCGAGCGCACCGAGGACGTCGTCCGGGCGCTCGAATGGGCCAACCGCTGGGAGGTGCCGGTATCGGTGCGCGGGGCCGGCACGGGCCTGGCGGGCGGGGCCGTCGCGTATCCCGAGGGCCTGGTCGTCTCGCTCGAGCGGATGAACCGCATCCTCTCGATCGACCCCGTGAACCGGCTCATCGAGGTCGAGGCGGGCGTCATCACCGCGGCGATCGACGCGGCCGCCGCCGAGCACGGGCTCATGTACGCGCCCGACCCGGCCAGCTATCGCGAGTCCACCATCGGCGGCAACATCGCGACGAACGCGGGCGGCCTCCGATGCGTCCGGTACGGCGTCACCCTCGACGCCGTGTCCGGGCTCGAGGTCGTCCTCGGCAGCGGCGAGCTCCTGCGCACCGGGACGCAGACGCGCAAGGACGTCGTCGGCTTCAACCTCACCGAGCTGCTCGTGGGCTCCGAGGGCACGCTCGGCGTCGTCACGCGCGCGACGCTGCGGCTCGTGCCCAGGCCCGAGGGGCCGATGGCCACGTTCCGGGCGTTCTTCCCGGATCTCGCCTCGGCGGGCCGCACGGTGTCGGCGCTGGCCATGCGCACGGGGCTCACCCCAGAAGTGCTCGAGCTCCTCGACCGCCCGAGCCTCGCGGCGGTCGCCCGGACGGTGCCCGGCCTCGGCCGCATCCCCGACGCCGCCGCGCTGCTGATCGGCCAGTTCGCCGGCGAGCGGGCGGCGGAGGACGGCGACCGAGCGGTCGGGATCGCCCTCGAGCACGGCGCCTCCGAGGTCGACACCGATGTCGTCGACGACCTGCTCGAGGCCCGTCGGGGCACGGGGCGCGCCCTCTCGGCGGCGGGGCTCCGCGTCTCCTCGGATGTCGCGGTGCCGGTCTCCCGGCTGGCCGAGATGTTCGCGGCGATCGAGCGGATCAGCGCCGAGGAGGGCGTCACGATCCCGACCTTCGCCCACGCGGGCGACGGCAACCTGCATCCGTCGGTGCTGGTCACCACGGGCGACGAGGCCGAGCGGGCCCATGCCGAGGCCGTGCTCGACCGGGTCGGCGCGGCGGCGCTCTCCTTCGGCGGCACCCTCTCGGGCGAGCACGGCATCGGCTCGCTGAAGCACCACGCGCTCGACACGCAGCTCGAGGGCGTGAGCCGGACGGTGATGCGGGGCATCAAGCGCGTCTTCGACCCGCGGGGCATCCTCAGCCCCGGCCGCGCGATCTGAGGGCGGGGCCGCGGTGGACGGCGCCGGCGGCGCGCGGCCGCGGCGGTCGGCGTGTGCGGGGACGGGATGAGGCGTCGCGCCGCCCGTGCCGCACGCCATCTCGGGGAGGGCCGATGGGGCTCCCGGAGCTCAGTCGAGACTCAGCGTTCATACATGCTGTTGTCATGACTTAGTGTTATCTGGTTCATCATCCGGAGGACGCTGCGGGTCTCTTCCCGCGCGTCCGCGCGCCCTCGGGCGCCTCGACAAGGAAATGCCTTGGCCCACACCACCGCATCCGCGCCCCAGCCGCGGACCCTCACCCCGCTCGAGCACTTCAAGACGACGATGTCGTCGACGCTCGGCACCGCCCTCGAGTTCTACGACTTCGCGATCTACGGCCTCGCCGCCGCGACCGTGTTCAAGACCATCTTCTTCGCGGACAGCACGCCCGCCGTCGCCTTCATCGCGAGCCTCGCGACCTTCGCGGTCGGCTACGTGGCCCGCCCGCTCGGCGGCATCATCCTCGGCGCGATCGGCGACCGCGTGGGCCGCAAGAACGTCATGGTCTGGACCGTGGTGCTCATGGGGCTCGCCTCCACGCTCATCGGCGCGCTGCCCACCTACCAGCAGGTCGGCCTGTGGGCGCCCGTGCTGCTCGTGACCCTGCGCATCCTGCAGGGCCTCGGCGCCGGCGCCGAGCTCGCCTCGAGCTCCACGCTGCTCGTCGAATCCACGCCGGCGCCCCGCCGCGGCCTCATCGGCTCGCTCGTGGGCATCGGCACGAACGGCGGCACGCTGCTCGCCTCGCTCGCCTGGATGCTCGTCTCGCTGCTGCCCGAGGAGCAGCTCCTCAGCTGGGGCTGGCGCGTCCCGTTCCTCGCGAGCATCATCATCGCGGGCGTCGGCCTGTGGATGCGCCGCACGGTCAAGGAGAGCCCGGCGTTCGAGGTCGTCTCCGAGGAGGCGCGCACCCGCTCGATCCTGCAGACCTACGGCTACCTGCTCAAGAACAGCACCGGCAAGATGCTCGCGTGCATCGGCATGCGCTGGGCCGAGAACGGCATCTCCACCGTGTTCCTCGTGTTCTTCGTCGGCCGCATCGGCGAGTACGCGCCGGACAACCCCGGCCTCGGCTCGCTCGCCGTCGTGCTCTCCGCGATCGTCGGGCTCGGCACCGTGCCGCTCTTCGGCTGGATCAGCGACCGCTTCGGCCGCCGCCGCACCTACCTGTGGCTCTGCGTGCTCCAGCTCGTCGTGGCCTTCCCCTCGATCTGGATGATCATGACGGGGCAGACCTCCTGGGTCGTGCTCGCCTTCGTGCTCGGCTACAGCTTCGGCGTGATGGGCATGTACGCGGTGCAGTCGGCCTACATGGTCGAGCTCTTCGGCTCCCGCTCGCGCCTCGCCGCGGTCACGGCCTCGAAGGAGCTCGGCGCGCTGACCTCGGGCGGCGTCGCGCCGGTCCTCAGCGCGATGCTCATCGGCCTCACCGGCAACGAGTGGATCGTCGGCGGCTACATGGTGCTGCTCGCCATCGTGTCGATCGTCTCGACGATCGCGCTGCCCGAGACCGCGGGCCGCGACCTCGTCGCGGAGGAGGACGCCGTCCGAGCCTGATCGCGGAGGGGGCTCCCGGGGCTCTCCGCCGGCGCCGCACCGCGGCGCGGCGGGGAGCCCTGTCGTCTCGACGCGGGCGCGTCTTCCGCTCGCCGAAGCGGGCTGTGAGCCGGGGCGGGCACGTCGGCGGGGTGCTGCCGGAGGTCCGCCAGCCGGTCTCTTGAGCGGGCCGGATACCATCGACGCATGACGACCAAAGCCCGGCAGCCGGTGGAGAGCGAAGCGCGGTCGGTCTCGGAGGCGATGATCCCCGCGGCCTCGCTGTTCCACAGCTTCAGCGACCCGTCCAGACTCGTGATCCTCCATCACCTGCAGCTCGGGGAGCATCGCGTGGTCGACCTGGTGCAGCACCTCGGGCTCTCGCAGAGCACGGTCTCCAAGCACCTCGCCTGCCTGCGCGCCGCCGACATGGTGGTATCCCGCCCCGAGGGCCGGGCCTCCGTCTACTCCATCAAGCATCCCGAGGCGCTCGTCGAGATCCTCTCCGCCGCCGAGAAGATGCTCGCCCTCACCGGCGACGCCGTCACGCTCTGCCCGCTGCACGGCAGGGAAGTCGTCGCCCGCGACCTCGACGCCTGACGGCCGGGAAACGACGCGCCGCCCGGAGCCGCCCCGAGGGGTCGGCTCCGGGCGGCGCCTCGTCCGCTACGCGCCGGCGTCCGCGCGCGCTTTGAAGGTGCGCAGCCGCAGGCTGTTGCTCACGACGAAGACGCTCGACAGCGCCATCGCGGCGCCCGCCAGCATCGGGTTGAGGAGCCCGAACGCGGCGAGGGGGATCGCGGCGGTGTTGTAGGCGAAGGCCCAGAACAGGTTCGTCTTGATCGTGCCGAGCGTCCTGCGCGAGAGTCGGATGGCGTCGGCCGCGGCGCGCAGGTCGCCGCGCACGAGCGTGATGTCCGCCGCCTCGATCGCGACGTCGGTGCCGGTGCCCATCGCCAGCCCCAGGTCGGCCTGCGCGAGCGCGGGGGCGTCGTTGACGCCGTCGCCGACCATCGCGACGACCTTGCCCTCGCCCTGCAGCCGGGCGACGACGTCGACCTTGTCCTCGGGCAGCACCTCGGCGATGACCTCGTCGATGCCCACCTCGCCCGCGACCTGCTCGGCGACCTGCCGGTTGTCGCCCGTGAGCAGCACGGGCACGAGCCCGAGCTCCTTGAACTGGCTGATCGCATCCCCGCTCGTCGGCTTGATCGTGTCCGAGACCACGAGTACCCCGCGGGCGGCGCCGTCCCAGCCGACCGCGATCGCGGTGCGGCCCTCCGACTCCGCCGTGCGCTTCGCGGCGGCGAGCTCATCGGGCAGGCGCTGCGACCACTTCGCGAGCAGCGAGTCCCGGCCGGCGAGCACCGCGTGGCCGTCGACCACGCCCTGCACGCCCTTGCCCTCGATGTTCTCGAAGGACTCGACGGCCGGCAGCGTGCCGACCTCCTCTCGCGCGCCGTCCGCGATGGCCCGGGCGATGGGATGCTCCGAGGCGTCCTCGAGCGCCCCGGCGAGGCGCAGCAGCTCGGCGCGGTCCACGCCCTCCGCGGAGATCGCGTCGGCGAGCGCCATCGTGCCGCTCGTGACGGTTCCGGTCTTGTCGAGCACGATCGTGTCGACCCGGCGCGTGGACTCGAGCACCTCGGGCCCCTTGATGAGCACGCCCATCTGCGCGCCGCGGCCCGTGCCGACCAGCAGCGCCGTCGGCGTCGCGAGGCCCAGCGCGCACGGGCAGGCGATGATGAGCACCGCCACGGCCGCGGTGAACCCGGCCGAGAGCGGGAAGCCCGCGCCGATCCAGGCCCCGAGCGTGGCCACGGCGATCCCGATGGCGATGGGCACGAACACGCCCGACACCCTGTCCGCGAGACGCTGGACCTCGGCTTTGCCGGACTGCGCGTCCTCGACGAGCTTCGCCATCTGCGCCAGCCGGGTGTCGGAGCCGATGCGCGTGGCGCGCACGACGAGCCGGCCGCCCGCGTTGACGGTCGCGCCGGTCACCGCGTCGCCCTCGCCGACCTCGACCGGCACGGATTCGCCGGTGAGCATCGAGGCGTCCACGGCGCTCGTGCCCGAGACGACGGTGCCGTCGGTCGCGATCTTCTCGCCCGGCCGCACGACGAACTCGTCGCCCACCGCGAGCTCCTCGACCGGCAAGCGCCGCTCCTGGCCGTCGCGCAGGATCGACACCTCCTTCGCGCCGAGCTCGAGCAGGGCGCGCAGCGCGGCGCCCGCGCGCCGCTTGGAGCGCTTCTCGAAATAGCGGCCCATCAGGATGAACGTGATGACGCCCGCGGCGACCTCGAGGTAGATGTGGCTCATGCCGTCCGAGGGCGCCACCGTGAGCTCGAACGCGTGGGTGACGCCGCGGTCGCCCGCGGTGCCGAAGAACAGCGCCACGATCGACCAGAGCGTGGCCGCCGTGGTGCCCACCGAGATGAGCGTGTCCATCGTCGCGGCGCCGTGCCGGAGGTTCAGCCACGCCGCACGGTGGAAGGGCCAGCCGGCCCACACCACCACGGGCAGCGCGAGCGCGAGCGAGGCGAAGCCCCAGTAGTCGAACTGCAGCGCGGGGATCATCGCCATCGCGATGACCGGCGCCGAGAGCACCGCCGAGACGATCAGCCGCTGCCGGAGCGAGCGCAGCTCCCGGTCCTCGGGCGACTCGGCGTCCGCATCCGGCTCGCGCTCCGGCGGTGCGGGCAGCTCGGCCGTATAGCCGGTCTGCTCGACCACCCTGATGAACTCGTCGGGGTCGGCGCCCTCGGGGGCGGTGACGCTCGCCTTCTCGGTGGCGTAGTTCACGCTCGCGGTGACGCCCTCGAGCCTGTTCAGCTTCTTCTCGATGCGGTTGGCGCAGGACGCGCAGGTCATGCCGCCGATCTGCAGCTCGATCACGCTGGTCGGGCCGCTGTTCTGCGCGGTGTCAGTGCTCATGGTCCTCTCCGTTCTCGTGCGCGTCTCCGCCGTGGCCGCCCACGGCGGCGTCGACGACGAAGCCCGCCGTGTGCACCTGCCCGTCGACCTGGAAGTCGAGGTAGAGCAGGTAAGCGCCGGCGGTCGGGGCCGTCACCGCGAAGTCGACGGTCGGGCCGCCGGTCTCGCCCGGCGCGGGCTCCTCGCCCTGCGGATGCACGTGCAGGTAGGCGAGATCGCCCTGCCGCAGCGCGACGAGGTGGCCGTAGGCGCCCAGGTAGGGCTCGAGCGCGTCCACCGGCTCGCCGTCGCGGCTGACGCTGATCGACACCGGCGAGGATTCGCCGGCGACGAGATCACCCTCGAGCGCGACGTCGAAGCCGTCGACGCTCGCCTCGGCGACCGGGGCCTCGAACCGCTCGGGGGAGTAGTCGCCCGCCACCTGCACCGTGGTCGAGAGCGTGACGGCCTCGCCGCCGGCCGGGACGATGTCGGCGTAGAGGCGGTACGCGCCCGCCGCCTCCCAGGTCCAGGGGAGCGTCCACTCGCCCTCGGCATCCATCTCGGGGTGCGCGTGCGCGAACTCCGCCCCGTCGGCGCGGACGAGGATGAGGTGGAGCTCCTGCTCGTGCGAGGTCTCGAAGTCGGTGACCGGCGCGCCGGCGGGGTCGAGGATCGTCAGCGCGATCGTCCCCTCCTCGCCGACCTCGTCCGGCGCCGAGACGCCGTCGAGGCGGTAGCCCTCGGCCTCGAGGCCGAGGCCCGCGGCGCCGTGGTCCGCGTGTCCGGTGGCATCCATGCCCTGATCCTCCTCCGCATGCTCATGCTGTGCTGCTGCTTCCCAGTCCTGCACGGCGTCCTCCGGGACGATCGCGTTCGCAGCGAAACCCGACGCGGCGAACACGACCGCGAGGGCGCCGCCGTATAGGCCGAGCTTGACCGGGGTGCGCATCAGTCGCGCACGGCCCGGTAGCCGGCCTCGTCCACGGCGGCGATGACCGCGGCGTCGTCGATCGCGCCTTCGGCGGTCACGACGAGTCGGCCGCTCTGCGCGCTCACGTCGATGTCGGTGACGCCGGGGATCTGCGAGACCTCCTCGCGGACGGCGCCCTCG
Organism: Gulosibacter sp. 10; assembly: GCF_900163695.1. Classification (GTDB taxonomy): domain Bacteria; phylum Actinomycetota; class Actinomycetes; order Actinomycetales; family Microbacteriaceae; genus Gulosibacter. The sequence continues at coordinate 189,306 of NZ_FUIC01000024.1, forward strand.
CAGTGGCCGCAGCTCATGCCGGTGACGGTGTAGGTGTTCGTGCTCATCTCGGTTCCCTTTCTCGTGGTGATCTGCCTCGAATTTGTACCCTATGGGGGTATGTGTAAAGGACAACGCGGCGCGGGCGTCTCGGTATTCCCGGCCGCAGCGCTCCGCGTGTTCGGCTCGTTGCGGATGTCCCTGGAGATTTGCGTCCTGCGGAGATAGCATCGCTGAAAGGCGATGATTTTTCGGTGCGGGAGACCGCGTCGACCGGAGGGGGAGGGAGCGCGGCATGGGTGCCGGACACGACCACGGGCCGAGCCCGGAGCAGGCGGCGCAGGCCCCCGATCACCGGCGCAGGCTCGCCATCGCGTTCGCGCTGGTGTTCGGCATCGTCGTCGCCCAGGGCATCGGCGCGTGGATCACCGGGAGCCTCGCGCTGCTGGTCGACATGGTGCACTCGCTCACCGATGCGAGCGGCCTGCTCGTCGCGCTCGTCGCCGCGACGCTGATGATCCGCCCGCCGAGCACGCGCCGCACGTGGGGCTTCCGCCGCGTGGAGGTGCTCGCGGCGCTCGGGCAGGCGCTGCTGCTGCTCGGGGTGAGCGTGTACGCGCTCGTCGAGGGCGTGGAGCGCTGGGCCAACCCGCCCGAGGTCGCCGCGGGGGAGCTGCTCGTGTTCGGCCTGATCGGCCTCGTGCTCAACGCGGCGGCCATGGCCGTGCTCGCAGCCGGCCGCGGCGCGAACTTCAACATGAAGGCGGCGTTCCTCGAGGTGCTCATGGATGCGCTCGGCACCCTCGCCGTGATCGCCTCCGCGATCCTCATGATGACCACGGGGTTCCAGCGCGCCGACACGATCGCCGCCTTCGTCATCGCCCTGATGATCATCCCGCGCGCCTGGCTGCTCATCCGCGAGACCACGCGCGTGCTCATGGAGTTCACGCCCAAGGGGCTCGACCTCGACGAGGTGCGCCGCCATATCCTCGCGATGGAGCACGTCGAGGACGTGCACGACCTGCACGCGTCCACCGTCGCCACCGGCCTGCCGACCCTCACCGCGCACGTCGTGCTCGAGGACTCCTGCTTCTCGGACGGCCACGCCGTCGAGATCCTCGAGGCGATCCGCGAGTGCGTCGCAGAGCACTTCGACATCGCGGTCCACCACACCACGATCCAGCTCGAGACCGCGGGGCACCACGAGCACGAGGCCCCGGGCGCCCTGCATCCCTGACGGTAAGGTCGCGCGGTTTCTCGGGCGCGGGCCGAGGGTCTCCTCGACGTCCGTAGGCTGAAGAGCTGTTCTCGTGGGATGCCGGCCAGGGGCCTCCTCGGCGTCCGGCGCCGGTGTGCTGTAGACCCGTCCTCGTCGGGCGCGGGCCCGGGGATTCTCTCGGCGTCCGGTGCCCGCACGTCGGAGCACCGTCTTCGTCGGGCGCGGGCCCGGGGATTCTCTCGGCGTCTGGCGCGCGCACGCGGGAGATCCGTCCTCGTGGGGTCCGGGCCGGGGACCTCTTCGGCGTCCATAGGCTGAAGAACCGCCCTCGTGGGACGTCGGCCGCGGTCGAGGGCCGCGATTCGAGGGAGGAGTCGGGACCGCAGGGGATACGCCGAGCGCGCGGCGCGGGGTGGCGCTTCGCCCCCGCAGGTGGTTGGCTCGGGGCGGACCCGGCGACGCAGCGGACGACGCCGGCCATCGATTCGAGGAGGAGACGCATGGATTTCGGTATCGCGGGACGCTGGGCGGTCGTATGCGCGTCGAGCCAAGGACTCGGGCGCGGCTGCGCGGAGGCGCTGGCGGCGCAGGGCGTGAATCTCGTCGTCAACGCGCGCGACGAGGCGCGGCTGGCGGCGACGGCGCAGGAACTGCGCGAGGCGGCGCCGGGCATCGAGGTGCGGGAGGTCGCCGGCGACGTCTCGCAGCCCGACGTGCGGGAGCGCCTGCTCGGCGCCGCGCCGGCGGTGGACATCCTCGTCAACAACGCGGGAGGCCCGCCCACCGGCGACTTCCGCGAGTGGGACGAGGCGGAGTGGACGGACGCGCTCGGGCGGAACATGCTCGCGCCCATCGAGCTGATCAAGGCGACGGCCGACGGTATGGCCGATCGCGGCTTCGGGCGCATCGTGAACATCACCTCCTCCGCGGTGAAGGCGCCGATCGCGGCGCTCGGACTCTCGAACGGCGCGCGCAGCGGGCTCACCGGCTTCGTGGCGGGCATCGCGCGGCAGCCGCAGCTCGCGGGCCGCAACGTCACGATCAACAATCTGCTCCCGGGCCGCTTCGACACCGCCCGCATCGCGGCCACGCTCGAGCCGGAGGCGGAGGCCTCGGGGCGCTCGCTCGAGGAGGTCCGCGCGGAGTACGCCGCGGGCATCCCCGCCGGCCGCTTCGGCACGCCCGAGGAGTTCGGGGCCGCCTGCGCGTTCCTGTGCTCGGGCCAGGCCGGGTACATCACGGGGCAGAACCTGCTCATCGACGGCGGGGCGTATCCCGGCACCTTCTGACTGCCGCACGATCGGCCTCGAGATGTATGGAGTCGCGGCGCGGCCGCTGCTTGAATCATGCCGAGGTGATGGCGATGGCCGAAGGCGGCGAAGCGGAGTTCACCCTCCTGCACCGGATGCATTTCTGGGCGAGGCGTTCGAAGGATCCGGCGTTCAGGGGGATGAACACCTGGGAGTATCGGGGCGATGCCTGGCGGGTGCGGCGCCCCGCGGACGGCGACCCTCCCGTCGAGGTGGAGCTGCGCTGCTCGCAGTGCTCGGAGGTCCTCGCGCTCCGCGTGGAGTCGGCGCAGACGATGCGTCGGCGCAAGCGCATCCTGCGGTCGATCGCGCTCGTCGTCGTGCTGATCTGCGTGCTCTCGGCCGTGTCCTGCACGAGCTTCATGGTGAGGGCGGAGGATTCCGGCATCGGCGATGCCGAGCAGGCGCGCGCCACGACCTGGGCGATCATCAGCCTGGTGGTCGCCTTCGTCTCGGTCGGGACGGCCTCGGCGCTGCTCGCCGCCAACGACAACCAGATCGGGGTCGTTGGCAGCGGGATCGCCAACCCGTTCAAGAGCAAGCACATCGTCCGCCTGGCGCGGCGGGATGCCCCCGCGGGCGGCTCCGGGAGCCCGGGCAGGCTCGGGAATCCGGGCGCTTCCCGGAATCCGGGCGGCTCCGGGCCTCGACCGCGCGGCCGTTAGCCGCGCCCGGACCCCGGACCTCGGACCCCGGGGCCCGGACTTGAGCGCGGGTCTGGTCTCTTAGGCGCGCGCCCAACTGGCAAATGCGTCGCAGAGTGCTGTTTTGGTGGTGTCAGAACCGCGATCTGCGACGTATCTGTGTACTTCGTGCTCCGCGGTGGCCTCGGGCCTCGTGGGGCTCCCGGACCCGGGGCTGTCCCTGGGCGCGCTTCCGGCTCACGGATGCGTCGCAGAATGCTGCTTCGCGGGTGTCAGAACCGCGATCTGTGACGCATCTGTTCGTGCTGCGGCCACGGCGAGCTCGGGTGTCGCGTGGCTCCCGAATGCGGGGCTGGTCCGCTGGGTGCGTTCTCGGTGCACGGATGCGTCGAAGAATGCTGTTCTGACTCCCTCTGAACCGCAATCTGCGACGCATCTGTGTACTTCGTGCCCCGCGGCGGCCTCGGGCCTCGTGGGGCTCCCGGACCCGGGGCTGTCCCTGGGCGCGCTTCCGGCTCACGGATGCGTCGCAGAATGCTGTTTCGCGGGTGTCAAAGCCGCGATCTGCGACGCATCTGTTCGTGCTGCGGCCCACGGCGGCTCTCGGGTGCCGAATGCGGGGCTGGTCCGCTGGGTGCGCTCTCGGTGCACGGATGCGTCGAAGAATGCTGTTTCGCAGGTGTCAGAACCGCGATCTGTGACGCATCTGTGCGATTGGACCCGTGCGGGGACCGAGCGGAGCGCCCAAGATCCGCGCAGGCCTGTCCAGGGCCGGTCGGGACCTGCCCGGGGCCGACCAAGGCCTCTCCGGGGCCGGCCAAGGTCTCTCCGAGGTCGGCCGAGACCTGCCCCTGAATGGTCCAGCCTCCTACCGCCGGCCGCGATCCGGGGGGGCAGACGAGAATCCGGCCCCGGCCTCAGGCGATCCGCTTGTGGATGCGGCGCGAGGCGAGCCAGGTGAACACCACCGCGACGACCGCGAGGAGCGCGGCCGCGAACCACACCGGCACGTTCCAATCGCCGACGTAGAGCTGCATGCCGTAGAACACCTCCATCGTCTCGATGCCCTCGGGGTGGCCGCCGAGGAGGTCCGAGAGCGCATCCTCCGTGAAGGCCTGGCGCAGCAGCATCGAGGAGTGCGCGAACGGCAGCGCGCTGACGACGTTCCGCACCGCCTCGGGGAACAGCCCCACGGCGATGTACGAGCCGCTCACGAAACCGGCGATCGTGCCGATGAGCGAGGACAGCCCGGCGAACGCGCCCTGCGTGCGGATGAACGAGATCACGAACGACCACAGCGCGGCGAATCCGGCGACCGACAGCAGCGTCCAGCCGATCGCCGAGAGCACCGCGCCCAGGCTGAGCACCACGCCGCTGAGCACCGCGAGGTACAGCAGCGAGACCGCGAGCACGAGCAGCGTCATGCCGGAGCCGATCACGAACGCCGACAGCAGGTAGCCCAGCACCAGCTCGCTGCGCTTGAGCGGCGAGACGAGGAAGTCCTGGAAGCGCTTGGTGGAGCCGTCCTCCACGAAGGTCGACAGCGCGCCGAGCGGGGTGGTCATCGAGGTGATCGAGATGATGCCCGCGAACATCCACGAGTCGATGAAGCGCTTGACGAGGTCCGCATCCGCGCCGGGCATGCTCTCGGTGATCGACACGACCTGCAGATTGCCGAGGAACAGCGTGTAGAGCACGAAGATGATGAGCGCGCCGAGCAGCGAGAAGAACACGTTGAGCGGGTCGCGGATGTAGCGCAGCAGGTTGCGCCCGGTGAGGGCGAGGACGTTCGACATCAGCGGGCCTCCCGGTCCTCGGCGTCGTCGGCGCCGCCGGTGAGCGCGATGAACACGTCGTCCATGCGGCCGTGGCGGAACTCGAAGTCGAGCACGGCCTCGCCCCGCTCGGCGAGGATGCGCCGGGCTTCGGCCGCATCCGCGACCTCGAGGTCCCGCGTGCCCGCCTCGGTGGTCAGGGTGAGGATGCTCGAGGAGTGCTTCGCGCGCAGCTCGGCCGGGGTGCCCTGCGCGATGATCCTGCCGTGGTCGATGACGCACACGTGGTCGGCCTCCTCGGTCTCCTCCATGTAGTGCGTCGTGAGGAAGACGGTGAGGCCGGTGCGCTCGCGGAGCTCGTGGATCGTGCGCCAGACGGTGTTGCGGTTGCCGGGGTCGAGGCCGGCGGTCGGCTCGTCGAGGAAGAGGATCTTCGGGTCGTGCAGCAGCGCGCGGGCGATGTCGGCCCTGCGCTTCTGGCCGCCCGAGAGCTTGCCGTAGCGGCGGTCGAGGATCTCCTCGAGGCGCACGAGCCGCGAGAGCTCCTCGAGCCGCGCGCGGATCGCTGCCCGGTCGGGGAGGTAGGGGCGAGCGCGGAGGGCGAGGTTCTCGCGCACCGTGAGCAGGTCGTCGAGCAGGGACTCCTGGAACACCACGCCGATCGCCCGGCGGACGGCGTCGCCCTCGGCGGTGACGTCGTGCCCTGCCACGCGGAGGGCGCCGGCGTCGAATCCCGTGACCGTGGTGAGGCAGTTGATGGTCGTGGACTTGCCCGCGCCGTTCGTGCCGAGGAAGGCGAACACCGTCCCGGGCGGCACCTCGAAGGAGATGTCGTCCACGGCGGTGATCCTGCGGAACCGCTTGGTGAGGCCGGTGACTTCGACGGCAGGGCTCATGGAGGCGAACCTAGCGCCGGCGCCTCCGAGATCGGCGGGTATCCGCTGATCGGGCGATGGCCGGCCGGCTGCGTCCGGCGCGCCGCCCGTGGGCGCGTCGCGGCCGCGGATGCTGGTGGCTCCCGGAAACGGATGCGTCGCAGTTCGCGGTTATCGCCGGGTCATAACCGCGAACTGCGACGCATCTGTGGGGCGGCCTGGGCGAGCGCGGTGACCTGGGCGAGCGTGGTGGCCTGGGCAGGCGGAGTGGCCTTGGCAAGCGCGGAGGCCTGGACGGGTGCGGAGGCTTGGACGGGTGCGGAGGCTTGGGTAGGCGTGGTGGCTTGGGCGGGCGCAGTGGCCCGGACAAGCGCGGAGGCTTGGACGGGCGGGGAGGCTCGGACAGGCCTCGGGCGGGCCGGTGCTCCTAGGCTGGTGCCATGGCGACGGATGCGGCGAATCGAACCCTGCGGCCGCTCGCGCTGGTCCTCGCGATCCTGCTGCTCCGCACGGTCGTGCTGGCGGGCGCGGCGGCGCTGCTGCAGCCGGCCGGCGGACGGATGCTGCTCGGCGTGGTCGTCGTCGCCCTCGACGTCGCGACCCTGCTCGTGCTGAGCCGCCTGCTTCGGCGCGTTGGCTGGAGCCTGCGCGCGCTGCTGGGCAGGCCCCTGCTCCGCTACGACATCCCCGTGGCGGGCCTGGTGGCGCTCGCGATCTTCGTCGCTACTGTCAGCGGGTCCGCGTTCGCGGAGGGCATGGTCCACGAGGGGGCGCCGCCGGACCCCGTGGGCGCGGAGGTGCCGCTCTGGCTGGGGCTGTGGTCGCTGCTGGTGATGCCCGTCACAGCGGCTTTCGCTGAGGAGCTGCTCTACCTCGGCTGGGCGCTCGATCAGCTCGCCGCGCGTTGGCGTCCGTGGATCGTCGTGGTGACGACGGCGCTCGCGTTCGGTTTCCAGTACGCGGCGCTGGGGATCCCGAGCGCCGGGGATGCCGTGGTCTGGGCGGTGGCCGCGTTGTTCGCGGGCGCGGTCATCGCCATCTTGCGCGTTCGCGGGGTGCGGCTCTGGGCCTTCGTGATCGGCCACTGGGCCTTCGCCGTGCTCGGCCTCGGCATCCCGGCCCTGCGGGCCGCCCTCGCCTGACCGTGGCGCCTTCACCTGACCGCGAGCTGGCGGCCCCTCGTCGGGCTCGGTCGCCCTTGCTTGGTCCGGTTGCCTTCGCCTGTCCCGGTCACCGTCGCCTGGCCCGGTCGTCCCCACCCGATCCGGTCGCCAACCTGACCTGGTCGCCAACCTGACCTGGCCGCGTTCTTGCGGCGGTAGGGACCTCACCCGATCCGGTCTCCCTATCGCTGATCACCGACCGTCCGCAGACGTATCGCAGCGCACGGTTCCGAGTCGGAGCCGGATCCGGCCACAGATGCGTCGAAGTCTGCGGTTATGGATCGGTCATATCCGCAGACTTCGACGCATCTGCGAGGAGAACCATTCGCTTGGGCGAGCAGACCGCCCTGGCGGGCTTGGCCGGCGGCCCGACGGCGGATGTGCAAGCGGCCGATCGCCGGCTGGACGGGGCGATCGGGAGGATGACATCCTGCATGCGGAAAGGCCGCTGCCGGCCGCGCCTGCTCTGACTCGTCCGGCCCCGGTCATCCGGAGACATTTTGAGGAAGAGGAGCGGGAATGCAGCTCGAGGGCAAGCGCGCCATCATCACCGGCGGCGGCAAGGGGATCGGCAGGGGGATCACGACGCGATTCCTCGCGGAGGGTGCCGAGGTGGTGGTCGTCCAGCGCCGGCCGCTCGACGAGGACCTGCGCGGCCTCCCGGGCATCCACGCGCTCGAGGCCGACCTCGCCGACGCGGCGGCGCTGCCGGGCGTCGTGGACCGCGCCGTCGAGGTGCTCGGCGGCGTCGACGTGCTCGTGAACAACGCGGGGATGATGAGCGAGCGCTCCGTGGACGAGATCACGCCGGCCGAGTGGGACCGGATGATCGCCCTCAACCTGCGCACCCCGCTGTTCCTCGTGCAGGCGGCGCTGCCCTTCCTCCGCGACGGCGGCGGGAGCATCATCAACACCGGCTCCATCGAGGGCATCGCCGCGAACCCCCAGCACGCCGCCTACTGCGCCGCGAAGGCCGGCGTGCACGGGCTGACCCGCGCGCTCGCGGTCGACCTGGGCGCGGACGGCATCCGCTGCAACGCGATCGCGCCCGGCTGGATCGCCTCCGACCTGTCCGAGGCCTACCTCGACGGCATGCCCGACCCGGCCGCCGCGCGCCGCGCGCTGACCGGCCTGCACCCGGTGGGACGCACCGGCCGGCCCACCGACATCGGCGACCTCGCGGTGTTCCTCGCGAGCGATCAGTCCGGCTTCATCAGCGGCGAGACCATCGTGGTCGACGGCGGCCGTACCGCGAAGCTCCCCACCCCGATCGACGTGTAGCCCCGCCCGGAACGCGGCGTCGCCATGGCGCCGAGTTCCAGCAGTACATTTTGCCAAACATCTCGCGTTCCTTGGTGAAGAGTATGGCGCGCGTGAGCGTTCGTACCTCCTAGGTTGCTGCTCGTTCCACTTCGCGACGCGCAATCTGCGGCGTCGCGGTTCAGCCGTCGAAGGAGATGTATGAAGCACTCGCGCAACCACGCTCATCGCCATGAACGCATCCGAGGCCGCCGCCTCGCACCGGCAGGCGGCGGGGTGCGAGCGTGAGCACGGATACTTCCGCCGAGCGGGCCTCGGCCACGGCGTCGACCCGCGCCGTCTCGGTGCGGCAGCTGCCGAGAAGCGTGTGGGGGCTGGCGTTCACCGAGCTCTGGGAGCGCTTCTCGTTCTACGGGGTGAACGGCATCCTGTCCTTCTATCTACTGTTCTCGGTTCACGACGGCGGCCTCGACCTGGGCGCTGCGGCTGCCGCCGGAGTCGTGGGCGCCTACGGCGGAGCCGTGTATCTGGCTCAGCTCGCCGGCGCGTGGATGGGAGACCGAGTCCTCAGCCCGAAGCTCATGGTCTTCTGGGGCGGCGCGGTCATCACCCTGGGGCACGTCGCTCTCGCGGTCTTCGCGGGCATGACCGGCCTCGTGCTCGGCCTGCTGCTGATCATCTTCGGCACGGGAGCGTTGAAGACGAACATCACCAATATCGTCGGCTTCGTGCTCGAAGGGCAGAGCAGCGCGCAGCGCGACGTGGGATTCGCCTATTTCTACATCTCCATCAGCCTGGGCTCGGTGCTCGGCCCGTTGAGCACCGGATTCGCGCAGAACGAGTGGGGATTCCACTGGGGCTTCGGACTCGCGGCGATCGGGATGGTGCTGGCGCTCGTGCAGTACGCGTTCTCGATGCGCAGGCTGCCCGCGAAGGCGAGCAGCGTGCTCCGCCCCATCGCGGGGCGCGCGCTCCTGCTCCTGGTGATGCTCGCGCTGCTGATCGCGACCGCGATCGGGATGCTCATGGCGATCGGCTTCATCAAGGCGGAGCAGCTCGCAGGCATCGTGACGGCGGCGGAGCTCGTGGCGGCGGCGGTGTACTTCGGCGTGATGCTCGGCGCGAAGCACGTGAGCCGCGAGGAGAAGCGCCGAGTCGCGGGCTTCCTCCCGCTCTTCCTCGCGGCGAGCCTGTTCTTCGGCCTGCTGTTCCAGCAGTTCACGACGATCGCGATCCTCATCTCCGAGCGCGTGGACCTCGTAGTCGGAGGATGGAGCATCCCCGTCGCGTGGATCACGATGATCAGCCAGCTCGCGCTCGTCATCGTCACTCCGCTCGTCGCGCAGTTCTGGGGGCGCAGCGGCAACAGCGGCCCGGGTGCGCCCACCAAGTTCGCCATGGGCATGATGCAGATCGGCATCGCCTACGCGATCATGCTCGTCGCCCTGCGGCTGTTCCCCGATGCGGCGCTCCCGGTGCTGCTCGTCGTCGTGGTGATGATCATCGCCGGCTCCTCCGAGGTCTTCATCGGGCCGATCGGCCTGTCGCTGGCCACCAGGATCGGGCCCAGCGCCTACCGCTCGCATATGGTCGGCCTCAACTTCCTCACGCTCGGGCTCGGTTCCTCGCTCTCCGGGCTGCTCGGCCAGCTCTTCACGGTGATGAGCGAGCCCTCGTACTTCCTCGTGATCATCGGCCTCGGCGTGGGCACCGGCATCCTGCTCTGGCTCTTCCGGGCGCCGCTGCACCGCGCGTTGAACGCGGGGCTGGCGTAGGCCCACGGCTGCCGGCACCGCATGGCACGGCCGGGCGGGCCGGCCTGATGCGGATGCGTCGCAGAATGCGGTTCTGAGGGCGTCGGAACCGCATTCTGCGACGCATCCGCGGCGTATCGGCTACTTCGCCAGGTAGCCGCCGTCCACGGGGATCTGGACTCCCGTGAGGTACGCCGCGTCGGGGCTCGCCAGGTAGGCCACCGCGCCGGCGACGTCCGCCGGCGTCGCGATCCGGCCCAGCGGGATGGCGGCCGCGACCTCCGCGTCGGTGGCCTCGGCGTCCTCGACCCGGGCGAGCCATTCCTCGTAGAGCGGCGTGCGCGTCATCCCCGGTGCGACGGCGTTGACGCGGATGTCGTGCGGGGCGAGCTCGACCGCGGCGGCGGTGGTCAGCGCGCGCATGGCGCCCTTGCTGGCGCTGTAGATCCCCATGGTCGGCACGCCGATGTGCGCGAGGCGGGAGGTGACGTTGATGATGGCCCCGCCGCCGCTGTCGCGCATGACGCGGCCGGCGGCCTGCAGGCATTCGATCGCCGCGAAGACGTTCGTCTCGAACACGGCGCGGATCTCGGCGGCCGGCACGTCGAGCAGCGGCACCGTGTGATCGATCGCCGCGTTGTTCACGAGCACATCGAGCCGTCCGGCGAGGCGCATGGTCTCGGAGACGAGCCGTTCGGGAGCGCCGGGGACGGTGAGGTCGGCGCGCACGAAATGCACGTCCGCGCCTTCCGGAGCCTCGGCCGCGAGGGCGGCGGCGACGGATGCGCCCCGCTCCGTCGAGCGGCCGCTGATCACGACGGTCAGGCCATCGGCGAGGAGCCGTCTGGCGATCTCCACGCCGATGCCCGAGGTGGCGCCGGTGACGAGGGCGGCGCGGGAGGGCCGTAGCGGGTAGGGATGCGACTTCGTCGTCGTGCCTGGTGCTTCCATGCAGACCAGCCTACGGACGCCGCTGCACGCATCCTCAACATCGCGTCGGCGGTCCTTCCCGCGCGCCTCGTCGTCCGGGCGCCCGTCGTCAGTCGTCGAGGACGGTGAAGGACTTGGTGATCTGCTCCTCCACCACCCAGCGGCCCTTCCACCCCGACTCCATGAGCACGGTGATGCCGGGGCGCAGCTCGATCGCGTTCCCCGCCTCGTCGACGAGCCTGCCGCGGCCCTGGATGATGTGGACGTACTCGACGTAGCCGGTGTGGTCGGTGGTGAACTCGCCGGGGGAGACGGTCCAGAGCCCGACCTGGCGGCCCGAGCCCTCGTGCAGGACGAGCGTGCTCGCCTCGGGGGAGCCCGAGCGCACGCGGTCCGAGGCGATCGCCTCGGCCGCGGGCCACTCGACGTCGTTCAGGGACAGCGCGATTGCGGTGGTCATGGTTCAGCCTTTCGTTGCGGTTGCGGTGATCGCGGCGGCGGCCTCTTCGCCGCTGCGGAGGGCGCCCTCCATGAGGCCGCCGAATTCGCGGTCGATGTACTCGCCCGCGAAGTAGAGGCGCCCGTGCGGCGCGGCCAGCGCCTCGGCGTCGCGCTGGCTGAACCCGGGGGCGTGGGCGGTGTAGGCGCCCTCCGCGAGGGGGTCCAGCGTCCAGGCGGTGACGACCGCGGGCGCATCGGCGAGGTCCAGGTCGGCGCGCTGCTCGCGGGCCAGACGCTCCCACTCCGCGGAGTCGCCCTCGATGCCCAGCGCCTTGAGGCGTCCCACCTCGCCGCCGAAGCCGTTGAGGACGGGCGCGACCGCTCCGCCCTGCTCGATCGCGGTCCACGTCCAGAACCGGTCGGACACGTTCATGACCGCGCTCGTGTCGGGAACCGAGTTCAGGGCGAGGTGGATCTTCGCCGCGTGCCCCTGCACGACTCGGGACATGGCCTCCCGCTTCCAGTCGGGCAGGTCGATGTCCACATGCTCGGCGGAGTCGAGCACGCCGAAGGGGAGCGCGACGACGACGTAGTCGAACTGCTCGTCCGCGCCGGCGGCGGTGACGCTCACGGCGTCCTCGGCCTGCCGGACCGCCTCGACCCGGGCCCCGTAGCGGACCCGGTCGCCCAGCGCGGCGGCCAGCGCGTCGGGCAGCCCCTGGTTGCCGCCGCCGATGCGCCAGCTGGGCTGGCGCTCGAACGAGGCGACGTGCTCGAGGGTCTCCTCGGCGGTGGCCTGGTCGACGCGCACGGCCGTGGACATCTCGATGCGCGCCTCGATGGCCTCCCGCACATCCCCTTCGACGCCGATGCGGTCGAGGATGTCGGCGACGGAGACGGTGCTCCCGTGGGCCAGCTCCGCCGCGGCCTCCGCGGCGGACTTGCCGAGCGCGGCCATCTGGTCGGTGGTCACGCCAGGACGGTCGGCGGGCGTGCGGACGTAGTAGCTCATGCCGGTGTCGACGAGTTCGAGGCCGTGGTTCGCGCAGTGCTTGCGCAGCGTCGTGTAGCCGTCGAGCACGAACTCCGCGCCGCGCTCGATGACGTGCTCCCCGCCGGCGGCGCGGATCGTCTCCGACCAGAGGCGCCCTCCGGCGCGCTCGCGCGCCTCGAAGACGACGACGTCGTGACCGTCCTCGACGAGGCGCGTGGCGGCGGCGAGGCCGGCCAGGCCGGCGCCGAGGACTGCGATACGTGCGGACATCTGGATGCTCCTTTGCTGAGGGTGTGGCGGTGCGGGCGGCGGATCCCGCCGAGGCGGCCGGCCGCGGACCGCGGTAGTCGACCGCAACGCCGCGATCGCGTTCCAGCGTACGAACGGCGAGCGTCCGGCCACTATTATGAAATCTGCTGGACAACCGCCCTGATTCATACGAAAGTAAGTCGTATGGCTCAAGCGTCCTTCACCGTCGGCGACCTCCTCCGCGACCCTTCTCTGAGCATGAGCATCCTGGCCGGAGAGGGCGGGCAGGAGCGGGCGGTGCTCTGGGCGCACTCCTGCGAGAAGGCGGAGCCGCACCGATGGCTCGGCCCGCACGAGCTGCTGATGACGATCGGGGTGTGCGTGCCCTCCGGCAGCCGGGCCCAGGCCGAGTTCATCGCGCAGCTCGACGACGCGGGGCTCTCCGGCATCGCCATCGGCGACGACGGCATCGCGCCGCGCCTCACCAAGGCGCTCTTCGAGGCCGCCGACGAGCGGGGGTTCCCGGTGCTCGCGGCCGGGGAGAGCACGCCCTTCGCCGCAGTGGGGCGCACCGTCGCGGCGGCGAACTCGGACCGGCAGACGATGCACCTCCTGCTGCTCGCCCGCCTCTATCAGGCGGCGGGGCGCCAGGACGAGCGGACCCGGCGCAGCGGGGAGCTGCTCGGCGAGGTCTTCGGCACCGCCCTCACCGTCATCGACGAGGCGACGGGATGCGTCGTCATCGGCGACGGCGTCATCGCGGCCCCCGCGGGGAAGACCTACCCGCTGAACACGGGGCGCCCCACGAGGCTGCTCGTGGACGGCGACGCTCCGCTCGACGGGTTCTCGCTCGTGCACCTGACGCAGGTGCTCTCGGTGGACGCGAAGGGAATCCTGCAGGATGCCGAGACGCGGATCCGCGAGCGGCGCAGACTGCTCGAGCGGGTGCTGGCGGACGGCGACGCCGAGGCCTGGGCCGGCCTGCGATCGCTGTGGGGCGGGGAGCGGCGGTTCCGGGTGCTCGTGGTCGACGCCGGCGAGCGCGCGGTGCTGGCGTTCGCGCTCTCTGCGCTGCCCTGGGCGGCGGCGCCGAACGGCGGCAGGCAGATGATCGCGGTGGCCGCGGGGGAGCTCGACGCGGTCCGGGAGCTCGTCGCGGAGGCCGGGGTCGTGGCGGGCGTCTCGACCGAGTACCAGAGCCCCGCGGACCTCGCGGGGGCCGTGGCGGAGGCGGAGACGGCCCGGGAGGAGGCGTCGGCTCGCGGCGAGGCGTGGCGCGAGTTCGTCGGCCGCCGGGTCTCGCTGCTGGCGCGTTCCCGGTCCGAGTCCGACGAGATCATCCGGATGGTGCTGGGGGAGCTCGCGGGCGACGAGCCCCGGCACGATTCGCTGCGAGAGACGCTCTTCGCCTTCCTCGACTGCGACGCGCGCTGGAATCGGACGGCGGAGGCGCTCGGCATCCACCGGCAGAGCCTCGTCTACCGCCTCGATCAGGTGGAGCGGATCACCGGGCGGAGCGTGCGCCGCGTCAAGGACCTCTCGGAGTTCTGGCTCGCGCGCTGTGCGTGGCGGGCGGACATCCGGGAAGGGAGGCGCGGCGTGCGGACGGACGGCGGCGGCCTCGCGGGATGACGGAAGGCGGGCGGGGCGCGGTCCGAGCTCCGCTGCCCGGCGGTGAGGTGATCCGCTGCAGCAAGGACGCGGCGTCCGGCCTGGTGAGAAGAGAGTCGCTCGGCGTCGGACCCCGGTGGTCCAGGCGGCGCGGGAGTCCGCAGGGTGCGTGTTCCGGCGGGGCGCCGCCCTGCCACGCCATGCCGGTCGGCGGCGGTGAGTGCGGGGTTCAGCCGTGGGGTTCCGGCGCCGTCAGGCTCGCGAGGAAGGAGCCCACCGCCTCGCGGTAAGCCTCCGGGGCGGCCTTGACGCTCTCGAGGTGATCGGCGGGGAATTCGGCATGTCGGGCCCTGGGATATCGAGCGGCGAGGGCGCGGATCTGCTCGGGTGCGACCACGCGATCTTCGCGGCCGACCAGGAACAGCATCGGCACGCTCGACGCCGCGGAGGTCTCGGAGTCCGGCGGCCATGTGGTGCCGAGCATCGCGATCGCGGCGGCGGCGAACGCGTCGGCGACCTTCCGGCTCCGTAGGAATCGCCTCGTGCCGGGTGGGGCGGGGAGGTTCCCTCCGGTGAGGAAGTCCTGCAGCATCGTCTCGAGGTCCAGCCCGGGGCCGCTGTCGCAGATGATGCCGTGGATCGGTGTGCACGGATGTCGGAGGCTGTGCAGGGTGGGGAAGGTCGAGAACGAGAATCCCCAGACGATGAGCTTAGGGCTGTGGGGCCAGGCCGTGTGGGCGGCCTCGACGGCGGTGCCGATGTCGCTGCTGTACCGCTGCGCGAGGTGCTGTCGCGACCGGTCGGCTCCGGAGAGTCCGTGATTCCGATGGTCGAGCATGACCACGTGATAGCCCGATTCGTGCAGCAAGGCTACCTGTCGCAGGCTAGCGGACTTGGTCAGGCCGATTCCGTGCCCGACGACGACCGTGCCGGCTCCGCTGCCGGGGATCAGCCAGAGGTGCAGGTCGACGCCGTCGGGGCTGCGGGCGATCAGCGCGGTGGCCGGGAGCCCGTGATCGTCGGGGGAGCGGTGGTGCTGCTTGCGCGGCGGATGGAGGAGCTGTCGGGCCAGTCGTCTCCCCGCTGCGGATGCCAGTGCGTCGGGGATCATGCGCCGGTGCTCCTCGCGTCGAGTGCGGCGAGGGCCGCGGCTGTCACGACATGGAGCAGTCGTCGCGGCGGGCGTCCGTCGCGGAGTGCCTGACGCGCGGCGGCGTAGGGGATCTCGATCAGCGCGAAACCGGCTGCGCCGAGCGTTTCCGAGTCGGCCGTGCCGAAACGGCGGCAGGTGAAGCACACCACGGCGCGCTTCACCTCGTCGTTGAGGGTGGCGAGCTCCTCGCCGAGCTGCTCGGGCCAGAGCGCGATCAGGTCGTCGCGGCGATACATGGTGAGGATCGTCGCCTCGCCTCGGTTCGTCGCCGTCCAGTCGAGGGTGTGCCGGACCGCGCCGCGAGCCGCCCGTTCGGGATCGTCGTGGCCGAGTGCTTCGAGGAACCCCCGTTGGAACCGCTTCACGGTGCGTACCCACAAGGTTGCCAGGATGAGGTCGCGCGAGGTGAAGCGGTGATAGATAGACCCGGATGGGGCGCCGAGGCGTTTCGCGATCGCGACGACGCTGGCGGACTGGGGCCCGTCATCCGCGATCAGCGCGAGGGCGGCGTCGAGGATGTCCTCGTCGGTGTACTTCGCGGTGCGTCCCATCTCATCGACCTCCGTCGTTCGGCGCACCGCTCGCGCAGGCCGGGGCGGGTGTCTGCTCGGCGAGCATCCGGAGCGTGCGCAGCTGCTTGCGCATCATGAGCAGATCGCCCCACGCGAGCAGGTAGCGGCGCGGCCTTCCCAGTCCTGAACCGATCGGCGGCATCCGCAGATCGCCGCGCAGCACCGTGCGGTCGGAGTCGGCGGGGACGATCGCGTACCGCACGGTGATGGAACCGAACGTTCTGGTCGGCCAGCCCGGCCGCATGCGGATCGTCAGCGAGCGATTCGGCTCGAACCCGATGAGGGTGAAGATCGTCATGACCCGCTGTCCGGTGCGCAGTACGGTCAGCGACGGATCGGGGATGCGCGGGCTGCGTCGGCCGAGGTTGTCGAGCCAGTCATAGCTGTACGGAGCGCGCCGGAGCTGGCACAGCCATAGGAACAGCGCCTCGGGCGCCGCGGTGGATTCGACCGCGCGCGCGGCGAGGCGCCGTTGCGTTCCGTCGTCTTCGCGTTCGATGCCGTCGGTACTGCCCCAGTTCCACGGCAGGTCTCGCAGGGCGCGGACTTCGGTCATGACGGCCTCCTTTCCCGATGAATTAGAGAGATGTCTCTATTATGTCGGAAGAGTGGGCCGTTGGCGAGAGCTGTATCGCTCGGCGGAGAGCGGTCTGCAGGCGTCGGCGCTTGTGCTCCGCCCTCGACCGAACGCGGGCGCCGGGGCGAGGGCGGGCGGCAGCCTCGCGGGATGACGGAAGGCGGGTGGGCGCGAACCGCCCCGCCCGCCCTCCGCGTGCGCCGTCAGAGGCTCCAGCTCATGACCGGGGCGCCCAGCACCTCCTCGTCCACCTCGATGCCGAGCCCCGGCAGTGCGGGCGGGAGCACTCCGCCGTCCCGCTCCGAGGGCTCGAACCTCGCGGTGGTGAGGGTCACCATGTCGGAGGTCTTCAGCACGCATCGCAGCAGGTGCGGCGGCACGGTGGCGGCGAGGTGGACGATCGCCGCGAAGGCGACATCCGAGCCGACCGTGTCCTGCACGCTGACGGTGAGGCCCGCGGCGCGCGCGATATCGCGCTGACGGCGGCCGGGGGTGAGGCCGCCGGCCGGCGTCACCTTGAGGCCGAAGCCATCGGCCGCGTCGGTCTGGATGGCATGGACGAGGTCGTCGTCGTTCTGCACCAGCTCGTCGAGGATGATCGGGTAGGGGGAGCGCTTGCGGACGGTGAGGGTCTCCCGCCAGGTCGGGCAGGGGGATTCGAGCACGAAGTCCAGGCCGTCGGGCAGCACGCTGAACAGTCGGAGCGCGGATTCCGGCGACAACCCGGCGTTCGCATCGACGAGGAAGTACTCGCCGGGTCTGCGGTCCGCGAGGCAGGCGACGATGCGCTCGGCGTCGAGCGCCGGGCCGCCCTCGCTGTCGGCGGCCCCGATCTTCACCGAGTGCCCGCGGTACCCGCGCGCCCGGTGGTCGGCGACCCGCGCGCGCATCTCCTCGGGATCGCCGGCGTGGATGGAGGAGATCGTGGGCATCGGCACGCCCGTCGCCCCGCCCAGGAGCTCGCAGACGGGCATCTCGAGGGCCTTGCCCAGCAGGTCCCAGCAGGCGATGTCGATGGGCGCCTTGGCGAAGTTGTGCCCCAGCAGGGCGGTGTCCATCAGGTCGTTGACGCGGTCCACCTGGCGCGGGTCCCGGCCGAGCAGCAGCGGCGCGAGCTCCTCGATGACGGGGCGGACGCCGCGGGTGTGGGCCGCGACGTAGGTCGAGCCGAACGGGGTGCTCTCGCCCCAGCCCTGTAGGCCCGTATCGGTGGTCAGCCGGACGAAGGTGCCGCCGAAGGAGGTGTAGGTGCGGCCCTTCGAGAGGTGATAGGTGCCTCCTGAGTAGGGCAGGTCGCGTTCGTAGAGGTCGATCCTGGTGATCTTCATGCGCGCTCGGCTCCGTCTCCTGCGTCGGCGGGCGGGAGCAGGACGAGCTTGCCCGCGTACTTCTTGGCGAGGAAGTCCTCCTGCGCGGCGCGGATCTCGGCCAGCGGGTAGGTCTTCGAGACGAGCGGGCGGATCTCGTCCGCCTCGATGTAGCGGATGAGGTTCTCGAAGACCTCGTCCTCCTGGAAGGTGCAGCCGAAGAGGCTGAGATCGTTGAGGTAGACGGTGCGGAGGTCGAGCTCGGTGATGGGGCCGCCGATGGCGCCCGCGAGCGCGTAGCGGCCGCCCTTCCGGAGCAGGCCGAGGGTCCTGCCCACGGCGGGGCCGCCGACCACGTCGAGGATCGCGTCGATGCTGCCGCCCTCGAGCGTCTCGACGGGGTCCGTGGTGCGGTCGATCGTGCGCTGCGCGCCGGCCTCGAGCACCTGCTGCGCCTTGCTCTCGGAGCAGACGCCGATGACGACGGCGCCGCGGCGTGCCGCGAGCTGCACCGCGGCGAGGCCGACCCCGCCGGAGGCGCCGAAGACGAGCACCCGTTCGCCTTCGGCGACGCCGGCGCGGTGCAGCATGTTCTCGGCGGTCGAGTACGCGCACGGGATGGCGGCCAGCTCGGCGTCGGTCCAATCGCTGTCCACCGCGTAGGTCTCGCGCGAGGGGGCGACGGCGTACTGGGCGAACCCGCCGTCGCATTCGCTGCCGAACGTCCAGCACTCGTACGGCCGGTAGTCGACGTAGCTGCGGAGCATGTTGCGGACGAGCACCCGCTCGCCGATGCGGCCGCCGTCGACCCGCTCGCCCACCGCGACGATGCGTCCGCACACGTCGGCGCCCTGGATGCGCGGGAAGCCGAGCGCCTGGCCGGTCCACGAGGCGTCCGTCTCCTCGACCTCCTCGAAGCCGCTTGCGCCGCCCGATCCGGTGCCGCTCTCGATGGTCTTGGAGTACCAGCCGATCCTGGTGTTGATATCGGTGTTGTTGACCGCGCTCGCCCCGACCCGGATGAGGACCTCATCCGGCCCCGGGGCGGGCGTCGGCACGTCTTCGCGGTATTCGAGCCGTTCGAGGCCGCCGTGGCCCGTCAGCAGGACTGCGGTCATCGTCTCAGGGAGTGCGCCCAATTCCGACCGTTCCTTTCGTTCTTGCGCGTCATCGCGCGTGAGGCAGGTGATGTGGCAGAGGCGTCCGAAGGCATGGTGTCCAATTGACGGACGCAATGTCCGAAACTACCATCGCCGAGGATCGGGGGCAAGGGCGGCACCGGGTTCGAGGCGAACTACCATGGACCGGGATCCAAGGAAGCGGTGACCACTCGATGAAGGCTGAACCCCTCGACCCGCAGGGCGGCGACCCGGCGGATGGCGGCGCCCCGGAGCAGCTGAACCGCTCCGCGCTGCGAGCCGCTTCGCTGCTGCTCGCGGTCGGCGAGCACCCCGAGGGGGTCTCCGCCGCCGAGCTGGCCGCGGAGGCCGGCATCCCGCGGCCCACGGTGTTCCGCATCCTGCTGAGCCTCGCCCATACCGGGCTGCTGGCGCGGGACGGCGGGAGGTTCTCGCTCGGCTGGAAGGCGGCGCACCTGGGGCGCCTCGCCGATCCCCATCGGGGGATCCTGTCGAAGATCCAGGCGATCGTCGAGGCGCTCGCGGAGGAGTTCGACGAGTCGGTCGCGTATTCGGCCGTGACGGGGCGGACGGGGCAGGAGGTGATCGCCGAGGCCGAGGGGTCCCGGCTGCTCGCCCCCTCTCGCCGGTACATCGGCCGGGAGTTCCCGCTCCACGCGAGCGCCACCGGGAAGCTGATGCTCGCGCATCTGCCCGAGGGCGAGGCGGAGGAGATCCTGCCGGAGCGCCTCGAGGCCCTCACCTCGCGGACGATCACCGACCGGGACGCGCTGCGGAGGGAGCTCGCCGCCATCCGGGATCAGGGCTTCGTCACCCTCGACGGCGAGCTCGAGGAGGGCCTCTACGCGGTCGCGGTGCCGGTCCGCGACGGCGCCGGGAGGCTGGCCGGCGTCCTCGCCGTCTCGGGATTGGATCAGCGGATGAAGACGCGCTCCGTCGACGCCTACGTGCGCGGGCTGCGAGGTGCGGCGGACCGCCTCGCGGGTCTGCTCGGCAGTCGCTGAGGCGGCGGGTCAGAGCGTCGCGGCGATCGCCGCGGCGATGCGGAGCCCGGTGTCGATCGTGGAGGGCAGCGCTTCGGAGTTGAGGCGCTGCGAGGGGCCGTTGATGGTGAGGATGCCGATGAGCCCGCCCGATTCCTCGCGCACGGGCAGGCCGATCGAGAACAGCCCTTCCTCGAGCTCCTCGTCGAGTACCGCGTAGCCCTGAACGCGGACCTTCTGGACATCGGCGAGGAGGGCGGTCCGGGTGCCGATGGTCTTGGGGGTGAAGAGGTCGAGGTGCTCGGGCAGGGCGTCCAGGATCCGCGAATCGTCCACCTCGGCGAGGGCGATCTTCCCGGAGGCGCTCGCGTGCAGCGGATAGACGCCGCCCACGTACCGGTGGGTGACGCTGAGCATCCGGGAGCCCGAGGCCTCGGCGATCACCTCGAACTCGAGATCGCTGCGCATCATCGCGAAGCTCAGGCTCTCGTCGAGCTGTGCGGCGTAGGAGTCGAGGATCGGCTGCACGCGGTGGACCGCGCTCTCGTAGGGATCGGCGAGGCGGCCGAGCCGCGCGAGCTGCCAGCCCAGCTTGTAGCGCCCGTCGTGGCGGTCGACGAAATCGGCGTGCTCCAGGGTGAGCAGCAGCCTGGACGCGGTCGGGCGCGAGAGGCGCGCGGCGTTGGCCACCTCCGTGACGGTCATGCCCTGGGGGCTCCGGCCCAGCTGCCCGAGGATCATCGTGGCCTTCATGACCGACTTGTTGATCTGCTCGCCCTGCTCGTGCGCCTCCGTCGGGTTCTGCGGGGCTTGGTCGGTGGGCGGCTGCATCGGTCGGGACCTCGAATCCGGGGGCATGGCGTCGTCGTGCGGGGTATCCCTCCCATGGTAGGGGCTGCCCCGAGGTCGGACGCGGCACGGTCGGCGCGGGCGGGGTGCGAGGGATCGGTCCCGGTGCGATTCAGCACTTCGAGCGCTTGCTATGTGAACGCAGCTCTCGCTATGTGAAGATTCTTCGAGTTGTGAATCGGCAGGACTTGAGGCGCTCGTCGCCCTTGGTCGGGCCAATTGCATTGAGAACATAAGGATTTTGCCGGAGTTTCGAGAACGAGGAGTGCGGGTTGACACTGTTTCAACGCCATCGTAAAGTGAGCGGCGCGTTCAGAAATTGAACGAATACTCAAGGTTGAGCCCACGCAGGCACGAGTCCAAGGAAGCACCGCGCATGACAGAGAAACCACTGAACCTTTTCGCCTTCAACTTCTTCGCTCCCGCCCATCTGACCTCCGGATCGTGGCGCGAGCCGGGTGACGGCGGGCTGCGCTACACGGATCTGCAGTACTGGAAGCGCGTCGCGAGGCTCCTGGAGGACGCGAGCTTCGACGGCATCTTCTTCGCCGACACGGTCGGGTTCCACGACGTGTACAAGGGCGGCGTCGACGAGTCGCTGCGGGACGCGGCCCAGTACCCCGCGAACGACCCCGCCCTGCTGATCAGCGGCATGGCGGCGGTCACCGAGCACCTCACCTTCGGCGTCACCTGCTCCCTCACCTACGAGCAGCCCTACCTGCTCGCCCGTCGGTTCTCGACGCTCGACCACCTGACGAACGGCCGGATCGGCTGGAACATCGTCACCTCGTACAACGACTCCGCCGCCAAGAACCTCGGACTGGGCGAGCAGCTGGGGCACGACGAGCGCTACGACCTCGCCGAGGAGTACATGGAAGTCGTCTACAAGCTCTGGGAGTCCTCCCTCGAGGACGACGCGGTGGTGCGCGACACGGAGAACGCCACATACATCGACCCCCGGAAGGTGCACCCCATCGAGCACAAGGGCAAGTACTTCGAGGTGCCCGGGATCCACCTCTGCGAGCCCTCGCCGCAGCGCACACCGGTGCTCTTCCAGGCCGGCGCCTCGTCGCGGGGCATGGGCTTCGGCGGGAAGCACGCGGAGGTCGCATTCATCCAGGCGACCTCGCCCGAGCTCGCGCGGCGCAGCGTCGACAAGATCCGTCAGGCCGCCCGGGACGCTGGCCGGGACCCCTACGACATCAAGATCGTCGCGCTCATCACCGTGGTCGTCGCGCCGACCTCCGAAGCGGCGCAGGCGAAATACGAGCACTACCTCGAGAACGCGACCGTCGACGGCGTGCTCGCCCGATTCGGCGGCTGGACCGGCATCGACCTGTCGACCTACGACCTCGACCAGCCGCTCGAGTCGATCGAGACGAAGGGCGTGCAGTCCATCGTGGACATGTTCTCCAAGGCCGACCCGAACCGCGAATGGACGCCGCGCGAGATCGTCGACTTCCTGTCGATCGGCGGGACGGGCTCGACGATCGTGGGATCCCCGCAGGAAGTCGTCGAGCAGCTGCGCGCCTGGCGCGACGTCGCCGACATCGACGGCATCAACCTGAGCTACGCGACCCAGCCCGCGGGCTGGGAGGAGTTCATCGAGCTCGCGCTGCCGGAGCTCCGGAAGCAGGGCATCGTGAAGCCCGCGCGAGCGGTCGACGCGAAGCCCAGGACGCTGCGCGAGAAGCTCTTCCCCGGGCACGCGCGAGTGCTCGACACCCATCCCGCCGCGGCGTACCGGCGCGGGCCGAACCCGGCCGACGAAGCCTGAGGCGAACCAGCGCACACGTATTGGAGACGATGATGACTGCAACTCGACAGGGCGGCGACATGCTCGGGGTCGCCGCCGCGGAGGAGAAGGGCATCGACACCGCCCGCTACCGACGCCTGTTCAAGCACCTGCCCACCGCGGTGGTAGCGATCACCGGGGTCGATGCGGCCGGCGAGAAGCTCGGGATGGTGGTCGGCACCTTCCAATCCCTCTCGCTCGACCCGCCCCTCGTGATGTTCTCGGTCGACAAGACCTCGTCGACCTGGCCGAAGATCCGCCGTCTGAAGCACTTCACGGCGAGCGTGCTCGGCGCGGAGCAGGTGCCCGTCTGCCGGCAGCTCTCGAAGAAGGGCCCGGACAAGCTCGCCGGCGTCCCGCACCACGCGGGGCCCCTCGGGACCCCGCACATCGAAGGCGCCCTCGCCTGGCTGGACTGCTCCGTGACCGCCGAGATCGCCGTCGGCGACCACTTCATGGTGGTCGGCGCGGTGACCGGCATGGGCGAGGACGGCGGCAACCCGCTGCTCTTCCTCGGCCGCGAGTTCGGCCGCTACGAACCGCTGCAGCCGGTCGCCCCCGAGATCACCACCCCTGCCCAGACGGGAGTCGCATCATGACCAATCGCAGCGAGCGCATCGAGAAGGCGTGGAACGACGCCTGGGGGAACGGCGAGGTCGAGGCCTTCCGCGGACTGCTGGCGGACGGCTACGTCCGGCACTCGAAATCCGGCACGGAGGACGCCGAAAGCGTCATCGCCACGATCCAGGCGCAGCACCAGGCATTCCCCGGGCTCAGCACCCGGATCATCCATCTCGTCGAGCAGGACGACGAGATGGCCCTGCACTGGGAGAGCAGCGGCACGCACGAGGGCGAGTTCTTCGACGTGGCCGGCACCTCGCGGGTCGTCACCGTGACCGGCGCGTCGTTCCTCCGATTCGAGGGCGACAGGATCGCGGAGGAATGGGCGGTATGGGATCCTCGAGAGTTCCTCAGCGCAATCGGCATCTGGCATCTGGGCAACGGCGCCGTCTGACCCCCGCCTCGACACAAAGGACGACTCCATGACTTCGAACCCGACCTCGCCGCGCAGCGGCGGCGAACTGATCGTCGAGGCGCTCGCCGCGCACGGCGTCGACACGGTCTTCGGCATCCCCGGCACGCACAACCTCGGCATCTTCGCCGCACTGCCCGGCGCGGACATCCGCAACGTCACCACTCGGCACGAGCAGGGCGCGGGATACGCGGCGGACGGCTACGCGCGCTCCACCGGTCGGATCGGGGTGGCGATCACCACCACCGGCCCGGCCGCGCTGAACGCCGCGACCGCGCTGGGCCAGGCCTACTCCGACTCGGTGCCGGTGCTCCTCATCGCGCCCGGTCTGCCCACGGGGCACCCGAGCCACGGCAACGGCATCCTGCACGAGTTCCGGGACCAGCGGGGCACCATGACCGGCGTGGTCGCCGAGGCGCACCGCGTCGAGAGCCTCGCGGAGATCCCGGTGGCGATCGCCGCCGCCTTCGGGCGCATGCGCCGCGGGCGCCCCCGCCCGGAGTACCTGGAGGTCCCACTCGACCTGCTCGACGCCGCCGCGGCGGTGCCGGCCGTGGCGCCGCTCCCGGACAGCACCGTGAGCGTCCCCGCTCCCGCGGCGATCGAGGAGGCCGCCGAAGCGCTGGCCGCGGCCTCGCGCGTGGCGCTGATCGTCGGCGGCGGGGCCTCGGAGGCCGCGGCGCAGGTGAAGGCGGCCGCGAGGCTGCTCGACGCGGCGGTGATCTCCACGACCAACGGCAAGGGCATCCTCGCCGAGGACGACCCGCACGCGCTCGGCGCCGGTACGCAGATCGGCGAATTCGTCGACGTCGTGGAGGACGCCGACGCCGTACTGTCCATCGGCACCGAGCTGGCCTCCGCCGACTGGTGGGGAGGGCTTCCCGAATTCCCCGCCACGCATGTGCGCATCGACGTCGACCCCGGCGGGGTCTTCGCGAACGCGATTCCGAGCAGCGCGCTCGTCGGCGACTCGGCGGCGACGCTGGAGCTGCTGCTCGCCGCACTCGAGGAGCGCACGGACGGGGCTGCTCGGGAGCAGCCGGGGGAGTGGGTGGAGACGCACCGCGACCGCGTGCGCGCCGGGCAGGCGCGCTCGGCCGAGACCTGGTCCGTCTCGCTCGCCGACCTCGACCGGGTGCTGCCCGATAACGCGGTCATCGCCGCTGACAACGCGATGTCCGCCTACAACGGCGCGGTCGCGGCGCTGCGGCTCAAGCGGCCGCGGTCGTTCCTCTTCCCCACGGGCGCAGGAACGCTCGGCTACGGCCTGCCCGCAGGGATCGGCGCCAAGATCGCCGATCCGGACGCCCCGGTCGTCGTGATCCAGGGCGACGGGGGCATCATGTTCACCCTGCCCGAACTCGCCACGGCGGCCGAGGAGCGGATCGCGCTGCCGGTGATCATCTACGACAACGGCGGGTACGGCGAGATCCGCAACGAGATGGCGGACCGGGACGACCCGGTCAACTCCGTGGCGCTCGGCTCGCCGGACTTCGCCAAGGCCGCCGAGGCGCTCGGCTGCGACGCCGTCCGCCTCGACGACGACGCGCCCATCGGCGACATCGTGACCAGGGCGCTGTCGGCCGACCGGCCGACCGTCATCCATGTGCTGGAGCACAGCCGCGCGGCCACGGGGCTGCGCGGCGGCGACGCGAACGCGTCGCGACCCACCGCGACTGAAGAAGGAGAAGCCGCATGAGCACGTTCGCCGTGACCAACCCCGCGACGGAGGAGACCCTCGCGACCTATCCCGCAGCCACCGACGAGCAGATCGAACAGGCGCTGGCATCGGCCCAGCAGGCCTACGGGGAATGGGCCCGGCAGACCACGGTCGCCGAGCGGGCCGCGCTCGCGAAGCGCGCGGCGGAGCTGTTCCTCGAGCGCAAGGACGAGCTCGGCGCCATCATCAACCGGGAGATGGGCAAGCCGATCGATCAGGCGGTCGGCGAGGCCGAGTTCTCGGCCGAGATCACCGCGGCGTTCGCCGAGCACGCCGAGGAGTGGCTCGCCGACGAACCGCTCGACGTCGCCGACGGGCTCAAGACCTTCCTGCGCTACCAGGGGCTCGGCGTGCTGCTGGGCATCATGCCGTGGAACTATCCGTACTACCAGGTGGCCCGGTTCGCGGTGCCCAACCTCATCCTCGGCAACACGATCATCCTGAAGCACGCCAGCCAATGCCCGGAGTCGGCGGCCGCCCTCGAGCAGCTGTTCCTCGACGCCGGATTCCCGGAGGGCGCGTACGTCAACGTGTTCGCCAGCCACGGGCAGGTCTCCCGCATCATCGCCGACGACCGGGTGCAGGGCGTCTCGCTCACGGGCTCGGAGGCGGCCGGCGCACGGATCGCCGAGGAGGCCGGCCGGCACCTGAAGAAGTGCGTCCTGGAACTCGGCGGCGCCGATGTGCTGCTCGTGCTCGACACCGATGACATCGAGCAGGCGGTCGAGCACGCCGTCGCGGGCCGTATGGAGAACACCGGCCAGGCCTGCAACGGCTCGAAGCGCATCGTCGTCGCGGACGAGTACTACGACGAGTTCGCGGAGCAGTACCGCGCGGCGCTCGCCGCGCTGTCCTACGAGCAGGGCGACTTCGGCCCGCTCTCGTCGTCCTCGGCGACCTCGACGCTCAAGGACCAGGTCGAGCGCGCGGTCGACGGCGGCGCCCGCGTCCTGGTGGGAGGCGGCCCCGAGCGCGGGAACGTCTTCCCGCCGACGGTCCTGACGGACGTGGCACCGGGGAACCCCGCCTACTCGGAGGAGTTCTTCGGCCCCGTGGCGCAGCTCTACCGGGTGTCGAGCGACGAAGAGGCGATCGAGCTCGCCAACTCCTCGCCGTACGGGCTCGGCTCGATCATCCTCTGCGA
Source organism: Gulosibacter sp. 10 (assembly GCF_900163695.1). Taxonomy (GTDB): domain Bacteria; phylum Actinomycetota; class Actinomycetes; order Actinomycetales; family Microbacteriaceae; genus Gulosibacter. The sequence goes on from NZ_FUIC01000024.1 coordinate 215,782, forward strand.
TGACCGCGAGCGCGCGGAGCGGGTCGGCGATCGGCTCGACGTCGGCATGGTGTTCATCGGCGCCGCAGGGCTCGAGGGCGCGGACGTGCCCTTCGGCGGCGTGAAGAGGTCGGGCTACGGCCGCGAGCTCGGCCGAGTCGGCATGCTCGAGTTCGCCAACAAGAAGCTCTTCCGCTTCGCGGACTAGCCGCCGCGGGGCGCCCGGCCCGTTTTGCAGGCCGGACGCCCCGCCCCCATCGAATTCGGCCGCGACGGCTCAGGCACGACCGGAGCGGCCGCCGTTTCCCGTGCCCATTTCAGGGAGCGCGGCAGCGCGATTCCCGAATACGAATCGAACGGAAAGAGGACAAGGGTGTCCAAGCAAGAGGCAAGCAGCAACCAACCTACCGAACACGAGCCCCGGCGTCTTCGGGCCGACGACTGCATCGTCGTCGACAAGAAAGAGATCATCAAGGCGCAGCTGGGCGCCGGGGTCGGCAATTTCGTCGAGTGGTACGACATCGCCATCTACGGCTATCTGGCCATCACGATGACCGAGGTGTTCACGCACGGCATGGACGAGAACCTCGGCCTGCTCGTGACGCTGCTCGGCTTCGCCGCGTCATTCCTCGTCCGCCCGCTCGGCGGCATCATCCTGGGCCCGCTCGGCGACCGCATCGGCCGTCGGAAGGTGCTCTTCTTCACGATCATGCTCATGGCGATATCCACGACCCTGCTGGGCCTCCTGCCCACCGCGGAGCAGGTCGGGCTGTGGGTCATCGTGCCGCTCTACCTGCTGAAGATGCTGCAGGGCTTCTCGACCGGCGGCGAGTACTCGGGGGCCGCCACCTACGTCGCCGAGTTCTCGCCGGATCGGAGCCGAGGGGTCATCACCTCGCTGCTCAACAGCGGCTCGATGCTCGGCTTCGCGGCCGGCGCCGCGGTCGTTGCGGGGACCACGGCGCTGACGACGTCGTGGTGGGGCGAAGGCGCGATGCTCGACGGCGGCTGGCGCATCCCCTTCCTCCTCGCGCTGCCGCTCGGCATCGGCGCCGTCGCGCTGCGGAGCCGCGTCCCGGAGTCTCCGGGCTTCGAGGAGGCCGCGGAGAAGGAGGCGCAGGCGGAGCACGCCGATGTGATCTTCAACAGGCAGAACCTCGGCGGCATCCTCCGGCACTACTGGCCGCAGATCCTCATCGGTGCGGCGCTCATCGCCGCGGACTCGACGACCTCGTACACGCTGACGAGCTACATCCCCACGTTCGCCGAGAGGCAGGCGGGGATCGCGACGCATCACACCGCGCTCGCGGCGACGCTGATCCTCGTGGTGCAGGCGGGGCTGATCCCGCTCTTCGCCTGGATCTCGGACAAGATCGGCCGTCGTGCCATCTACTTCATGGCGACGATCGGCAACCTCGTGCTGCTGTTCCCCGCGTTCTCGCTGATCCTCGTCGGCGAGGTCTGGGCGCTGTGGCTGGGCCTGTTCATGATCTCCGTACCCAGCGCCGCCTTCCTCGCGATGACCGGCGTCGTGATGGCCGAGCTCTTCCCCACGGCCTCCCGGTACGGGGGCGTGGGGGTGACGCACAACATCGCGGTCTCCATCTTCGGCGGCACGACGCCGCTGGTCTCGGAGGCGATCGTACAGGGCAGCGGCAATCCCATGTCGCCCGCGCTCTACGTCATGTTCTTCTCGCTGGTCGCCCTCTTCGCCGCCTTCAGGATGCGGGAGACGGCCAAGCGTCCGCTGCTGGGATCGGTGCCGGTCGTCTCGAACAGGGCCGAGGCCGAGGCGCTCGAGGCCGGGCAGGACGCCAACGAGTATCTCGATACCTCCACGATGATCCTCACGCTCCCCGACCAGGTGGTGAAGGTCAAACCCAAGGTCAAGGACTGACCGGATCCGGCACGGAACAGATGCGTCGCAGTCCGCGGTTACGAGGGCCTCGTAACCGCGGACTGCGACGCATCTGTGCGCGCAGCCGCCTCCGTCCACCGCCACCGCCCGGCTTCGGAAATTGGCCACGAACGGTCGTCATAGCAGGCGCATGACGACCGGTCGTGGCCAATTTTCGAGGGGCGGGGAGGGGCGCCGCGGAGTGCGCAACACCTCCCCGGGTGGGCCTGCGGGCGGACCATCTCACCCCACACGGAAAACCGCCCCGGGAACGGTGCGGAACCGGGACACGAAAATCATGAACCTGGATAGAGTTTCGGGCGAGACGGTGGTCAGCGCAGTCCGCGGCGAGATCGATCGCCACCCGTCACGACCGCCGGCATCCCATGCGCGATGCCGCCATGCCGTCATGCCCGAAAACCGAGAGGCGTTCAACCGTGAACAGACAAGAGCAGCTAGCCGAGATCATCGCAGGAATCCGCCGATCCATCCCCGAGCTGAACGGGGTGATGGTCGCCTCCGTCGACGGCCTGTCGCTGAGCCACGACTTCCCCGAGGCGGAGGCCGACCGCGTGGCCGCGATGGCCGCGACCACGCTCGGCCTCGGCGGCCGCGTCTCCGAGCACGCGAGCCTCGGCGCGATGGAGGAGACCGTGGTCCGCGGCGGCCAGGGGTACATCGTCGTCTACTCGGCCGGCGACAGCGCCGCGCTCGTGATGTCCGGCCCGAGCAGCAGCAACCTCGGCCTGATGCGGATCGAGGCGAAGGCGGCGTCCGCGCAGATCGACAGGGCCCTGCGATGACCACGCCCGTGGACAGCCGCGATATGACCGCGCTGGCCCGCACGGCGCGCGAGGAGATGCCGCCCGAGACGCAGTTCCGCGCCGAGGACGAGGCCGTCATCGCCGCGCACGGCGAGTTCCTGCTCGGGCTCGAGCACGACCTCGTGCAGGGCTTCTACGAGACGGTCTACGCGCATCCGAACACCGCCGGGGTCTTCGCCGACGGCGAGCGCCCGGCGCGCGAGCGCACGCTCAGCGAGTGGTGGCGGCGCACCGTCGAGGGCCCGAAGGACGACGACTACTTCGCGTGGATGGCCATGGTCGGCCTCGTCCACGTGGTGCGCGGCGTGAGCAACCCGATGATGATCGCGATGTCGCAGTACCTCGACCGCGGGGTCGAGGACGCCGCGGTCGGCGCGCTGCCCGCCGAGGAGGCGCAGCGGCTCACGGGCGCCGTGCGCCGGCTCACGGCCACGATCAGCGCGGTGGTCATCCACAGCTACGACCTCGCGATCGAGCACGCCCTGTACGAGGTCGCGGGCATGCCCCCGGCGCTGCTGCACCGGCTCCGCGATCAGGAGGTCTCGACGAGCCTGCAGCACGCCCGGGACGCCCTGGGCCGGCAGCGCTTCGAGTAGTGGACGGCCGCGACCGGGCCGGACGTCGTTCCGGCGGCGAGGCGGGCTGAGATGCCGGCGTGGCCCGAGGCGAGCGCGTTCCTCGCGCTGCTGGCGATGGTGCTCATCGCCCTGCTGCTGGGGTTCGCGGGCGGGGTGCTGTTCGCCGAGCGGCGCTGCCGGCGGCAGGTGGCGCGCGCCGCGGCTCAGGCCTCGGAACTCGCGGACGATCGGCTGCACGAGAGCACCGAGCGCCTCCGCCGCGAGCACGCGGAGGAGTCCGGCCGGCTCGAATCCGCCGCGCTGAACGCGATGGACCGGCTCCTCGCCGCCCACCGCGGCCGGGAGGCGGAGCTGGAGGCGGTGCTGCTCGAACTGCGGGAGTACCGGGCGCGCACAGAGATCGCGCTCGAGGCGGCCTCGCGCCGGGCCGAGACACTGCAACGCACCATCGCCGAACGGGACGAACGGCTCGCGCTCGCGAACCGGCGCCTGCACGAACGACAAGGAGAACAGTGAGCAACCGCACCACCGTGATCGGCCACCGCGCCATCCGGGAGCTGGCCTTCGTCGGGCCCTTCGGGGTGGGGAAGACCACCGCCGTGCGCACCCTGTCCGACATCGAGGTCGCGAACACCGAGGTGGTCACCTCGTCCTTCCGGCACCGCGCGGTGGGCGGCAAGGCCCGCACCACCGTCGGCATCGACTACGGCGAATGGCACACGCCCGAGGGCATCGTCGCGCTCTACGGCACGCCGGGCCAGGCGCGGTTCCGCATCCTCCGCAGCCGCAACCTTCCCGAGACCACCCGGCAGATCCTGCTGCTGTACGGCGACCACGAGCACGCCCTCGAGGAGGCGCGGGAATGGCTCTCGTACCTCGACGCCGAGCGGCTCGGCGCCCGGCTGACCGTGGGCCTCACGCGCCTGGAGCGGGGCGGCGGCCCGCCCGTCGTCGCGTACCGGCAGCTGCTGGACGCGCTCTTCTCGCGGGAGATCCCGCTGTTCGTGGTCGACCCGCGGAAGCGCGAGGACGTCGCGTTCCTCGCCCGGATGGCTGCGCGGCTCCCGCAGCGCGCCGAGGATCGGGGGAACGGATGAGCGATCGGCGATCGGAGCGCCAGCTCGGCATGCACGCCGAGGCGCTGGACGCGGAATGGCCGGACGAGGCGGCCCTGGAGGAGTGGCGCGCCCGCACGGAGCGGCTCGGCCTCGCCGCAGCCCCGCACCTGGAGGCGCTGCTCGACGAGGTGCCGCACACGATCTCGGCGGTGGTGTGCACCGGGGACGGCATCAACCTGTGCTCGGTGGGCCTGTACGAGGAGGGCGTCGGCCCCTCGGCGGCGCTCGCGAGCTCGGTGCACTCCGTGGCCCGCGCAGCCGTGGAGGTGCTGCCGGAGGTGCCCCGCGATCCCGAGCTCGACGTGGTGTCGGTGCAGTCCGGCGACACCCTGCTCATCTACATCACCTTCGAGCATCCGACGCTGGGGCCGCTCATCCTCGCGGCGGCCGGGCGGGGCAGCAGCCTCGGCGAGCTGCTGCTGGAGTCGCGGCGCACCGCGGCGCGCGTGCGGGAGTCCGTCGGCGAGCTCTGACGCCAGCGGCCGGGATCAGCGGCCCGGATTGCCCGGGCGCGGCCCGGCCGACCCCGAACGACGACAGATGCGTCGCAGATCGTCGTTCTCGCATGCGGATAACGACGATCTGCGACGCATCTGGGGGAGTGGTGGCCCGGCCCGCTCAGCCCTTGTAGCCGACGAGCTTCTCGCCCTGGGCGGCGCGGAGCGCGTCGTCGCTGCCGGGCACCACGTTGCCGCGCAGCGAGCGGCCCGCGGTCTCGCGGAAGGTGAGCACCGAGACGAACCCGATGAGCCCGGCGGCGGCCAGGTACCAGCCCGGGGTGAGCAGGTTGCCGGTCGCGTCCACGAGCCACTCGTTCACGGCGCCCGCGGTGCCGCCGAACAGCGCGGTCGACAGGTTGTAGCCGATCGCGAAGCCCGAGTAGCGCACCGCGGTGGGGAACAGCGCAGGCAGGGTCGAGGAGATGGTCGAGAGGATCATCACGAGGAACAGGCCGAGGATGCCGATGCCGGCGAGCTGCGACCAGAGGCTGTCGACGTTCACGAGCATGATCGCGGGCACCGACAGGAACGTGAACCCGAGGCTCGCGATGATGAGCTGCGGCTTCCGCCCGATCTTGTCGCTGAGCGCGCCGAACGGGATGATCAGCGCCATCATGATCAGCTGGATGATCACGAGCGAGATGTTCGACTCGGCGACGCCGTGGCCCAGCGTGGCCGACAGGTACGAGGGCATGTAGGTGAGCACCAGGTAGAAGCCCACGTTGATGAGGATCACGAAGCCGATGAGCTTCACGAGCTGGCCCGGGTAGGTCTTGATCAGCGTCGCGAAGGCCTTCCAGGCCGACTCGTTCGCCTCGGTGTGGGCCGAGTCCTCGGTGAAGGTCTCCGACTCCTCGAGGCTCTTCCGCATCCAGAGCGCCACGATGCCGAGCAGCAGCGTGAGCGCGAAGGGCAGGCGCCACCAGCCGGCCATCATGCCCTCCTCGCCGACGGCGAGGGTGAGCGTGGTGCAGAGGATGGCCGCGCCGCTGAAGCCGGCCAGCGTGCCGAACTCGAGGAAGCAGCCGTAGAAGCCGCGGCGATTGTCGGGCGCGTGCTCGGACATGAACACGGCGGCGCCGGCGTACTCGCCGCCGGCCGAGAAGCCCTGGATCATGCGCAGCAGCACGAGCAGCAGCGGCGCGAGGTAGCCCACCTGGTCGAAGGTGGGCAGCGCGGCGATCGCCGCGGTCGAGAGACTGATCATGATGATCGTGAACACGAGCACCTTCTGCCGCCCGATGCGGTCGCCGAGCGGGCCCAGCACGAATCCGCCGAGCGGGCGGACGAGGAACGAGACCGCGAAGGTCGCGAACGCCAGGATGCGAGGCAGCGCCCCCGCATCCTCGTTGAAGGTGAAGAAGAGCTGCGAGATGTAGACGACGAGGTAGCCGTAGATGCCGTAGTCGAACCACTCGATCGCATTGCCGATCGCGGATCCCGCGACCGATTTGCGCGCGGTCTTCTTCTGCAGCGGCGTGAGGTCGATCTCCTTGGTGATGGGAGGGAGGTCGACGGTCTCGCCGGAACTGTTCGGGGTGCTGTGCTCGGTGGTCATTGCTGCTCCTTTACAGATGGCTTCGAGCTGAGGTCCGATGGCTCCCGGTGGGGAGTTAGTCGGGAGTGGCGTCCCGACCCGGATCGCCGAGTCGGAGCGCGAGCAGTGCATAGGCCCGAGCCGCGGTGTGGAGTTCGTGGACTGACACTGTTTCATCGGGCTGGTGCGCCTGGCCAGCGATATCGCCGGGTCCGAGGACGATTGTTGGCACCTTGTGATGTTCCGCCATGAACCCGCCCTCGCACGCGGCGCTCCACACGCCGGTGCGGGCCTCGCCGCCGGCCTCGCACACGGCCTCGCAGGCCGCGAGCACGAGCGGGGCGTCCGGATCCGTGCAAAACCCGGGCATGGTCATCTCCACCTCGCCGTCGAGGCGGATGCGCTCGGCGCCCGGTCGGGCGCGGCGCGCGATGCGCTCGCGGGCGCGCTCGAGCAGGTCGGCGAGGATGCGCCCGGGCTCCTCGCCGGGCAGCGTGCGGCGGTCGATCGACAGCACGCAGCGGTCCGGGACGATCGAGGTGCCGTGGCCGCCCTCGATCGTCCCGACGTTCCAGCAGGCGGCGCCGAGCACCGGATGCGGCGCCTGCGCGAGGCGGGCGTCGTCGGCCTCGACCTCGGCGATGAGGTCGGCGGCGGCGAGGATCGCGCTCACGCCGTCCGCGGGGTTGCCGGCGTGCGCGCTCGCGCCCGACACGGACACGCGCAGGTTCGAGGCGCCGCGGCAGGCGGTGATGGTCGCCAGCCCGGTGGGCTCGGCGACGATGCACGCGGTGTAGCTCGCGGGCGCGAAGTGGCGGATGTAGTGGAGCGAGCCGCGCGCATCCACCTCCTCGTCGACGGTGCACACGAGCGTCATCGGCAGCTCCGGCGCCTCGGCGTGCACGGCGGCCATGGCCGCGACGACGGCGGCCAGCCCGCCCTTCATGTCGGTCGCGCCGCGACCGATGAGGAGGTCGCCCTCGCGCCGGGGCTCGTAGGGGTCGCCGGTCCAGCCCTCGCCCGCAGGCACCACGTCGCTGTGGCCGAGGAAGAGGATGCCCGCGTCGCCCTCCCGCGGGCTGCGGAGGTGCCCGCTGTCGCGGCGCGCGCCGAGCCGCGCGACGAGGTTCGGCCGGTTCGTGTCGACGTAGTCGAGCGTGACCTCGGCGCCGATGACGCGCAGCGCGTCCGCGAGCACGCGGACGGCCTCGACCTCGGTGCCGCCCGGGTTCTCGCTCTCGGCGCGGATGAGGTCGGCGGCGAGCGCGGCGATGGCCTCGGCGTGCAGCCGGCCGAGCACGCGGTCCGGGTCGGCGCGCCTCGAGTCGATCGCGGTCACACGGCCCCCTTTCGGCGCGGTGCCGATGCCGGCACCGACGGTCATCGCGACCCGCCTCCTCCGGCGCGCACCGCCTCGTCGAGCGCTGCGCGGAGGCGCGTCGCGCCTTCGTGGATCCTAGCCGGGCTGGATGTGGCGAAGCACAGCCGGAGCGCGTCGCGGAAGGTGCCGGAGGCGGTGAACGCGGGCCCCGGGATGTAGGCGACGCCGTGCCGCAGCGCCGTGGGGAACAGCGCCTCCGCGTCGACCTCGGCGTAGCGGCCCCGCAGCGTGAGCCACAGGAAGAAGCCGCCCTCGGGGTCCGTCGCGTCGACCTCGCCGCCGAACAGCTCGTCGAGCGAGGAGCGCAGCGCGCGCTTGCGCTCGCGGTAGACGCCGCGCAGGCGGGCGACGTGCGCGTCGAGCGCGCCCTCGCCGAGGTAGTCGGCGACGACGTGCTGCATCGGCACGCTCGTGCAGGTGTCCATCGACTGCTTGGCGTTGATCGCGAGCCGCCGCAGGCCGGGATCGAGGTCGAGCCAGCCGATGCGGAGCCCCGGGGCGAGCACCTTCGAGAAGGTGCGCACCTGGATGATGCGCGGGTTGCCGGGGCTCAGCGCCACGAACCCCGGCACGTCCTCGCCCTCGAAGCGCAGCATGCCGTACGGGTCGTCGTCGATGATCACCGCGTCCCACTCCTCGGCGAGGCGCAGCAGCTCGCGGCGCCGCTCGAGCGACATCGTCGTGCCGGAGGGGTTCTGGAAGTTCGGCACGGTGTAGATCGCCTTCGGCGTCCGCCCGTGCTCGGCGACCAGGCGCGGCAGGTCCTCGACGATCATCCCGTGCTCGTCGACCGGGGCCTCGAGGATGCGCGCCTGGTAGCTCTGCGCCGTGCCGATGCCGTTCGTGTAGGTGGGGGCCTCGACGACCACGGTGTCGCCCGCGTCGATGAGCAGCTTGAACGCGATGTCGAGCCCCTGCATCCCGCCGGTGGTGATGAGGATGCGCCCGGGGTCGCTCGCGGCGCCCTGCCGCGCGAGCATCGCAGTCAGCTCGCGGATGAGGGCGGGCTCGCCCTCGGTGGCGCCGTAGTCGAAGCGGCCCGCGGCGGGTGTGGAGAACAGCCGGGCGAAATCGGCCTCGGGGATGAGCTCGGCGTTCGGGGCGCCCATCGCGAACCGCACGATGTCGTGGGTCTGGCTCGCGAGCAGCGAGGTCGAGGAGTCGATGACCGAGCCGTGCAGCTGGTCGACGCGGGTCGAGAGCCGCGGGGCGGGTCCGGCCCGCCCCGAGCCGGTCGGCGGCGGGGTTGCGAGGGTGCTGGGGTGATTCACATCTGCCTCCTATCGGGTATCGCGGCGAGTCCGCGGGAAACGTCGGCGAAGAGCTCCGCGCCCTGCGCGCCGACGCGGATGGGTTCCGAGGCCTCGAAGCCGAAGCCGGTCATCCACATCCCCGCGATGAAGTGGAAGGTCATGTTCTCGGTAAGCACCGTCGTGTCGTCGCGGCGGATGCTCGCGGTGCGCTCGCCCCAGTCGGGCGGGAAGCCGATGCCGATCGAGTAGCCGAGGCGCGAATTCTTGCGGTAGCCCTCGCGCTCGATCACGCGGGTGAACGCCTCGGTCACCTCGTGCGCGGTGACGCCGGGGCGCACCGCGTCGATCGCGGCCTCGAGCCCCTCGACGGTGACGCCCGCGAGGCGGTCGAGCTCGCGGCTCGGCGCGCCGATCACGGCGGTGCGGGCAAGGGGGGCGTGGTAGCGGCGGTGCACGCCCGCGAGCTCGAAGGAGACGGGTTCGCCGGCGGGCATCGGGTCGGCGTTCCAGGTGAGGTGCGGGGTGTCGGCCGCGGCGCCCACCGGCAGGATCGGCATGATGGCGGGGTAGTCGCCGTCGACGCCGTCCGTGCCGCGGGCCTGCGCCGCGAGGATCTCTGCCGCGACCTCGTTCGCGGGCCGCCCCTCGCGCAGCGCGCCCAGGCCGGCGCGCATCGCGGCGCCGGCGACCGTGCCGGCCGCGCGCATGAGCTCGATCTCGGCGGGGGACTTCACGAGCCGCACCCAGTTGACCAGGTCGTGGCAGTCCTCGAGCCGCCACTCGGGCAGCGTCTCGGCGATCGCGCGGAAGGTGCGCACCGTGAAGAAGTGGGCCTCGCCCTCGTAGCCGACGCGGGCGTCGCCGCCGAAGCCGCGCTCGCGCAGCCGCTCGGCGATCCACCGGCCGGGGTGCGCGTCGGGGCGGTGCACGAGCGTCTCGGGGTAGCCGAGGATGTGCGCGGGATCGATGCCCTCCGCCGTGCGGTGGGCGCCGTTCGCGTCCATCTCGCGCATGAGCAGCGTCGGCTCGCCCTCGGCGGGCAGGTGCAGCACCTGCGGGGTGTAGAACGACCACGCGTTGTAGCCCGTGAGGTAGTAGAGGTTCGCGGGGTCGGCGATGAGCAGCGCGTCGAGGCCGGCCGTGCGCATCCGCTCGCGCACCCGCTGCCGGCGGGATGCGTACTCGCTCGCTGCGAAGAGGCTCATGATCCGTGGTTCTCCTTCTGGCCCGGCGGCTGCGCCGTTCCCTCAATGTAGGGGCGCAGACTCTTTCGAGGAACGCCCCTGGTCTTGCCGATATGGTTCAGCGGAACTTCACGATTGGTGGTGCTCCGGCATGTTGGATATGCGCAAGCTCAGTCTCCTCCGAGATCTCGCGCGGCACGGGAGCATCGTTGCCGTGTCGCGCTCGATCGGCATCAGCTCCTCCGCGATCTCGCAGCAGCTCGCGAAGCTCGAGGCGGAGGTGGGGCTGCCGCTGCTCGAGCGGATCGGGCGCGGGGTGCAGCTCACGCCCGCCGGGCAGGTGCTCGCCGAGCGGGCCGGCTCGGTCGAATCGATCCTCGAGGGCGCCGAGGCGGAGCTCGAGCGGCGCCGGAGCCGGGTGCAGGGCGTGGTGCGCTTCGCGGCGTTCTCGACCTTCGCGCTGCGGCACCTGCCCTCGCTGCTGCGACGCATGGCGCGGACGCATCCGGATGTCGTGGTCGAGTTCGCGCACGTGGAGCCGGCCGAGGCGCTCGAGTCGGTCGCGGGGCGGCGGGCCGACATCGCCGTGACCGACGAGTATCCGGGCATCCCGCGCGCCGTCGACCCGCACATGGTGTCGACGTTCCTGCTGCGCGACGGGATCGCGGCCTATGCTCCGGACGCGAGGACGCCGCCCGCGGAGCTGCCGTGGGTGCTCGAGCCGGAGGGGAGCGGTGCGCGGGAGTGGGCGGAGCGCGTCTGCCGGGAGGCCGGATTCGTGCCCCGGGTGCTGTTCGAGTCGCCCGACCTGCGGCTCCACTACGACCTCGCCGCCGCGGGCATCGCGGCCGCCTTCCTGCCCGACATGGTGCTGCCGCCCCGCGGCGGGGCTGCGCTCGGCGGGACTGCGGGGGAGGGCTCGGCGGCCGCCGGCGGTGTTATCGATGCCGGTGCTCCGGCGGAGGGCGTTCCGGAGGTGGGCGCTGCATTTGGAAGGGCTCTCGGCGATGACGTCGCCCCCGCGCGCATCGCGAGTGGGGGCGCTACGGCTGAGGGCTTGGCGGCCGAGCCCCTTGCGGAAAAGGGGTTCGCAGGCGAGGGCGCTACGGGCGGAAAACCGGCGGCCGCCGGCCCGGCTATCGCCGGCCCGGGCATCGACGGCACCGGCGACTCCGGGGCCGCCGGGCAGCGCCTCGTGTGGCCGGAGGGGGCGCCGGCGGGCATGCATCGCGATGTCCATGCCGTGATGCGCCGCGGCGGCGATACCCGCCCGGCCGTCGCGGCCTTCCTCGAGCACATGCGCGCGGTCACCGCGCCTGCGGGGAGGTGACCGCGCGAAAGCGACGATGCCGGCTCGCGAGCGGATCAGGCCTGGGCGAGCCGAGCCGAGCCGCGATCGGACGGTTCGGGGAGACCTGCTGCTCGGCCGCGTCGAGGGCGAGGCCGCGATGGGCTTCCGGAGTGACGCGCAGGACGAACTTGCCCGAGTAATGGTGCTCCGCGATCGCTTCGGGCGACGTCGACTGCCATGCGGCATAGTTACTATGCTGCATAGTCGATAGCGGTGCGAAGGGAGCACGATGACGCGGAACCGAGATGGCCGTCGGCGACCGGTCGGGCGCATCCTCGCGCTCGCGGCAGCCGCGGTCCTCGCCCTGACGGCCTGCGCCTCCGGCGAGCGCTCGGAGTTCGGCGTCCAGCCGGCCGAGGTCCGGGAGGACCTCGTGCGCACGGACGTGCAGATCGGCACCGAGCTCGCGCCGGGTCTGATCGCGACCGCCCGCGTCGACCTCGGCGGCGTGCACCTCGTCGCCGGCGACGCGGTGATCGGCCTCGCCGAGGCGGACGAGTCGAGCGCCCTCACGATGGCGGCGGTCTCGAGCGGCGCGGAGCCGCGGTGGCAGGTCGAGACAAGCCCGTCCTGCACGGCCTTCGCGGTGTCCGCGGCGGACGGCGAGGCCATCGCGGTATTCATGGACGCCCGGCCCGCCACCGACGACTCCGGCCGGATCACCGAGACCGTGGCCACCGCGTTCCGCGTCTCCGACGGGGAGCGGCTCTGGGGGCCGGTGCCGGTGCCCGGGCCGCTGCTCGCCGACGCGGGGCTCGTCTTCTACGCCCAGCCCGACGCCCCCATCGCCGATGTCTCGGGCACCACCGTCATGCTCGACCCGGCCACGGGCCGGCAGCGATTCTCGGCCGGCGACGGCATCGAGATCATCGGCGAGTACGACGGCATCGGCGTCATCCGTCGCGACGGTGCGCTCGAGGCGGTCGAGCTCGCCGGCGAGGAGCCGCTGTGGGCCGAGTCCGGGCTCGAGCGCCCCGAGGGCGTCTCGGAGTCGGCGGCGTTCGAGCCCGCCTCGATGCGCGAGGCCGGCGAGCACGGCTACCTCGTCGGCGCCTGGGTCGACGGGGAGGACCGCCGCCCGGCGGTGTACGCGCTGGACTCGGGCCTGCTGCTCGCCTCGCCGGAGGGGCAGCTCCGCGGCGAGGCAGCGGCGGACGGCGAGGCGCTGTACCTCGAGACGCGGAGCGGCGACGAGGACCGCATCGCCGCCGTGGACTCCGAGGGGGTGCGCTGGGAGGCGCCTGTGGCGGACGGGGCGACCCTCGCCTCGGCCGGCGACGGCCGCGTGCACCTGCGCCTCGGCGGCCTCGGCATCGTGCTCGACGCGACCGACGGCGCCGAGCTCGCCCGCGGCGACTTCCGCGTGCCCGAGCACGTGTTCCCGGACGGCGCGGCGCTGATCACGACCGCCGGCGAGCTCTGGCTCGCCGAGCCGGACGACTGAACCGCTGCGTCGGCCGAGCATCCCCCTCCAACCGAATCCTGGCCACGAACGGTCGTTCTCCGGCGTCGGAGGCGACCGTTCGTGGCCAGGATTCGGAGGGGTCTCAGCACCGGGCGAGGGCGGCGCCGAGCAGACGGTGCCCGTGCGTCTCGAACGCGAAGTCGCCCACGCGGTAGGCCCAGGTCGCGGTGCCCACCGCCTCGCGCAGCAGCTCGATCGGCCACACCTCCGCATCGAGCGGATCCGTGCCGTACCCCTCCAGGAACGCCGCCTCGAGCGCCGGCGCATCCAGCCACTGCTGCGTGGCCAGCCGACAGAGGTCGGTGAGTGCGGGGCGGAAGTCGAAGCGGCCGAAGTCGATCGCGCGCAGCCGCCCCGCATCCTGGAGCCAGTTGCGGGGATGCCAGTCGCCGTGCGTGGGCACCACGCGCGCGGGGCGCGGCCGGTAGCCGGCGAGGATGCCCCGCGCCTCCTCGGCGATCTCCGGAGCGATGCGGTGCTCGCCGTCGAGCGCCGCGAGAGCCTTGCGCGTGGCGCGCGCCTCGTACTCGGGATCGACCCGCTCGTGCTGATCGTGGAAGGCGCGCAGCGTCTTGCCGGCCTGGCGGTGGATGTCGGGGCTCAGCTCGAGCTCGCCGCCCTCGACGAGTCGGCCGGGCTGGTACTCGGTGATCAGCACGTTGCGCTCGCGGTCGCCCGCCACGAACCGGGCGGTGCGGTCGAGCTGCACGAGCGCGGCGGTCCAGCGCTCGTGTGCGGCGATCTCGCGGCCGATGTGGTGGTTGCCGGGGCCGGCGGTCTTGACGACGAACTCGTCGCTCCCGGCCCGGACGTGCAGCACCCGCGTGTCGACGATGCCCCAGGAGAGGTCCTCGACGAGCGTCGGGTCGCCCAGGCGCGACTCGATGAACCCGGCCTGCTCCGGGCCGAGGAGGTCGTGATGCCAGGAGGACATCGGTTCAGTGTAGGCGGGCGCCCGGGAGGGACCCCGACGGCCCGATGCGCGGAAGACCTGCCGGGCCGCGCCCGCCGGGTACGCGGTGGGCCGTCGACGGTTCGATGCTCGGAGGCCTGCTGGGTCGCGTTCGTCGGGTAGGCGGGGGCACGTCGGCGGCCCGACGTGCGGAGGATCTGCACTAGGAGGGCGGAAGCAGCCCGTTCGTCACGAAAACGAGGGGATGGCCCGCTGCGTGCCCTCCTAGTGCAGATCGATCCGGCCGGCGTCGCGGATCCGCCGGCCGGAGTGCGCACGACCGGCTGCGAAGGCGCTCGAAGGCACGGCGTCGAATTGACATTGTTGTCACCTAATAGTTACCTTTGTCGCATAAGGGGTGACTGCAGGGGTGGTCACTCCACCCGCCGCGCTGCAGGAGGATGACGTTGAGCACCACGAAACCACTTCCCGTTCCCACGCCCGCGCCTCCCGGCGGCGAGTTCAAGCGCACGCTCGGCACCTGGACCACGCTCACGCTCGGCGTCGGCGCGATGGTCGGTTTCGGCTGGGTCACCCTCGCCGGCGGCTGGATCGAGGACGCCGGCTCGCTCGGCGCCGCGACGGCCATGCTCGTCGGCGGCTTCATGATGGCGATCGTCGCCCTGGTGTACTCCGAACTGGTGGCGGCGATGCCCAAGGCCGGCGGCGAGCACAACTACATCCTCCGCGCGATGGGGCCGCGCTGGTCCTTCATCGGCTCGTGGGCGATCACGGGCGGCTACGCCACCGTGGTGGCCTTCGAGGCCGTGGCGCTCCCCACCGCCGTGCAGTACGTCGTCCCGCTCGACCAGATCCACCTGTGGAGCGTGAGCGATTCGGACGTGTATCTCTCCTGGGCGCTCGTCGGCGCGGTCACGGCGATCGTCATCACGATCATCAACATTCTCGGGGTGAAGATCGCGGGCGGCTTCCAGATGTTCGTCGTGATCTTCCTGTTCGCGATCGGCGCCCTGCAGGTCCTGGGCTCGTTCACCGGCGGCGAGCCGGCCCGGATGGAGCCGTTCTTCGCCAACGGCATGACCGGGTTCTTCGCGGTGCTCGTCGTGGTGCCGTTCATGTTCGTCGGCTTCGACGTCATCCCCCAGACGGCCGAAGAGGTGAACCTCCCGCCGCGGAAGACCGGCCGCATCTCCTTCATCTCCGTGCTCATCGCGGCCGCCTGGTACGTGATGATCGTGCTCACAGTGGCGGTGGGGCTGCCCCGCGATCAGCTCGGCACCTCGACGCTGCCCGCGGCCGACGCGATGGCGAACCTCTTCGGCAGCGCGTTCTTCGGCAACCTCATGGTCGCCGCGGGCATCGCCGGCATCGTCACCTCCTGGAACTCGCTGCAGATGGGAGCCTCGCGCCTCATGTACTCCCTCGCTCAGGGCGGCATGCTGCCCGCCTGGCTCGGCAGGCTGCACCCCAGATTCGGCACGCCTGCGAATGCGCTCATCGTGCTCGGCGTCGTCGCCACCGCCGCCCCGTTCTTCGGGAACCAGGCGCTCGGCTGGATCGTCGACGGCGGCTCGCCCATGATCGTCATCGCCTACCTGCTCGTCTCCATCTCCTTCGTGATCCTCCGCGTGCGCGAGCCGAAGATGGATCGGCCGCTCCGCATCGGCGGTCGGGGCGCGGGCGGCGTGATCATCGGCGCCTGCTCGGTGGCCATCACGGCCTTCCTCTTCGCGCTCTACCTGCCCGGCATGCCCGCGGGCCTCGGCGCCGAGCCCTGGATCATCTTCGGGGCGTGGTGGCTCGTGGGCGCCGTATTCTTCGCCGGTATCCCGGGCGGGGTGAAGCCCGGCCCCGATGCCGAGGAACGGCTGCTCGAGAAGGTCTACGCGAAATGGCCCAAGCGCCGCCCGTGAGCCGCGAGCGCGCCGGCCGGCCCTCCCGACGGAGACCCGGCGGCGTGGAGGCGATTCGCACTATCGGTGCGGCGGCGATCCGCGCTACCGGTGCGGAGGCGATCTGCACTAGGTGTACCCGGTCAGGAGGTTGGTGGCGGTGTTGGGGTTGCGGAAGGGGAGAACCTC
>NZ_FUIC01000025.1 GCF_900163695.1 Gulosibacter sp. 10
ACCGACCATTCGCGGCCAAGATTTCGTGTGGAAAAGGGGGATGATGGGAGCAGCGGCCGAAGACGGGCGCGGCGGCAGGAGGAACGAGAGTGGGGAGCAGCGCATGGCATCGAATCCGTTGATCGAGCGGACCGGCATCGAGATCGTCGCGGACGCGGAGCGCGTGGCCAGGCCGCGCGACCTGTTCTGGCCCTGGTTCGCCGCGAACGTCTCCGTGTTCGGCATGAGCTACGGCTCCTGGGTGCTCGGCTTCGGCATCTCGTTCTGGCAGGCCACGGTCGTGACCGTCGTCGGCGTCGTCGTCTCGTTCCTGCTGTGCGGCCTCATCGCCATCGCGGGCAAGCGCGGCAGCGCGCCGACCATGGTGCTGTCGCGCGCCGCGTTCGGCGTGCACGGGCAGAAGGTGCCCGGCGTGGTGTCGTGGCTCACCTCGATCGGCTGGGAGACCTTCCTGGCGATCACCGCGGTGCTCGCCACCGCGACGGTGTTCGAGGCGCTCGGATGGGCGAGCGGCACCGGCGTGCGCGTTATCGCCGCCGTGCTGGTGGCCGCGGTCATCGTCACGGCCTCGGTGCTCGGGTATCACACGATCATGAAGCTGCAGTCGGTGCTCACCTGGCTGACGGGCATCGTGACGGTGCTCTACCTCGTGCTCGTGATCCCGAGCATCGACTTCGCCGCGGTGCTCGCGATGCCGAACGGCTCGCCGCAGCAGATGATCGGCGCGCTCGTCATGGTCATGACCGGCTTCGGGCTCGGATGGATCAACATCGCGGCCGACTGGTCGCGCTATCAGCGGCGCGATGCGAAGGACTCCTCGATCGTGCTCTGGAACACGATCGGCGGGGCGGCCGCGCCGGTCATCCTCGTGACCGCGGGCCTGCTGCTCGCCGGGTCCGACCCGGCGCTCATGGATGCGGTGGGCGGCGACCCGGTGGGCGCGCTCGCGACGCTGCTGCCCACGTGGGCGCTCATCCCGTTCTGGATCACGGCGCTGCTCGCGCTCATCTCGGGCGCGGTGCTCGGCATCTACTCCTCGGGCCTCACGCTCATCAGCCTCGGCATCCGCGTCCCGCGGCCCGTCGCGGCGGGCGTCGACGGGGTCATCCTCACGATCGGCACGATCTGGGTCGTGTTCTTCGCGCAGGACTTCCTGGGCCCGTTCCAGAGCTTCCTCATCACGCTCGGGGTGCCCCTCGCCTCGTGGGCGGGCATCCTCATCGCCGACATCCTCACGCGCCGTCGCGATTACGACGAGGCGGCGCTCTTCGACCCGAAGGGCGTCTACGGCGCCTTCGACTGGACGAGTCTCGCGACGATGGCCGTCGCCTCGGTGATCGGCTGGGGCCTCGTGGTGAACGGCTTCGCGGAGGAGGCCGCGTGGAACA
This sequence comes from Gulosibacter sp. 10, assembly GCF_900163695.1. GTDB lineage: Bacteria > Actinomycetota > Actinomycetes > Actinomycetales > Microbacteriaceae > Gulosibacter. Next base: position 1,389 of record NZ_FUIC01000025.1, read on the forward strand.
ACTGGCAGGGCTATCTGCTCGGGGCGTTCGGCGGCCGCGACGGCACGTGGGCGGCGGCGAACCTCGGCGTGATCATCGCGCTGGTGCTCTCGTTCCTGGTGACGCTGCTGCTACGGCGCGGCAGGATCCGCCGCCAGGAGGGCCGCTGAGCTGTCACTGCGGCGCCTGCCACCTTTGCGCGTCGCGGGTCCGCATTAGGAGGGCGATGGCGGACGCATCCCGCCGCTGCGGGAGGGATGCGCTCATGGCTGCCCTCCTAGTGCGGATCGAATCCTCGGCGCGCTGCGGGGCGCGCGGGGCGGTGTTGGGACGGGCGTAGAAAAACCCAACACCGAACCTGTCCGATCGGCTAGTCCATGAATTCACACCGATTTCTAGGCTCGGCCGCATGAAGTCAACAGGATTCGCGCTGCCCAGAGTCGCAGCGCTCGCAGTAACTGCGGTATTGACCTTGCTGCTCGCCTTCACCTGGCTGCCCGCCATGGCGGCGAACGCCGACGACGGCTACCCCGACGGCTACCCGAAGATGGGGAAGTCCGATGAATCGATCAGCGGCGAGCAGATTCGCTCCACCCGCGGCAATATCCACACGACGCTCTTCCCGCTCTACACGCAGGGCGGTGACAAGCCCGACCAGCACGCCTACTGCATCGAGCTCGACGTGAGCGCGCGCTACGACATCGGCATGAAGGTCGGCGACTGGGACAGCTTCCCCGGCAACAACGAGTTCAAGAAGGACAAGGACGTCCGCGAGAAGGTCGCGTGGATCGTCTTCAACAGCCACCCGAACGTCGACCTCGACTCCGTCATCGAGGCGACCGGCATCGACGGCCTCACCGAGAAGGAGGCCATCGCGGGCACGCAGGCCGCGATCTGGACCTTCACCGAGAAGAACTTCGAGTTCAAGGGGCTCACGAGCAACGACAAGGCCGCCGAGAAGCGCGTGCAGGCACTCGTGGACTACCTCACCGGCGACGCCAACACGGGTCAGGCCGAGAGCCAGAAGCCCTACATCAAGGCGAACGCCTCGGACGAGACCGGCGTGGCCGGCTCGCTCGTGGGCCCGATCACCTTCGAGGCCTCCGCGAGCACCGTCGAGGTGCAGGTCACCGGCGACTACCCGCTGGTGGACGAGAACGGCGAGGAGGTGGACCTCAAGAAGGTTCCCACCGGCACCGAGCTCTACATCGACGTCCCCGAGGACGCCGAGGCCGGCGAGGCCACCGTGTCGAGCTCGATCAGTGGCGAGCAGCTGAGCGGCATGCTCGTCACGAACGCGAAGAAGGACCAGCGCACCCAGACCCTCATGATCTCGCGCAGCGAGCAGGTCGATGTCAAGGCCGAGGCCACGGTGAAGTGGGACAAGGCGCCCGCGAAGCCCGAGATCGGCACGACCGCGAGCGACAAGGAGGACGGCGACCAGTTCCTGCCCGAGTCCGGTCCCGCGACCGTGGTCGACGTGGTCGACTACAAGGGCCTGACCCCCGGCAAGGAGTACGAGATCACCGGTGAGCTCGTGATCCGCGACGGCAGCGAAGAGGGCAAGCCCACCGGCATCACGTCCTCGACGAAGTTCACGCCCGAGGCGGCCGACGGCTCCGTCGAGCTGACCTTCGAGGTGCCCGAGGGCGAGCTGCACGGCGAGGTCATCGTCGTGTTCGAGACTCTCAAGCTGGACGGCAAGGAGGTCGCGACCCACGCCGACATCGAGGACGAGAACCAGACCGTCTACCGTCCGAAGATCGAGACGGATGCCTACGACCTCTCCGACAAGGACCAGGAGCTCGCCCACGAGGGCGGCACGCTCCGCGACGACGTCGCCTACTCGGGCCTGCAGGTCGGCCAGACCTACGTGCTCCGCGGCGAGCTCATGGACAAGGAGACGGGCGAGTCGACCGGCATCGAGGCCTCGACCGAGTTCGTGGCCGAGGAGAGCTCGGGCATCGCGAGCCTCGACTTCGAGGTTCCGGCCGACTACGCGGGCGACACCCTCGTGGCGTTCGAGAAGCTCTACTTCGTGAAGGCCGAGGCCGAGGACGAGATCGGCACCCAGGACGAGGGCGAGATGCCCATCCCGGCCACGCCCGAGGAGATCCTCATCGCCACGCACGAGGACATCGACGACGCGCGCCAGACGGTGACCGTCGACGAGAAGCCCGAGGAGACCGTCCCGCCGACCACGCCTGAGGAGAGCGAGACGCCCACGCCCAAGCCGAGCGAGACCCCGGACGAGACGACCCCTGCCGGGGAGCAGCCCGAGAAGCCGGCGAAGCCCGACACCGAGGGCGGCCTCGCCCAGACCGGTGAGAGCTTCCCGGTCCTCCCGCTCGGCATCGGCATCGCCCTGCTGCTCGCAGGATCGATCGCCCTGATGATCCGCTCGCGCAAGCAGGCGGCCGAGTAACGAGAGCGGCGCCGGTCGACCCCATCAGTCGCCGACCGGCCCGCGAGGCCCCATCGCCCGGAGCAATCCGGAGCGGTGGGGCCTCTCGTATGCCCGGCGGCGGAGAGGCCCCGGGGCGGAGACACCCCGGCGGTGGAGAGCCCCGCCGGTGGAAAGCCCCGGTGGCGGAGAGAGGCGACGCGGGCACAATGGAGCGGTCGCCCCGCGACGGCGATCGGATGGCCTGTGAAGGCGACCGGACCCGCGGGCCGGGCCCGCAGGCCGAACCCGCGGGCTGGACCCGAGGATCGGACCCGACCTGCGGGCCGAACCTGCGGACCGGACCCGCCGCCCGTGGCTACCGCCCGGAGCGCTCCGACACGGCCGGGCCCCGCAGCAGGCTCCCCGCCTCGCCGCGGGAGGAGACCTGGAGCTTGCGGAGTACGTTCGAGACGTGGAAGCGCACGGTGGCCTGGGAGACGACGAGGGCCTCGGCGATCTGCCGGTTGGACTCGCCCTCCGCGAGCCGCTCGGCGATCTCGCGCTCGCGCGAGGTGAGCGTGTCGAGCAGCCGGTCGCGCGTGGAGCGGGGCGCGTCGAGCGCCGCCATCGTGCCGCGCACGCGTGCGAGATACCGCTCCGCCCCGGAGCTGCGCAGCAGGGCGGCGGCGCGCATCAGCGCGCTCCGCGCGGCATCGTGCCGTTCCTCGGCGACGAGGAATTCGCCGTAGTCGAGGAGGGCGAGGGCGCAGGGCACCGGCGGGGCGGTCTCGGCGGCCGCCTCCTCGAAGTGCCGGATCGCCGAGTTCCTGTCGTCCCGGGCCGCGGCCAGCAGGGCGCGCAGCCAGGCGAGCGAGCCCCAGCATTCGAGCCACCTGGCGCCGCGCCAGGTCTCGAGGCGATTGATGAGCCTCCGGGCGTCCTCGAGTCGGCCGAGCCGGACGAGTGCCTGGGCCCGGTACGTGAGGAAGCCGTGCCTCGTGTTCCGGATGCGCTCGACGTACGGCCCCTCGGAGGCGCGGAGCACCGCCTCGAAGTCGCCGTCGGCTCGGGCGGCCTCGCACTCCGCGATGATCGCGAGATCGGGGGCATAGCTCTCCCACTCGATCTCGCGGTGCCGCCGCGCCTGCGCGAGGAGCGGGCCGAGGTCCTCGCCGCCGGCGCCGGCACCGATGAACGCGCGCAGCGCCGCGGCGAGCGGCCGGGTCTCGACGTCGAGGGCGTCCTCGCAGCGCTCCTCCATGATGCCGGCGACCTTCCGGGCCTCCTGGTACCGGCCCAGCATCACGAGGCTGTGGGCGCGCACGAGCAGGACGGTGCCCAGCCCCCACGGCGCGTGCCCCGCGTCGACGATGCGCATGGCGTCGTGCGCGAGCTCCGCGGCCCGCGCGAATGCGCCCGAGCCGGCCAGCGTGCCGGCGATCGCGGCGAGCGCGTCGGCCTTGACGGGCCCCTCCGGCAGCGCCTGCGTGCGCTCGATGAGCCGGGCGACGGCGCCCTTCGTGGCGCGGTGCGGGGCGGAGGCGAGGGCGTAGCAGTCGAGCAGCGGCGCATCCGGCTCGACGAGCCCCGCGAGGCGGGGGTCGCGCAGCTCGCCGGGGTCCTTCGGCGCGGCCTCGAAGCAGCGCCGGGCGCGCTCGATGCGTTCGGCGAGCGGCGAGAGGTCTCCGCTGCGCAGCGTCCTGACCACGGCGAGGAGCGCGAGCGAGGCCTGGAGCGCCCGGCCGTCCGGGTCGGGTGCGGGCTCGGCGGTCATCCGGGCCACGCGCTCGTGGGGGAACGGGGCATCCACACGGAACGCCTCGATCATGACGAGCAGGGCGTCGCGGAGCCCGGTGGCCGGCAGTCGGGCGTACTCGGGCAGCAGGTCGAGGAGGTGGAAGGGGGTCTTCGCGCGCAGGTGGGCCATGGCGAGCCGGATGAGCAGGTCCATCCGGACGAGCAGCTCAGCCCGGGCATTCGGCTCGGGGGCGAGCTCCAGGGCGCGCCGCAGGACCGCGTCCGCCTCCCGGATCTCGCCGCGCGCGACGGCCGCGTCGGCGTGCTCCACGACGCGGTCGAGCAGTTCGGCGTCCAGCTCCTCGGCGGCCGCGAGCAGGTAGTCGAGGCGCGGACCGTCCACGGCGGCGAGGTCGCGCGCGAGGCGCCGCCGCCGCTCGGGCGCGAGCATGGCGCGCACCGCCGGGACGAGCAGCTCGTGGTGCGGCGCGATGCGCGAGCCGAACCCGGACTCCCGCAGCACGCCGCGGTCGATCGCGTCGCCGAGGCCCGATTCCTCGCCCGACCTCGCGAGCACCGACTCGAGCGCGCCGGCCTCGATGCCGGAGCCCGCGAGGGCGACGACCTCCACGGCCGTCCGCGCGGCGGGGCCGAGGCTGCGGTACTGCACGAGCATCGGGTTGTCCTCGGGGCTCGGGCCGCGGACGGGCAGGTCCCAGACGAGGTGCAGCGCGGCGGCCTCGGAGGGGTCGAGGGTGTCGAAGAAGGCGTCGACGTGCCGGAGGGAGCCGCCGGTGGCCTCGCGCAGCGCGCGGGCGTTGCGGCGCATGATGTCGGTGCCGAAGCGGGAGACCGCGATGGCGCGGATTTCCTGATCCGTGAGCGGCTGCAGGTCGATCCGCCCGCCGTTCGGGTCGCGCGAGAGCCGTTCGAGGTATTCGCCGAGGGAGCCCCGCTCGTGCGGCTTGCGCGCGCCGAAGGCGATGAGGGTGCGGCGGCGGATGAGGCGGGGCAGCAGGTACCGCAGGATGCGGGCGGAGGCCTCGTCGATCCACTGGGCGTCGTCGATGATCACGGCCTGACCGGTTTCCGGGGCGTCCTCGAGGATGCGGTTCAGACATTCGCGGGCGAGCTCGACGGGATCCGCGTCGGGCTGCGCCTCGAAGGCCCAGCCGCCGGCGAGCTCGCCCGCGAAGAGCCGCTCCATGAAGCTGTAGGGCTCTTCCCGCTCGAAGCGGTCGGCGCGCGAGTGGATCGCGGTCCAGCCGTACCGGCGCTCCATGAGCCCGGCGAGCTCGCGCAGCAGCGTGGTGGTGCCCATGCCGGGGAGCCCGTCGACGAGCAGGAACATGCCGCAGCGATCGTCCGCGCGCTCTGCGGCGCGGACGATGGCGTTGCTGCGGGTGCTCGCCGGATCGGCGGCCCGGATTCGGGATGGCACGCGACGAGGCTAGGCATGGTTGAGAAATCATGAGCCATCTTCGCGGCCTTTCCGCCCGCCCGCCCAC
>NZ_FUIC01000052.1 GCF_900163695.1 Gulosibacter sp. 10
GAGGTTCTCCCCTTCCGCAACCCCAACACCGCCACCAACCTCCTGACCGGGTACAGCTAGAAGGTTCCAAGGCCAAGCAGATCACGACTCGTGAAGATGATTTCCGAATGGATATTCTCGAGACTCAGGAGGGGGACGAGAACCCGATAACCGTACCGCTCGAGTTCGCCGTCTACACCCTCGAACACGATCCTGGCGACGATCGCTCGCAATACGCGGGAGCTACGGCCATCCACGTCTTCGGCGACCCCGGCCACCCGCTCGTGCTCAATGTCAGTTGCCCGGCAGAGATGGATAAGGAAATCGTCCTTGATCGTCTGGCCTCCGAGCTCGAGTCCCTGGAGATCATCATCACTCCTTCCAAACCTTGACGAGCCCCGGTTCGGAACCGACGGCGGTTCGCTGCAGAAGGGCGGCAGGATCGAGTCGTTTTCCCGATCCGGAATCCACGTGTGCTTTGCTGGGCCGGTAAACTCCCGGAGCAGAAACCGAGGTGTGAACCGTGATGAGCAGTCTTCTTCCGCCAGGGACCAATGACGAGCCCTCGCCCTTCAACCCGCGCACACCCGACGCTCCGCCGGTCGAACCCGATGCCACTAACCCGGAATCCGGCCGAGCCGGCTCGCGGAGAGCCCGACGCCGACGGCCCTCTTGGCTGCTGCCGGTCGCGACGGGAGCCGCGCTCGTACTCGTCGGCGGAACGATCTGGGGCGGCGTCGCCTGGATGCACGCGGAGCAGCACGGGTATCCGCTGGGGTCGGATAAGACGGTGGAGGAGATCGCGGTGACATGGCCGTCTCACGACCCGGGTTACGCACCGAACCAGGAAATATTCGGGGCGATGAACAACACGATGGAATACGTCATGTACGATCCCACGACTGGTTGCGGCTTCTCGTTCACCTACGACATGCACGAAGTGACCTTCGATGAGTTCGAGTCCCGCATTGACGCGGAAGCGTCTCGACACAGACACTTCGGCGTCGGTCAGATCAGCGGCCGACAGGACGATTTCCGAATGGAAGTCGCGGAATCCCGCCGAGATGACGCCGATTCTCGAAGCATCCCGCTCGAATTCGCCGTCTATAGCGTGGAATACGACGGCAGCGGCCATCGCCCGCTGTACACCGGCGCTTCCGCCGTCCATGTGTTCGGGAACCCCGGTCGGCCCTTCATCCTCGATGTCCGGTGCCCGGCCGATACGGACGCAGAAACCGTCCGAAGCCAACTCACGACCCAACTCGAATCCGTCAAGATCGTCCTCGTCCCTGCAAAGAACTGACGGAAGGCAGCACACCCGCAGCACGACCGCTTCGCGACACGGGAGCGCTCAAAAAGACACCGCCTAGCGCAGCGTCGTGATGCCGGGGAGCTCCTGCGTACCGAGCATCTCGCGGATCGCATCGAGCGCCCGCTGATATGAGACCCGGATGATCTCCCTGGCACGTTCGCCATCGCCGGCTCTCGCCGCATCGATCAGATCGGTCTTGTACCGCCAGATGTGTTCGTTCAGGCCGTCGCCCTGAGTCGCCCAGAGCATCTTGTACGGACGGCAACGATCCCAGAGCCCCCGGACGATGTCGAGCAGCACCCCGTTCCCGCCGGCCGAGTAGAGGATGTCGAGCATCTCCTCGTCTCGGGTGAGCGCGGTTCGCGCGTCTCCTCCGGAGGCAGCGTTCAGGAGCTCTTCATGAAGCTGCTCCATGCGTTCCAGCTCCGCGGCGGCGATCGCCGTGCTCCCGAGGTTCGCGCATTCTCCTTCAACCAGGATCCGGGCCGAGTAGACCTCCTCGAGCTCCTGCACGCTGAGCCTCCGCACCCGGGCGCTCTTGTACGGCTCCTGTTCGGCGAGCCCCGCGTCCACCAACCTGGACACGGCTTCGCGCGCCGGCATCACGCTCGTGCCGAGCAGGTCTGCGACCTCGCGAACTCGTAGCGGATACCCGGGATGCAATTGCCCGTTGATCACCCAATCGCGCAGCAGTGCGAATGCACGGTCCGCAAGCGAACGCGCGCTACCGCTCGCCATGGCTCGCGGTTCGGGGATGGCCTCCTCCCCAGACCGGCCTTCGCGATCATCTTCCACGGCGCCGTCCTGCGCGTCCCGTTCCCCGGCCGAACCGTCAAGACCTCCAGACTTCATCGCTCCATCGTATCCGCCGAGCTCGGAGCACGACGGCGAGAAGGAGGGCAGTCTCTTATACACAACTGACGCTGCCGACGATATGCAGTGTGTAGATC
>NZ_FUIC01000051.1 GCF_900163695.1 Gulosibacter sp. 10
AGAAAACGCTTTCTTACCTCAACGGAGAGGACGGTTCAGGATGAACGAACAATCGAGGAGACGGCGCGGGCCGATGGCGGCGGCCGTCGCCGCATCGCTCGCCCTCGCGCTGTCCGGGTGCGGCCCCGCCATCACCACGGGCGCCGAGGGCGTCGACGCGGGCACGTGCGCGCCGGAGGACATCTTCCTCGTGGACTCGGGGCGGGGGCTGCAGAACGAGTACTACGTCGCGGTCGAGGCCGGGGCCAAGGCCTTCGCCGAGGAGATGGGCATGCTCGACCAGTACCAGTGGATCTCGAGCGACGGCGACTCGTCGAAGCAGCTCTCGCAGATCAAGGCGATCCTCGCCAAGCACGGGCACTGCACCGTGCTCAACATCGACGCGAACGAGTCCTCCATCGTCCCCGCCCTGGTGCACGAGGTCGAGAGCTACGGCGCGTGGCTCGTGACGCAGTGGAACAAGCCCGACGGCTCGAGCCCGCTGACGAGCAGCCCGCACTGGGTGGCGCACATGTCGGTGAACGGCGTGCCCCAGGGCTACGAGACCGCCAAGGCGCTCTTCGAGGAGATGGGCGGCGAGGGCAGCGTCGTCGTGCTCCAGGGCATCCTCGACAACCCGCCGGCGAAGGAGCGGTTCGAGGGCTTCCAGATGGCGCTCGAGGAGTACCCCGGCATCGAGATGATCGAGAACCAGACCGCGGGCTGGGACCGCACCGAGGCCCAGAACATCACCGAGACGTGGATCACCGCGCACGGCGACGAGATCGGCGGCGTCTGGTCCGCCGGCGACGACATGGCGCTCGGCGCCCGGGAGGCGCTGCTCAACGCCGGCATCGAGGCGCCGGTGACCGGCGTCGACGGGCTGAGCCAGGCGCAGCAGCTGGTCGCCGAGGGCAGCGGCAGCCTCTACGTCGCGACCACCCAGTCCACCGGGGTGCTCCAGGGCGCCTACGGGCTGGCGATCGCCTACGCGGCGGCGACGGGCGAGGTCGATCCGGCCTCGCTGCCGCCCGAGCAGCGCGAGTTCTACCTCGAGGACCTCCCGGTCGTCACGAGGGAGAACGTGAACACCATCCGCGACGCGATGGACACCACCTTCTTGGAATTCGAGGACCCGTGGCAGTACGCGGGCGACCCGATCACGGACTGACAGGAAAGAGCACACGAGGTCGACGATGACGCAACAGACGACGAGCGCCGCTCCGGCGCCCAAGGCACCGCCGAAGGAGGCGGGCCGACGAGGATGGGGCGAGCTGCTGAGAAGCGAACGGGTGCCCGTTCCCGGAATACTCATCCTCCTGGCCATCGCGGTGATCATGACCGCCATCAACCCGCGCTTCCTCTCGGGGGAGAACCTGGTGTCGATCGCGCAGCAATCCGTCGCGCCGGTCGTCATCGCCGTCGGGCTCACGTTCGTCGTGCTCATGGGCGGCATCGACCTCTCCGTGGCCGGCATCATGGCCGCGAGCTCGATGTGCGTGGCGAGCCTCATCGCGAACAACCAGAACGGCAACGACTTCGGGCTGCTGGGCGTGGGCATCGCGGTCGCGCTCGGCGCCGGCCTGGGCGCCGTCGCCGGGTTCTCGGTGGGGTGGCTGAAGATCCCCTCCTTCATCGTGACGATCGGCACGTGGCAGATCGGCCTCGGCATCGGGCAGCTGCTCTTCGCGGCGGCGCCGCCGCAGATCGAGGACGCGGCGCTGCGCACGGCCGTCTCGGCGCCGATCCTGGGCCTGCCCGGCATCGTGTGGATCGGCCTCGTCGTGGTGGCGCTCGGCGCGCTGCTGCAGACGATGACCCGCTTCGGCCGCTACGCCTTCGTCATCGGCGACAGCGAGGAGATCGCGCTGCAGTCCGGGATCCGGGTGCGGCGCTACCGGCTGGCCGGCTTCATCATCGCGGCCGCCTGCTCGGCGCTCGCGGCGGTGCTCGTCACCACCCGCGGCGGGGTGGGCGACGTGAACATCGGCGGGGACCTGCTGTTCACCACGATCGCGGGCGTCGTCATCGGCGGGACGTACCTCACCGGCGGGCGCGGCGGCGTCTTCCACTCGGTGGTCGGCGTGCTCATCGTCGTGGCGATCTCGAACGCCATGGTGCTCGGCGGCGTCGACCCCTATATCCAGCAGGCGGTGCAGGGCGGGGTCGTGATCGTCGCGGCCGTCGTGACCATGTGGCACCTGCGCGAACGACTGAGGGTAGTGAAGTAGATGAATACGACAGCAATCGAACCGGTGCTGGAGCTCGACGGCGTGGTCAAGTCCTACCGGGGCCACGACGCGCTCAGCGACGTCTCGATCGAGATCCGGCCGCACGAGGTGCTCGGGCTCATCGGCGAGAACGGCGCGGGCAAGTCGACGCTCCTGAAGATCCTCGCGGGGCTCGAGCGGCCCACCGCGGGCACCATGCGGCTGCGCGGGCAGGAGGTCGTGCTGCAGGGCGTGCGCGACGCCGCCCGGAAGGGCATCGCGATGGTGTTCCAGGAGCAGTCGCTCATCAGCAACGTGAGCGTGGCCGAGAACGTGCTGCTCGGTAGCGAGGGCGCCGGCGTCCGCGGCGGCATCATGCACTGGCCGCGGCTCCGCGAGAAGGCGCAGCACTTCCTCGACCTCGTCGGCACGAACGTGCGCGCCGAGGAGCAGACCTCGAAGCTGAGCTTCGCGAAGCGGCAGATGGTCGAGGTCGCCAAGGCCCTCGCCCGCTGCGAGGCCGCCGGGGTCGAGCCCGTCGTGCTGCTCGACGAGCCCACCTCGGTGCTCGAGGACGAGGAGATCGCCCGTCTCTTCGACGTGATCCGGGAGCTGCGCACCAGGGCCTCGGTGGTCTTCGTCGGGCACCGGATGAACGAGGTCCTCGACGTCTGCGACCGCGTGTACATCCTGCGCGACGGCGAGGTCGTGGCCGAGCGCGACCCCGAGCGGGTGGACGAGGACGAGCTCTACTCGCTGCTGGTGGGCCGCGAGTTCGTGGACAACTACTACCACGAGGAGGACCGGGCCGAGGCCGCCGAGCGGCCGCGCATCGAGGTGCGCGGGCTCAGCGGGCGCGGGTTCGAGGACGTCTCGTTCACGGTGCACGAGGGCGAGGTGCTGGGGCTGCTCGGCGTGCAGGACTCCGGCGCCGACCACGTGGCCCGCGCGCTGTTCGGCGCGGTGCCGGTGGCCCGCGGCAGCATCGAGATCGACGGCCGGCGCTTCTCGCCCGGCAGCCCGACGGCGGCGGTGCGCCGCGGGGTCGGCTACGTCCCCTCGGACCGCAAGACCGACGGCTGCGTGCTCTCGCTGTCCGTGCAGGACAACATGGTGCTCGCGCACCCCGAGGCGGTCTCGAGGCTGGGCGCCCTCGACCCGGTCCGCGGCCGGAAGACCGTGGACTCCTGGGTCGAGCGCCTGCACATCAAGATCCCCTCCGTCTGGGCGCCGCTGCGCTTCCTCTCGGGAGGCAACCAGCAGAAGGTCGTGCTCGCGAAGTGGATGCTCGACTCGGGGCTCAAGGCGATCATCCTCGAGACCCCGACGCGCGGCCTCGACATCGGGGCGAAGGCCGACGTGTACCGCCTCATCCGCCGCCTCGCCCGGGAGGGCGTCGCGGTGATCCTCATCGCCGACACCCTCGAGGAAGGGCTGTCGATGTCGCACCGCGTGCTCGCCATGAAGGACGGCAGGGTCAGCGCGGAGTTCGCGTGCACCCGGACGACGAAGCCGACGCGCGAAGAAGTTCTGGAGAAGATGATCTAGATGACTACCACCACGGCAACCGCGTCGCTCGACACGCAGACGCTCAAGGTCGAGAGCGAGCGGCGGAACCTCCGCTGGTTCCACGAGCGGGGATTCACCGCGCTGTTCATCCTGGCGCTGCTGGTCGTCGCCCTCGCGATCTACGAGCCGAGCTTCCTCCAGTGGCGCTCGCTCCGGGCGCTGCTCGAGCAGTCCACGGTGCTCGGGCTGATCGCCCTCTCCCAGGCGCTCGTCATCATGACCGGGCGGATCTCGCTCGCCACGGCGGCGCTCACCTCGCTCGGCGGCGTGACGCTCGCGCTGCTCATCCCCGGCTTCGGGCTCCTCGGCGTCGCGATCGTCGTCGTCGGCTGCACGCTGCTCAACCTGGTGATCGGGATCGCCCACGTGACGGCGCAGATCCCCTCCTTCGTCGCGACGCTGGGCGGGATGGGCCTGTTCTCGGGCCTGGCGCTGGCCGTGTCCGGGGCCGACTCGGTCTTCGTCGCCACCGGGCACGAGACCATCGCCTGGCTGAACTGGCGCCTCTACGGCATCCCCTTCTCCTTCCTCCTGCTGCTGGTGGTGAGCGGCATCCTCATGGCGGTGTTCGCGCTCTTCCCGATCGGCCGGTCGCTCCGGGGCATCGGGTTCAACGAGCGCGCCACGGGGCTCTCCGGCGTGCGCACCGGCGCCGTCGTGATGACGGTCTTCGCGCTCTCGGGCGCGCTCTGCGGGCTCGCGGCCACCGTGCAGGTCGCGCAGCTGCAGTCCTCGGGGGCGACGACGGCGGACTCGCTGCTGCTGCCGAGCATCGCGGCGGTGCTCATCGGCGGCAACGCCATCTCGGGAGGCCTGGGCGGCATCGGCCGGACGCTCATCGGCGTGCTCATCATCAGCGTGCTGCGCGTGGGCCTCGACCTCGCCGGCGTGCCGTCCGCGCTGCAGCCGGTGATCTTCGGGGTGCTCATCATCCTCACCGTCGCGGCGACCACGGACCGGAACCGCGGCGTCTCGGTCGCCTAGCCATCATCACGAAACGAGAGGAACCACCGTGGATCCCACGCAACGACACCAGATCGGCAGTACCGAGGTGCGGGTCACCGCGCTCGGATTCGGCGCGACGATCATCGGCAACTTCATGCGCCCGATCGCCGAGGAGCGGGCCCGGGAGCTCGTGGACGACGCCTGGGAGGCCGGCGTCCGCTACTTCGACACGGCGGGGCTCTACGGGCACGGCCTGAGCGAGTACCGCCTGGGCCACGCGCTCTACGAGCGCCCCCGGGACGAGTACGCGCTGCTCACGAAGGTGGGCCGGGTGCTGAGGCCCGCCCCGCGCGGCTCCTTCGACGCCGGGCTCTGGGCCGAGCCCGCGCCGATGGCGGCCGAATACGACTACAGCTACGACGGCGTGCTGCGCTCGGCCGAGGACGCGATGCAGCGCCTGCTCACGGACCATCTCGACATCGCGCTCATGCACGACGTCGACGTCTACACGCACGGCCGCGAGGCGCAGCCGGAGCACTTCGAGACGGCCACGCGGGACGGCTTCCGCGCGCTGGAGCGGCTGCGCGACGAGGGCGTGGTCGGCGCGATCGGCTTCGGCGTGAACGAGGCGGATGTGCTGGCGGAGGCGGTGCGGCGCACCGACTCCGACGTGGTGCTGCTCGCGGGGCGCTACACCCTGCTGGAGCAGGAGCCCCTCGACGACCTCTTCCCGCTGTGCGGCAACCGCGACGTGAGCGTGATCCTCGGCGGCGTCTACAACTCCGGCGTGCTCGCGACCGGGCCGGTCGAGGGCGCGAAGTTCAACTACGGGCCCGCGCCCCGCGAGGTGCTCGAGCGGGCGGCGCGTATCCAGGCGGTCTGCGAGCGGTTCGACGTGCCGCTGCCCGCCGCCGCGCTGCAGTTCGCCGCCGCCCATCCCGTCGTGCAGAGCCTCTGCATCGGCTCGCGGACCACCGCCCAGCAGCGGCAGACCATCGAGCTCATGGGCCGGGCGCTCCCCGCCGAGCTCTGGCAGGCGCTGCGCGCCGAGGGGCTCATCCGCGAGGACGCGCCCGTCCCGGCGGGGAAGTAGGGGAGCGGATGCGCGAGGACGAGCGGCGGATGACCGCCGCGCGGTACTACGGCCCCGGATCCCTGCGGATCGAGGAGGCGCCGGTGCCCGAGCCCGAAGCCGATCAGGTGCTCATCCGGCTCGAGCTCTGCGGCATCTGCGGCACGGACGTGCACGAGTACGTCGAGGGCCCCATCTTCTCGCCCACCGAGGCGCGGCCCGACCCGCTGACCGGGGAGCGCCCGCCCGTCGGCTTCGGCCACGAGTTCGTCGGCAGGGTGGTCGCGCGGGGCGAATCCGCGACGCGGATCCCGCTCGGCGCGCGCGTCGCGGTCGAGCCCCGGCGGACCTGCGGCGAATGCGAGGCCTGCCGCGGGGGATACCGCAACTGCTGCCCCTCGGCCGCGACCATCGGCCTGCAGGGCGGCGGCGGGGGCATCGCGGAGTTCATCGCCGTGGACGAGCGGCTCGCCTTCGACGTGGGCGGGATTCCCGCCCGCACGGCGGTCGCGATCGAGCCGATCGCGGTGGCGGTGCACGCGGTCTCCCGCGCGGGCGTCCCGATCGAGGGCGAAACCGCGCTCGTCGCGGGGGCGGGGCCGATCGGCGCGCTGGTCGCCTGGGTGCTCCGTGCCATGGGCGCGGCCGAGGTCGTCGTGGTCGAGCCGGGCGCGCGGCGGCGGGAGGCGGCGCGACGGTTCGGCGCCACGCGCACGATCGACCCCGGCGGGACGGACGTGCGGGCCCAGCTGACGGCGTGGGGCATCGCGCCCCGGCTCGCGTTCGACTGCGCCGGGCACGCCGCGACGCTGCAGACCTGCATCGAGGCGGTGCGGCCGCGGGGCGTCGTGGTGAACGTCGCGATCTCCGCCCGGCCCGCCGAGGTGCACTTCCTGCCGGTCACGACGAAGGAGGTGACGCTGCTGGGGACGATCTGCTACGCGGACGACCATCCGACCGCCATCCGGCTGCTCCAGGAGCGCGACTTCCCGACCGACGACTTCCTCACGGCCGTCTACCCGATGGAGCGGACCGTCGAGGCGATCGAGACGCTTCGGACCCGCGCCGGCGACCACATGAAGATCGCGATCGATGTCGGCGGCGCGGGCTGAGTCGACGGCGGTCGTCGCCGTCGACAAGTTCAAGGGATCGGCCTCGGCGCTCGAGGCGTGCGCCGCGCTCGCGGAGGGGCTGGCCGAGGCCGGCCTGCGGGTGCGCGTCGCGCCGATCGCGGACGGCGGCGAGGGCACGGTGGACGCGGCCGTGAGCGCGGGCCACGCCCGCGTCGAGCGCCGGGTGCGCGGCCCGCTGGGCGAGCCCGTCGAGGCCTCCTTCGCGTGGCTCGCGGCGCCCGGCGTCGCCATCGTGGAGGCGGCGCAGGCCTGCGGCCTCGACCTGGTGCCGCAGGTGGACGGGGACTCGGGCATGCGCGCCTCGACGCGCGGCGTCGGGGAACTGATCCGGCACTGCCTCGACCTCGGCGCCCGCACGGTCGTGATCGGGGCGGGCGGCAGCGCCTCCACCGACGGCGGCGCGGGCCTGCTCCGGGGCCTCGGCGCGCGCATCCTCGACGATCGCGGCGCGCCGGTCGGCGAGGGCGCGCGCGGGCTCCTCGACGCGGCCGCGGTCGACCTGCGCGGGCTCGATCCGCGGCTCGCGGAGACGGAGCTCGTGCTCGCGGCCGATGTGGACAACCCCCTGTGCGGCCCCTCGGGGGCCGCCCGCGTCTACGGGCCGCAGAAGGGGCTCGCGCCTCCCGAGGCGGCGGCCGCGGATGCCGCGCTGGGGCGGTTCGCGGAGCTCGTCGAGGACGTGCTGCGGGTCGAGCGCGGCGCGCACGCGCTCGCCCGGGGCTCGGGTGCGGCCGGCGGCCTGGGATTCGGCCTGCTCGCCGCCTGCAGCGCGCGGCTGGAATCCGGCGCGGGGATGGTCCTCGACCTGGTCGGACTGGAGTCGGCGCTCGACGGCGCGGATCTCGTCGTCACCGGCGAGGGGCGCCTCGACCGGCAGACGCTGCACGGCAAGGGCCCCGCGGCGGTGATCGCGCTCGCGCGGGAACGGGGGCTGCCGGTCTACGCGGTGTGCGGCCGCAGCGAGCTCGGAGCCGAGGAGCTCGGCGCGACGCGCGTTCTCGAGCTCGTCGAGCTCGAGCCGGACGTGCGCCGCTGCATCGAGCGGCCGCTGCCGCTGCTGCGGGAGCTCGGCCGGATCATCGCGCGCGACCGGCGCAGCCGGGCCGGCTGAGAGCCGTCCGCGCGGCGGGCTCCTGTCTCCGCGTATTGCGAGAAAACGTTTTCTCACCTAGCGTTGAGCTCGTTCCCGGAAACCGAACAACAACTCAAAGGGGAGTGGCATGGGTAGCACTTCAGATCAATTCGACCTCATCGTCGTCGGCGCGGGCGCCGGCGGGCTGGCCGCGGCCAACCGCGCGGTCAACCTCGGCGCGCGCGTCCTGGTGCTCGAGAAGTCCGGCGCCGTGGGCGGCTCCGCGATGCTCTCCGCGGGGATCCTGTGGACGGCGCCCGACCTCGAGGTGCTCCGCCGGATCCAGCCGAACGGCGATGCGGAGCTCGGCGCGGCGGTCGTCCGGGACTACGACCTCGTGAAGTCCGACGTCGAGAAGACGGGCGTCGCGGTCTCCGAGGAGTGGCACGACCACCTCGAATGGGGCCGGGCCTGCAAGATCGACATCCCGGCGCTGTTCGGCGCCTGGCAGCGCAAGATCGAGGGCTCCGGCCGGATCGACTTCGAGGTCGCCGACGTCGAGCTCCTCACCGCCTCGCGGCGGGTCGTCGGGGTGCGCTACACGGCGGGGGACGGGGCGACCGTCGAGGCCTCGGCGCAGGGCGTCGTGCTCGCGACGGGCGGATTCCAGGGCGACCCGGAGCTGCGGGCCCAGCTCATCGGCCCGGGCGCCGACGAGGTGGCCGTGCGCTCGAACCCCCACTCGGTCGGGGACGGCTTCCGGCTGGGCAAGCGCGCCGGCGCGGGCGCGTCGACGCACCTGTCGCGCTTCTACGGGCACACCCTCCCGAGCCCGGTGCCGGTGACCGCCGAGGTGTTCCTGCGGCTGACGCTCTACTTCTCGGCCTACGGCATCGCGGTCAACCGCGAGGGCCGCCGATTCACCGACGAGTCGCTCGGGGACGAGGTCACCAACCAGCGCCTCCTGGGCCAGACCGGCCAGCGCGGCGTGCTGATCTGGGACGACTCGGTGCAGCGGGAGCGCGCGCTCGCCGAGCCCTACCCTTCGGGGATGGTGCTCGACCGGCATGGGGAGGCGAAGAAGATCGGCGCGCGGACCGCCGAGACCGACACGCTCGAGGAGCTCGTCGAGACGATCGGCGGCTGGGGCGTCGACGGCGCCGCGCTCGCGCGGACGCTCGACGAGTACCGGCGCGCCGCCGACGGCGAGCCGGTCGCGCTCGACGCCCCGCTGCCGGAGCGCCCCTCGCCGCTGGCCCGGGGGCCCTTCCGAGCCCTCGAGATCCAGCCCTGCATGACCATCCCCTTCGGCGGGCTCCGCGTCGACGCCTCCTCGCGAGTGCTCGACCGCGACGGCGCCCCCGTCGCCGGGCTCTACGCGGCGGGCGCCGACGCCGGCGGGGCGCAGGACCTCCGCTACGTCGGCGGCATCGTCTTCGGATTCGTCTTCGGCCGGCGCGCCGCCGACGCCGCCCTCACCGCGGACGGAGAGCGCTGATGCCGGCGGCGCGGGTGCGCATCGGCATCGTCGGCTGCGGCAAGATCTCGGACAACCACTTCCAGGCGTATCGGCGCAACCCGGCCGTCGAGGTGGCCGCGGTGTGCGACGTCGAGCCGGCGCGGGCGCGCGAGTTCGCCGCGGCGCGGGGCATCCCCGCCGCCGTGGGGTCGGTGCGCGAGCTCATCGGGCTCGGCGTCGACGCGATCAGCGTCTGCACCCCGCATCCGACCCACGAGGCCGTCGTGCTCGAGGCGGTGGAGCACGGCGTGCACGTGCTCTGCGAGAAGCCGCTGTCGATCACGAGCGGCTCCGTCGCGCGCATGATCGACGCGGCCGCCGAGCACGGCGTCGTCCTCGCCACGGTGTTCCAGCGCAGGTTCTGGGAGGCCGCCCGGCGCATCCGGTCGGCGCTCGACGAGGGCCTGCTCGGCACGCCGATGCTCGGCGGCGTGCAGGTGCTGCTCTCGCGCGGGGCCGAGTACTACGACTCCGCGCCGTGGCGCGGCACGTGGGCGGCGGACGGCGGCGGGGCGCTCATGACCCAGTCGGTGCACTACATCGACCTGCTCACCTGGTACTTCGGCGCGCCGGTCGAGGTCTCGGCCAAGGCCGGGAACTTCACGCACGGCGACGCGATCGAGGTGGAGGACACGGCGGCGGCGGTCGTCACCTTCGCCTCGGGCGCGATCGCCACCGTCGCGGCCACGGTGTCGGCGTCCCCGAACATGGGCATGTCGCTGACGCTGACCGGCTCGAACGGCGCCACGGTCCGGCTCTCCGAATACCCGGAGGGCTCGGACGCGCGGATCGAGTTCTGGGCGGTGCCCGGAGCGCTCGAGGCGGGGGAGGCGCCGCTCGCCGCGGGCTTCCGCGCCGATAAGACGGTGGACGAGGTGAACGCCGACCTGCAGCCGCTGCACGCGCGGCAGCTCGACGACTTCGTCGACGCGCTGCGCCACGGCCGGAGCCCGGCGGTGACCGGCGCGGACGCGATCCGCTCGCTGCACGTCATCGAGGCGATCTACGAATCGGCGCGGACGGGGCGCGCGGTGCGCATCCCCGGGCCCGATGACGCACCCGAGTTCGAGCACCTCGCGGCGACGGCGGGCGCGGCGCCCGCGGAGGCGGTGACCGGCGCATGAGGCTCAGCCTGAACCAGGCCACCACGCGGCCCTACGGGCTCGCCGAGACCGCCCGCGCCGCCTCGGCGGCGGGCGTGCGGGACATCGGCCTCTGGCTCGAATCCGTCGCCGAGGTCGGCACGGCCGAGGCGGGGCGGATCCTCCGGGACACCGGCATGGCCCCGAGCTCGATGAGCCGGGTCGGCTTCGTCGCCGACAAGGAGGGCGTCGAGCTCGAGGCCGCGATCGACGCCTCGAAGCGGGCGCTCGACGTGTGCGCCGAGCTCGAGGTGCCCTATCTCGCCTTCATCCCCGGCGGCCTGGGCGCGCCGGTACGGCAGAGCACGGATGCGGGCGAGGCCCGCGTCCGCGACGCGCTCGAGCGGCTCGCCCCGCACGCGGCCGGCACGGGCGTCGCGCTCGCGGTCGAGCCGCTCCACCCGCTGCAGGTGTGCGACCGCTCCGTGATCTCGCGGGTGGCCCAGGCCCTGCGCGTGATCGAGGGCCTGCCCGCGGAGCGCTTCGGCGTGCTCGTGGACGCCTGGGCGACGCACTGGGATCCGGAGCTCCGCGAGGCGATCCTGCTCGCGGGCGCGCAGGGGCGGCTGCGGGGGTACCAGATCGACGACTTCGTCCTGCCGCTCCCGACGCCCGACTACGCGAACGGCAGGGTCATGCCCGGGGAGGGGTGGATCGATCTGCGGTCGATCTCCTCCTGGGTGGCCGAGGCCGGGTACTCCGGACCGGTCGAGGTCGAAGTATTCAACAAGGACATCTGGGCGCTGCCGCTCGAGGAGATCATCGACCGGATGCGCTCCTCGGCCGCGGCGAGCATCCCGGGCATCGAGATCGAGGAGCGAGCACGATGACGAACGAAACCCGCCTCACCACCCGGTTCATCGACGGGACCGCGCGCGAGTTCACGATCCGGGGGTCTGGCGGACTCGTGCCGCTCGACGGCAAGCCGCGGCGCCGACGGGTCTACTCCGCCGCCCACGTCGTGGCCGAGCCGCTCGGGGCGAGCCGCGGCGCGGGCGCCGTCGACTGGTCCGCGACCATGGCGATCCGGCACCGCCTCTGGGACCTCGGCCTCGGGGTCGCGGAGTCCATGGACACCGCGCAGCGGGGCATGGGGCTGTCCGCCGAGCAGGCGCTGCGGCTGGGGGAGGCGACGGTGCGCGAGGCCGCGGCGCGCGGCGCCGAGGCGGTCGTGGGCGTCACGACCGACGGGCTGGACTCGTCGGCCGCCGACCTCCGCGAGCTCGCGGATGCGTACATCGCGCAGCTGCGCCGAATCGAATCCGCCGGCGGCCGGGTCGTGCTCATGGCCAGTCGCCAGCTCGCCGTGGCCGCGTCCTCGCGGGAGGAGTACCTGCGCGTCTACGGCGACGTCATCGCGCGCTCGGAGCGCGGGGTGGTGCTGCACTGGCTCGGCGAGATGTTCGACCCCGCCCTGCGCGGGTACTGGGGCGCGGCGGATGCGGAGGCGGCCGCCGAGACGGTCCTCGAGCTCATCCACGCGCACGCCGACCGCATCGACGGCATCAAGCTCTCGCTGCTGGACGAGGAGCTCGAGGTCGGCCTCCGCCGTCGCCTGCCGGCGGGCGTGCGCCTCTACACGGGCGACGACTACCACTACGCGGACCTCATCGCGGGCGACGAGGAGGGGCACAGCGATGCGCTGCTCGGCGCGTTCGCCGCGGTGCCCCGCCACGCGTCGGCGGCGTTCGCCGCGCTCGACGCCGGCGACGTCGAGGGGTTCCGCGAGATCCTCGGCCCGACGCAGGCGCTCGCACGGCTCGTCTTCGAGGCGCCCACGATGTACTACAAGACGGGCGTGGCCTGGCTCGCCTACCTGAACGGCTGGCAGGAGCACTTCCGGATGCTCGACGGGTTCGAGGCGGGGCGGAGCATCGCGCACCTCGTCGACGTGCTCGCCCTCGCCGGCGAGCTCGGGGTCTTCGACGACCCGGAGGCGACCGCGGCGCGCGCGGCGGCCTATCTCCGCGGCGTCGGCGTCGCGATCGGGTAGCGGCCGGTCAGGCCCCGGCGGCGGGGCCGGTCGAGCCCCGCACCGTGAGCGGGGTCGAGATGGGCGTCGAGGGCGGGACCCCGTCGCCCCGCAGCTGGGCGAGCAGGCCGATCCAGGCCTGCTCGCCCAGCTCCAGCTTGGGCGTGCCCACGGTCGTGATGGCCGGGCGCGAGAACCGCGCGAGCTCGATGTCGTCGAAGCCGGTCACGGACACGTCCTCGGGCACGCGGATGCCGCGGTCGTGCAGCCGCGTCATGACCCCGAACGCATGGAGGTCGTTGAAGGCGATCACGGCCGTCGCCCCGGTCTCGAGGGCCTCGTCGGCGATCGCGTACCCGGCCTCGACGCCCTGCTCGGCCTCGAGGACGGCGAGCTCGAGGCCGAGCCGCTGCGCCCCGCGCCGGAGCGCGGTGATGCGGGTGCGGGCCTGCCAGGACTCCGTCGGCCCGCACACGTGGACGAGGCGGCGGTGGCCGAGCGAGGCGAGGTGCTCGAGGATCTCCCAGCAGGCCCCGGCGTTGTCCGTGACGATCATGGGCGCGCTGATGCCGGGCTCCAGGCGGTTCACGATCGAGACCGCGCCGGCCTTGGCGATGACGTCCGCGAGCTGCGCCTTCGACATGCGCGGCGAGAGGAGGATGATGCCGTCGACGTTCGGCACCTGCTGCAGGCAGGCCTCGTACTCCTCGTCGGCGTCGCCGATGGAGTCGATCACGACCACGCGGTAGCCGTCCTTCTTCGCCTCGGTGACGACCGCCTTGAGGATGTCCTGGAAGTACGCGTTCCCGACATCGGGCATGACGAGGCCGATGGTGCGGAACCGGCCGCTGACGAGGCTCCGGGCGGCGGCGTTCGGGCGGTAGCCCACCTCCGCCGCGGCGTCGAGCACGCGCCGGGACATCTCCTCGTTCACCTTCTGGGAGCCCCCCAGCACCCGGGAGACCGTCGCGATCGACACGCCCGCCCGGTTGGCGACATCGTGGATCGTCGTTCGTTTGGGTGGGCTCACAGGATTTCCTCCTCGAGAAATTCGGAGTCGTGTCGGAATCTACCGCAAGACCAGTGTCGCCCAGACTCGAGGTTTTGCGGCGCGGAATCCCTCTGCTATCGTTTGAGAAAGCGTTTTCTCAATCTGGTCCGGGGAACGTTGCAACCTCGAGGAGGAGGAACATGTCGATCTCGGCAGCGAGCGAAAATACTATCCGGTCCTACGGGCTCATCATCGCCGGCGAGGAGGAGCCGGGCGCGGAGACCTCGACCCGGAGCGATCCCGCGACCGGCCGCGAGGTCGCCCGATTCGCGCGGGCCTCCCGCGAGGACGTCGAGCGCGCGATCGCCGAGGCGAGGCGGGTGTTCGACGAAGGGGACTGGCCGCGGTGGACCGGGCCGCGACGCTCGGCCGCGCTGCTCCGGCTCGCGGACCTCATGGCGCGCGACGCGGAGCGGCTCGCGCGGATCGAGACCGAGGAGGTGGGCAAGCCCATCCGCCTGGCGCGCGGGGACGTCGCCGGCTCGATCGCCATGGCGCGGTACGCGGCGGCCGTCGCGCAGACCGAGACGGGCGAGGTCGTCGACAACGTGGACGCCGACGTCGTGTCCATGGTCGTGCGCGAGCCCGCCGGCGTCATCGGCATGATCACGCCCTGGAACTTCCCGCTGCTGCAGCTCATGCAGAAGCTGCCGTACGCGCTGGCCGCCGGCTGCACCGCGGTGGTCAAGCCCGCCGAGGTCACGGCGGGCACGACCGTCGAGGTGGCGAGGCTCTGCAAGGAGGCCGGCATCCCGGCCGGCGTCGTGAACATCGTCACCGGGCGCGGCTCGGTGGTCGGGACGGCCCTCGCCGAGTCGCCCGACGTCGACGTGCTCTCCTTCACGGGCAGCACCGAGGTCGGCGCCGAGATCACGCGGGCCTCGGCGAGCACCACGAAGCGGCTCTCGATGGAGCTGGGCGGCAAGGCGGCGGCGATCGTGCTGCCGGACGCCGACCTCGAGCAGGCGGCCACGGGCATCATCACCGGCGCCATGTACAACTCGGGGGAGTGCTGCGTCGCGACGACCCGGCTGCTCGTCCACGAATCCGTGGCCGACGAGTTGCTCGCCGTGCTCGTCGAGGCCTTCGCCAGGGTGCGCGTCGGCGACCCGAAGGACGAGTCCACCGACGTCGGCGCGATGATCCACGCCGGCCACCTCGAGACGGTGCTCGGCTACGTCGAGGACGCCCGGGCGCGCGGACTCGACATCGTGTTCGGCGGCGAGGCCCTCGCCGAGGGCCCGCTCGCGGACGGCTACTTCGTGCGCCCCGCGCTCATCGACGGCGTCGATCGCCGCGACCCGATCTTCCAGGAGGAGATTTTCGGCCCGGTGCTCGCCGTCACGCGCTTCTCGACGGCCGAGGAGGCGATCTCCCTCGCGAACGACGTCGACTACGGCCTCGCGAACACCGTGTGGTCCGCGGGCATGCAGACCGCGCTGCCGGTCGCCCGCGCCATCCGCTCGGGCACCGTGTGGGTCAACACCACGCTCGAGAACGCGCCGCAGATGCCCACGGGCGGGCTGAAGCGCTCCGGGTACGGCCGCGAGATGGGCCGCGCCGGCTACGAGGAGTTCACCGAGCCCAAGACCATCACGGTGCGGCTCGCGCCCGCGGCCCCCGTGTTCGGCGTCGAGCAGTAGCGCCGGCGCCGGACCGATATCGATCTCGAAGGAGAGAAGACCTTGTCGAAGCTGAAGGAATCGTACGACTACGTCATCGCGGGCGGCGGCACCGGAGGGTGCGTGCTCGCGAGCCGGCTCACGGAGCGGCCGGACGTGACGGTGCTGCTGCTCGAGGCGGGCGGCGCCGACCGGCACCCGTTCATCCACATCCCGCTCGGGTTCGCGAAGCTGTCCTCGGGCAGATACGGCTGGGGCTACGAGACGGTGCCGCAGGTGCACGCGGACGCCAAGCGGGTGCCGTTCTCGCAGGGCCGCGTGCTCGGCGGCGGCGGATCGATCAACGCGCAGGTCTACACGCGCGGCATCCCGTCCGACTACGACGGCTGGGCCGAGCAGTCCGGCTACGAGGACTGGGACTGGGCGCACCTGCTCGAGTACTTCGTGAGATCCGAGGGCAACGAGCACCTCTCCGGGCCGCTGCACGGCAACGACGGCCCGCTCAAGGTCTCGAACCTCATGGCCCCGCACCCCCTCACGCAGGCGTTCGTGCAGGCCGCCCAGCAGCACGGGCTGCCGTTCAACGGCGACTTCAACAGCGGGGATCCGATCGGCGCGGGATTCTACCAGCGGACCACCACCCCGGACGGGCTGCGATGCTCGGCCGCCACCGGCTACCTGCCCCGCCGGGTGCGGAGCCGCCCGAACCTCACCGTCCTCACCGGCGCTGACGTGCGGCGCATCGAACTCTCGGGCGGGCGGGCGACGGGCGTCACCGCGATCGTCGGCGGGGAGGCCCGCCGGTTCGAGGCCGACCGCGAGGTGGTCGTGACCGCGGGGGCCATCGGGACGCCGCGGCTGCTGCAGCTCTCCGGCATCGGCGACCCCGCCGTGCTCTCGGCCGCGGGGGTCGAGACCCGCCACGCGCTGACCGGGGTGGGCAAGAACCTGCAGGACCACTGCGACCTCGACATCATCTACGAGCTCAAGGAGTTCGGCTCGCTCGACCGCATCCAGCGCGTCGGCCCGGGCATGGTCTCCGCCGGGCTGCAGTACCTCGCCTTCCGCTCGGGCCCGCTCACCTCGACCGGCGTCGAGGGCGGGGCCTTCAGCCAGGGCGACCCGGACGACCCGAGGCCGAACCTGCAGTTCCACTTCCTGCCGGCATCCGGGTCGGAGGCGGGCATCGCCTCCGCGCCGGTGGGCCGCGGGGTCACCATCAACTCCTACTTCCTCCGGCCGCGGAGCCGGGGCACGGTCGCCATCGCCTCCGCGGATCCCCGGGTGATGCCGAAGATCGACCCGAACTACCTCGCCGACGACTACGACGTCGAGATGAGCGCGGAGGGGGTGCGGCAGACGCGCGAGATGATGCAGGAGCCCGCCATGGCGAAGCACATCGCGCGGGAGCTCATCGACGACGAGTTCTCCTTCCGGACGAAGGACGACTACATCCGCTTCGCCCGCCGCTTCGGCCGCACCGGATACCACCCGGTCGGCACGTGCCAGATGGGCGACCACGACGAGGCGGTGGTGGACGGACGGCTCCGCGTGCACGGGATGGAAGGGCTCCGCATCGTCGACGCCTCGGTCATGCCCTCGATCAACTCCTCGAACACGCAGGCCCCGACCGTGGCCATCGCCGAGAAGGCGGCCGATCTCATGCGGGTCTCGTAACGACGGCGCGCACCGGTGCGCACGGAGGAAGGGGCGCCCCGCAGAAGCGGGACGCCCCTCCTCGTCGGCCGGGCGGCTACCGGACGACCGCCGTCGGCAGCGCGACGTTCCAGAGCAGGTCGTGGCTCACCGAGCCCAGCAGCAGCCGGCGGAAGGCGCCGCGGCCGTGGGTGCCGACGACGAGCAGCCGGGCGTTCTCGGCGGCGGCGCTCAGCACCGCGGCGGGGCGGCCCTCGGCGACCACGCGCCGGATCTCCAGACCCGGATGGTTCGAGGCCGTCGACTCGAGCGCCGTCTCGAGCTCCTGCCGCGAGTGGCCGTCCAGCGTCAGCTGGAAGCGCTCCACCGAGGCGTAGCCGTAGCCGTACGAGATGTCGCTCTGCCAGGCCATGACGGCGATGAGCGGCTCCCCGACGGCGGCGGCCTCGGCCGCGGCGAACTCGAGCGCGTTGGCGGAGACCTCGGAGCCGTCGACGCCGACGACGACGCCGCTGCGCCCGGACACGTCCACATCCGGGACGGCGACGACGGGGCATTCGCTCACGGCCGCGATGCGGACGGTGCCGGGCCGCTTCTCCCCGCGCTCCTCGTCGGTGTCGCCGCCGATCACGAGCAGGTCGACGCGGCTCGACACCTTCTCGAACGCGGCGGGCAGGCTCGTGGAGCGCTCGACCTCGGTGTGCACCTCGACGTCGGGCTCCAGCGCCCGGGCGGCGGCCGCGTGCTCGGAGAGCAGGCCGTCGACCCAGTGCTCGAGGTTCTTCACCTCGACGGCGGTGCCGCCCTCGGGCAGCGGGTTCATCGCGGCGAAGACGGTCAGCGCGGCGCCGTCGCGGGCGGCGCGGCGCGCCGCCCACTCGACGGCGCGGGCATCCGCGGGGGAGCCGTTGATCCCGACGGCGATGCGGGTGGTCATGAGAGGCCTCCTCGGTTCTGGCGGGGCCGGCTCCCGCCGGCCGCGGGCGGTTTCGGTTAGCGGACGACGGCGGTCGGCACCACGATCGAGCCGAGCAGCTCGTGGCTCACGGAGCCGAGCAGCAGGCGGCGGAAGGCGCCGCGGCCGTGCGAGCCGACCACGAGCATCCGCGCCGCCGCCGCGGCCTCGTTCAGGACGGCCGACGGGCGGCCCTCGGCGATCACCCGCTGGATCTCGAGATCCGGGTAGGTGGAGGTGACGCGCTCGAGCGCGACGTCGAGCTCCTCCTGGCAGCTCGCCTCCATCGCCTGCTGGAAGTCGTCCACGTAGGCGAAGGCGTAGCCGTAGCCGTAGCCGTACGCCACGTCGCTCTGCCAGGACATCACGGCGATGAGGGGCTCGCCGCTCGCGGCGGCCTCGGCGGCGGCGAAGTCGATCGCCTTGGCGGAGGTGTCGGAGCCGTCCGCGCCGACCACGACGCCCCGGCGGCCCGAGACGTCCTCGTCGGGCACCGCCACGACCGGGCACTTGCTGACGGCCGCGATGCGGATGCTGCCCGGGTGTCTGCCCCGCAGCTCATCGCCCGCGTCGCTGCCGATCACCAGCAGACTCGCGCGGCTCGACACCTCCTCGAACGTGGCGGGGAGGCTCGACGTGCGCTGCACCTCGGTGCGGAGCTCGACATCCGGAGCGATCTTGCGGGCGGCCTCGGCGTGACCCGACAGGAGATCGTTCGCCCACTCCTCGACGCTCTCGACGCCCTCCACGGTGCCGACGCGGGGGAGCGGGTCGACGGCGGTGAACAGGAGCAGGGAGCCGCCCTCCCGAGCCGCGAGACGGGCGGCCCATGCGACCGCGCTGCCATCCGCATGGGAACCATTGATTCCGACGACGATTCGACTGGTCATGACGTCCTCCTCTATGAGGTCCGGGTGCTTTCTCCCATCGTAGGATGCGCAACTTGGAGCCGAATGTGCGGCGGGGTAGGGTCGCCCCTGTGAGACGCGAAGCGAACCTCGCGTCGTGGCAGGGGGCGATGGCGCTCGCCGCGGCGATGGGGGTGGGGAGATTCGTCTATACCCCGGCGCTCGGGGCCATGACCGCGCAGGGCGCGATCGGCGCCGAGGCGGGTGCGGCGCTCGCCTCGGCGAACTATCTGGGATACCTCGTCGGGGCGCTCGTCATGCTCGTCGGGCGACGGCTGCAGCGGCCCTGGCCGTTCCGGCTCTCGCTCCTCGCGCTCGCGGCCACGCTGGCGCTCATGGCCTCGCCCTCGATCGCGCTGTGGTTCGTCGCGCGCATCCTCGCCGGCATCGCGAGCGCGATCGTCTTCGTCTCGGTCGCGCAGGCCGTGGCATCGAGGCGCAGCCAGGGCGTGGACCCCGGGCGCGTCTACGCCGGCCTCGGCGCGGGGGTGGCGCTCACCGGCCTCGTGGGCGGCATCACCGCCGACATGCCCTGGCAGACGCAGTGGTGGGTCGCCTTCGGCTTCCTCCTGCTCGCCGCCGCGGTCGTCTGGGGCTTCGACCCGCGGCCGGCCGCGACCCCTTCCGCACCGACCGCGACCCGTCCCGCGTCGGCAGAGCCCGAGCGCGCCCAGGCGCCGACCCCCGGGCCGGCGAGGCGCGAGCGCCCGCCCCGCGCGTCCTGGCCGCTCCTGCTCGGCAGCTACGGGCTCCTCGGCGCGGGCTACATCATCCTCGGCACCTTCCTCGTGGTGCTCGTCGACACGCAGCTCGGCCAGGGGCTCGGCTCCTGGTTCTGGGTGGTCGCCGGCCTCGCGGCGGTGCCCTCGACGGCGCTGTGGCGGAGCATCGCCGACCGCATCGGCCCGGCGGCGGCCTACGCCCTCACGCTCGTGCTGCAGGTGGTCGCCGGCGTGCTGCCGGTGCTGGTGGGCGGCGTGGCCGCCACGGTCGTCTCGGCCGCGCTCTACGGCGGCACCTTCACCGCCGCCGTCATGCTCGCCACCGGGATGATCCATCTGGGGGTCCGTGCGGCGGCCGCCAAGCTCACCGCGCTGTACAGCCTGGGGCAGCTGCTCGGGCCGCTCGCGGTGGTGCCGCTGCTCGACGACGGCTACACCGGCGCCTTCGTCGTCGCGGCCGCGATCAACGGAGCCTCGCTGCTGCTCGGGCTCGCGCTCGTGCTCTCGCTGCGGCGCCGCGGCGGGGAGCGCGCGGCGGACTGAGCGCGGATCGGCGCGCGTCCCGGGCCCCGCCGATCCCCGGGGCCGTTCCGCCTCCCGCGGGCGCGCTCCGCCGCCTAGGATGGTGCTGGTTCGGAATCGCGGGCGGTCGCGCCCGGAACCATCGGAGGGAGCGCCGTGGGCAAACACGGTTCGTCGCAGGGCGGGATGCTGCGCCGTCTCATCGGCGCCGCGGTCATCGCCGTGCTCGGCATCGGCTCGGCCGCGGGTGGCGCGCTCGCCGCGCAGGAGCTGCGCGTCGAACCGCCCGCCGAGGACCTCGCGCCCAGGCCCGCGCAGCTGCTCGAGGCGGCGGCGCAGCCCGAGGCGGCGCTCGCGGCCGCGCCGCGGACGTGCTCGGTGGACGGGGAGACCGCGGACCCTGCCGCTCTCGACTTCCACGGCCTCGTGCTCGACAACGAGACGGGCGAGGTGCTGTTCCAGCGCGACCCGACGGGGACGCATCCCACCGCATCCGTGATGAAGCTCATCACGACCACGAGCGCGCTCGTCACCCTCGGCCCCGATACGCGCATCCCCACCCGCGTGTACCCCGGAGACCAGCCCGGCAGCGTCGTCATCGTCGGCGGCGGCGACCCCACGCTGAAGTCCTCGACGACCAGCTACTACTCCGGCGCCACCGCCTCGGTGCTCGACCTCGCCGCGGCCGTGCAGGGCGCCGGCGGGGCCACCGCGGTCGGCTACGACTCGTCGGTGTTCGGCGGCGAGGCCTGGCATCCCAGCTGGAACGACTCCGACCGGCGCGACGGCTACGTCACGCCGATCACCGGCCTGATGACGGATGCGGGGCGCGAGAACCCCGCGCAGATCTACTCCGAGCGCAGCCGCACGCCCGATCAGGACGCGGCCGCGGCCTTCGCCGACGCGCTCGGCGCGAGCGTGGACCCGGGCATCGGCATCGAGCCCGGCTCCGAGCCCATCGCCGAGGTCTGGTCGCAGCCCGTGTCCGAGCTCGTGGACTACGTGCTCCTCGACAGCGACAACGTCGTGGCCGAGGCGCTCGCCCGGCTCGTCGCCATCGAGCGCGGCACCGGGAACACCTTCGACGCGATCAGCGAGGCCGCCGACGCCTCGCTCGCCGAGCTCGGCGTCGAGGCGCCGGGCTTCCACGGCGCCGACGGCTCGGGGCTCTCGCGCGACAACCGCGCCTCCTCCCTCACGATCATCGAGGTGCTGCAGCGGATGCAGGAGGACCCCGAGCTCGCGGGGCTCATGGACCTGCTGCCGCGCAACCGCATCGACGGCACCCTGAAGGACCGGCTGCCGGGCGTGACCGAGGGGGCGATCACCGCCAAGACCGGCTGGATCGACCAGGTCTACTCGCTCGCGGGCACCATGGAGGCCGAGGACGGCACCGAGCTGCTGTTCGCGATCTTCACCCCGGTCGCCGACCCCGACGGCTCCGCGAAGGCGGGCGTGGCCAATCGCAACCAGCTCGATGCGATCGCCACCGCCGTGTGGCACTGCGGCGGCCGGCTCTCGAACTACTAGCCGATCGATCCCGGCGGTCGGCACCGGGGGCTCCCCGAGCGGCGGCATCCGGTCGCGCCCGAGCCCGAGTCCGAGCCGGGTGCGGATCCGGCGCCGATGCGGGACAATGGGCGAATGGCTCGAGCGCTTCTCATCGTCGACGTGCAGAACGACTTCACCGAGGGCGGCGCCCTCGGCACGGAGGGCGGCGCGCAGGTCGCCGCGGACGTGACCGCCCACGCCCGCGCCCATCGGGACGAGTACGCCCTCGTCCTCGCCTCGCGCGACTGGCACGACGCCGATGGCGACAACGGCGGCCACTTCGCGGCCGAGCCGGACTACGTCGACACCTGGCCCGTGCACTGCGTGGCCGGCACGGACGGGGCCGACTACCACCCGGGCCTCGACCGCGCGCTCATCGACGTCGAGGTCTTCAAGGGCCAGGGCGCCCCGCACTACTCCGCGTTCCAGGGCAGGACCGAATCCGGGCAGCGGCTCGCGGAGGTGCTCGCCGAGCGCGGCATCCGCGAGCTCGACGTCGTCGGCATCGCGACCGACCACTGCGTGCGCGCCTCCGCGCTCGACGCCCTCGAGGCCGGCCTCGATGTGCGCGTGCTCGACGGGCTCACCTCCGCCGTGGGCGAGGAGTCGCGCGCCGCGGCGCTCGCCGAGGTGCGGGCGGCCGGCGGGAGCGTCGTCGACCGATGAGCGTCGCGATCGCCGCCCTCGCCGACGAGCCGCTCGACATCGGGCGGCACTTCGAGGCCGTGAGCCGCCCCGACGCCGGGGCCGTCGCGTCCTTCGTGGGCGTCGTGCGCGACCACGACCCCGAGGCGGAGGGCGCGGTCGAGCTGCTCGAATACTCCGCGCATCCCGAGGCCGGGCGGCGCCTGCGAGAGCTCGCCGGGCGCGTCGACGCGCCGGCGCTGACGATCGCCGTCACGCACCGCGTCGGCGCCCTGCGGGTGGGCGATGCGGCGATCGCCGCGTTCGTCTCCTCGCCGCACCGGGCCGAGGCCTTCGACGCCTGCCGCGAGCTGGTGGAGCTCGTGAAGCGCGAGCTGCCCGTGTGGAAGCGGCAGCGCACCGCCGACGGCGCCTCGCACTGGGTCGGGATCTCCTGATGGCGGTCTCGCTCGGCATCCCCCTCATCCGCGCCGCGGAGCCGGCCCCGGCGGAGGTGCCCCAGGACGGGCCGCTCGTCGACCGCTACGGGCGGGCGCACCGGGACCTGCGCATCTCGCTCACCGACCGGTGCTCGCTGCGCTGCACGTACTGCATGCCGGTGACCGGGGTGCCGTGGCTGCCGAAGGACACGCTGCTCACCACCGACGAGCTCGTGCGCGTCGCCGAGGTCTCGGCCTCGCTCGGCATCGTCGAGATGCGCCTCACCGGCGGCGAGCCCCTGCTGCGGCCCGACGTCGTGACGGTGGTGCGGCGGCTCGCGGCGATCGAGACGGAGGCGGGGCGGATGCGCGTCTCGATCACCACGAACGGCCTCGCGCTGCCGAAGATGATGGACGACCTCGTGGACGCGGGGCTCGAGCGGCTCAACGTGTCGATCGACACGCTCGACCGCGAGAAGTACCGGGACCTCACGCGGCGCGACCGCCTCGACGACGCGCTCGAGGGCATCCGGGCGGCGCGGGCCAGCGGGCTGCGGCCGCTCAAGCTCAACGCGGTGGCCATGCGCGGCGTCAACGACGACGAGCTGCGCGACCTGCTGCGCTTCGCGGTCGAGCACGAGGCCGAGCTGCGGTTCATCGAGCAGATGCCGCTCGACGCGGGCCACACGTGGCGGCGCGACGCGATGGTCGAGGGCGAGGAGATCCTCGCCGAGCTGCGGCGCGAGTTCTCGCTCGAGCGGGTCGCGGGGCGCGGCGCCTCGCCCGCCGAGGTGTTCGCCGTGGACGGCGGGCCGGCCACGGTCGGCGTCATCGCCTCGGTCACGGCGCCGTTCTGCGGGGCCTGCGATCGCGTCCGGCTCACCGCCGACGGGCAGATCCGCAACTGCCTCTTCGCCCGCGAGGAGTCGGACCTCCGCGCCGTGCTGCGCGACGAGGCGCTCGACGAGCCGGGGCGGGACGCGGCGATCGCGCGGATCATCCGCGGCTCGATCGCGGCGAAGCGGCCGGGGCACGGCATCGACGAGCCCGGCTTCCTGCAGCCGCAGCGCCCGATGTCGGCGATCGGCGGCTAGCCGGAGCCGACCGGCCGCGGGCGGGGTGCACGCTTGCGGGGGCGCGGGTCTGCATTATCAGCGCGGTGGCTGTCCGCCGGGGCCCGGAGTGTGGCGCGGTGCCCGTTTGGAGGCGTGGTGTCTGCGGTCGGGGCTCCCGGGGCGTGATGCGGTGCCTGTTTGGAGGCGCGGTGTTGCTGTCGGGGCTCCGGGAGGTTGGCGCGGGTCTCCACGCGCGACGCGCGGCCGCTGTGGGGCGCATGGCGCCGCGATGACGGATGCGGGCTCCGGCGGGCTATTCGTCCCAGCGCGGGAGGGACCGGGCCGCCGTGCTGGGAGCCGGGCCGGCGTCGTCCGGCGCGGTCCGTCGTCCGGTGCGGCCGGGCTGCTGCGGCATCGGGACGCATGACTCCGCCGAGGAGGATGGGGCGCTCGCCCGGCTATCCGTCGCAATCCGGGCGCCGGGAGTAGCCCGAGGCGCTGGACCGCGGAGATTGAAAACCGCGGAGACCGGAAACCGCGGAGGCCGGGACCCGGAAACCTCGAAGACTGGAAACCACGGGGCCCGGGACCTGGAATCCACGGGGCCCGGGACCTGGAAACCGCGGAGGCCAGGACCGCGGAGACCGGCGGGCGTGCTCAGCCGCCGGCGAAGGGCGGCAGCACGTCCACCCGACCGGGCGGCAGCGGCCCGGCGTCGATCATCCTGCCCTCGGCGAGCAGGGAGCACTGCTCGAGCACGTGCGCGAACTCGGGCCCGAAGCGCTCGGCGAGCTCCGAGCGCAGCGCCTCGACCGTGCCGGCCTCGGCGCGCGTCTCCTCGAGCCCGGCCGCATCCGCCGCCGCGGCGAAGAGCCGGACCTCACGCATCGCGCAATTCCCCGTCCGGCCGCGCCTCGCCCGCGAGAAGGGGTTCGGCCTCGAGCGAGGCGACGAGGGCGCGGATCGCCGCATCCCCCGCCTCATCCGAGGGCACCGTGCCCCGGCCCACCGCGAGGCCGAGCAGGTAGGCGGTGACCGGCGCGGCGGGGCGCACGACGCCGTGCGCGACCACGCCGGTCATGCCGAGCAGCTCGGCGATCGGCACGTCGGCGGGGTCGAGGCCGAGCGCGGGCGCGCAGCGGTCGACCCATTCCTGCAGGCCTTCGGGGAGGGATTTCATGGCGGCTCCTTGTCGGTGCGGTCGGCGGCGGGCGATGCTCGGCTCAGTCCTCGACGGGGATGGTGGGGATCGCACCGGTCAGCGGCGAGGACTGGTCGCTCGGGCGGCGCCACATGCCGGACTTGCCGCCCGTCTTCTCGACGAGCTCGATGCGCTCGATCGCGACGCCCTTGTCGATGCCCTTCACCATGTCGACGATCGAGAGCGCCGCCACGGATACCGCGGTGAGCGCCTCCATCTCGACGCCGGTGCGGTCGGCGGTGCGGACGGTGGCGCGCAGCTGCACGCCCTCCGCGGTGAGCGAGAGGTCCACGGTCGCGCCGTGCACGCCGATGATGTGCGCGAGCGGCAGCAGCTCGGCGGTGCGCTTGGCGCCGGCGATGCCGGCGATGCGCGCGGCCGCGAACACGTCGCCCTTCGGCACGGCGCGGTCGCCCAGCGCCTCCACGACCCGGGGCGAGCAGCGCACGAAGCCGCGGGCGGTGGCGCTGCGAACGGTCGGCTCCTTGTCGGTGACGTCGACCATGCGCACATGGCCCGAGCGGTCGAGGTGGGTGAAGTCGGATGCGGTCATGGCAGGATCTCCCAGATCGTCAGTCGGTCGCCCGCGCGGACGGCGTCGACCTCGGCGGGTACGAGGGCGATGGCCTCGGCGGCCGCGAGGCGGCTCACGAGGTGCGACCCCGAGCCGCCGGCGGTGGCGGGGACCACACGCCCCGGTGCCGAGAATCGTACCGGCATGAACTGCAACCGGCCCGGAGGGCACCGCCAGCCCTCCGCCGCCTCGGCCTCGGAGACGCGGCGGGGCTCGGGGCCGTCGCCGCGGAGCACGCCGAGCGCGGGCCGCACGAACGCCTCGAACGAGGTGAACACGCTCACGGGGTTGCCGGGCAGCGCGAAGACGAGGGCCCCCGAGGCGAGGCGGCCGAAGCCCTGCGGCTTGCCCGGCTGCATCGCGACCTTGTCGAAGCGGACGCCGGCCGTCGCATCCGCCGCGCCCTCGAGCTCGATCCGCACCACGTCGAAGGCGCCGACGCTCACCCCGCCGGTGGTCACGATCACGTCGGCGAGCCCAGCCGCGCGCTCCACCGCGGTCGCGAACTCCCCGCCCCCGTCGCCGGCGCGGAACTCGCCGACGAGCTCCGCGTCGGCCTCCTCGACGAGCCCGCGCACGAGCGTCGTGTTCGAGTCGTAGAGCCGTCCGTGCTCGAGTTCCCCGCCCGGCCGCACGAGCTCGTCGCCGGTCGCGATGAGCGCGACCCGCGGGCGGGGGCGTACGGCGATCTCCGCGACCCCGACCGCGGCGATGCCCGCGAGCACGCGGGCACCCAGCCGCTCGCCCGGTTCGGCGACGACCGCGCCGACGGGCGCATCCTCGCCGCGGCGGCGGATGTGGGCGCCGGGCTTCGGCTCGGCCAGCACAGCGACGGCCGACGCGGCCTCGGCGCGCACGTCGACGCCCTGCGCGGTGGCCTCGAAAGGCACGATCGCGTCGGCGTCCGCGGGCACGGGCGAGCCGGTCATGACGCGCGCGCACTCGCCCGGGCCGAGCGGCGGATTCGCGCCGGAGCCGGCGGGGACGTCGGCGACCACCCGCAGCTCGACCGGGGCGTCCTCGCCCGCGCCCAGCACATCCTCGCGCCGTACGGCGAAGCCGTCCATCGCGGAGTTGTCGAAGCCGGGCAGCGGCACGCTCGAGACGACGCGCTCTGCGAGGCGGAGGCCGCGCGCCTCGGCGAGCGGCACGCGCCTCGGGGCGAGGGGCTCGGCGGCGGCGATGACCGCGGCGAGCTGGCCGTCGAAGGGGATCATGCGTACTCCTGATGCGGGGGTTCGGGCCGGGCCTCGGGCGGGGCCTGGGATTCGGAGGGGATCTGGGAAGCGAAGAGGCTCTGGGAAGCCGAGGGGTTCCGAGGACCGGAGGGGACCTGAGCCGGGGCCGGCGCCGGGCGCGGCTGCGGGGACCCGGCGAGCAGGGGCGCGAGCGCGGGGATCCCGCCGGGCAGCGCCTCGACGCGCTCCGCTCCGAGTTCGCGGAGCAACCCGACGGCGTACCGGGCGCGGGGGCCCTGCGCGCACACGACTCGGAGCGGCCGCGAGAGATCGAGTCCGGGCAGGTCGCGGCCGGAGGCGAGCGCCTCGGCGATGGATTCGAGGGGTACGCGCGCGGCCTCGCGGTCGAGCGCGAGTTCGGGATGGGCCGCGGGGCGCACATCGACGATGAGGGCGTCCGCGGGCAGCGCGAGACCTGGAGGCGTGGGATCCGGTGACGTGCGATCTGGCAGCGTGGGATCTGGCAGCGCGGAATCCGGCAGCTCGGGATCCGGCAGCTCGGGATCCGGCAGCGCGGAATCTGGCGGCGCGGGATCCGCCGGCGTGGCGGCTGGCAGCGCGGGATCTGCCCCGTGCCCCGGCGCGTCCGCATCCGGCCGGGTGGGCGGATGCGCGTGTCCATCCCCTGCGTCGCGAATGCTCGAGGGGTGCGCGTCCGGTCCCGGTCGCGCATCCGCCCTCGCACGCGCGTGCGCATTCGCATCCGTCCGTGCATCCGTTCGCGCCCGTGCGACGAGCGGGATCTCGCGCACCCGCCCCGTGCGCGCGTTCCAGGACCGCACGACGCCGATCATCGGCTTACCCGAGCCTGTGACGAGCTTGAGCGCCTCGCCGGCCATCGCCGCGCCGATCTCGCCCACGAGCGGCGCGAACACGCCCGCGGCGGCGCAGTCCGGGCCGGGCGTCGCGAGCTGCCGATCGCGGTCGAGTAGATCGTCCAGCCCCGGATCGCCGGGCCGGCCCGAGAGCACCGTGAGCATCCCGTCCCAGCCGAGCACGCTGCCCCAGACGAGCGGGATGCCCGCCGCGCGGCAGGCGTCGGCCACGGCGAACCGCGTGGGCCAGTGGTCCGTGGTGTCGAGCACCGCATCCGCGCCCTCGACCAGCGCCGCCGCATTGCCGCGGTCGAGCACGACGCGCATCGGGCGGACCTCGGCACCGGGCCCGAGCCCGGCGAGGGCGCGCGCCGCGACCTCGGCCTTGGGCAGCCCGAGGTCGGCCTCGCGGAAGAGGATCTGCCGGGCGAGGTTCGAGCGCTCGACCTCGTCGTGGTCGACGACGTCGAGGGCGCCGATGCCGGAGGAGGCGAGCAGCTGCAGCGCGGGGCAGCCGAGCCCGCCCGCGCCGATCACGACCACGCGCGCCGCCGCGGCGCGGGCGAGGCCCGGGGCGCCGTAGCCGAGCAGCCGCTCGTGGCGGGCCTGGCGCTCGCGCCGCTCCGCGGACGCGAGAGGGCCGGCTGACTGCTGCGGGGCGCTGGACGGCATGGCACCAACCTATCGGAACCCGTGCGGGCGCCGCCCGGCGGGGGACGGCCACGGTCTCGGCCCTGCCCCGGGCCGGATAGACTCGACGGTGCGGCCGCCGTGCGCTTCGCGCCGCATGTTCCGAAGACGCGACAGAGGGACCACGATGAAGACGATCCGCAGCGGACTGGCCATCGCCTCGGGAGCGGCGCTGCTCCTCGGCACGAGCGCGTGCAGCGCGCAGGACGGGGGCGAGGGCGAGACCCTGCACATCCTCGCCGCCGCCTCGCTCGATCAGGCGTTCACGCAGATCATCGACGACTTCTCTGCCGAGCATCCCGACGTCGAGGTCGCACCGCTCGTGACGGCCGGCTCGCAGGACCTCGTGCAGCAGGTGATCGAGGGCGCGCCCGCCGATGTCCTCGCGCTCGCGAGCGAACCGAGCGCGGCGCCGCTCGAGGAGGCAGGGGTCGAGACCGACTTCTCGATCTTCGCCGAGAACACGCTCGTCATCGCGGTGCAGCCGGGCAACCCGCACGACATCCAGGGGCTCGAGGACCTCGAGGCCGAGGACCTGCGCATCGCGATCTGCGCGGTCGAGGTACCCTGCGGCGCCGCGACCGAGGAGCTGCTCGGCCTCGCGGGGGTCGAGATCGCCGGCGCCACCGAGGAGACGAGCGTGTCCTCGGTACTCGCCAAGGCGGAGCTCGGCGAGGTGGACGCGGCGCTCGTCTACCGCAGCGACGTGGTGACCTCGAGCGGCGACCTGGAGGCCGTCGAGCCCGAGCAGGCCGCCGAGGTCGTCAACCGCTACCCGATCACCGCGCTCGGCGACAGCCCCGCCGCCACCGCCTTCGTCGAGTACGTCCGCTCCGAGGCGGGGCGCGAGGTGCTCGAAGAGGCCGGCCTGATCGTGCCGTGACCCCCGCGCGCAGCCTCCACCGGGGCGGTACGCCCTGGCCCGTCGCCGTGCTCGCGGGGCTCGCGCTGCTCGCGATCATCGCCCCGCTCGCGGCGCTGCTGCTGCGCGTCGACTGGGTCGAGTTCCCGGGCATCCTCGCCTCGCCGACCGTGCTCGGCGCGCTCGGGCTCTCCTTCGGCACCGCGCTCATCGCGACCATCGCCTGCATCCTGCTCGGCGTGCCGCTCGGCACGGCGCTCGCCCGAGCCCGGCCGCGTCCCGCGAGCCTCGGCCGGGCACTCGTGCTCGTGCCGCTGCTCATGCCCCCGCTCGTGGGCGGCCTCGCGCTGCTCTCGCTGTTCGGCCGCACCGGCGCGGTCGGCGGGCTGCTCGCCTCGCTCGGCATCGCGCTGCCGTTCACGACACCGGCCGTGGTGATCGCGCAGACCTTCGTGGCGCTGCCCTTCCTCGTGATCTCGGTCGAGCAGGCCGTGCGCGCCATCGACCCCCGGCTCGAGCCGGTCGCGCGCACCCTGGGTGCTGGGCGCGGCGGCGTGTTCGCCCGGGTCACGCTGCCGCTCATCCGGCCGGCCATCCTCGCCGGGGCCACCATGAGCTTCTCCCGCGCGCTCGCTGAGTTCGGCGCCACGGCCCTGTTCGCGGGGAATGTCGAAGGGGTCACCCGCACGATGCCGCTCGCGATCTACTCGGTGTTCAACGGCGCGGTCGGCGGGCCCGAGCAGGCCTACGCGCTCGCGGTGATCCTGGTTGCCTCGGCCGTGGCCGTGCTCATCGCCGTCCGCGGATGGCGGGTGCAGGGCGTATGAGCGGGAGGACCCGGGAGGACGGCGCGCCGGGCGCACGGGCATCGACGGCGACGGCATCCGGCGGAGGTGCGGACCCGACGCTGGCCGGCCGGGCGATCGTGCGCCGGGGAGGGTTCGCCCTGGATGTGGAGCTCGCGCTGGGCGCCGGGGAGCGGCTCGCGGTGATCGGCCCTAACGGCTCGGGCAAGTCGACGCTGCTCGCGGGCATCGCCGGGCTCGCGGAGCTGTCGCCCGAGAGCACCCTCGAGCTCGGCGGCAGGGCGCTGCGCGGCACCCGGATCGAGGATCGCGGCATCGGCTTCCTCGCGCAGGACGGTCTGCTCTTCCCGCACCTGAGGGTGCTCGACAACGTCGCCTTCGGCCCGCGCTCGGCCGGCGCCCGCCGCCCGGACGCTCGGGCCTGTGCGCTCGAGCTGCTGCGCGAGGTGCAGGCGGAGCATCTCGCGGATGCGCGACCGGCCACGCTCTCGGGCGGCGAGCGGCAGCGGGTGGCGCTCGCCCGGGCGCTCGCGACCGATCCGGGGCTGCTCGTCCTCGACGAGCCCTTCGCCGCGCTCGACGTGGACGCGACGGTGCAGGTGCGCGAGCTCATTGCCGCGCAGGTCGAGGCGCGGGGGCTCTCGCTGCTGCTCGTCACGCACGACCTCGTCGACGCGCTCCGGCTCGCGGAGCGGGCGCTCGTGCTCGAACGCGGCCGCGTGGTCGAGTCGCTCGGCACCCGCGACCTCGCGCGGGCCCCGGCCGGCCGCTTCGCCGCGTCCTTCGCCGGGCTCGCGCGGCTGACGGGGACGATCGAGGCGGGCTGCTTCGCGACCGGCACGGGGGTGCGCATCCCGCTGCGAGGTGCGGGTGGGGATGGAGTCGGGCCGGGGCCGGGATCGGGGGCCGAGTCGGGATCGGCGGCCGAACCTGGCACGGGTTCCGAGGCCGGACTGGGGCACGGTGTCGACTCCGGGCCGAGGCGCGGGCCGGTGGCCGAACCTGGGCTCGAACCGGGCGATGCGGCGCTGCTGCTGGTGCGGCCGGATGAGGTGCGGCTCGAGGAGGCCGCCGGCGAAGAGGATCGAGACAGGGCTGGGATGGCTGTCGGTGTTCCTGGCATTCCCGGTACCCCCGGTGCCACTGGTGTTTCGGAGGCGCGGGCTGGGGCTCCGGGAGCCGAGGATCGCGTCGAGTCGCTCGTCGGCGACGGCTCGGCCGTGCTGGCGCGGCTCGAGAGCGGGCTGCTCGCCAGGGTTCCGGCGGATGCGGCGCCCGCCTCCGGGACGCCCGTGCGGGTCTCGGTGCTCGGCGGTCGGATCCGGCCCGCTGCCCCGGAGCCGGATGAGCGGCTGAGTAGCTAAGCCGCTGAACCGGTCAGCTGCCGGTCCGGGGCGGTCTGCCGGTTCGAGGGCCTGCCGGTTCGAGGGCCTGCCGGTTCGGGACGAATAGCCTTGCCGGCTCAGATGCATGGTTCGCGGGGCTATTCGTCGCTGTTCGGGTTGGGAGTGTTCTGGTCTGCGGGGCAGCCGGTGGATTGGTGGTCTGCTGGTTCGGGGGCAGCCTGCCGGTTCGGGGCGAATAGCCTCGCGGGCTCAGATGTGTGCTTCGCGGGGCTATTCGTCGCTGTTCGGGTTGGGAGTGTTCTGGTCTGCGGCGCGGCCGGTGGATGGGCAGTCTGCTGGTTCGGGGGCGTCTGCCGGTTCGGGGCGAATAGCCTTGCCGACGCGGAGAGCTGCTTTGCCCGGCCATCCGCCCCATCCGCGCAGCCCCGCCCCATCCGCGCAGCCCTAGTTCCTTTCCCGCGGCTCTATCCCAATCCCCGAAACTCTGTCCAATCCCCGAAACCCTGTCCAACTCCCGCAGCCTCCTTCTCTCCCGCGCCCCCGCTGTCCGGTCGTCTGGTTCCTCTATCGATCCCGTCTCGCTCCGCAGGTCTCGCCCGGTGCACCCGGCACGCCCAACCCGTCCGGCACGCCCGGCGCGAGGCCATCGCCGGCTCGTAGAATCAGGCGACTCGGCCGAACGACACGAAGGCGGAACCCCGTGCCCAGCTATGTCGACTCGACGCTCCTCGTGATCGCCGCCATCGCCGCGGTGCTCCTCTCGGCAGTGCAGATCGCCGTCTTCATCGTCTATCTGCATCAGCGGACGCGCGCGTTCTCGGTGAAGGACCGCGCGATCTATCCGCGCTACGAGCCGCCCGAGGGCGTCTCGCCCCTGCAGGCGGCCACACTGCTCCCGAAGGGCCGGCACGGCGTCGCGGGCGAGCTGCTCGAGCTCGCGGTGCTGGGCGCGATCCGGATCGTGGCGCTCACCCGGGGCGCCGGCCGCGGCACCCGGTGGGGGATCGAGCTCGCGCATCCCCTCCCGCACGGCCTGCCCGGCCAGGCCGGGACGGTGCTCACCACGTTCTTCCCCTCCCCGTCCGCACCACTCGTCGAACTCGACCGCGTCGACCAGGCGACGAGACGACGGCTGCGGACGCTCGTGCGGGACATCCGCGAGGACCCGACCATGTCGAGCTCAGCGAACACGGGCGTCATGATGCTCTTCCCGGTCTTCATGGCGGTGCTGGCGCTCGGCGGCAACGTCCCCCTCGGCCTGTGGATCATCCGCAATCTGCCCGAGCCGTTCGACGTGCTCCTCGCACTGCTCTGCTGGGCGGCCGGCGCGCTGCAGCTGCTCGGGATCCGGCGCATTCACGGGGCGCGGCGCCCCACCGAGCACGGCAGGGCCGTGCTCGAGCACCTGGAGGGACTGCGGATGTTCATGACGATCGCCGAGGTCGACCGGCTGCGCATGCTGCAGGCCCCGGCCACGGCGCATCGCGATCCGCACTCGGCCGGGCAGCTGCTCCACCTGTACGAGCGGCTCCTGCCCTACGCGGCGGTGTTCGGCATCCTCGCCGAATGGGGCGACCTGGTGCGCGGGCTCTCGCTCGCCGCGGGGCAGGGCGAGCCCAACTGGTGCACGGGCGCCGACGGCGGGTTGCCCGACACGGGCCTCGGGTCGTTCGGCGGCTCCCTGGACAGCTTCTCGGACAGCCTCGAGAGCAGCGGCGCCGACAGCAATGGGGACGGCGGCCTCGGCGGCGACGGCGGAGGAGACGGCGGTGGCGGAGACGGCGGCGGTGGCGGCGACTGAGCCGAACAGGAGCAGGGACCCGAATTCGCCGGCGGACTGCGTGGACACGGGCCGCCTCGTCGCGGCATCCTTCGAGGTCTGAACGCCAGGTGCATGCTCGACCGGGACGAATAGCCTCGCCGAGTCGAATACTCGGATGCGTCGGCCATACAACCCGGCGCGGGCGGACCGGCAGCCCGGATCGTACACGCGGGAACGACTGCCGCGCGTTCGCCCCTGCGGCTGGGGATGCGCAGTCCTCCACAGGCCGAAGCCGGCGCCGGGAAAAGATGGCCCGATTCGGGTCGACTGGTGCCATGGACCGACGCTTCGACCGACATCTCGCCGAGCACGACGGCGTGGCGACGACGGCGCAGCTCCGCGGCCTCGGCGCGACCCGCCACGACCTTCGCCGGTGGGCCGAGACCGGGACGCTGATCAGGCTGCGGCCGGGGTGGTACGCCCGGCCCGATGTCGAGCAGGATGTCCGATGCGCGGTCGCGGCGGGCGGCGCGATGAGCGGCTCGGCGGCTCTCGCGAGGCACGGGCTCTGGATCCCGGCGGGCGAGCCGTTCCAGGTGCGAGCGCGCGAACGGGCGCGGGTCGCGCGGCTGACGATCCCGGCGCCACCCGGAGGGGAACCCGCGGCGATCGAGCCGTATGCGCTGCCGCGCTCGAGGGACCTGCCGGTGGTCCGCGCGGTCGACGAGGCGCCCACCGCGCTGCTCGCCGCGATGCTGAGCCGTCCGCGGGATACGGCGGTGATCCTCGCGGATTCGGCGCTGCACACGCGGAGGATCACGTGGGGTCTGCTCCGCCGGGTCGCGGAACGCGCCGGCTACAAGGGCGGCGAGGTGCTGTCGCGGGTCGCCGGGACGGCGGAATCCGGCACCGAGACCTGCTTCCGCCTCTGGCTCGTCGCCCACGGCATCCGGTTCCGGGCCCAGGCGCGGATCTGCCGCGGCTGCCGGGTGGACTTCCTCATCGGCGACCGCCTCATCGTGGAGATCGACAGCCGGATGCATCACACCGATCCCTCGGCCTACGCGAAGGACCGCGCCCGGGACCGGATGCTGTTGCGGATGGGATACCGGGTGCTGCGGCTCACCTACGCCGAGGCGATGCACGGGCTGGACGAGGTGGGCCGCGATGTCCTCGCCCTCATCCGGCGGCGGGAGCACCTCGGCCCGCTCGCGGCCTGACGGTTGCGGCGAGCCCCTCCGCCGTGCGCGCCGAACAGTCCACCCCGGTGCGCTGCGGCATGCCGCCCTCCCGAGCCTCTCCGCCGTGTGTGCCGAACAGCCTGCGGCAGGCGTTCTTCGGCGATGGCGCAGGCCGGACAGGGAGGGCGGCGCATTAGGGCGTGTCGAGACGGCCGAATGGGGATGGACGGGCGTCGGGAAACCACCCTGCCCTGCACTCTGGGAGCGCGGGATGGCCGGATGGGGATGCATGGCTGCGCGGCGGAGCAACGGTGGATGCCGCGGCTATTCGTCGCATCGCCGTCCGCGATCCGCCGCATGCGGTGGCTGCAGGGACTCGGCCGGCGTGCCCAGGGGGCGAGGGCTACGGGCGGGGGCGCCGGTGAGCCCGCTGCAAGGTAAGCGACAGAAGCCGGGATGGGGCGCATGGCGGCGCGGCGCCGAGTATGGGGATGCGGCGGCTATTCATCCCGGACTCGGCGTAGGGCAGGACGGGCGGGACGCCCGGTGCAGGGCAGGGCGCCGAGTGCAGGGCAGGGCGCCGAGTGCAGGGCAGGGCGCCGAGTGCAGGGCAGGGCGCCGAGTGCAGGGCAGGGCGCCGAGTGCAGGGCAGGGCGCCGAGTGCAGGGCAGGGCGCCGAGTGCAGGATAGGGCGTCGAGCGTCGGGATCCGGGCTCGCCACGCGCCACGCGCCGCGCGCCGGCGAGGAGCGGCCCGGACCCGACCCTAGGACATCTGCGGCGCGTGCACCCGCTCGAAGCGCACCGTGATCGCCTTGAACCCGGGGGTGTTCGACTCCCGCGCCTTGAGGTCCCGGTGCACGAGCGCGTTCGCCTCCGGGAAGTAGGCGGCCGCGCAGCCGCGCGCCGTGGGGTAGGAGACGAGGCGGAACGCATCCGCCCGCCGCTCCTCGCCGCGGAACACGCTCACCACGTCCACGAGCTCGCGATCCTCGAAGCCGAGCGCGGCGAGGTC
This sequence comes from Gulosibacter sp. 10, assembly GCF_900163695.1. Lineage (GTDB taxonomy): Bacteria > Actinomycetota > Actinomycetes > Actinomycetales > Microbacteriaceae > Gulosibacter. The sequence continues at coordinate 35,209 of NZ_FUIC01000051.1, forward strand.
GTCCGGGTGCACGAGGATGACCCGCCGGCCGTTCTTGATGCCCCGGTAGCGGTCGTCGAGCCCGTAGAACGTGGTGTTGTACTGGTCGTGCGAGCGCATGGTCTGCAGGATGAGGTAGCCCTCGGGCGCCTCCAGGTACTCGAGCGGACTCACGGTGAACTGCGCGCGCTTCGTGGGCGTCGCGAAGGTGCGGGTATCGCGCGGCGGGCTCGGCAGCTGGAATCCGTTGCGCTGCCGCACGCGGCGGTTGAAGTCCTCGAATCCGGGCAGCGTGCGCGAGATGCGGTCGCGGATGACGTCGTAGTCGTCGGCCATCGCGCGCCAGTCGATCACGTGGTCGGGGCCGAAGGTCGCCTCGGCCATGCGCGCGACGATGACGGGCTCGGCGAGCAGGTGCGGGGACACGGGCTTGAGGCGCCCTTGCGTGGAGTGGACCATCGACATCGAGTCCTCGACGGAGAGGAACTGGGCGCCGCCGGGATGCTTGTCGTCGATGTCGGTGCGGCCCAGCGTGGGCAGGATGATCGAGGTCCTGCCGTGCACGACGTGCGAGCGGTTCGGCTTGGTCGAGATGTGGACCGTGAGGCCCGCCCGCTGCATCCCCGCCTCGAGCCGCTCGGTCTCGGCGTTCGCGCTCGCGAAGTTGCCGCCCATCGAGACGAAGACGTCGACCTCGTCATTCTCGAACGCGGCGATGGAGTCGGTCGAGTCGTAGCCGTGCTCGCGCGGCGAGGCGATGCCGAACTCCTCGTCGATGGCGTCGAGCAGCCAGGGCGCGGGCTTCTCCCAGATGCCCATCGTGCGGTCGCCCTGCACGTTCGAGTGGCCGCGCACGGGGCACGCGCCGGCGCCGGGCTTGCCGAAGTTGCCCTGCAGCAGCAGGATGTTCACGAACTCGCGCAGCGTGTCGACCGAGTGCGGCTGCTGCGTGACGCCGAGCGCCCAGCAGATGATCGTCGCGTCGGAGTCCGCGAGCATCCGCGCGACCTTCGCGATCTCGTCTCGGCCGAGGCCCGTGGCGCGCTCGGTCTCGTCCCAGTCGATCGTCCGCCGCGCCTCGCGGTAGGCCTCGAAGTGCTCGGTGCGGGTCTCGACGAACTCGCGGTCCACGATGGTGCCGGGTGCCGCCTCCTCGAATGAGAGCAGGAGGTGGCCGAAGGCCTGGAAGAGCGCGAGATCCCCGCCGACCCTGACCTGCAGGAACTCGTCCGAGATGCGCACGCCCTTGCCCACGACCCCGCGCGGCGTCTGCGGGTCCTTGAAGTTCATGAGGCCCGTCTCGGGCAGCGGGTTGACCGAGACGACCCGGCCGCCGTTCTCGCGGCACTCGGCGAGGGCCGAGAGCATGCGCGGGTGGTTGGTGCCGGGGTTCTGGCCGACCACGAGCACGAGCTTCGCCCGGTGGATGTCCTCGAGGTCGACGGTGCCCTTGCCCACGCCGATCGTGGGGTTGAGGGCGCTGCCGGAGGACTCGTGGCACATGTTCGAGCAGTCGGGCAGGTTGTTCGTGCCGACGGAGCGGGCGAAGAGCTGGTACATGAAGGCCGTCTCGTTCGCCGTGCGGCCCGAGGTGTAGAACACGCAGCGGTCGGGGGTGGTGGCGCGGATGCGCTCGCCGATGAGCTCGAAGGCCTCCTGCCAGGGGATGGGGGAGTAGTGCGTCTCGCCGGGCCGGATGATCATCGGCTCGGTGATGCGCCCCTGCTGGCCCAGCCAGTACTCGGTCCTGTCCGCGAGGTCCGCGATCGAGTACTCGGCCCAGAACGCCCGGTCGGCCCGGCGCTTGGTGTTCTCCTCGGCGAAGGCCTTCGCGCCGTTCTCGCAGAACTCCGCGGTCTTGCGGCGCCCGTTGGGCTCGGGCCAGGCGCAGCCGGGGCAGTCGAAGCCGCCGCGCTGGTTGATGCGGAGCATCGAGCGGGCCGTGCGTGCGAGGCCGCCCTGCTCGAGACCGCGTTGGAAGGCGACGGTCACGCCCTTGACGCCCGCTGCCGCCTGCTTCGGCTTGCCGACCTCGAGATCGTCCTCGTTGATGTCCTGGACCGGCGACTTGTAGCGCTTCACGATGCGGCTCCTCGGCTGACGGCGGATGGGGTGGCCCCGACGCGGTCGGGATGGGTGTAGATCGTCACGCGGTCGCCCCGGCTGAACCCCGCGAGGGTGATGCCGACCTCGTCGGCGAGGTCGGCGGCGAGCGAGGAGGGCGCGCTGACGGCGGACATGATCGGGATGCCCGCGAGGTGGCACTTCTGCACGAGCTCGAAGGACGCGCGGCCGGACACCTGCAGCACGGTGTCGCGCAGCGGGAGGCGGTGCTCGCGGAGCGCCCAGCCGACGACCTTGTCCACGGCGTTGTGCCGGCCCACGTCCTCGCGGGCGCACAGGAGCTCGCCGTCGAGGGCGAACAGGCCCGCGGCGTGGAGGCCGCCGGTGGAGTCGAACAGCGCCTGGGCCTCGCGGAGGCGGTCGGGCAGCGCGAGCAGCGCATCCACGTCGATGCTCCCCGAGGGCTCGGCGGGGAAGCGGGACTGCCGCCGCACCTCGTCGATCGACGTGGTGCCGCAGACCCCGCAGGCACTCGTGGTGACGACTCGCCGCTCGGCGATGGAGTCTGGATCGAGGCCGAGCACGGCGGCGTCGATCACGTTGAAGGTCTGCTCGCCCCGCTCGTCCTTGCCCGCGCAGTAGCGCATGGTCGCGAGCGCCCGCGCATCGGCGAGGAAACCCTCGGAGACGAGGTTGCCGGCCACGAGGTCGAAGTCGTGGCCCGGGGTGCGCATCGTGACGGCCAGCGGCCGCCCGTTCACGCGGATCTCGAGCGGCTCCTCGCCCGCGAGCGTCTCGCGCACCGGTCTCGCGCCGGAATCCGCGCGCACGAGCACGGCGCGACGACGCGACGTGACCCTCGACATCGTTCCGCCTCCCTGCGCTCGAGACCAGATCCGTCCCAGCCTATCGGGTGCGGCGGGGCGCCGGCTCACGGGCTCGGGGACGTTCCGGCGGCACCCGGCCGACGTGCCGCGCGACGCGGACTCTGCTAGATTCTCCCGATGGAAGGATTCCCCGATCAGCGGGGTATTTCTCGAATCCTCCGAGGGAAGGGCGAAGGCATGCGGGAGCACTCTCCGAACGGCATGCGTCCGGTTCCCACCGCACTCGTCGTCGCCGGGCTGCTGCTGGTCGCGGGCAACCTGCGGGCGGCGATCACCACCGTCGGACCCGTGCTGCCCGGCATCGAGGCGGCGCTCGGCCTCTCCTCGGTGGCGGCGTCCGTGCTGGTGAGCCTGCCGCTGCTCGCCTTCGCGGCGGTCTCGCCCATCGCCCCGCGCCTCGCGCACCGGATCGGCCTGGAGCGGGCCATCGGGCTCGGCCTGGCGGTGCTGGCCGTCGGCCTCGTCGTGCGCTCGACGCCGCCGCTCGCGCTGCTGTGGGTCGGCACGGCGCTGATCGGCATCGCGATCGCGGTGCTCAACGTCGTGCTCCCGGCGCTCGTCAAGCGCGACTTCCCGCGGCGGATCGGCCAGATCACGGGCGCCTATTCGGCGGTGCAGTCGGCGTTCGCGGCCATCGCGGCGGGCGTCGCGGTGCCGGTGGCGGGAGCGACCTCCCTCGGCTGGCGGCTGCCGTTGGGGATGTGGGCGGGCCTCGCGCTCATCGCCCTCGGCGTGCTCCTGCCGCAGCTGCGGCGCGGGCCCGTGCGTCCCGGCGGGAGCCGGGCGCCGCGCGCGGAGGCGGCCGGGGGCACCGGCCCGGTCGCGCAGGCCGTCCGCTCGCCCTGGGGCAGCGCGCTCGGCTGGCAGGTCACCGCCTTCATGGGGCTGCAGTCGGTGCTCTTCTACGTCTTCATCACCTGGCTGCCTGCGATCGAGGCCTCCGCCGGGATCGACGAGGCGGTGGCGGGCGCGCACCAGTTCCTCTACAACGCCTGCGCCATCGCGGGCAGCCTGGCGTGCTCGACGGCCATCGGCAGGCTGCGCGATCAGCGGGCGCTCGGCGTGCTCGTCCCGACGGTCTACCTGATCGCCACGCTCGGCGTGCTCCTCGCGCCCGGCGCATCAGCGGTGTGGGCGAGCATCGGCGGCGTCGCGGGCGGCGCGAGCATCGTGCTGGCGCTCTCCTTCCTCGGCCTCCGGAGCGCGCACCACGCGCAGGCCGCCTCGCTCTCCGGGATGGCGCAGTCGATCGGCTACCTCTTCGCGGCCGCCGGCCCCGTGGCCTTCGGCGCCATCCATGACGCCACCGGCTCCTGGACGCCCGCGCTGCTCCTGCTCCTCGCGGTCGAGGCGGTGCTCATCGGCTTCGGCTACCTCTCCGGCCGGGACCGGACGATCGGCTAGCGCCGCGCGTCCGCGCGGCTCCATACGGGCCCGCGCGTCTCCGGCCGCGTCCGTCAGCGATCGCGGATCAGGCGCGGGACGAGTCGCACGAACAGCACCATGATCAGCAGCTCGACGAGGGTCTGCGTCACCACCGCGAGCGGGGCGAGGTCGAAGGCGCTCGGCAGCGCGAGCACGAGGGGCAGCACCACGAGCGAATTGCGCGTGACGCCGCTGAAGACCGTCGCCCGGGCGGCGGGCGCGTCGAGCCGGGTCCACCGGGCGACGCCGGCGCCGATCGCGGTCATCGCGGCGGCGAAGAGCAGGTACACGGGCACCGCCAGCAGCAGCGAACCGAGCTGGCGCCCCACGCCGCCGATCTGCGAGGCGACGACGGCCGCGAGCGTGAGCATCATGAGCGGCACCATCGCCCCGAGGCCCGCCGAGCGCAGCGCGCGGCCGGCCCGGCTTCGGCGCGCGGCCAGCTGCGTGAGCCACGCCGCGAGCAGGGGCAGCAGGATCAGCGCGGCGAACGCCTCGGCGAAGGGCGCGAGGTCCACCGCCGCGACGAATCCGGGGCCCAGGAACAGCCAGAGGTAGACCGGCAGCAGGAGCATCTGCGCGAGCATGAGCAGCGGCGCGGCCGCGAGCAGCAGGGCGCTCGCACCGCCGGCGAGGCCGGTGAACACGATCACGTAGTCGACGCAGGGGGTGAGCAGCACGAACAGCACGCCGACGAGCAGCGCCTGCTCGTGGGCCACGATCCTCGAGAGCGGCCAGACGACGAGCGGCGCGGCCGCGAAGTTCACGAGCAGCACCGCGCCGAGGAATCGCCGGTCGCGGAACGCGCCGCGGATCTCGGCGAAGGGCACGCCGAGGAACGTCGCGTAGAGCAGGAGCCCGAGCACCGGCGTGACGGCGAATCCTGCCGGCGCGGCCAGCCCCGGCAGCAGCGCGCCCGCGAGCCCGCCGACGAGGAGGGCGAGCAGGTACAGGGCGACCTGATGCCGCTCCATCCACCGCACGGCCGCTCGCATGTTCGCCATTCTCGCAGGTCGGTGCATTCGCCCGGCATCGGTGGAAGTTCGCGTAATGGTTGACGTTCCCGCACATCGACCGGCCCTTCGTGCTGAGCGTCTCGGCGCGGGACGGGCCGCCGTGCTCAGATCCGAGGCGGCGGAAAATCGCCCCAGGGGTCGGCTGGGGGTCTGCTCCCGCGAGCTTCCTCGTCGATCAGCGACTTGATGTACTGGTCGAGATACGGGAGCGAGAACTCGACATAGCCGTGACCCGCGCTCTGCACATAGCCCGTGTCGATGAGCCGCCGCTTGTACACCTGCACGTACTGGTCATAGGCGTCCATCCGCGCCTTGAGGTCCGCGATGCGCGTCCGGCCTTCGTCCTGCGCCATCGCTCTGAGGAAGTCCTTGTCCCTCTCGGACAGATCGTCGTAGACCCTGCTGATGACGCGGTCCTGCACAGCCTTGATCCCGCGCTCCAAAGCGTAGTCGGCATCCTCGATCGAGATGACGGGGGCGTCGGGTGTGCGGCGCCATGCGTAGTCGCCTACCAACTGGATGAGGTAGGGGTAGCCCTGTGAGATCGAGGTCAGATGGTCGAGTGCCGCCGGTGCCACGGACCGTCCGCCGAGGCTGGTGGTCTCGGCGATCACATACCTCGTCTCATCCGGGGTGAGGCGACGGAAGTCGAGCCGGCGCGAGCGGCGCAGAAACGTGTTGTGCTCGTGCTTCAAGAGCTCGTTGAGGTCGACTTGGATGCCTGCGAAGACGACCATGATGTTCGCTCCTGAGGTGAGGGCATGCTGGATTTCGAGAGCGAAACGCGACAGCTCTCGCAACCGTGTCCTGCCGGAAGAGACCTCATCGATCGTGATCAGCAGACCTCCGCGGCCTTCGAGCGCATCCGAGAGCGCTTTCAGGTCGTGCCGAAGCAGAGGCGCGGCTTCCCGTGCGGCTCCAGCCTGCTCCCACGAGACTCCGAACTGCCCGATGCTGAACGAGGACAGCCGGTTGTGCGCGGGTTCGGACAAGGCATTGCGGATCCTGGGAATCGTCGACTTCATCACTCGGTCCATGAGGCCACGGCTCGCATCATCGCTGATGACGAGCCAGCCGTGTCCCATAGCATGGTCCTGGAGCAGCGACAGCATGGCCGTCTTGCCGGCTCCGCGAAGTCCTGAGACGAGAACCGACTGGTTTTCTCCGAAATCCAGGGTCTCGAAGACGGCGGAGAGTTCGCTGATCGCCTGCCGATGCCCGCCGAATACCGCGGGTTTGCGTCCGTATCCGGGGTTGAACGGACTGGGCTGATGGTTGCGGATCACGTCAGCGGCGTCCCTCCGTTGGTATTTAGTTTTTTTATTTATCGGCTTCTGACACTGTGCAGGCGAACGGCCAACTGTCCGATCGGGGGCGGAGCGACGGTCGGGGCTTGCGAAGAACCCGGAAAGCGACGAATGGCCCCGCGGAACCGGATGAGGGTTCCGCCGGGCCATTCGTCCCCGACAGGCAGGCGGTCGCTACACCAGCAGCGACATGGGCTCCTCGATGCGGCGCACGAACGCCGCGAGCCACTGGGCGGCGAGCGCCCCGTCGAGCACGCGGTGATCGGCCGAGAGGGTCACGGTCATGACCTTCGCGACCTCGAGCGCGCCGCCCTCGCCCACGACCGGCCGGTCGGCGGCCGCGCCGACGGCGAGGATGCCCGACTGCGGCGGGTTGAGGATGGCCGAGAACTCCTCCGTGCCGTACATGCCGAGGTTCGACACCGAGAACGAACCGCCCTCGAGCTCGTGCTGCTTGAGCCGGCCCTCGCGGCCGCGCCCGGCGAGCTCGCGGATCTCCGCGCTCAGCGCCGAGAGCGACTTGCGCTGCACGTCCCGCACCACCGGGGTCACGAGCCCGTTCGGCACGGACACGGCGACCGCGATGTCGACGGCCTCGAAGCGGCGCACGGCCGTGTCGGTCCAGATGGAGTTCGCCTCGGGCACCTCGACGAAGGCGGCGGCTGCCGCCTTCACGACGAGGTCGTTCACCGAGATCTTCACCGGCGAGACCTCGTTGAGCCGCGCGCGCAGATCCAGCAGCGCGCCGACCCGAAGGTCGGCCTTCAGGTAGAAGTGCGGCACGCTCGACTTGCTCTCGGTGAGCCGCCGGGCGATCGCGCGGCGCATGCCGGTGTGCGGGATGTCCTCGTGCGGCCGGTCTGTGCCCGGCGCCGGTGCGCCCGACACGGCGGCCGGCCCCGTGGCGGCCGGCCCCGCGGCGGCCTGGCCCGTGGGGGCCGGATCCGCAGGGGCGGATTCGGAGGGGGCGGACTCGGTGAGGGCGTGCCCGGCGGCGGGAGCGGCCGGGACGGAGGCGCTCGCGGGCCCCTCCGCGAGGTGGCGCTCGATATCGCGGCGCACGATGCGGCCGTTCGGGCCGGTGCCGGTCAGCTCGGCGACGTCGACGCCCGCCTCCTTCGCGAGCTTGCGCGCGAGCGGACTCGAGAAGATGCGCGCGCCGGCGGCAGACGCGGCGGCGGCAGACGCGGCGGCGTCCGTCGCGGCCCCGGCCGGGGTCGCCGCGCGCTCGGGTGCGGGCGCATCCGCGGGGCGCTCGGGCGCGGGCGCATCCGCCTCGGGCGCCGAGTCGGCGTCCGGTCGGCCCGACCCGTCCGGTCGGTCCGAACCGTCCGAGCCGTCCGCCCCGACCGGCGCGTGCTCCGCCAGCGCGTCCGCCGTCGACTCGCCCTCCGCGGCGATCACCGCGATGCCGGTGCCCACGGGGATGGGCGACCCGGCCTCGACCAGGGCGCCGGCGAAGACGCCCTCGTGCTGGGCCTCGTACTCCACGACGGCCTTCTCCGTCTCGATCTCGGCCAGCGGCCGGCCGACGGCGATCGCGTCGCCCGCCTGCACGAGCCAGGCGACGATCGTCGCATCCTCGCCTCCCGCGGCGAGCTGCGGCATCCGGATGAGCTCCGACATCAGTTCCCTCCCCAGGCCTGGCGCACGCGCTCGAGCCCCGCGACGACCTCTTCGGTGCCGGCGATCGCGGCGCGCTCGAGCACCTTCGAGATCGACGGCGAGGCCTCGCCGCCGGTGACCCGCTCGATCGGCTGATCGAGGTAGTCGAAGTAGCGGCGCTGGATCTCGTCGGCGAGCCACGCGCCGTAGGACGTGCCGCGCGCGCCCTGCTCGACGATCAGCACGTTGCCGGTCTTGCGGATCGACTCGCCGATGGTGTCCCAGTCGAGGGAGGCGCGGTCGAGCCAGCGCAGGTCGACGACCTCGGCGTCCACGCCCGTCCGCTCCACGGCCTCGAGGGAGCGGTCGACCATCGACAGGTACGTGAGGACGGTGGCTTCCGAGCCCTCGCGGCGCACCGCGGCGCTGCCGGGCGGGATGACGTAGTCGAGCCCGCCCGCGGGCACGCTGTCCTTCTTGCCGTAGAGGTCCACGTGCTCGATCACGAGCACCGGGTCGTTCAGCGCGAGCGCCGCGTTCATGAGGCCCACGTAGTCGGCCGCCGTGGAGGCGGCGACGATGCGCCAGCCCGGGTGCGCGGCGTAGATGCCGGCCGGGTCCATGAGGTGCTGCGAGCCGTAGCCCGAGCCCATCGCGACCTTGGAGCGGAGCACGAGCGGCACGTCGCTCTCGCCGCCGAACATGTGGCGGATCTTGCCGGCCTGGTTGAACACCTGATCGGCGGCCACCCACATGAAGTCGGCGTACATGAACTCCACCACTGGGCGGTAGCGCCCGTCGAGCGCGATGCCGGTGGCGAGGCCGAAGAAGCCGTTCTCGCTGATGGGGGTGCCGATGACGCGCTCCGCGCCGAACCGGTCCACGAGGCCCTTGGTGGCGCCGTTCGTGCCGCCGCCGAGGTGCTGGACGTCCTCGCCCATCACGACGATGCGGTCGTCCGCCGCCATCCGCTCGCCCATGACCTCGGCCACGGCGTCGACGAACGCGATGTCGCGCCACTCCTGGGCCTCGGCGGGCTCGGCCGCGCGCAGCGGCTCGAGCTCCTCGCCCGAGGAGCGGATGCCGACGTCCACGAAGGCGGGGTCGGGCCAGAGCTCGGGGCGGATGCGGCGGGCGCCGGTCTTCGACTCCGGGTCGGGTTCGACGAGCGCCTCGACGATGCCGCGCATCGCATCCACGGCCTGGGCGCGGACGGCGGCGACGCCCTCCTCGTCGATGCGGCCGAGCCGCTGCATCTCGTCGGCCACCCGCTGCAGCGGGTCGCGCCGCCGCCATTCCTGCTCCTCGTCCTTGCTGCGGTAGCCGAACGCGCTGCCGGGGAAGGGGCCGTTCTGGTGGAAGAAGCGGTAGACCTCGGCCTCGATGATCGCGGGGCCCTCGCCCGCGCGCATCCGCTCGAGCGCCTCCTGGGTCGCGAGGTGCACGGCGAGGGGGTCCATCCCGTCCACCTGCCAGGAGGGGACGGCGAAGCCCTGACCGCGGATCGAGAACCGGGTGTCTGCGGCGATCTCGGCCGCGTGGGTCGAGACGGCGTACTGGTTGTTCTCGATGAAGTAGGCCACCGGGAGCTTCCACGCCGCCGCGAGGTTGAAGGATTCGAGCACCGAGCCGATCTGGCTCGAGCCGTCGCCGAAGTAGTTGATCGTGACGCCGTCGGTGCCGGCGCGCCGCTGGGCCCACGCGTTGCCCGCGGCCATCGGGGCGCCGCCGCCGACGATCGCGTTGGTGCCGAGCGCGCCGGCCTCGAGCCACTGCAGGTGCATCGAGCCGCCGCGGCCGTGCGAGAAGCCCTGGTCGAGGCCGAGGATCTCGGCGAGGGTGCGCTGCAGCACCTCGCGCAGCTCGGGGCCGACGAGGGCCCCGAGGTCGAGGTCGGGGGCGACGTGGCCGATGACCTTCGCGAGGAACTGGTGATGGCCGCGATGCGAGCCGCTCACGCCGTCCTCGCTGGTCAGACCCAGGATGGATCCAACCGCGCCGCCCTCCTGGCCGATGCTCGAGTGCGCCGGGCCGTGGACGAGGCCCTCGCCGGCGAGCTGCAGGACGGCCTCCTCGAACGCGCGGACGAGGTGGAGCCGGCCCAGCATGTTGGCGAGCAGCTGGGGGTCTGCGGCCTCCCAGTCTTCGGGAGTGGTCTCGAGCCGGACCCAGGGGACTCCGGTCTCGAGCGGGATTCGTGTGGGCATCCTTGCCTCGCCTTCGTGGTCGATCTTCCCTCGCGGGGTGACTGCTCCGCTTGATTGGATACAATCTTAGGCGACATGCGCGCTCCAGAGCAACGACGACGGCGAGGCGCGCACGAACGAGCAGCGACAGGAGCAGGCATGATCCCAGGCATCCGCGGTACCGACCACTTCGGCATCACCGTTCCCGATATGGCCGAGGCGCACGAATTCCTCACCCGCATCCTCGGCGCGGTGCCGATCTACGAGCTCGGCGGGAAATCCGCCGAGGACGACTGGATGGCCGTGCAGCTCGGCGTGCACCCGCGGACCACGATCACGGACATCCGCTTCTACCGGCTCGGCAACGGCTCGAACATCGAGCTGTTCGCCTACGATTCGGCGGACGGGCAGCGCCCCCAGCCCCGCAACAGCGACATCGGCGGGCATCACCTCGCCTTCTACGTCGACGACATCGATGCCGCGGTCGCGTGGCTGCGAGGCGAGGGCGTCGAGGTGATGGGGGAGCCGGTGGCGAGCGCCGAGGCCGCGGCCGGCCAGCGCTGGGTCTACTTCCGGGCCCCGTGGGGGCTGCAGTTCGAGCTCGTGAGCTACCCGGAGGGGAAGGCCTACGAGGCGGATGCCGACGTGCTGCTCTGGCATCCGGCGCATCCGGCCCGCTGATCCCCGCTGCTCCTCCGCGCACGCCGGGTCGGTGTTCGGCTCGCGGCGCGGTTCGGCTCGCGGCGCTGCCCGGTTCGCGGCACCGCCCGGTTCCCGGCGGCGCCCGGTTCGCGACGGCCCGGGCGCCGCGCCGCTAGATTGGTGCTGTGAGCACTTCCATTCCACGAGCGGACCGCGTCGCCCACGGCAGCGCCGGCAGCCACGTCGCCCGGCGGCTGCGCGAGGCGATCCTCGAGGGCGGCTTCGCCCCGGGCTCGCGGCTGCGGCAGGAGGAGCTGGCGGAGCGCTTCGAGGCGTCCCGGGTGCCGGTGCGCGAGGCGCTCCGGCTGCTCGAGGCCGAGGGGCTCGTGACCAACGTGCCCAACAAAGGGTCCTGGGTGGCGAGGCTCAACCACGCCGAGTGCGACGAGCTCTACCGCGTGCGCGAGCGGCTCGAGCCGCTCCTGCTGACGATGAGCATCCCCGGGCTCACGCCCGAGGTCGTCGACGAGCTGCGCCGCCTCGCCGACGCGATGGGCGGGGCGGTCTCGCCCGAGGAGTTCCTGCGGCTCGACACCGAATTCCACGCGCTCACCTACTCGGGCGCGGGCACGATCTGGCTCGGCGAGCAGGTGCGCCGGCTGTGGAACCGCACCCAGCACTACCGGCGGGCGTTCGCCGTCCTCGTGCGCGCGGAGGGCGACGAGGTCGTGGACCACGACCACCAGCTGCTCGTGGCCGCGATCGCCGCGGGCGACGCCGAGGAGGCGGGCTCGGTGCTCGCGTTCCACATCCGCCGCACGCGCCTGCAGCTCGCCGAGCACCCCGAGATCTTCACGGCCTAGCCGTCCCCGGGCGGCGCCGGCGCCCCGACTGGGACGGATAGCCCGCCGGAGCGTCATCGCGCCTCGACGCGGCTATCCGTCCCGATCCGGGCGGCACGAGGCCGGTCCGTGCAAGGCCGGTCGGCACGAGACTGGGCGGCACGAAGCTGGGCGGCGCGGCCTCGGGGAAGAAGCCGGGACCGGGGAAGAGGCCGGGCGCGGGGCCGGATGCGGCGCCCACGCCCGGCACCCGCACCCGCACCCGCGCGGGCGGCTCAGCGCCCGGAGCCCAGCGAGAGCTCCTCCGAGAGGTGGTCGGCGAGGTGCTCCGCGATCGCGAGGGAGCTGGTCGCGCCGGGGGAGGGCGCGTTGCGCACGAAGATGCTGCGGCCCGAGCGCTGGATGACGAAGTCGTCCACCAGGGTGCCGTCGGAGTTCATCGCCTGGGCGCGGACGCCGCGGGTGAGGCGGGTGACCTTCGCATCGGCGAGCTCCGGCACGAACCTCGCCGCGCCGCTGAGGAAGCGCTTCGTCGAGAGCACGCCGCCGAACTCCTCGAACGCCGAGGCGATGTTCTTGCCCGCGAAGCGCCAGAATCCCGGGTTCGCGGCGACCGCGAGCAGGTCCTTCGGATTGAGCGACCAGTCGCGGTAGCCCTCGCGCGCGAACGAGAGGAAGGCGTTGGGGCCGATCATCACGTTGCCGTCCACGCGGCGGGTGATGTGCACGCCGAGGAACGGGTACGCCGGATCCGGCACCGGGTAGACGAGGCCGTTCGTGGCGCCGTTGAAGCGCTCCTCGAGCAGCAGGTACTGGCCGAAGAAAGGCACGATGGCCGGGTCGCGCTCGGCGCCCGAGGCGCGCGCGATGCGGTCCGACTGCAGCCCGCCGCACACCACCGCGGCGTCGAAGCGATCGCCGCCGCGGTTCGTCTCGACGATCACGGTGGCGCCGTCGTCCACGATGCGCTCCACCTCGGTGGACATCCGCAGCTCGCCGCCGTTCGCGGCGAAGTCCCGCGCGAGCGCCGCGGTGACGCGGCCGTAGTCGATGATGGCGGTCTCGGGGGAGTGGACCGCCGCGAGGCCCTCCACGCGGGGCTCGATCTCGCGCAGCTCGGCCCGGTCGACGAGCCGCACGCCCGGCACGCCGTTCGCCTTCGCGCGCCGGTGGATGTCGTCGAGCCGCTCGCGCTCCAGCTCGTCGGTGGCGACGACGACCTTGCCGCAGGCCTCGTAGGGCACGTCGTTCGCCTCCGCGAACTCCCGGAGCAGGTCGACCCCGCGCCGGGTCAGCCGCGCCTTGAGGCCGCCCGGCTCGTAGTACAGGCCCGCGTGCACGACGCCCGAGTTGTGGCCGGTCTGATGGCCCGCGACGCGGTGCTCCTTCTCGAACAGCACGACCCGGGAGTCCGGGAAGCGGCGGTGGAGCTCGCGGGCGGTTGCGGTGCCGATGATGCCGCCGCCGACGACGGCGATGGAGCGGGGAGCGGGCATGGTGCGGTTCCTGTTCTACGAATGCTCTGCGAGGGATGGGGGATACTGGCGGGATGGAATCGATCTCTCGTCCGCCGAGCCTGAGCGAGCTCGCGACCGAGCGGCTCCGCCGCGCGATCATGACCGGACAGCTCGAGGTCGGGGAGCGCTACTCGGCCACCGAGCTCGGGGAGGAGATCGGGGTGTCGCGGACGCCGATCCGCGAGGCGGCGCAGGAGCTCGCGCGGATCGGGATGGTCGAGGTCGAGCGCAACCGGGGCATCCGCATCCTGCCCACGAGCATCGATTCGCTGCTCGAGGGATTCGAGGTGCGGCTCATGCTTGAGGTGCCGCTCGCGCGCCGTGCGGCGATGGTGCGGTCGGAGGCCGACATCGAGCGGCTGCGGGAGTGCTACGAGCGGTTCCGCGAGGCCGCCGAGGCGGAGGACGCGGACGCGACCCTGCGCGTGGACCGCGACCTCCACACGCTGCTGCTGCGGATCGCGGGCAACGCCCGCGCCTCGCGGCTGTTGCACGACCAGCGCAGCATGGTGCTCCGCACGGGCGTCGGCACGGTGCCGCGCAGCCGCACGGCGCGCGAGTGCTACGAGGACCACGCGGACCTCGTGCGCGCCGTCGTCGACGGCGACGCCGAAGCCGCGGGCCGGGCCATGAACCGGCACATCCTCAACACCGCCGACCTGCTCATCCGGCAGGAGACCGCCGAGGACGGCGAATTCGCCCGCGAGGGGGCGATCCGCCGGCTCGATTGGCTGCGCGAGTAGCACGGGGCGCCTCCAGCTTCGGTCATGGATTCGGTGCGCCCACTCTCGCACGTGTTGCATGCAACGTGCAAGAGTGGGCGACCGAGATCAGCCCGCCATGTAGAGGCCGCCGTTCACATCCAGCTGCGCGCCGGAGACGAAGGCGGCGTGATCCGAGAGCAGGAAGGCGACGGCGGTCGCCACCTCCTCGGGGCGGCCGTTGCGGCGCAGCGCGGTCTGCTGCTCCCACGTCTCGCCCTGCTGCGAGATCGCGGTCTCGGTCATCCGGGTGGCGATGATGCCGGGCGCCACGCAGTTCGCGCGGATGCCGCGATGGCCGAGCTCGAGCGCGAGGCTCCGGGTGAAGGCGACGACCGCGCCCTTGGTCGCCGCGTAGTGCGCGTGCCGCGCCGAGCCGCGCTCGCCGGCGATGGAGGCGAAGTTCACGATCGAGGCGCGATCGTTGAGCACCGGGAGGAGCGCGCGGGTGAGGGAGAACACCGCGTCCAGGTTGATCGTCATGGTGCGGCGCCACTGCGCCTCGGTCATGTCGGCGAAGGCCACCTCCTCGTAGATGCCGGCGGCCGGGGCGAGGCCGTCGACGCCGCCGAGGGCCCGCGCCGCCTCGACGAGGGCGTCGACGACGCCGGCATCGGCGATGTCGCCGGCCACGGCGCGGATGCGCTCGGGCGCCGCGAGGTCCGCGGCGAGCGCCTCGAGCCCGGCCGCGTCGAGGTCGTGGAGGACGAGGCTCGCGCCGTCCGCCACGAGCATCCGCGCGAGGGCGGAGCCGATGCCGCCGGCCGCGCCGGTGATGACGATGGTCTTGTCGCTGAAGTCGTAGGTCATGTCGTGCTGCTTCCTATCGCTCGTCGGGGTACCACTCGCCGGCCACGGTCATGCCGCCGTCGACCATCAGGGTGTGGCCGGTCACATAGCTCGCATCGGGGCCGAGCAGCCACGCGATGGGCTTCGCGATCTCCTCTGCGCCGGCGAGGCGCCGGACGGGGATGCGCTGCTCGAGCGGGGCGGTGTCGAGCTCGCCGCGCTCCTTGAGCATCGCGGTGGAGGGCGTGAGCACGTACCCGGGGCCCACCGCGTTGACCCGGATGCCGTGCGCGGCCCATTCGACCGCGAGCGACTTGGTCAGGCCCACGATGCCGTGCTTGGCGCTGTTGTAGCTCGCGCGCCGGGGCATGCCGAGCACGGCGGCCACCGAGGCGAGGTTCACGATCGCGCCGCGCGTCGCGGCGAGGAGGTCGTGCGCGGCGCGGCTCGCGCGGAGGGTGCCGCCGAGGTGGATGTCGATGAGCCGCCCCCAGTCCTCGTCCTCGAGCTCGGTGGTCGTCGCCGGGCTGAAGTTGCCCGCGCAGTTCACGAGTCCGTGCAGGGCGCTCTCGGTCTCGGCGATCGACGCGAACGCCGCGTCCACGGAGGCGCGGTCGGTGACGTCGGTCGCGACGCCCCGGGCGCGGTCGCCGAGCCGGCCGACCGCCTCGTCGAGCGTGTCGGGGCGCAGGTCCAGCAGCACGACGCGGGCGGCCGGATCCTGCGCGAGCCAGTGCGTCGCGGTCGCGAGGCCGATGCCGCTCGCGCCGCCGGTCACGGCGAGGACGCGGGGAGGGGTGGGTGCGGTCAAGTGGGACTCCTTCGTCGGGGGCGGTCGGGATTCGTGCACGGGCGCCGCGGCCGCGTCGTCGCGGGCGCCCCGGGGCCGGCCGGCGGGCGGGACCGCGTCCGGGCGGATGCGGGTGCAGAGGACGAGTGTACGTTTTGGATCCTAAATCACGGAAATCGAAGGTTGTTCCGGAATACTGGATGCGGGGCCGAAGGCGGCCTCGCACGGGCGAGGGACGGGGGAGCGATGGCACTGCAACGCGCCGGCAACGAGGGGGAGCGCATCGCCGCGGCGCTGCGCGAGCGCATCCTCAAGGGCGAGCTCAAGCCCGGGCAGCGCATCCGGCAGGAGGCGGTGGCCGAGCGCTTCGACTCGAGCAGGATGCCCGTGCGGGCGGCGCTGCAGCAGCTCGCCGCCGAGCAGCTCGTGGTGCTGGAGCCGCGGGTCGGCGCCCGCGTGGCCGAGCTCGACGCCGAGGAGTTCATCCGCATCTACCGGCTGCGCGAATCGCTCGAGCCGCTCGTGGCGCGGGTCTCCGCGGAGCGCATCACGGATGCGCAGATCGCGAGGGTGCTCGCGCTCGCGGAGGAGCTCCACGCCGTGACCGGCATCCCCGAGCGGCTCGACGAGTTCCACCGCGTCGACCGCGCGTTCCACCTCGCGACCTACGCGGGGGCCGACTTCCCCGGGTACCTCGACCGGATCGAGCAGCTGAGCAACCGCGCCCAGTGCTACCGCTTCGCGATCGTGCCCGGCTTCCTCGAATCCGACTTCACCGCGACGATCGCGGATCATCAGCTCATCTGCTCGTACCTGGCGGAGCGCGACGGGGAGGGGCTCGGCGAGATGGTGCGGCTGCACATCCGCCGCACGAGGCGGATCGCGGAGCGGAGCCCGTGGCTGCACGAGCCGCGGCCGGCGGGCCTGCGGGGCCGCCGGTACTGACTCCGCCGGGCGCATGGGTTGACCGCACCCGCCGGGGGTGGTTTCATATATCGAAATGAGTGCTGCATGCAGCGAATGGATCCAAAGCAGGGTCCTAGCCGCTCCCGCACTCCCGCCGACCCACACCGAAAGGTCTCGACGACGATGTCCTGGTGGCCCCGAGCCCGAACCGATTCCCAGTACCTGAGCCCCGCCAAGGTGATCGGCGGCGAGGGCGCGGCCCAGCGCCTGCCCGAGCTGCTCGACCGGCTCCCCGGCTACGACGGCGGCGCCGTGCTGCTCGCCGTCGACGACGCCGTGGCGGACGCGGGGCACATCGACCCCATCCGCGCCTCGCTCGAACAGGCGGGTGCGACCGTGCTGCAGCGCGGCGGATTCGGCGCGGAGCCGACCGCCGAGATCGTCGACGCCATCGCCCGGGAGGCCCGCGAGGCCGGCGCCGCCGCCGTGATCGGCGTGGGCGGCGGCTCGGTGCTGGACTCCTCGAAGATCATCGCGCTCATCCTCCGCCACGGGGGCGCCTCGGCCGACTGGATCGGCCCGGTGGACCCGACCCTCGAGCTCGCGCCGCACATCCTCATCCCGACCACGGTGGGCACCGGCTCCGAGGCGACGAACATCGCGATGGTGACCGTCGACGGGGCCAAGCGCGCCAGCATGTGCGACCGCTACGTGCCCCCGGTCGCGGTGCTCGACCCGCTGCTCGTGGACTCGCTGCCGCCCCGCATCATCGCGGCGACCGGGCTCGACGCCCTCGCGCACGCGGTCGAGGCGCTCATGTCCACCAAGGCGTCGATGCTCTCGGCGCACGCCTCCTTCCACGCGATGGAGCTGCTCGTCGCGAACCTCGAGCGCGCCTTCGAGGGCGACCGCGAGGCGCTCGGGCTGACGATGTGGGGCTCCCACCTCGGCGGCCAGGCGCTCAACGCGGGCGTCGTGGTCGGCCACTCGATCGCCTACACCTTCGCCCACGCCACCCCGATGCCGCACGGCGTCTCGTGCGCGCTCGCGCTGCCCTACTGCATCGCCTACAACCAGAACATCGACGAGCGGCTGGCCCGGCGCATCGCCCTCGCCCTGACCGGCGGCGAGAGCGGCTCGCTCCGCGACGCGGCGGAGGCCGTGCAGGCGCTCGCGCGCCGGATGGGCCTCCCGACCACGCTCGCGGAGGCGCGCATCGGCGCCGAGGAGGTGGACGGGATGGCGAGCTACTGCAACGCCGAGTACCAGCGCCCCACCAACCCGGAGCCCATGGACGAGCCGCGGCTTCGCGACCTGTTCGCGGCCGTCGAGACCGGCGACCTCGACCGCGCCTTCGCCGTCACCGCGCGCTGACGCGCCACCGCCCCCGACCATCCGGCGCCGCGCCGCGGCCGACCGGCACCGACGATCGATGGAGATTCGAACGCCATGACCGCACGTCACCTGAACAACCTCGTCGACGGCCAGTTCGTCGACGCCTCGAGCGGCGACCGCATCGAGGTCGCCGACCCCTCGACGGCGGGCGCCGTCGTGGGGAGCGTGCCCTCGATGAGCGCCGCCGACCTCGGCCCCGTCTTCGACGCCGCCGCGCGCGGTGCGAAGACCTGGCGCGCGGCCGACGGCCTCGCGCGCGGAGCCGTGCTGCTCGCCGCCGCGAGGATCATGCGCGAGCGCGCCGAGGAGCTCCGCGACACGATCGTGGCCGAGCTCGGCAAGACGCGGGCCGACGCGGCCGGCGAGGTCGAGAAGTCCGCGCAGTTCCTCGAGTTCTACGGCGGCATGGGCCGCGACGAGTTCGGCGGGCTGCTGCACGACGGCCGCGAGCACACGGTGGCGATGCGCATCGTCGAGCCGCTCGGCGTCGTCGTGCTGATCACGCCGTGGAACGACCCGCTGCTCACCCCGTGCCGCAAGCTCGGCCCGGCGCTCATCTCCGGCAACGCCGTGGTGATCAAGCCGGCCACGGTCACGCCGCTCATCGTGCTCAAGCTCGCCGAGATCCTGCACGAGGCGGGCCTGCCCGCGGGCGTGCTCGGCACCGTCACCGGCCGCGGCGGCGAGATCGGCGACGCGCTGCTCGAGCACGAGGCCGTCAAGGCGGTCTCCTTCACCGGCTCGACCGAGGTCGGGCTGGGCCTGCAGCGGCAGCTCGCGGGCCGCAACATCCGCATCCAGACCGAGATGGGCGGCAAGAACGCCTCGGTGATCATGGCGGACGCCGACCTCGACGTCGCGATCCCCACCGTCGCGGCGGGCGCCTTCGGGCAGGCCGGCCAGCGCTGCACCGCCACGAGCCGGCTGCTCGTGCAGCGGGAGGTCGCCGACCGCGTGCGCGAGCTGCTCGCCGAGCGGGTGCGCGGCCTGGTGGTGGCGCCCGCCGACGGCGAGGGCGTGACGATGGGGCCGGTCGTGGACTTCCGCGCCCAGGAGTCCATCCGCGCGCACGTCTCGCGGGCGCTCGAGGAGGGCGCCACGGTGGTGGCCCGCCGCGAGCTCGAGGGTCCCGCAGCGGCCGAGGGCGCCTTCGTCGAGCCCACCCTGCTGGACATCTCGACCGAGCACGAGATCTGGCGCGCCGAGGTGTTCGGCCCGGTCCTCGGCATCGTCGAGTTCGACACGCTCGACGAGGCGATCGACGCGGTGAACGACTCCGCCTACGGGCTCTCCTCCTCCATCTTCACGACGAGCCTCGCCGCCTCCGGCGAGTTCGTGGCGGCGGTGGACACCGGCCAGGTCTCGGTGAACCAGCCCACGAGCGGCTGGGACATCCACCACCCCTTCGGCGGCTTCAAGGACTCCGGCTCGGGCTACAAGGAGCAGGGCCGTGTCGGGCTCGAGTTCTACACCCGCGTCAAGACCGCCGCGATCCGCACCCGCTAGGAGTTCCCGATGACCGAACCCACCTCACTGCACGACCGCTTCTCGCTCGAGGGGAAGACCGCGCTCGTCACCGGCGGCAGCCGCGGCCTCGGCTTCGGCATGGCCCGGGGCCTCGCGGACGCCGGCGCGCGGGTCGTCCTCGTCGCGCGCACCGAGGCGGCCGTCGAGGCCGCCGCGCGGGAGATCGACGGCCTCGGCATCGCCTTCGACGTGAGCCGCACCGACGCGGTCGCCGAGCTGGTCGACCTCGCCGAGGAGGCGGCGGGCGCGCCGATCGACCTGGTCGTGCACGGCGCCGGCGTCCAGCACCGCGAGGAGGCCGAGTACTTCTCGGCCTCGGAGTGGGAGCGGGTCGTCCGCGTCAACCTCACGGCGCCCTTCGCGCTCAGCCAGGAGATCGGCAGGCGCCAGCTCGAGGCGGGCCGCGGCGGCAGCCACCTCTTCGTGGGCTCCCTGACGAGCCTCATCTCGATGCCGAACATCGCCGCGTACACCGCCTCCAAGTCGGGCATCTACGGCATCACCCGCCAGCTGAGCACCGAGTGGTCGGGCCGCGGCATCCGCGCCAACGCGATCGCCCCCGGCTACTACCGCACCGAGCTCACCGAGGCGGTGTTCTCGGACCCGAAGCGCTACGAGGAGATGCTCGCGCGCATCCCGATGGGCCGCTTCGGCGACCCCGACGAGCTCGCCGGGGCCGCGGTCTTCCTGCTCTCGGACGCCTCGAAGTACCTCACCGGACAGCTCATCGCCGTCGACGGCGGCTGGACCGCGGCCTAGCCGCGCCCGCCGCCCATCCACCGATCACCCCCTATTCGAACAACGGAGTTCCCATGTCACTACGGGATACCGCCTTCTCCAGGCGCGATCTCTTCCGCTTCGGCGGGCTGGCGTCGCTGGCCGCGATCGCCGGGCCGTCGCTCGCGGCCTGCGCCTCTCCCGGCACCACGGACGACGTCCTGCGCATCGGCGTGCTCATGCCGCTGAGCGGCACCAACGCCCTGCTCGGCCAGAGCTCCTGGGAGGGCGTGCAGATGGCCGTCAACGAGCGCAACGAGCGCGGCGGCGTCGGCGGCAAGCGCCTCGAGGTCGTGCTCGCCGACGTGCCCGACGTCAACACGGCCGTGAGCGAGGCCCGCCGGCTGGTGTTCAACAACAACATCAAGCTCGGCCTCGGCACCTACGGCTCCGCCCTCTCGACGGCGGCGAGCGAGGTCTTCGCCCGCACCGGCAACTCGTTCGTCGAGCTGGGCGCGGTCGCGGCCGAGATCACCCAGCGCGGCTACGACCGCGTGTACCGCATCAACGCGGCCTCGGACAAGATGACGCAGCAGGCGCTGCGCTTCGCCGCCGAGTACCTCGCGCCCCAGCTCGGCAAGCCGCCGGCGGACCTGAACGTGATGATGGTCTATGAGGACTCGAACTACGGCCAGTCGGTGACCGCCTCCGCGGAGGCGGCCGCGACCGAGCACGGGATCACGATCTCGGAGCACGAGGCCTACTCGGCCAAGCAGACCGACCTCTCCTCCACGGTCGCGCGCATCAAGGCCGCGCAGCCCGACGTCGTGGTCGCCGTCTCCTACGCGGCCGACGCGGTGCTCCTCGGCCGGCAGATGCGCGACGCCGGCGTGAAGGTCGGCGCCTTCATCGGCTGCGGTGGCGGCTACACGCTCTCCGAGTTCCGCGAGGCGCTCGGCGACATCGCGGACGGGGTCTTCGACGCCGACTTCCCGCAGCCGCTCATCAACCCCGACGCCGCGCCCGGCATCGAGGAGTTCCTCGACCGGTACCAGCAGGCCTACGGCAAGATGCCCGACGCGGGCTATCCGCAGGTCAACTACACGGGCGCGAGCTGGGTGTTCGACATGCTCGACTCGCTCGCGGGCGACGACGACCCGGACCGCTTCCACGAGGCCGCGACCTCGTTCAAGGCGCCCGTCGGCTCCTCGGTCGCCGCGTGGGGGTACGAGCTCGACGAGCACAACCAGAACACGCTCGCGGACCACTACATCATGCAGTGGCAGGACGGGGAGCTGCGGACGGTCTTCCCGTCCGAGGTCGCCGTGGCCGAGCCGCAGCTCATCACCCCCTTCGGAGCGTGATCCCCACCATGGAATTCCTCATCCAAGCACTCGTCTCCGGGCTCCTGCTCGGCGGCGTCTACGCCCTCATCGCGGTCGGCCTCAACATCATCTTCGGCGTCGTGAAGGTCACGAACTTCGCGCACGGCGAGCTCGTCATGATCGCGATGTACGCCACCTGGTTCCTGTGGACCACGTGGCACATCAACCCCTACGTGTCGCTGTTCATCGTCACCCCGCTCATGTTCCTCTCCGGCGTGGTGCTGCAGAAGGTCGTGCTCGAGCCGATGCAGGACTCCTCGGCGAACATGAAGATCTTCGTGACGCTGGGGCTCTCGGTGTTCCTGCAGAACCTCGTCCTGTTCATCTGGGGCGGCCAGTTCCGCACGGTCTCGGTGGGCTGGGCGGAGCAGTCGCTCGCGCTCGGGCCGATCTCCACGACCAACGGCCGGCTGCTCGCCTTCGTCGTCGCCATCCTGCTCGTCATCGGGCTGTTCTGGATGATGAAGCGCACGATGGTCGGCAAGGTGCTCGGCGCGATCGCCGAGGACCGCGAGACGGCCCGGATGCTCGGCATCCCGGTCCGCCGCTTCTACCTGCTCGCGATGGGCCTCGGCGCGGCGATGACCGGCGTGGCCGGGGTGCTGATCATCCCGTTCCAGGCGGCCTATCCGCTGGTCGGGGCGCACTACACGCTCATGGCCTTCGTGGTCGTCATCCTCGGCGGCCTCGGCAACATGACCGGCGCGCTCATCGGCGGCCTGCTGCTCGGCGTGATCGAGACCCTGACCGGCGCCTACATCGACCCCGCGCTGCAGCAGGTTGCGGTGTTCCTGGTCTTCATCATCGTGCTCATCGTTCGGCCGCAGGGCCTCTTCGGCGGGTCTGCACGCAACGCGGAAGTGGGGCTGAAGTAAATGTCGAAACGCAACATCATGCTGCTCGCGATCGCCGGAGCGATCGCCCTGCTGCTGCCGCTGGTCGTGCACGACCAGTACATCCTGCACATCGCCGTCGTGACGTTCATCTACATCGGCATCACCGTAGCCTGGAATCTCATGGCCATCGGCGGCACGCTCTCGCTCGGCCACGCGGCCTTCTTCGGCGTCGGCGCCTACACCGTGGCGATCCTCTACGTGGACTACGGCGTCAACCCCTGGATCGGCATCGCGGCGGGCATGGTCATGGCGGGGCTCGTCTCGCTGCTGCTCGCGATCCCGCTGCTGCGGCTGCGGGGGCCGTTCTTCACGCTCTCCTCGCTCGCCTTCGTCGAGATCCTGCGCCTGCTCGCGATCTGGGCCACCGAGCTCACCAACGGCTCGGTCGGCATCACGACGCCGCCGGACCAGGGCTTCGCCTTCATCTCCTTCGAGCGCCGCGAGCCCTACTACTTCATCATCCTGGCCTTCGTGATCCTCACGGTCGCGTTCTCGGTCTGGCTCTACAACTCGCGCACCGGCTACCACCTGCGCGCGATGAAGATCGACGAGGAGGCGGTGCGCGCCCTCGGCGTGCGCAGCAGCGGCCTCAAGGTCGGCACGATGATCATCTCGGCCGCGATCACCGGCGCGTTCGGCGCCTTCGCCGCGCTGTACTTCTTCGTGATCGAGCCGGAGACGCAGTTCTCGATGACGCTGTACTCGGTGCAGCCCGCGCTGAACGGCATCATCGGCGGCATGGGCACGGTGGTCGGCCCCATCATCGGCGCGATCATCATGACCCCGCTCGGCGAGTGGCTGCGCACGTCCTTCGCAGGCGTCCAGGGCCTCAACTTCATGATCTACGGCCTCGCGCTCATCCTCATCGTGCGCCTCATGCCCGGCGGCCTCGTGGACGGCTTCCAGAAGGTCGTCCGCCGCTTCCGCAAGAAGGGCGGCGCGGCGAAGGCGCCGGAGTCCGAGGCCGTTCCCGCAAAGAAAGGTGGTGAGCAGGAATGAGCGAACCGCTCCTGCTCCGCGTCGACAACGTCTCCAAGCGATTCGGCGGCGTGAAGGCCCTCGACGGCATCTCCCTCGAGGTCGAGCCGAACGAGATCATCGGCATCATCGGCCCCAACGGCGCCGGCAAGACCTCGTTCTTCAACATCATCTCGGGCCTGTTCTTCCCGGACGAGGGCACGATCGAGTTCGACGGCAAGGACGTCAGCAGGCTCGACATCGCCTCGCGGGCCCGGGCGGGCGTGGGCCGCACCTTCCAGGTGGTCCGGCCGTTCACGGGCATGACCGTGGTGGAGAACGTCATGGTGCCGCTGCTGGTCAACCATCCGTCGACCCGTCGGGCCAGGGCCCGCGCGCTCGAGCTCCTCGAGGATCTCGGCATCGCCGGCCTCGCCGACCTGCCCACCGAATCCCTCACGCTCGCGATGCGCAAGCGCGTGGAGGTGGCCCGGGCGCTCGCGACCGAGCCGAAGCTGCTGCTGCTCGACGAGGTCCTCGCGGGCCTCAACAGCCGCGAGGCGATGGAGGTGCTGCCGTTCGTGCACCGCGTGCGCGAGCGCGGGGTCGCGATCCTCATGATCGAGCACATCGTGGCGGCCGTGACCGAGGTGTCCGACCGCATGCTCGTGCTCGACCGCGGCAGCGTGCTCGCCGAGGGGTCCCCGCAGGAGGTCGTCACCGACCCGAAGGTGGTCGCGGCCTACCTCGGCAGCAAGCACCAGGCCGACACGGTGGCCACGCGCATCATCGACGAGGCCGAAGAGCTCGGCAGGCCGTAGGACGAGGAAGGACCACTCATGCTCGAAGTCAAGAACGTATCGGCCTACTACGGCGATGCGCAGGCGCTCGAAGACGTCTCGCTCACGCTGCCCGACACCGGGATCACGGCCTTCCTCGGGCCCAACGCGGCGGGGAAGACCACCACGCTCAAGGTCATCTCGGGCCTCATCAGGCCCGCGAGCGGCTCGGTGTGGTTCGAGGGCGAGGACATCACGAGGCTCACGCCGATGAAGCGCGTCGACCTCGGCATCGTGCAGGTGCCCGAGGGGCGCAAGCTCTTCGGCTCCCGCACGGTCGAGGACAACCTGCTGCTCGGCGGGTACACGAGCCGCAAGGACGGCAAGACCAAGGAGCGGCTCGACTACGTGTACGAGTGCTTCCCGCGGCTGCTCGAGCGGCGCACCCAGGAGGCCGGGCTGCTCTCCGGCGGCGAGCAGCAGATGGTCGCGATCGGGCGCGGGCTCATGGCGCGCCCGAAGGTGCTGATGATCGACGAGATGTCGCTCGGCCTCGCGCCCGTCGTGGTGGAGCAGATGTTCGAGCTCATCGGCAGCATCGCCACGAGCGACATGTCCGTGCTGCTCGTCGAGCAGCACGTGCAGAACGCCCTCGAGGTCGCGAACGTCGGCACCGTCATCGAGGGCGGCCAGACCCGCCTGACGGGCACCGCCGAGGAGCTGCTCGCGAGCGACGTCGTGCGGGAGTCCTACTTTGGCGGCTGACGTGCGGGCGGTGCGGCTGCGGTCGCGGACGCCGTGGGACGTCGCCGTCGAGGAGACGGCGCGCCCCGAGCCGGGCCCGGGGCAGGTGGCCATCCGCACCGAGGCGGTGGGGCTCTGCGGCAGCGACGTGCACGCGGTGCGCGCCGATGCCGGCTACGAGTGGGTGCCCGCCGGGGTCGTGCTCGGCCACGAGGCGGTGGGCACGGTCCTGTCGGGCCCGCTCGCCGGCACGCGCGTGGTGCCGATCTCGATCGACGGCTGCGGCGCCTGCGCGGACTGCCGCGCGGGCGACACCCACTACTGCGCCGACCGGGACTGCGCCGGCATGCACTTCGACGGCGGCCTCGCCGAGGTCTTCGTCTACCCCGCCGACCGGCTGCACGTGCTCGCGGACCAGTCGCTGCCCGCCCCGGTGGCCGCGCTGCTCGAGCCGGCCGCGGTCGCGGCGCAGGCGCTGAGCCGGCTCGGCGGCCCGCTCGCGGGCCGGCGCATCGGCATCAGCGGGCCGGGCGCGATCGGCCTGCTCTCGGGCGCGCTGGCGCTCTTCGAGGGCGCCGAGGTCACGATCGTCGGCCCGCCCGAGGGGGCGGAGTCGCGGATGGCCTCGGCGCTCGCCCTCGGCATGCGCCCCGACACAGGCGAGACCGGCTTCGACTACTGGCTCGACGCGTCGGGCGCGGGGATCGCGGTCGCCGCCGCGCTCCCGCGCATCCGCCGCGGCGGCGCCATGGTCGTGCCGGCGATGTTCCCCCGCCCCGTGGAGCTCGACTTCAACCTCCTCGTCCGCGGGCAGGTGCGGCTGCAGGGCACGTACGCCGCGGTGCGGGAGGACTACGCCCGCGCCGAGCGCATGCTGAGCGCGCGGGCCGGGGACCTCGCCGGGATCGTCGAGGAGTTCGCGCTCGAGGACGCGGTGACGGCGCTCCGCAAGGCCGCGGCCGCGGAGGTGGTCAAGCCCGTCGTCGTGCTCTGATCCTCGCGGCGCCCCGCCGCGGAGCCCGTGCCCGGTGCCGGCCTCTGCGGCGATTCCCGATGCCCGGGGCTTTGCTATCGGACTCGCGGATGAGGACTATTCGCGAATACGGATATCGATTCCTTGACTCTCGCCCTCGGGGTGCGAACTATTGAATGCGTAGGCAGAGCCGTTATCGGATTTCGTGACGAATTCGAATGGATAACGGCCGTATTCGTAATTCCTGAAGAAGCGAGAATCATGTCGAACGCGAGCCAGTCCGTGAACAACCCGGAGGCGGGCGGCCCCGCCCCCTCGTCGCCGAGCGGGTGGCGGAGGCGATGTCCGAGCGCTCGGCCGCGACCTTCGGCGTCATGGGCAACGGCAACGCGTTCGTCGTGGGCTGGCTCGTGCGCCACGGGCATCGCTACGTCAAGGCGAGGCACGAGGCCGGCGCGATGTCGATGGCGCAGGGGTACTACCTGGCCACCGGCGAGATCGCCACCGTGACGACCACGTACGGCCCCGGCTACACGAACATCCTCACGGTGCTCGCCGAGGCGGCCGTCGCGCGCACGCCCATGGTGGTCGTCGTGGGGGAGGGGCCGCGCGTCAAGCGGCCCTTCGACGTCGACCAGGCCATGGCGGCCCGCGCGATGGGCGTCGACACCCTCACGGTCGCCGCGGACGACGCGGCCGCGCTCACGCGCCGCGCCTTCGAGCTGGCGGCGCGGGACCTCAAGCCGGTCATCGTCTCCATCCCCTACGACATCGCGGAGACCCCGGCGGCGCCCGAGCGCGCGGTCGATCCGGTCGAGCCGCGGCCGAAGGCCCCCGTCGCGGAGGCCGACGTGGCGCGCGTCGCCGAGCTCCTCGCCGCGGCCGAGCGCCCGCTCGTGATCTCGGGCCGGGGCGCGCTGCTGTCCGGCGCGGCCGAGGCCGCGCACCGGCTCGGCGACCGTCTCGGCGCGCTCTTCGCGACCTCCGTCATGGCCCGGCGCGCGGTGCCCTCGGAGTGGGACCTCGGGATCGCCGGCGGCTTCGCCACGCTCGGCGCGGCGGCGCTCATGCGGCAGGCGGACGCGGTGCTCGTGCTCGGCGCATCGATGAACACCTTTCAGATGCGCTACGGCACGCTGCTCTCGGGCGCGCGGCACGTCGTCCAGGTGGACGAGCGCGAGGCGGCCACCAGCCCCCTCGTCACCGAGTTCGTCCGCGCCGATGCGCGCGACTTCGCGGAGCGGCTCGCGGAGGCGGTGCCGCGCGCCTCGGGGGAGACCTGGCGCGACCGCGTCCCCGGGGTGGCGGACGGCTCGATCCACGCGCCCGAGTCGCTGCCCGAGACGGATGCGGAGGGCCGCATCAACCCGCGCGCGCTGGCGCTGCGCCTCGATGAGCTGCTGCCTGCCGAGCGCACGATCGTGCAGGACGGCGGGCACTTCCTCGGCTGGCTCGCGATGCACGGCAGCGCGCCGGACCCCTACGGCCTGCAGCACCCGGGGCTCGCCTTCCACTCGATCGGGATGGGCTTCCCCTCGGCGCTCGGCGCGAGCATCGGGCGGCCCGACCGGCTCACGCTCCTGACCTGCGGCGACGGCGGCGGCATGATGACGCTGCCCGACCTCGAGACGCTCGTGCGGGAGGCCGAGCGCGCCGTCGTGGTGGTGTTCAACGACGCGGCCTACGGCATGGAGGTGCACCAGTACGAGCACCGCGGCATCAGCGCGGAGCCCATGGTGTTCGAGGACGTCGACCTCGCCGCGGTGGCCCGGGCGTTCGGGGCGGAGGCGCACACCGTCACCGAGCTCGGGCAGCTCGACCGCCTCGGCGAATGGCTCGCCGCCGGGGGCGCCGGCACGCTCTTCTTCGACGTGAAGATCTCGGGCCGGTTCGTCGCGGAGTACGTGGCCGAGAAGGTCGAGCACGAGGCGGCGCGCGCCGCGGACTAGCGCGGCTCGAGCATGGTGGCCGGGATGGGCTCCGCGAGGATGCGCTCGAGCACGAGCCGGGTCGCCGCCGACTGGTAGCGATCCGGATCCCACCACACGCCCACGCTGCGGCCGTCGTGCTCGCGTCCCGCGCGGCGCGCGTGCAGCCCGGTCGTATCCGAGACCTCCATCGCGAGGGCGTTGATGAGGCCGATGCCGAGCCCGGCCTTCACCATGTTCACGACGGTCTGGGGCTGCTCGGTCTGCTGCGCGAACTCGACGTCGATGCCCCAGTCGTCCACCACCCGCCCGATCTCGGGCTCGATCTGCTTGCCGGGCCGGCCGATCGAGATGATGCGCCGCCCGGCCAGGTGCTCGGGGGCGATCGGCTCGGGCAGCTCGAGCAGCTCGTGCCCGGGCGGCAGGACGACGACGAAGGGCTCCTGCCACAGCACCCGGTGGGCGAGCTCGAGCTCGGGCTGCACCGGCCAGGAGTTGCGGATCGCGATGTTGATGGTGCCCGCGAGCAGCTTGTCGGTGAGCGCGTTCGTCGTCCCCTCGGTGAGCTGCACCTCCACCTGCGGATGCGTCTCGCGGAGCTTCGCGATGATGCCGACGAGGAAGCCGGCGCTCGCGCTCACGTGGCCGCCGACGACCACCACGCCCCGGATCTCCTCCGAGAGGTTCGCCACGGCCTCGCCGCCGTCGTCGAGGGACTGCAGGGCGCCGCGGGCGAAGGGGAGGTAGGCCTCTCCCGCGTCGGTGAGCTGCACCGGCCGATGGCGCCGGTCGAACAGCGTGGCGCTGAGGGTGCGCTCGAGCGCCGCGACGTGGGCCGAGACGCGCGACTGCGAGCGGTGGAGCGCGAGCGAGGCGTCGGAGAAGCTCCGGTGCTCGGCCACCGCGAGAAACGATTCCAGCCATTCGAGTTGTTCGTCGCGTCTGCTCATCGCCTCGTCGCTGCTTTCGGATTGGGAATTCGGACTATCCGAATGCTAGCAACTCAGTATCCGGGAGACGACGGCGGTGAAAACCCGATATCTTGTTACGCTCGCTGCAAGGTCCGATTCAATGCGCAAATCAATTGCGGGGCCTCATGATCCGAACACAATGAAGTGGAGGCTATCGATGTCTGAGCAGCGTGGAAAACGGGGCTCTTCACGAACGAGGGTGTAGTCGAGGTCTGAAACCGCCGGCTTCGAGCAGA
>NZ_FUIC01000039.1 GCF_900163695.1 Gulosibacter sp. 10
TCTGCTCGAAGCCGGCGGTTTCAGACCTCGACTACACCCTCGTTCGTGAAGAGCCAGATAACGATGGATGCAACCACTAGTGCTGCTGCCCACCAGAAGCGCTTGCCGAAGTAAAGGCGAGACTTCCGAAAGTCGACATACAGTGTCTGTCGTGGCTCGTGGTCCTCGACTGACTCTTCCATGTCCATAGCATCTCATGGACCTGATCCTCAAGCGAGTCGACAGCCGGCCCAGGCCAAACTCAACGGTCGCAGGTGAACGTGCAGGTCAGTACCCAACACGGGAGACCGTCAGCTACTGCGTCCACGACCGGGCATGATCCTGCGCCCGTAGGCCTCCATGTCCACGCGGAGGATGTCGCTCGACGGGTGCGCGTAGTTCTTCAGCATCTCCTGCAACGTCTGCGGTGACCAGCCCATGATGAGCATGATCTTCTCCGGCTGCACGCCCATCTCGAACAGCATGGTCGCCGCCAGGTGGCGAGCATCGTGCAGCCTCAACGCGGTGGGTACCTCGGCATCATCGAGGAGCTTGTGCCACGCCGCCCGGTCGTTCTGATGCCGCTTCGGCGTCCCATGCCGGGACGTGAACAGCAGCCGCCCGAACCGCTCGTCCCCATCCAGGGGCACGAACGCCTCCGACTCACGGAACGCCCTCTGCCTCTCGATGTGCTCCATCACAGCGGTATAGAAGGGCTCCACGAGTGGAACCTCCCGGTCCCCGTCCTCGGTCTTCAACACGTCCTTGAAGTAGAACTCACCCCGCCCGATCTTCTCGGGGCACCTGTCCGCCTGCCTCCCGCAAGCCCACCTCCGTGCGCGGCTGTCGTACTCGCCGTACCCGTACTTGGCAGAGCGGTGCAGGAGTTGCTGCTGGATGACGACCTTCCCCGGCTCTCCCGCCCGCGCCCTCGGCACGATGCATTCGTCGGTCAACCCAAGCACCTCGGACTGGCGCCTCCCGTAGAACGCGAACATCCACCGAGCCTCGTCCTCCTGGCCCTGGATTAGTTCGAGGAGGTGCTGCGGCACCCACTGCGCCGCCCGGTTCAGAGTACGCTCCTGCTTCTTCGTGCGTTTGTCCCGCTTCGGCGCATCCACCACGTCCAGCGGGTTGACGTTGAGGTGGCGGTGCTTGACCGCTTGTTCCAGAGTCGCGTGGAGGATGAAGCACACCTGCCGCCGCGCCGTGGACTTCAGGTAGGGTTCACCGTTGGGCTTGCGGATGTTCGGCAGCGTGGTCAGGAAGTAGTCCTTCAGTTCCTCGCCGTCGAGGAGGCGCACGGGCTTCGCACCGAACGCCGGAAGGAGGTAGTTGCGGATCTTCGCCTCGTAGCCGCTCCTGCGCTCGTCCGACAGGTCGGTCTTCGTGGCCATCCAGTCCGCGATGCACTGCGCCACGGTCCGCGCCTGCGGGCCTTCGTCAAGTCTGAGCACATCGGCACTCAGTTCCCCGAACGCCACCCGCTGCTTGAGCAGGTTGCGCTCCAGGGAGTCCAACGCCGCCTCCGAGGTCGGACCCTGGCCCGCTCCCCGGATGGTCCGACCACCAATGGCGACCCGGCGCTTGGCCCGCCACGAGGTGCTGACCCTGCCCGAGGAGAGCGTCCGAGTGAACTCGTAGAGCGTCCCCTCGCCGTTGCGTCTGGTCCTCGGTCCTCGCTGCCGGTTCGCGTACTTGCTGACCGCGGCCTGCGGGTCGTCGTCGGGCTGGGTCGGGGCTTGGGCCATGTCACCCCAACGTGTCACCCCACTGACAGCCGGTCAACCCATTGAAAAAGCCCCTCACCTGTGCTTTCACGCGGGTGAGGGGCATTGGCGGAGGATAGGGGATTCGAACCCCTGAGGGCTTGCACCCAACACGCTTTCCAAGCGTGCGCCATAGGCCACTAGGCGAATCCTCCAGAGCTGCACCGAAAGTGCAGACAGCGACCTATCATACCTGGTTTTCGCGCGGCTCGCGCGCACCGATCCGACCGCTGGTCAGCGACGGCTGCGGAGGCGCATCACGAGCATGATCGCGCCGATGAGCACGAGCACCGCGGCGATGCCGATGATGATGACGAACTCGTTCGCGCCGGTGGGCGCGAGGTCCTCGTCGTCGGTCTCCGTCGGCGTGGCCGCCGGAGTCGTCTCGCGCTCCTCGTCCTCCTCCGCGGGCCCGACGGGCGCGTTGAGGATGGGGAGGCCGTCATGCGAATGGCTGTCGTTGTGGTGGCCGCGGTGCCCGGGCTCGTCGGGGACCACGCCCGGCTCCGACGAAGGCGCGGAGCCCCCGCCGCCGGTGCTCTGCGGCGTCTCGGTGGTGGTGGGACCACCGGTCTCGCCGCCGCCCGAGGCCGATCCGTCGGCCCCGTCGTCGCTGCCGTTCGCACTCGCATCGCCGTCCGCCGAAGCGTCCGTTCCCGCGTCGGCACCGCTGTTCGCGTCGGGGTCGGTCGCATCATCCGCGTCGACCCCGCCCGCGCCGGACGTGCCGTCCTGGTTCGCGGTGGCCTGCTCGTTCGCCTCGTCGCCGCTCTCCGCCTCGGATGCGTCGACATCGGCGAGTCCGCTGGAGTCGGCGTCGGCCAGCGCGCCCTCCTCCGAGGAGTTCTGGTCGCCCGATGCCTCGTCGTCGGCCGAGGATCCCGCATCCGCACCGGCGGTCGCGGCGCTCGAGGAGGAGCCCTCGCTATCCGCGCGGCCTTCCGCGGCACCCGGCTCCGTGGGGACGGTGCCCGCCTGAGCCGACGCGACCGACCCGGCATCCGTCTCGATCGGCGCATCGCTCCCCGAGGCGCCGAAGGCGGGAACACCCATGCCGATGCCGAGGGCGCAGCCGGCGATCACCGCGATCGTGACGCGGGTCACACGCTGAGGCTGAGATGCCATGATCACTCTCCATACGGATCTTCGGCGGATTCGAGAAGTCGGTTCGTTGTAAAAATGATATCCGTTGTTTATCGAGTCGGCATCAAACTGGCTCTTCTCGAACGAGGGTGTAGTCCGTTGAGCGCGTCGCTGTCCGTGTAGGAG
>NZ_FUIC01000045.1 GCF_900163695.1 Gulosibacter sp. 10
GGGTCCAAAAAATGGCATTAGACAATAAAAGTGCACACTGTTGAGTTCTCAAGGATCGGATGCAACCGAACGCCCAACCCGACCAAATCGGGCCGCTGCTCGGCCGCAGCTAGAATATTTTTGCCCGAGTCGTCTGCGCTTGTCAACCTCGTGTTTCCACGCGGTTCACGCAGCTCGGGAACCGGAGACCTGAGCCTCCGACCTAGCCTCATCGACCGGAGCCGATGAGCCTGGAAGAAGCGCGCCGATCCGATGATCGGACCGTCTGGCTTCTTCGCTGTGTCGTTCGCGCTGCCCGGTTCACCCTGCGGTGTTCCGTGCCTCGCGGCGACAAGGAAGAACATTACGGACTTCCCACCCCTCGCGCAAATCAGGCCCGCATCTCGGGCGTGTCGTACGCCGAGATGCGGGCCTGTCCGTTGCGCCGCCGCGGGAGGCTACTCCCCCACGATGGCCCCTACGAGAGTCTTCTTGCCTCGACGGACGATGACCGCGCGGCCGGCGAGCAGGTCGTCCCCGCCGAGCACTCGATGCTCGTCCTCCACCCGGACGTTGTTCAGCGAGACCCCGCCCTGCTTGATCGCGCGCCGGGCGGCGCTCAGGGAGTCCACGGCCCCGGTGGCGACGAGCACCTGCGCGACCTCGTCGCCGATCGACGCCTCGGCGTGCGGCAGCTCGGCGATGGCGGAGCGGAGGGTTTCGCCGTCCAGCCGCCAGACATCCCCCTGGCCGAAGAGCGCCTCGGACGCGGCGATCGCCTTGTCGGTCGCCTCGTCGCCGTGGACGAGGGACGTGACCGCTCGGGCGAGCGCGCGCTGGGCCTCGCGGCGGAACGGCTCGCGCTGCACCTTCTCGGCGAACTCGCCGATCTCCTCCCGGGTGAAGAACGTGAACACCTTGAGACGGTCGACCACGTCGGCGTCGTCGGTGTTGAGCCAGAACTGGTAGAACGCGTACGCCGAGGTCAGCTCGGCGTCGATCCAGATCGCGTTGCCCTCGGACTTCCCGAACTTGGTGCCGTCCGAGTTGGTGATCAGCGGCGAGCCGAGCGCGTGCGCCGACGCCCCCTCCACGCGGCGGATGAGGTCCACGCCGCCGACGAGGTTGCCCCACTGGTCCGAGCCGCCGGTCTGCATCTCGAGCCCGTAGTTGCGGTAGAGCTGCAGGAAGTCGTAGGCCTGGAGGATCTGGTAGCTGAACTCGGTGTAGGAGATGCCCGCATCGGAGTTCAGCCGCGCCGAGACGGCGTCCTTCTTGAGCATCGACCCCACCCGGAAGTGCTTGCCGAGATCGCGCAGGAAGTCGATCGCGCTGAGGTCGATGGTCCAGTCCAGGTTGTTGGCCATGCGCGCGGCGTGCTCCCCCTCGAAGTCGAGGTACCACTCGACCTGTCCGCGCAGGCCCTCGACCCATTCCGCCACGACCTCGCGGGAGTTGAGCGTGCGCTCCGCGGTGGGCCGCGGGTCGCCGATCAGGCCGGTGGATCCGCCGACCAGGCCGATCGGGTTGTTGCCCGCGAGCTGCAGTCGGCGCAGGAGCAGCAGCTGCACCAGGTGGCCGAGGTGCAGGCTCGGCGCGGTCGGGTCGAAGCCGCAGTAATACGTGATCGGGCCCTCGTCCATGCGAGCCCGCAGCTCGTCCAGGTCCGTGGAGACGTGGATGTAGCCGCGCCACTCGAGTTCGTCGAGGATGTGGTCGAACGAGGGATCGTTCTTCTGCCATGAGAGATCGCGTAGTGTCACGCGCTCAACAGTACCAACACGGAAGGCCCCGATCGCGACGAGAATGCGCGATCGGGGCCCTGGGCGCGGGAGGGCTCAGCCGAGGAGCGCAGCGGCCCTGGCGCGGAGCTCCTCGAGCTGCTCGCGGACACGGGCGGGCGCGGTTCCGCCGCGGCCGTCGCGCGTCGCCACCGAGCCGTCCACGGTGAGCACCTCGCGCACCTCGGGGGTGAGGTGCTGGGAGACGCTCGCGAAGTCCTCGTCGTCGAGCCCGTCGAGGTCCACGCCCTTCGACTCCGCGAGCTTGACGCAGCCGCCCGAGATCTCGTGGGCGTCCCGGAAGGGCACGTGGCGCTTGACGAGCCACTCCGCGATGTCCGTGGCGAGCGAGAAGCCCTGGGGCGCGAGCTCGCGCATCCGCTCGCCGTGGAAGCGCATCGTCGCGACCATGCCCACGAAGGCGGGCAGCAGCACGTCGAGCTGCTCGACCGAGTCGAAGATCGGCTCCTTGTCCTCCTGCAGGTCGCGGTTGTAGGCGAGCGGGAGCGCCTTGAAGGTGGCCAGCAGGCCCGTGAGGTTGCCGAGCAGCCGGCCGGTCTTGCCCCGCGCGAGCTCGGGGATGTCCGGGTTCTTCTTCTGCGGCATGATGCTGGAGCCGGTGGAGTACGCGTCGTCGAGCGTGACGAAGCCGAACTCCTTGGTGTTCCAGACGATGATCTCCTCGCTCAGGCGCGAGATGTCGACCGCGACCTGCGCGAGCACGTACGCGTACTCGGCGACGAGGTCGCGCGAGGCGGTGCCGTCGATCGAGTTCGCGACGGAGGCGGAGAAGCCGAGCTCGCGGGCGACGCCGGTCGCGTCGAGCCCGAGGGTGGAGCCGGCGAGCGCCCCCGAGCCGTACGGCGACTCGTCGAGCCGGCGCCCGAGGTCCGCGATGCGGCCGAGGTCGCGCACGAGCGGCCACGCGTGGGCGAGCAGCTGATGCGCGAGCAGCACGGGCTGGGCGTGCTGGAGGTGCGTGCGCCCCGGCATGATCACGTCGAGGTGCCGCTCGGCCTGCTCGGCCAGCGCGTGCACGAGGGCGCCGATCTGCGCCGAGAGCGAGGCGGAGGTGTCGCGGATGTACATGCGCACGAACGTGGCGATCTGATCGTTCCGGCTCCGCCCGGCGCGCAGCTTGCCGCCGAGCTCGTGGCCGGCGATCTCCATGAGCCCGCGCTCGAGCGCCGAGTGCACGTCCTCGTCGGACTCCGCCGCGACGAAGCGGCCGTCGGCCACCCGGGCGCCAAGCTCGTCGAGCGCGGCGATCATGCCCTCCAGCTCGGCGTCGTCGAGGTACCCCGCGCGATGCAGCGCGCGGGCGTGGGCCCGGGAGCCCGCGAGGTCGTAGTGCGCGAGCTTCCAGTCGAACTGCGTCGACTTGGAGAGGCGCGCGAGCTCGGGCGAGGGTCCGCCCTCGAACCGGCCGCCCCACAGGGCGCCGTCCTCACCTGCGCGGGACTGCGGCTGATCTGTCATTGCGTGAACACTCCGGAGTTCTTCGGCGAGCCGGTCGTCCGCTCGCCGCGGTGGTCGATGGATGCGGGATGCCGGTTCAGCGCGACTGCTCGAGCAGCCACACCAGCAGGGCCTTCTGGGCGTGGAGGCGATTCTCGGCCTCGTCCCAGATGACGGACTGCGGGCCGTCGATCACGTCGGCGTCGACCTCGTAGCCGCGATCGGCGGGCAGGCAGTGCATGAAGATCGCGTCGGGCTTCGCGAAGCCCATGACCTCCTGCGTGACCCGGAAGCCGGCGAAGTCGTCGAGCCGCTGCTGCCGCTCGTCCTCGAGCCCCATCGAGACCCACGTGTCGGTGACCACCACGTCGGCGTCCGCGACCAGCCCGGCCACGTCCGTGCCGATCTCGATCGAGCCGCCCGCCTCCGCGGCGATGCGGCGCGCGTCCGTCACGACGTCCTCGCGGGGCAGGTAGCCCTCGGGCGAGGCGATCGCGACGTGCATCCCCGCGAGCGCGCAGGCGAGCAGGTAGGAGTGGCCCATGTTCGAGCAGCCGTCGCCGACGAAGGCGAGGCGCCGCCCCTCGGT
The DNA here is from genome assembly GCF_900163695.1 of Gulosibacter sp. 10. Lineage (GTDB taxonomy): Bacteria > Actinomycetota > Actinomycetes > Actinomycetales > Microbacteriaceae > Gulosibacter. Next base: position 3,808 of record NZ_FUIC01000045.1, read on the forward strand.
GCCGCCCTTGTGCTCGCGGATGGTCAGCAGGTCGGCCAGCAGCTGGCAGGGGTGGAAGTCGTCGCTCAGGGCGTTCACGACGGGCACGCGGGCTCCCTCGCTCATCTGCTCGAGGCCCTCCTGCGCGTAGGTGCGCCACACGATGGCCGACACCATGCGCTCGAGCACGCGGGCCGTGTCCGAGGGGGTCTCCTTGCCGCCGAGCTGGCTCGACGCCGTCGTGAAGATGAGCGGGCTGCCGCCGAGCTCGGAGATGCCGACGTGGAAGGACACGCGCGTGCGGGTCGAGCTCTTGTCGAAGATCACCGCGACCGACTGCGGGCCGTCGAGCGGGCGGGTCGCGAATCGATCGCGCTTGAGCTTCGCCGCCAGGTCGAGGATCTCGGACTGCTCGGCGCGGGAGACGTCGTCGTCGCGGAGGAAATGTCTGATCATTCCTGCCCTTTCTAGATAGGTGACCACTGTAGCGCGGGGCTACTCGACGACCTCGGTGCCGAACCCGTCGGTGGTGAAGATTTCGATCAGGGTCGAGTGCGGCACCCGGCCGTCGATGATGGTCGCGTGCTTGACGCCGCCGTCGATGGCCTCGAGGCAGGCCTGCGCCTTGGGGATCATCCCCGACTCGAGGGTGCCGAGCATCTGCCGGAGCTCGTCCGCGGTGATGCTCGAGGCGAGCGAATCGCGGTCGGGCCAGTTGCGGTAGAGGCCCTCGACGTCGGTGAGCATCACGAGCTTCTTCGCCCCGAGCGCCACCGCGAGCGCCGCGGCGGCGCGGTCGGCGTTGATGTTCAGCGCCTTCCGGGGCTGGTCGACGTCGCTCGCGATGGTCGACACGACGGGGATACGCCCCGCCGCGATGTCCGCCCGGACCACGTTCGGGTTCACCGCCACGATCTCGCCGACGTGGCCGAGATCCACGGGGTTGCCCGAGGCGTCCGTGGTCTTGCGCTTGGCCTGGAAGAGTCCCGCGTCCTCGCCGGAGGTGCCGGTCGCGACCGGGGCGAGGTCGTTGATCGCCGAGACGAGCTCGCGGGCGACCTGCCCGCCGAGCACCATCCGCACGACCTCGATCGCCTCCTCGGAGGTGTAGCGGTAGCCCGCGCGGAACTCCGATTCGATGCCGAGCTTGTCGAGCATCCTGGAGATGTGCGGGCCGCCGCCGTGCACGACCACCGGGTGGACGCCGGCGTAGCGGAGGAACGCGATGTCGGAGGCGAAGGCCTCGATGAGCTCGGGATCAACCATCGCATTGCCGCCGAACTTCACGACGACGATCTGGTCGTTGTAGCGCTGCATCCAGGGCAGCGCCTCGATGAGGGTCTCGACCTTGGCGGTGGATGCGGCGAAGCGCGGGTCCGCCGAGACTTCGGAGGGGTCTGACATGGTGCCTTCCGGTCTAGGAGGAGTAGGCGCTGTTCTCGTGCACGTAGTCGTGCGTGAGGTCGTTGGTGAGGATCGTCGCCGAGGCGTCGCCGGCGTGGAGGTCGATGAGCACGTCCGTCTCGCGGGGCGAGAGGTCCACGCCCTCGACGGGCTCGTGCGGCGTTCCGGCCTTGCAGACCATCGAGCCGTTCATCGTCACGTCGATCGCCCGCGGGTCGAACCGCGCATCGGTCGTGCCGATCGCGGCGAGCACGCGGCCCCAGTTCGGGTCCTGGCCGAAGATGGCCGCCTTGAACAGGTTGGAGCGGCTCACGGCGCGCGAGACGTCCACGGCCTCCTGCTCGGTGGCGGCGCCGACCGTGGTGATCGCGATGTCGTGGCTCGAGCCCTCGGCATCCCTCTGGAGCATGCTCGAGAGCTCGGCGCAGAGATCGGTGAGCAGGCCCGTGAACTCCTCGAGGTCGGGCGTCACGCCGGCGGCGCCGGAGGCGAGCAGCGCGACGGTGTCGTTGGTGGACATGCAGCCGTCCGAGTCGACTCGGTCGAACGTGACCCTCGTGGCCGCGCGCAGCGCCGAGTCGAGCTGCGCCGACTCCAGGTCGGCGTCGGTGGTGATGACGACGAGCATCGTCGCGAGGCCCGGGGCCAGCATGCCGGCGCCCTTGGCCATGCCGCCGATCGTGTAGCCGGAGCCCGAGCGGGTGGCGACCTTCCGTACCGAGTCGGTCGTGAGGATGCCGTCGGCCGCGTCGGAGCCCGCGCCGGCGTCGGCGGCGAGCAGCGGATGCGCCGCCTCGACCCCGGCGAGCAGCTTGTCGCGCCAGGACTGGTCGCCCATGCCGATCAGGCCCGTGGAGGCGACGAGCACGTCGCCCGCGGAGAGGCCGAGCAGCCCCGCCGCCTTCTCCGCGGTGAGCCGGGTGGTCTCGGCGCCGAACTCGCCCGTGAAGCAGTTCGCCCCGCCGGAGTTGAGCGCGATGGCCGAGACCGTGCCGTCGGCGATGACCCGGCGCGACCAGGTGACGGGGTGCGCCTCGCAGCGGTTCTCGGTGAACACCGCGGCGGCCGCCGCGGAAGGCCCGTCGTTCACCACGAGCACGACGTCGCGGCCGCCGCTGGCCTTGAGCCCGGCGGCGACGCCGGCGGCGCGGAATCCTTGAGGTGCGGTTACTGTCACGGTGCTACTCCATTGATCGGCAGGCTGATGGTCTCTTCGAGGCCGAGCGAGATGTTCGCGGACTGCACGGCGGCGCCCGCCGTGCCCTTCCCGAGGTTGTCCAGGGCGCTGATCGCGATGAGCCGGCCCGCGCGCTCGTCGATGCCGAACGCGATCTGCGTGCGGTTCGAGCCCGCGACGTCCGAGGTGCGCGGGTACCGCCCGTCCTCGAGCAGCTCGATGAAGGTCTCGTCGCCGTAGGCCTCCTCGTAGGCTTCCCGGACCCGCTCGAGCGTCGCGCCCTCCGCGAGCTGCCCGGTGCAGGTCGCGAGGATGCCGCGCGAGGCCGGCACGAGGACGGGCGTGAAGCTGAGGCGCACGTCCCTGCCCGAGGCGTTGCGCAGGTTCTGCCGGATCTCGGGGTTGTGCCGGTGGCCGCCGAAGGCGTTGTAGGGCACGAGGTTGCCGATCAGCTCGCTCGCGAGCATGCCCACGGAGGCTTTCTTGCCCGCTCCGGAGGGGCCGACGGCGAGCACCGTGCTGATCCCCTCCGAGCCGATCAGGCCCGCGCGGACGAGCGGCGCCAGCGCGAGGGTCACCGCGGTGACGTTGCAGCCCGGCACGGCGATGCGGCGCGCGGCCTCGAGGTTGCGGCGCTGCTTGCCCCCGTCGGCGAGCACGAGCTCCGGCATCCCGTAGGTCCATGATCCGGCCCATTCGCCCGGGTAGTAGTCGGTCCAGTCCGCCTCCCGCTCGAGCCGGTGATCGGCCGCCGCGTCGACGACGAGCGTCCCCTCGGGGAGCTCCTCGGTGAGCGCGCCGGAGTGCCCGTGCGGCAGCGCGAGGAACACGACGTCGTGGCCGCGCAGCGATTCGGCCTCGGTCTTCTCGAGCACGAGGTCGCCGTAGCTCGCGAGATGCGGGTGCACGTCTCGCAGCCGCTGCCCCGCCTGCGAGTGGGCGGTCACCGTACGGACCTCGAATTCCGGGTGCACGGCCAGCAGGCGCAGCAGCTCGCCCCCGCCGTAGCCCGATGCACCGGCTACTGCTACCGAAAACGTCATGGGGTCCATCCTAAGCCCGGCGCGAGGACTACCCTGGTCTCCAGTGTCTCCCGACCCGCAGAGGAAAGTTTTGACGACATCGGAATCGCCCGCGTCCACCGCTCGACTCGACGACCGGCGCGCACAGGAGCTGCGCCGCGACTTCCCCGTCCTGAGTCAGGAGGTGCACGGCAGGCCGCTCGTCTACCTCGACTTCGGCGCCACCGCCCAGCGCCCGCGCGCGGTGCTCGATGCGGAACGCGCGTTCCTGTCCGAGCACAACGCCGCGGTGCACCGCGGCGCCCATGAGCTCGCCGCACTCTCGACGGGCGACTTCGAGGACGCGCGCGCGACCGTGGCCGAGTTCATCGGCGCCGACGTCGACGAGATCGCCTGGCAGTCCGGCGCGACGGACGCGCTCAACACCGTGGCCCTCGGCATCGGCGCCGCCTCGCGCGGGCGCGGCGGCGAGGGCTCGGCGCCCCTGCGGCTCGGGCCCGGCGACGAGATCCTCATCACCGAGGCGGAGCACCACGCCAACCTCGTGCCCTGGCAGGAGCTCGCGCTCGCGACCGGCGCCGCGCTGCGGTGGATCCCGGTCAACGAGCGGGGCACCTGGACGATCGACGACGCCCGCGCGCTCGTCTCCCCGCGCACGCGCATCATCGCCTTCGCGCACGTCTCGAACGTGACGGGCATGATCGCGCCCGTGGCGGAGCTCGTCGAGCTCGCCGCCGCCGTCGGCGCGATCACGGTGCTCGACGCCTGCCAGTCCGTGCCGCACCGGCCCGTGGACGTGCATGCCCTCGGCATCGACTTCGCCGCGTTCTCGGGCCACAAGATGGCCGGGCCGAACGGCATCGGCGTGCTCTACGGGCGCCGCGAGCGCCTCGCGCAGCTGCCTCCGGCCCGCACGGGCGGCTCGATGATCGAGGTGGTCGCCATGGACGGGACCACCTTCATGGACCCGCCCACCCGCTTCGAGGCGGGCACGCAGCCGGTCTCGCAGGCCGTGGCCCTCGCCGAGGCCTGCCGCTATCTGCGCGCCGTGGGCATGGAGGAGATCCGCCGGCACGAGGAGGCCATCGGCGCCCGCCTCGTGCGCGAGCTGAGCGCCATCCCCGGCGTCGCCGTGCTCGGGGACGGCCCCGACGCCCCTCGTTCCGGCCTCGCCTCGTTCGCCGTCGAGGGCGTGCACTCCCACGACGTCTCGCAGTTCCTCGACGCCGCCGGCATCGCGGTGCGCGGCGGCCACCACTGCGCCCAGCCGCTGCACCGCCGCCTCGGCCTGACCGCGTCGACGCGCGCCTCCTCCTACCTCACGACCTCGGACGACGAGATCGACGCCCTGCTCGACGCGCTCCGCGGCGTGCGCGCGTACTTCGGGGCGGACCGATGAGCGGCCTCGACAGCCTGTACCAGGACCTCATCCTCGATCACGCGCGGCGCCGCTCGGGCGAAGGGGCGATCGAGCCCTTCGACGCCGAGCACTTCGAGAAGAACCCGTCCTGCGGGGACGAGATCACGCTGCGCGTCCGGCTCGACGGGGACCGCATCGACGCGATCGGCTGGACCGGGGACGGCTGCTCGATCTCGATGGCCTCCGCCTCGATCCTCGTGGATCAGCTCCTCGGCCGCCCGGTCGCGGACGCGCGCCTCGGCGTGGACACGATGCGCGCGATGCTCCGCTCCCGCGGCGCCATGGACATCCCCGACGACTCCCCCGAGGCCGAGATCATCGGCGACGCCATCGCCCTCGAGGGCGTCGGCAAGTACGTCATGCGCGTGAAGTGCGCGATGCTCGGCTGGGTCGCGCTCGAGGCCGCGCTGCGGGAGGCCGAGGCCGCCTGACCCCGGGGCGGCCGGCGCTCCTGCGCCGCCCGCCGCACGGACAGGGGCCGTGCCCGCGGAGGATCGCGGGCACGGCCCCTGTCCGCATGCCGGTCAGGCGCGGATGCGCGCCCCGAACAGCTCGGCGGCGCGGGCGGCCCCGGCCTCCTTCGCCTCGCTCGCCTCGGCCGCGGTGAGCGTCCGGTCCGTCGCGCGGAAGCGGAGCGCGAAGGTGAGCGACTTCTCGCCGTCCTCGAGCCCCGCGCCGCGGTAGTCCGCGACGAGATGGCTCGACTCGAGCAGCGCTCCGGCACCGGCGCGGACCGCCTCGTGCACCTCCGCCGCGGGCACCGAGGCCGGCACCAGCAGCGAGAGGTCCTGCGTCGCCGCCGGAAAGCCCACGATCGTGCCCGCCGAGACGTGCCGGTCGGAGTGCTCCAGGACGCGGTCGATGTCGATCTCCGCCGCGGCCACGACCCGGGGCAGGTCGCGCTCGACCGTCACCGCCGGGTGCAGCTCGCCGGCGAAGCCGACGACGGCCTCCTCGCCCGCGGGCGAGACGACGTACACCTCGGCGCACCGGCCCGGGTGGAAGGCCCGATGCGAACCCCGCCGCACCCGCAGGTCGGCCGCCGTGGCGAGCGCCACGCGGTCCACCAGCTCGATCGCGTCCTGCCAGCCGTAGGGCTGCGCCTCGACGCCGGGCTGCTTGGGAGCGCGATTGCCGACGAGCACCGCGCCGAGCACGTAAGGCTGAGGCGGCAGGCCGTCGTCGAGCCGCTCGAGGGTCTCGGGGCTCGGACGCTCGGCCACCGGCGGCAGCTCGTCGACGCCGTACTCCTTCCCCGGCTCGGGGAGGAACACCCGGCCGAGCTCGAAGATGCCGAGGTCCGTCATCCCGCGGGCGACGTTGCGGTGCGCGACGCCGACCAGGCCCGGGAGCATGCTCCGGCGCAGCCAGGCCTGCTGCGCGTCCATCGCGTTCTGCAGCTTCATCTGCGCCACCGGCTTGCCCTCGGGCGACGAGAACAGCGCGTTCTCCGCCTCGGGCAGGAAGGGGTAGCTCAGCACCTCGACGTGGCCGGTGGCGGCGAGCACGTCGCTCAGCTTGCGGCGCAGCGTCTGCTCGCGGGTGAGGCCGTGGCCCTGGGGCGACTGCGGCAGCACCGAGGGGATGCGGTCGAAGCCCTGGAGCCGGCCGACCTCCTCGACGAGCGCCACGTCGGCCGTGAGGTCGGGGCGCCACGTCGGGGGCGTCACCTCGAGCACGTCGGCCTCGGGGTCCGCGACGGCGCAGCCGACCGCCTCGAGCGAGTCGATCACCTCCGCGCGCTCGTAGTCGATGCCCATGCGGCGGGCGGGCAGGTCGGCGGCCATGCGCACCGGCCGCGGCGCGCGGGGCTCGCCGAGCACGCTGCCGACGGGGCGGAGCGAGCCGCCCGCGAGCTCCACGAGCAGTTCGGCGACCCGGGCGCCCGCCCGGACGGCGACCGCCGGGTCCACCGTGCGCTCGAAGCGGCGCGAGGCCTCGGAGGGGAGGCGGTGGCGGCGGGCCGTGCGCGCGATGGAGATCGGCGAGAAGTTCGCCGCCTCGATGAACACGTTCTCGGTCGTGTCGGAGAGCTCGGTCTCCATGCCGCCCATGACGCCGGCGAGGCCGATCGGGCCGCGGTCGTCGGTGATGAGGATGTCCTCGTCCGAGAGCGCGCGGTCGTTGCCGTCGAGGGTCGTGAGCCGCTCCCCCTGCCGCGCGCGACGGACGTGGATGCCGCCGCGGAGCCGGTCGAGGTCGTAGCCGTGGATGGGCTGGCCGAGCTCGAGCATCACGTAGTTCGTGATGTCGATGAGCAGGCCCAGCGGGCGCATGCCCGCGAGGCGGAGGCGCTGGGCGAGCCAGGCCGGGGTGGGGCGCGCCGGGTCGACGCCGGTGACGACGAAGCCGGCGAAGACCTCGCTGAGCGGCTGCTCCCGCACGGCCCGCTCCTCGGCGATCGACACGGGCACCCGCACCTCGTCGGCGGCGGGCGCGAGCCCGCGCTCGACGATCCCGTCGAGCTCGGGGCGGAGCGCGGGATCGCTGAACTCCGCGCCGGTGGCGTGCGAGTACTCGCGGGCCAGGCCGCGGAGCGACATCGCGTAGCCGCGGTCGGGGGTCACGTTCACCTCGACCGCGACGTCGTCGAGGCCGAGCAGCGGCAGCGCGGGGGTGCCCGGCGCCGCCTCGACGCCCTTGCGCTCGAGCACGATGATCCCGTCGTGGTCCTCGCCGAGGCCCAGCTCGCGCTCGGAGGCGATCATGCCGTCGGACACGTGCCCGTAGGTCTTGCGCGCCGAGATGACGAAGTCGCCCGGCAGCTCGGCGCCGGGCAGCGCGACGACGACGTGGTCGCCCGCGCCGAAGTTGTGCGCGCCGCAGACGATGCCGCGGACGTCCGCGCCGCCGTCGGCCGCCTGCTCCCCCTCGGGCGCGACGCGCACCTGGCACCAGTTGATGGTCTTGCCGTTCTTCTGCGGCTCGGGGGTCCGCTCGAGGACCTCGCCCACCACGATCGGCCCGGACACGCCGGCCGCGTGGATCGCCTCGTCCTCGAGGCCCACGCGCACGAACGCGTCGAGCACCTCGCGAGGAGTCGCCTCGGCGGGCACGCCGACGTACTCGCGCAGCCAAGAAATCGGGACACGCATCCCTAGATCACCATCCCAAACTGTTCGCTGAAGCGGATATCGCCCTCGACGATGTCGTGCATATCCGTGAGGTCGTTCCGGAACATGAGCGTGCGCTCGATGCCCATGCCGAACGCGAAGCCCTGGTACTCCTCCGGGTCGACCCCCGCGGCGCGGAGCACGTTGGGGTGCACCATGCCGCAGCCGCCCCACTCGATCCAGCGCGGGCCGCCCTTGGCCAGCGGGTGCCAGATGTCCATCTCGGCGCTCGGCTCGGTGAACGGGAAGTAGTTGTTCCGCAGGCGGATCTTCGCGTCCTCGCCGAACATCGACTTCGCGAAGTGCTCGAGCGTGCCGCGAAGATGCGCCATGGTGAGGTCGCGGTCGATCGCCAGCCCCTCGAACTGCATGAACACGGGCGTGTGGGTCGCGTCGAGCTCGTCCGTCCGGAAGGTGCGGCCCGGCGACAGCACGTACAGCGGAACGCCCCGCTCGAGGAGCGCGCGCATCTGCACCGGCGAGGTGTGAGTGCGCAGCAGCATGTGGCGCTCGACGGGCTCGACGAAGAAGGTGTCCTGCATCGCCCGGGCCGGGTGGTCCGCGTCGAAGTTGAGCGAGTCGAAGTTGTACCACTCGCTCTCGAGCTCGGGGCCGTCCACGATGTCCCATCCGATGCCCGTGAAGATGTCGGAGACCCGGTCGCGGAGCATCGTGAGGGGATGGCGCGCGCCGTTGCGCTCCCGACGAGCGGCCGCCGTGACGTCCACGGCCTCGGCCTCGATGCGCGCGGCCTCCTCGGCCGCCGCGAGCGCCTCCTCGCGGGCCGCGAAGGCCTGGTTGACCCGGCCGCGCGCGCTGCCGACGAGCTTGCCGGCCTCCTTCTTCTGCTCCTTCGGCACGTGGCGCATGAAGGAGTTGAGTTGCGCGAGCGTCGAGCCCTCGCCGATGTGCTCCGAGCGCACGCGCTTGAGCGCGGCGGCATCGGGCGCCTCGGCGATGGCGGCGAGCGCGGCCGTCACGGCCTCGTCCACCGCCTCCGGCGTGATTGGGTTTTCAGACGAATTGGATGCAGACACGGGGCCCTAGTCTAGTCGGCCGAGGCCCCGCGTCCCGCATTCACGCGGGTCCGTTCTCCTTGCGGGCGCCCAATGCGCTCTCGGGGCTGCCCACGGAGAGCAGCGCGGTGTCGAGCCCGGCGCCCCCGCCCGGGGCCTTGGGGGCGCCACGGCGGCGGCCCCTGCGCGTGGGACCGGCGCCCTTCGGGCCGCTGCGGCGCGCGAGCCAGCGGGCCAGCGCGCTCAACGCGAAGTTCACGACGAGGTAGATGAGCAGCGAGACGAAGAACAGCGAGAACGAGTACGTCCCGGAGCCGTAGTAGTCCTTGAGCTGGTAGGAGACCCGCAGCAGCTCCGGATACGCCACGATGTAGGCCAGCGACGTGTCCTTGAGCAGCACCACGAGCTGCGCGACGATGATCGGCAGCATCTGCCGGAACGCCTGCGGGAGCTCGATGATGAAGCGGGTCTGCATGTGCGTGAAGCCGAGCGAGGACGCCGCCTCGGCCTGCCCGCGCGGGAGCGAGGTCACGCCGGCCCGCAGCGCCTCGCCGATGATCGCGCCGTTGTAGATGCCGAGCGCCCAGACCACGGCCCAGTAGTCGCCGACCTTCAGCCCGAGCAGGATGAAGAGCATCATGAGCAGGACCGGCATGCCGCGGAAGAACTCGAGCACGATCGTGAACGGCACCCGGATGAACGGGTTCTTCGCCATCCGGCCGAGCGCGAAGATCACGCCGATCACGAGCGCGAGCACCGCGGCCAGACCGGCCGCGCGCAGCGTGCCCATGACCAGGCCGCGCCACAGCAGGCCCTCCCACACCTCGGGGTCGGCGAAGATGTCCCAGCGGGAGGGGTCCCAGAGGCCGGGCAGCTCCGCGCCGGCGGCCGTGATGCGGGGCTGGCCGAGCTGGAAGATGAACCAGCCGAGCAGGAAGACGACGATCGCGCCCGAGACGGCGGAGATGACTCGGGAACGGGCCCGGGCCTTGGGGCCCGGCGCGTCGTAGAGGACTGATGCGCTACTCATCGGAGCACCGCCACCTTTCGCTCGACGTAGTTGGCGATGAGGCCGAGGGGGATCGTGATGAGCAGGTAGAACAGGGCGATGCCGAGGAGGATCATGATGACCTCGCTGCCGTGCCGGTTCACGAGCGTCTTCGAGATCGCCACGAGTTCGACGACGAGGAACCCCGACGCCACGGAGGTGTTCTTCGCGAGGGCGATGATGACGTTGATGAGCGGGGGCACGACCATCCGCATCGCCTGCGGCAGGATGATGATCGTCACCGTCTGCGAGAACTGCATGCCGAGCGAGCGGGCCGCCTCGGCCTGCCCGAGCGGCACGCCGTTGATGCCCGAGCGGAGCGCCTCGGCGATGAACGGCGAGGTGTAGACCGACAGGGCGATGAACGCGCCGATCTTCGAGTTGACGCCGAGGTCGAGCACGGGCAGCACGACGATGATCAGGAAGAACACGAGCGTGAGCGGGGTGTTCCTGATGAGCTCCGTGTAGGAGGTGGCGATCAGCCGCAGCGCGGGGATCGGCGAGATGCGCAGGAAGGCGACCACCGTCCCGATGAGGATCGCGCCGAGCGCGCCGACGGCCAGCAGCTGCAGCGTGGTGAGGAAGCCCTGGAGGACGAGGTCCCAGTTGGTCAGTATCGCGTTCATCGCGTCATAGTCCTCGCGTGAGAAGAAGGGGGTGCCTGCGTGCGGGACGGCCGTGCGGCGACGGCGGGGATGCCGCCGTCACCGCACGGAGCCGGCGCGGACCGATCAGTAGCGGTCCACCTCGGGCGGCTCGGGCATCGTCAGGTTGTCCCCGACGGTGGACTGCCAGGCGTTCTCCCAGCGGCCGTCCTCGTAGGACGCCTCGAGCGTGTCGTTGATGAAGTCGCGGAACTCGTCGTCGCCCTTCTGCAGGCCGACGCCGTAGGGCTCCTCGGTGAAGAACCCGTCGACCACCTCGAACTCGTCGCCGTTCTGGTCGACGAGGCCGGCGAGGATCACGTTGTCCGTCGTCAGCGCATCGGCCTGGCCGGAGCGGATGGGCTCGATGCAGTCGGAGTACTTGTCCACCGTGATGACGCTGTCCGTGTACTCGCGGATGTTCTCCTCCGAGGTCGACCCCGTCACGGTGCAGACCGTGGCGTCGCCGAGCTGCTCGGGATCGGAGGTGATGCCCTTCGGGTTGCCCGCGGGCACGAGGAACGACTGCCCGGCCACGTAGTAGGGCCCCGCGAAGTCGATGACCTCCTTGCGGTCGTCGTTGATCGTGTACGTCGCGACGACGATGTCGACCTGGCCGTCCTGGATGAACGGCTCGCGGTTCTGCGAGACGGTCTCGACCCAGTCGATGTTCTCGGGCGCGATGCCCAGCTCGGCGGCGATGATCTTCGCGATCTCGACGTCGAAGCCCTCGGGCGTGCCGTCGGGGCCCGCGAGGCCGAACAGGGGCTGGTCGAACTTGGTGCCGACGGTGATCGAGCCCTTCTCGGCGAGCGCGGCCATGGTCGTGCCCTCCTCGAACTGCACGTCCTCCTGGACCTCCGGGTCGCTGCCGCCACCGCCGTCGCCGGAGCAGCCGGCGAGGACGAGCGCTGCGGACATCGCGAGGCCGATTCCTGCGAATGCCTTCTTGTGTTTCATGAAAACTCCTTTGTTCTCCACGATCGTACGGTTCGGTATTCAGTTCGTGAGGATCTTCGAGAGGAAGTCCTTCGCCCGCGCGGACTGCGGATTCGTGAAGAACTCCTCGGGCGGCGCCTCCTCGACGATCGCCCCCTCGTCCATGAAGATCACTCGATCCGCGGCCTTCCTCGCGAACCCCATCTCGTGGGTGACGACCACCATGGTCATCCCCTCCTTGGCCAGCTCGACCATCACGTCGAGCACCTCGTTGATCATCTCCGGGTCGAGCGCCGAGGTCGGTTCGTCGAGCAGGATGAGCTTCGGGTTCATCGCGAGCGAGCGGGCGATCGCGACGCGCTGCTGCTGCCCGCCGGAGAGCTGCGCCGGCATCTTGTGGGCGTGCGCCTCGACGCCGACGCGCTTGAGGAGCTCCATCGCCCGCTTCTCGGCGTCCTTGCGCGGCACCTTCCGGACCTTGACGGGCGCGAGCGCCACGTTCTCCAGCACCGACTTGTGCGCGAAGAGGTTGAAGGACTGGAAGACCATCCCGACGTCGCTGCGGAGCTTCGCGAGCCCCGAGCCCTCCTCCGGGAGCAGCTCCCCGTCGATGAAGATCTGCCCCTCCTGGATGGTCTCGAGCCGGTTGATCGAACGGCAGAGCGTCGATTTCCCCGAGCCCGAGGGGCCGATCACGACGACGACCTCGCCGCGGGCGACCGTGGTGTTGATGTCGCGGAGGACGTGGTTCTCGCCGAACCACTTGTTGACGCCCGCCATCTCGATGAGAGGGCGTTCGTTCTGGAGCGGCACGCTACTGGCACCTTTGTCAGGCTGTTGCTGCATGGAGACAGCATATTGTCATGCCGCGAGCCGCGGAGCGGGGAGCCCGGCAATTTACCCATTCGTTACCAACGTGCAGCGAAAGCTGCGGCCCCGCTCCCCGGCCCGCCGCGATCCTCGTGCGGTATCTACAACTCCGCGCGGGTGCGCTGGGCGAAGGCGCTCTCGTAGAGGCACACGCTGGCTGCGGTCGCGAGGTTCATCGACTCCGCGCTGCCGTAGATCGGCACCGAGAGCGAGGCGTCGCACTGCGCCACGAGCTCCTCGGGCAGGCCGCGCGCCTCGTTGCCGAACACCCAGGCGGTCGGTGCGGCGAGCTCGCCGGCGTCGCGGGCGGCCAGCAGATCCCCGCCGCGCACGTCCGCGGCGACGACGCGGAGCCCCGCGGCCCGGGCCCGAACCACGGCGTCCTCGAACTCCGCCTCGACGGCGATGGGCACGTGGAACAGGGAGCCGGTGGTCGAGCGCACCACCTTGGCGTTGTAGAGGTCGACCGTGCGCCCCGTCAGCACGATCGCGTCGGCGCCGGCGGCGTCCGCGAGGCGGATGATCGTGCCGAGGTTGCCCGGGTCGCGAACCTCCTCGAGGATCGCGACGAGCTTCGGCTCGCCGTCGAAGATGCGCTTGAGCGCGGTCGGGAACTGCCGCGCGACGGCGATCACGCCCTGGGGGTTGCGGGTGTCGGCCATCGCGTCGACGGCCTCCTCGCTCGCGAAGAGCACCTCGATGCCGGCCCGCTCGGCGAGTTCGCCGATGTCGCGGTGCCGTTCGAGGGCGGTCGGGGTGATGAAGAGCTCGCCGATGAGATCCGGGCGGTCGGAGAGCCCCTCGCGCACCGCCTGCGGGCCCTCGAGCACGAACTCGGCCCGCTCGGTGCGCTCGGCCTTCTGCGCGAGGCGGCGGACCTCGCGGACCTTCTGGTTGCGGGGGGACTCGATCATGACGGGCTCCTCTGGGGCGACGGATGCGGTTGCGGCGGCTGGTGGAAAGCGATGGGGGCGGTCGGCAACCCGGCCGACCGCCCCCGATGGCAGAACTCGACTACGCGGCGCTCTTCGGCGCCGAGGTGTCGGCGGGAAGCGCGGCCTTCGCCTGCTCCACGAGCGCGGCGAACGCGGCGGGCTCGTTCACGGCGAGCTCGGCGAGCATGCGGCGGTCGACCTCGACGCCGGCCAGGTTGAGGCCCTGGATGAAGCGGTTGTAGGTGAGGCCGTTCGCGCGGGAGGCCGCGTTGATGCGCTGGATCCAGAGGCGGCGGAAGTCGCCCTTGCGGTCCTTGCGGTGGTCGTAGTTGTAGACAAACGAGTGGATGACCTGCTCTTTTGCCTTGCGGTAGAGGCGCGAACGCTGACCGCGGTAACCGGATGCGCGCTCGAGGGTGACGCGACGCTTCTTCTGGGCGTTGACCGCCCGCTTCACACGTGCCATTGCAGTGTTCTCCTAAAAAATCTCGGGTTGGAATTCTGAAGGTCGGCGTTACTTGCCGAGCAGCTTCTTGATGACCTTGGCGTCCTGGGGCGCGACGACCTGGTCCTGGTTGAGGCGGGTCTTGCGACGCGCGCGCTTCACCTCGAGGTTGTGGCGCATACCGGCCTGCTGCTTCATGACCTTGCCACTGCCAGTGACCTTGAAGCGCTTCTTGGTGCCCGAGTGGGTCTTCTGCTTCGGCATCAGTTCTCCTTGGTATTCGACTCAGCCGCGGGGGTTGCGGCGGCGTTCTTCGCGGCACGGGCCGCCTGCTTCTGCTCGTTGCGGCGCGCGTTCTGCTGGGCCTTCGCCTCGGACTTGTTCTTGACCGGGGCGATGATCATCACCATGTTGCGACCGTCGAGCTTGGGACGATTCTCGGCGTTGCCGAATTCGGCGACGTCCTCAGCGAACTTCTGGAGGAGCTTCGCACCCATCTCCGGGCGCGACTGCTCGCGACCGCGGAACTGGATGATGGCCTTCACCTTGTCACCCGACTCGAGGAACCCGATCGCGCGCTTGAGCTTGGTGGTGTAGTCATGGTCGTCGATCTTCAGGCGGAAGCGCACCTCTTTGAGGACGGTGTTCGCCTGGTTGCGGCGTGCCTCCTTGGCCTTCTGAGCGGCCTCGTACTTGAACTTCCCGTAGTCCATGATCTTCGCCACGGGAGGGGTGCTGTTCGGGGAGACCTCGACGAGATCGAGATCGGCTTCCTGCGCGAGACGCAGGGCCATGTCGAGTTTGACGACACCGACCTGCTCGCCACTCGGACCGACGAGTCGGACTTCGCGCGCGCGGATGCGGTCATTGGTGCGGGGTTCGCTGATGGATGACTCCTTTGCTCGTGTGTGAATTGCTTCACCGGGTGGACGACAGAATTCACCACCCCGAGGGTGAACCGGTACGGAACACACACGGCAAGCCGGATCGCTGCCCTTGCGGGAAGCACTCTCCTGGCGGCTGACCCGGTAACCTTGAGCGGTATGCGCGGGTGGGACGAATCCTCTTGTCACGAGAGCTTGATTCACAAACTCCAGCGAATAGCTTAGCAGAGGATCACTCTCGAAAGGAACACCTTGACCGATTCACAGCCGACTCCGACGGACGGGCGGCCAGCAGACGCGGCCGACCGCTACGCGTTCGAGCCCCAGGACCTCGATGCGCAGCTGCGCGACATCGCGGAGGTGCCCGCGGTAGAGCTCATCACCACGGTGGCGGTGCACCTCATGAGCGCCGCCGCCGTCAACCTCGGCCTGGCCGAGGAGGGCGAGGACACCCTCGACCTCGACGAGGCGCGCAAGCTCATCTCCTCGCTCGCGGGCCTGATCACCGCGTCGCTCCCCTACCTGGGCGATCATCACGCCCGCCCCCTGCGCGACGGCCTGCGCTCCCTGCAGCTCGCCTTCCGCGAGGCGTCCTCCGTGCCCGACCCCGTCGGCAAGGGCCCGGGCGAGGACTACACGGGCCCGGTCTTCTGACCCGGAGCACGTCCGACGGACTCGCCGGCCGCTCCCCCGCCTCGGGGGTCAGCGGCCGGCGAGTTCGCGTTCGGCGCTGCGCGCGCGCCAGCGCCCGTGGAGCTCCAGGAGCGCGCAGCCGACCGCGCAGATGCCGCCGGCCGCGAACAGCACCGGGGCGTCCGGCCACGCGAAGCCGAAGAACCAGACCGTGAGCGGCGTGAACATCGCGAGCAGCAGCACGCCGATGCAGCCCAGCAGCACCGCCGCCAGCAGCGGGCGGAACGGACGGCAGACGAGCCCGAGGACCCAGAGGCTCAGCACCGCCATGACGATGGAGGCCGCGGTCTGCTGCTGCGCGACCGTCTGCCCGTAGCGGTCGCCGAACCACGCGACCGCGAGCACTCCGGCGGTGATCACCGCCCCCGCGGGCAGCGCGAACGACAGGGCCCTGCGGAAGTAGCCCGCGATGTAGCGGCGGGAGTTCGGCAGCAGCGCGAGCACGAACGCGGGCCAGCCGATCGAGATGCCGTCGAGGAGCGAGAGCTGCCGGGGCTCGAAGGGGTACCGGACGAGCATCAGCCCGAAGATGATCGCGATGAGGAACGCCCAGGCGGTCTTCGCCAGGTACAGCATGGACAGCCGCTCCACGTTCGCGATCGCCTGCCGCCCCTCCAGCACCACGCTCGGGAGCGCCTCGAACTGGTTGTCGAGCAGCGTCAGCCTCGACACGGCCCGGGAGGCCCCGGAGCCGTTGCCCATCGCGATGCCGAGGTCCGACTCCTTGAGGGCGAGCACGTCGTTGACGCCGTCGCCGGTCATCGCCACCACGTGCCCCTTGGCCTGCAGCGCCTGCACCATCTGGCGCTTCTGCACGGGGGTCACCCGGCCGAACACGTGGTTGTCCTCCATGACCTCGCCGAGCAGCTCCGGGTCGTCCGGCAGCGTGCGCGAGTCGATGCCGGTCTCGTCCGCCCCGATGAGCCCCGCCTCCCGGGCGACCGCGGTCACGGTGCGGGGATCGTCACCGGAGATCACCCGCAGCGAGACGCCCTCCTCGTGGAAGTAGCGGATCGTCTCGGCGGCATCCGCCCGGATGCGCTCCCGCAGCGAGAGCACGAGCACGCCCCGCCGCTCCGCCGGGAGCGCCGCGGCCCGGGACGCGGCCGTCGTGAGGCCCTCCGCGTCGTGGCAGAGCGCGACCACGCGGAGCCCGGCGCTGCTGAGCCGCTCGACCTCCTCGAGGAGCTCCGCGTCGCGGTCCGGCTGGAGGACGATGTCGGGTGCGCCCAGGATCCAGGTGCCGGGGGCTTCCGCACCCTCGAGGCTCAGCGCCGACCACTTCCGTTGCGAGTCGAACGGGATCGCCGTCGCGACGGGGCGCGCGAGGCCCGCGCCGTACTCCTCGACGAGACTGCGCGCGGTCTCGTTCGCGCCCTCGTCCGCGGCGAAGGAGGCCAGCGCGTGCCGCCACCCCGGCGCCGGATCCGGGCCGGGGTGCGTGTCGCCGTAGGCCACCCCGCCCTCGGTGAGCGTGCCCGTCTTGTCGAAGCACAGCACGTCCACGCGCGCGAGCCCCTCGACCGCGTGGAGCTCCTGGACGAGCACCTTCTTGCGCCCGAGCTTGAGCGCCCCAGCCGCGAACGCGACGGAGGTCATGAGCAGCAGGCCGAGGGGCACGAGCGCGATGGCCGCCGCCACGGCGCCGACCGCGGCCTCCCGCCAGGCGCCCGTCTCGATCGCCGCCTCCCAGCCGCCGAACGCCTGGATCTGGCCGTTCACGACGATGAGCAGCACCGGCAGCAGCAGCCACGCGACCAGGCGCAGCACCCGGTTGAGGCCGTTGCGGATCTCCGAGTTGACGAGCGAGAACCGCTTGGCCTCGGCCGTCAGCTTCGCGGCGAAGGACTCCCCGCCCACGCGCTCGAGCGTGGCCGTGGCGCTGCCCGCGACGACGATGGCGCCCGACAGCAGGGCGGCGCCCTCGGGCTTGTCGACCGCGTCCTCCTCCCCGGTCAGGAGCGACTCGTCGACCTGCAGGCCCGTCGCGGTCTCCACCCGGGCGTCCGCGGGGATCTGGTCGCCGGCGCGCAGCGCGATGAGGTCGCCGACGACGAGCTCGTCGCGGTGCAGGTCGACGAGTCCCCCGCTGCGGTACGCCTTGGCGTGCGGGGCGCTGAGCACCCGCAGGTTGTCGAGCTGGCGCTTGGCGGAGTACTCCTGCCAGACGCCGATGATCGAGTTCGCGACGGCGGAGAAGCCGAAGATCGCGTCCTGCCACCGGCCGAGCACCGCGAGCAGCGTGAAGCAGGCCAGCACGATGCCGTTGAAGAGGGTGAACACGTTCGCCCGCAGGATCTCCCACATCGACCGGCTCGTGCTGGTGGGCAGGACGTTGGAGCCGTGCTCCGCCCGCGAGCGCGCAACCTGGTCGTCGTCGAGGCCCTTCGGGCGGGTTTCGGTAGTCACCCGTCGAGATTAGCGACGTCGGCGACGCCCGAACAATCCTGCGCGAGGCGTGCGGGCATCCTTCGAAGGTAGGGGGTCGCGGCGCACCCGATCCACTCGCAGGACCAGCGAGTCGACCCGTCGCACGAGCTCCTCGGAGCCGGCGAGCAGCCGCTGCACCGTCTCGAGCACCTCCCGCTGCGCGTCCTGCTCGAGCTCCTCGTCGAGCTGCACCGCGAAGACGAGCTCCGGGCCGGCGAAGACGCAGCCCGGGTCGCCCGGCAGCAGGTCGATGCCGAGGATGCGGTCGTCGGCCGCGAGCACGGAGCGCGCGATGCGCATGACCTCGGCGTCCTGCCAGGGCAGCTCGTACTCCGCCGCCTGCGAGATCGCCCAGACCGCGGGGCGGCGCACGACGAACTCGGTCTCCTCGCTGCCGGGATCGAGGATGAGCAGCTCGTTCCCCTCGTCCACGGCGGCGAGAGCGGCGCGGCGCGAGTCCACCGGCACCGGACGCGCCGCGGCGTCCCAGCGCCGCATGGCGTCGACCGAGGAGAACACCGGCACGACGCCGCGGCCGTCGGGCGCCTTGACCGTGACGATGGACAGGTCCGCGGACTTGTCGACCTTCACGCCCTGCTCGTTCTCGCCCTCCTCGCCGAGCTCGGCGACGAGCGGCACCAGCAGCCTGGTCTCGCGCAGGGCGTCCACCACGGCGCTCGGGGAGGCCTCCCCCGCCCGAAACGCGCGCAGCGCGCCGCCCAGCGCGACCGGCGTCGAGCCGTCGTCGTCCTGCCAGGGGTTCTCGCCGAACGTCCGTCCCTCCCACGGCTGCCCGGCCGAGTCGGTCAGACCGGCGCGGAGGTGCGGTGGGAGCTCGGGCATCGGCTAGCGTCCCGCGACGTCGAGCGCTTCGCGCAGCGTGAAGGCCCCGGAGTAGAGCGCCTTGCCCACGATCGCGCCCTCGACTCCGAGCGGCACGAGCTCGCGGAGGGCCGCGATGTCGTCGAGGCAGGAGACCCCGCCGGAGGCGACGACCGGACGGTCCGTGCGCTCGGCCACCTGCTCGAGGAGCGCCAGGTTCGGGCCCTTGAGCGTGCCGTCCTTCTTGACGTCGGTCACGACGTAGCGGGCGCAGTCGGCGGACTCGAGCCGGTCGAGCACCTCCCAGAGGTTGCCGCCGTCGCGGGTCCAGCCGCGGGCCGCGAGCGTGGTCCCGCGCACATCGAGTCCCACCGCGATGAGCTCGCCGTAGGTGCTGATGACGCTCGCCGCCCACTCGGGGTTCTCGAGCGCGGCCGTGCCGAGGTTGATGCGCTTGACGCCCATCTCGACCGCGGCCTCGAGCGACTCGTCGTCGCGGATCCCGCCGGAGAGCTCCACCTGCACCCGCTCGCCGAGCGATTCGATCACCCGGCGGATGACCGCGCGGTTGTCGCCGCGGCCGAAGGCGGCGTCGAGGTCGACGAGGTGAATCCATTCGGCGCCCTGGTCGGCCCAGTCGGCCGCCGCGTCCACCGGGTCGCCGTAGGACGTCGCCGAATCGGCCTCGCCCTGCACGAGGCGCACGGCCTTGCCGTCCGCCACGTCCACTGCCGGGAACAGCGTAAGCGCCGGCGAATCGTTGAATTCACTCACTGGTCATCCTTGGGTTCGAGATCGAGGGCGGGAACCGCCCTCCTGCTGAAGGGGGCGGGCGCGTTGGACGCCCGCCGACCGCATCAGCGTAGTGGGGAGCCCGGGCGGAATCAAAGCGCGGCGAGCCAGTTCCGCAGCAGCGCGATCCCGGCCGCCCCCGATTTCTCGGGGTGGAACTGCGTGGCGGTCAGCGCGCCGTTCTCCACGGCCGCGAGGAAGGGCTCGCCGTAGGTGCTGTGCGTGCGCACGATCGACACCGCGTGGGGGATGATCTCGTCGAGCTCGAGCCTCGTGGCGGCGTAGGAGTGCACGAAGTAGAAGCGCTCGTCCTCGATGCCCCGGAAGAGCGCGGTGCCCTCCCCCGGCGTCACGGTGTTCCAGCCCATGTGCGGCAGCCTCTCGGCGCGCACCCGCCGCACGACGCCCGGCCACTGCCCGAGCCCCGCGGTGCCGGGCCGCTCCTGCTCCGGATAGTCGTCCCACCAGAACGAGTCGGCGTTCTCGGCGTGCACCCGGCCGCGGGCGTCGCCGGCCTCGACGAGCGGCGCCTCGGCCACCTCGTCGGCGCCCTCCAGCCCCCGCTCGAACATGACCTGCATGCCGACGCAGATGCCCATCACGGCCTTGCCCCCGGCGAGCCGCTGATCGATGATGCGCGGCCCGTCGGCGCGGTCGAGGCCCGCCATGACCGAGGCGAAGCTGCCGACGCCGGGCACGAGCAGGCCGTCGGCGGCGAGCGCCGCGGCGGGGTCGCTCGTGAGCGAGACCGATGCTCCCGCGTGCTCGAGCGCCTTGGCCGCGGAGTGGACGTTGCCGAATCCGTAGTCGAAGACGACGACCGAGGGGCGGGTCACAGGGCGCCCTTCGTGGACGGCACGCCCACGACCTCCGGGTCGCGGCGCTTCGCCGCCCGGAACGCCCGCGCGAAGGCCTTGAACTCGGCCTCGGCGATGTGGTGCGGGTCGCGGCCCTCGAGCACGCGCAGGTGCACCGTCAGCCCGGCGTGGAAGGTGATGGCCTCGAACACGTGACGGACCATGGAGCCCGTGAAGTGCCCCCCGATGCGGTGCAGCGAGAAGCCCTCGGGCTCGCCGGAGTGCACGAGGTAGGGCCGGCCCGAGACGTCCACCACGCACTGCGCGAGCGCCTCGTCCAGCGGCACGAGGGCGTCGCCGTAGCGGCCGATGCCGCGCTTGTCCCCCAGCGCCTCGCGGATCGCCTCGCCGAGGACGATGCCGGTGTCCTCGATCGTGTGGTGCTCGTCGATGTGCACGTCGCCGACCGAGCGCACCGTCAGATCGCTGAGGGAGTGCTTGGCGAAGGCGGTGAGCATGTGGTCGAAGAACGGGACCCCCGTATCGATGTCGGATGCGCCGGTGCCGTCGAGATCGATCGTGATCTCGACCTTCGACTCGCTGGTCCCGCGAGTCGCCGTCGCGGTGCGCGCCTCGGTCATGTTGCAGCCTCCTTAGGCCTTGAGCTCCGGTCGCTCGCGAGTGATCTCGGCGAGCGCTTCGAGGAAGAGCGTGGTCTCGGATTCCGTGCCGGCGGTGACCCGCAGGCAGCCGGGGATCCCGTTGTCGCGGATGAGGATGCTCCGGCGGTAGAACTCCTGGAACATCGCGGCCGGGTCGGCGACCCCGCCGAACATCACGAAGTTGGCCGCGGAACGGTAGACCCGGTACCCGAGCGCCGCGATCTCCGTCACGAGCCGGTCGCGCTGCGCCCGGATGAGATCGACCTGCGAGAGCATGACGTCGCTGAACTCGAGCGCGCCGCAGGCGGCGGCCTGCGTGATCGCGGAGAGGTGGTACGGCAGCCGGACGAGGCGCACCGCGTCGGCGATCACCGGGTCGGCCGCGAAGTAGCCGAGCCGCGCGCCCGCGTAGGCGAAGGCCTTGGACATCGTCCGCGAGACCACGAGCCGCGGGCGCCCGGGCAGCAGCTCGAGCGCGGAGGGCATCCCGTCGGGGCGGAACTCGCCGTAGGCCTCGTCGACGACGACGAGGCCGTCGGCCGCCTCGTAGGCCGCCCGGATGGTCTCGAGCGAGAGGGGCGTGCCCGTCGGGTTGTTGGGGCTGCACAGGAGCAGCACGTCGGGCCGGTGCGCGAGCACGGCCCGGCGGGCGCTCTCCGGCGAGAGCTCGAAGTCCTCGTCGCGCTCCGCGGCGATCCACTCGCTGCCCACCCCCTGAGCAAGCAGGGAGTACATGGAGTAGGTCGGCCCGAAGCCCATGACCGTCCGGCCCGGCCCCGCGAAGACCTGCAGCAGCTGCTGCAGGACCTCGTTGGAGCCGTTCGCGGCCCAGACCTGCTCGGAGACGATGCCCCCGCCGAGGTACGCCGCGAGGCGCTCCCGCAGCTCCGAGAACTCGCGATCGGGGTACCGGTTGAGCCCCGGGAGGGACCGCGCGATCTTCTGGATGACGTTGGTGGCGACCGCCTCGGGGACCGGATACGGGTTCTCGTTCACGTTGATCGAGACGCGCACCTCTTCTTGGGGCGCGCCGTAGGGGCGCTTGCCGCGCAGATCGTCGCGGAGGGGAAGATCGTCGAGAGAAGTCACCTGGACATCCTAGACGGCGCGCCCCTCCCGCGGATCCGGCCGACGCCCCTAGAGGTTCGGCAGCGCGAGCTGCTGGCCGGCCTGGAGCGTGGCCGAGGGCAGGGCGTTGAGCCGCATGATCTCCGCGACCACGTCGCGGACGTCGCCGTCCACGCCCATCCCGGCGGCGATGTCCCAGAGGGTCTCGCCGGGGAGCACAGTGTGCGATTCGAACTCCTCGACGGCGCCCGCGAGCGGCCGGTCGTCGCCCGCGAGGGCGCTGGGCGCCTGGGCGGCGATCAGCCCGATGCCGAGCCCGAGCGGGGCCAGCAGGAGGGCCGCGAGTACGCGTCGACCGCGGACGGTCAGCGCGAGCGCCTTCCGAGGCTCGGCCTGACGGAGGGAGCCGCCGGTCATCGAGATTGCAGTCATGATTTCGCCTTTCGAATGCGGTATCCGAATGTTCTTTCCGAACGCACGTTTCGAATCTAGCTTCGAATATTTCGAATCACAAGGATTTTCTTCGATTCGAGCGCGCGACACGCTCGAATGCATGTTTGAACCCTTCGTTCGAGTCGACTAGAGTCGGAAACGACGTAGGACGAGAAGAACACGAGCCCCCGACATCGGGGTCTTCCGCCCCGATCGACACCCGGCCGGGACGACCGGCCGCCCACAGGAAGCCCGAGGTGCCAGCAATGAAGAAGCCCATCAAGCCGCTCACCGCGAAGCAGGAGCAGGTGCTGGGCTTCATCGCCGAGCACATGCAGCGCAACCGGTACGCCCCCACGATCCGCGAGATCGGCGACGCCGTCGGCCTCGCGAGCTCCTCGTCGGTGTCGCACCAACTCGCCCAGCTCGAGAAGTACGGCTACATCCGCCGCAACTCGAATCAGGCGCGCACGATCGAACTTCTATACCAGCCGCCCGCGCCGGAGGAGGTCGAGCAGCACCTCCCCGCGGAGGCGGCCTACATCCCGCTGGTGGGCCGCATCGCGGCGGGCGCCCCGATCACCGCCGACCAGCAGGTCGAGCAGGTGGTCCCGCTGCCACGCCAGCTCGTCGGCCTCGGCGAGCTCTTCATGCTCGAGGTCTCGGGCGACTCGATGGTGGACGCCGCCATCTGCGACGGCGACTGGGTCGTCGTGCGGCAGCAGCAGACGGCGCAGAACGGGGAGATCGTCGCGGCGATGCTCGACGGCGAGGCCACCGTCAAGGTCTTCCGCCAGCGGGACGGGCACACCTGGCTGCTCCCCCGCAACACCGCGTACGAGCCCATCCTCGGCGACGAGGCGGAGATCCTCGGCCGCGTCGTGGCCGTGCTCCGCGCCGTCTGAGCCGTTCGCGCCCGACGAGGCGAGCGGGCCGGAGTCGAAGGATCGACTCCGGCCCGCTCCGCCGTTTCCCGGCCTCGGCCGGTCAGCCCGCCTGGTCGCGGCGCGGGAGATCGAGCTCCCGCTCCCGCTCGGGCTCCCCATCCTGCTTCGGCTTGCGGCGCACCGCGGGTCGGGTGCGCTCCGGCGCGCCCTCTCCCACGCAGTACGGCCCGACCACGCCGAGCTGGTCGGGATGCACCCGCGCGCGGATATGCGTGCCGTCCGCCTCGTGCGCCTCGCTGCGGATCGCGCCCTCGCCGTGGAGCAGCGAGACGATGTCGCCGCGATCGTAGGGCACCACCAGGTCGACCTCGATCTCGGGAACCGGGATCATCCCGGCGATGCGCTCGAGCAGCTCCTCGACGCCCCTGCCGCTCCGGGCCGAGACGAACACCGCGTCCGGCTCGAGGCCGCGGAGCGCGAGCTCCGTGTCGTCGTCGATGAGGTCGGCCTTGTTGAAGACCACCAGCTCGGGGATGTCGCGGGAGTCGATCTCGCCGATGACCTCCCGCACCGTCTGCAGCTGGCCCGCCGGATCGGGGTGGGACGCATCGACCACGTGCACGAGCACGTCCGAGTCGGCGACCTCCTCGAGCGTGGATCGGAAGGCCTCGACCAGCTGGTGGGGCAGGTTCCGCACGAACCCGACCGTGTCGGCGAGCGTGTAGGGACGGCCGTCCGCCGTCTCCGTGCGCCGCACCGTCGCGTCCAGCGTCGCGAAGAGCTGGTTCTCGACGAGCACGCCCGCCCGGGTGATGCGGTTGAGCAGCGAGGACTTGCCGGCGTTGGTGTAGCCGGCGATGGCCACGGCCGGCACGAGGTTCCGCTCACGGCGGGCCCGCTTCGTGTCGCGCGCGGTCTTCATCGCCGCGATCTCGCGCCGCAGCTTGGCCATGCGGGTGTGGATGCGGCGCCGATCGAGCTCGATCTTCGTCTCGCCGGGGCCGCGGGAGCCCATGCCGGCCCCGGCCGCGCCGACCTGGCCGCCGGCCTGCCGGGACATGGACGAGCCCCAGCCGCGCAGGCGCGGCAGCAGGTACTCGAGCTGTGCGAGCTCGACCTGGGCCTTGCCCTCGCGGCTCTTGGCGTGCTGGCTGAAGATGTCGAGGATGACGGCGGTGCGGTCGATGACCTTGACCTTCACGACGTCCTCGAGCGCGCGACGCTGCGAGGGCGCGAGCTCGGTGTCGGCCACGACTGTGTCGGCGCCGGTCTCGGCGACGATGTCGGCGAGCTCCCCCGCCTTGCCCCGCCCGAGATAGGTCGCGGGGTCGGGATTGGGCCTGCGCTGCAGCACGCCGTCGAGCACGACGGCCCCCGCCGTCTCGCACAGCGCCGCGAGCTCGTGCAGGGAGTTCTCGGCGTCCTGCTGCGATCCGGCCGGGTACACGCCGATGAGCACCACCTTCTCGAGCCGCACCTGGCGGTACTCGACCTCGGTGACGTCCTCGAGCTCCGTGGACAGGCCGTCCACGGTCTGGAGCGAGCGCCGCGCCTCGCGGTCGAGCTGGAGGCCGTCGATCTCCGAATCGGCGACGGTGGACTCGTGCTGCAGCGCCTCGGCGCGGGATTCGCCGAATACGCTGCTGCGGGCGCGCGGCGAGGCCTCGCGGTCGAGGACCCGCTCGACCATCGCGTCGTTACGATCGGTCGAGCCGGGTGCGGTGTCTGGAGTGTTCTCGGCGTCCGTGTCGGACGAAGTCGAAAAAGAAGGGGTGTGATGATTTTCGAGCATGTTCGAGCAATCCTACGCCCTGCGATACCGTTCTAGACATGTCCGAGCACTACTTCGTGGAGAATCCCCAGGCCGCGGCGCGTCGGCGCGAGATCGACGTCGAGCTCCGCGGCCGTCCGCTGACCGTCGCCACCGACAGCGGCGTCTTCTCCGCGGCGCACCTCGACCACGCGACCCGCATCCTGCTGGCGGAGGCCCCCGAGCCGCCCGCGGGCGGCGCCGCGCTCGACCTCGGCTGCGGCTGGGGTCCCATCGCCCTCGCGCTCGCCGCCGAGTCTCCCGGGCTCGACGTCTGGGCGGTCGACGTCAACGAGCGCGCGCTCGGCCTCACCGCGGAGAACGCGCAGCGGCACGGATTCGACCGCGTGCGCGCCGTGCAGCCGGATGCGGTGCCCGAGGACCTGCGCTTCGACGTGATCTGGTCCAACCCGCCGATCCGCATCGGGAAGGCCGCGCTCGACGAGCTGCTGCTCGGCTGGCTGCCGCGCCTCGCCCCCGAGGGCGAGGCCTGGCTGGTCGTCGGGAAGAATCTCGGCGCCGATTCGCTGCAGCGGCGCCTGGCGGAGTCCCTCGGCGACGGCTACTCGGTCTCGCGGGCCGCGACGAGCAAGGGCTTCCGGGTGCTCCGGATCGCGCGCGGCTGACCGCGGGCGGGCCTCGCCGCCCCGGGACCGCGCCGTTCACGGGGCTCCCGCATGATGCGCGCCTAGCGTGAGGCCATGAGCCTGCGATTCCAAGTCACGTTCGACTGCCACGGCCCCGAGGCGCTCGCCTCCTTCTGGGCGGAGGCGCTCGGCTACGTCGAGGCGCCGCCGCCCGCGGGCTTCGCCGATTGGGACGCGTTCCTCGCCTCGGCCGGCGTCCCCGAGGCGGACCGGGACTCGGCCTCGCTGCTCGTGGATCCGGACGGCGACGGCCCCTCGCTCTTCTTCCAGCGCGTTCCCGAGACGCACACCGGCAAGAACCCCCTCCATCTCGACATCCGCACCGCGACGGAGCTCGCCGGCGAGGAGCGCATGGCCGCGCTCGAGCGGCGCGCCGCCGAGCTCGTCGGACTCGGCGCGACCCGGGTGACCCGGGTCGAGCCCGCGACGAACGGCATGCATCGCGGGTTCATCGTGATGCGGGATCCGGAGCAGAACAAGTTCTGCCTCGACTGAGCGGCCGCGCCTACCAGTCCGGCGCGGGGAGGTAGCCCGAGGAGCACTCGACGCCGCCGCCCTCGAGCCCGATGCGCGTCGAGAATCCCTCTCCCCGCTCCATGTCGGGCGTGAGCCGCGGGATCTCCGCCGCCTCGCCCCGGGCGAGCGGGGGATGCGAGGAGGAGGCGCCGCCCGGCTTCGCCTCCTCGATCTCGGGGAACTCCTGCCCGCGGATCACCGTGGCCGCGCCGTCCTCGCCGATGGCGAAGTATCCGAGCGTCGACTCCGGCGGGAGCGCCGTCTCGCCCCCGCCGCGCCGGTCGACGCAGCGCAGCAGCCCCTCCGCGACGAAGGCCGGCCCGTCCTGCGGCCGGCCCGGGTATCCGGAGCCGCAGGCGACCGGTGCGCCGAGGAGGGCGTCCACCTCCACGATGCCGGGGCCCGCCGACGGGTCGAGCCGGTCGAAGGCGGCGCCCGCGCCCGCGATCACGAGCTCGTAGCCGTCGGCGGTGGGGCGGACCGAGGATTCGCCCGTCTCCGGGGCCTCCTCCAGACCGCTCGTGGCTGCCACGGACCACCGGCCCTCGGCGTCGATGCGCACGTCCGCGCCGAGGAGGAGGTTCGCGCCGCCCTCGGGGCCGTACCGGGTGATGTCGAGCACCGCGAGGAACTCCTGCTCCGGCTGCCGGCCCGCGAGATGCGCGGTCAGGACGAGATCCTCGCCGCGCCTGGAGAGCTCGGCGTACTGCGCCGCCGGCGCGTAGGCCAGCGGCGAGGGGAACTCGCCCTCGACCGGTTCCGCGCAGCCGAGCGGCAGCGCGTCCGCCACGGGCGGGAACGACGCCGTGGCGGGGATCGTCGCCGGCGCGGCGGGCGCGCAGCCCGCCGTCGCGAGCACCGCGATCAGCGCGAGGCCGAACGCCGCACGACGGTGGGCAGATGATCGCATGCATCCTCCTCGACGGGACCGGACGTGTCCCGCAAGCGTAGGACCGGCCGCCGCGCCGGGCGACCGACCGAGGGCTGATCGCCGCCCGGCTCCGGGACCATCCCGGATCCTCCGTGCGCCGCCCTGCCAGTCGCCCCGCCCCCGGTCGCGGACACGGCACGCGGGGGAACGGATCCTCATCCGTCCGGGGCTCAGCGCTCCGGCTCGGCGCGCGCG
The DNA here is from genome assembly GCF_900163695.1 of Gulosibacter sp. 10. Lineage (GTDB taxonomy): Bacteria > Actinomycetota > Actinomycetes > Actinomycetales > Microbacteriaceae > Gulosibacter. The sequence continues at coordinate 31,386 of NZ_FUIC01000045.1, forward strand.
AGATCGATCTCGGCCGCGAAGACGGTCCGCACCGGGCCGGCCTGGCCGAGGTGCTCGCCCTCCTCCGTGGGGAACATCCGGACCTGGAGGACCCCGCCCTCCGCGGCCACGCTCCAGTGATGCGGCGCGCCCGATCCCGCCCAGTGCCGGACGGCGAGCGCCGCCGCCGCGGCCGCGGTGCCGCTCGAGCGGGTCTCGCCGAGGTCGCGCCGGTGGACGCGGTACCGCAGCCTGCCCACCCCGTTCTTGACCAGGGGCTCCTGCGGCACGACGAACGCGGTGCTGAGCCCCGACGGGTGGGCGGGCTCGATCCTCGGCGCGACCCCCAGGTCCAGCGCCTCGAGCTCCTCCTCGCTCGAGAGCGCGACCACGACGTACGGCACGCCGACCTCGACGCCGAGGCCGGGGCGCGCGACGGCGAGGCCCTTCGCGTGCACGAGGGGCTCTCCGCCCGCGAGCCGCCAGCGGCCGAGATCGGTCTGGAAGCCGCCGGTGGAGTTGGGTTGGACGTCCTTGACGCCCACCCGGGTGGCGATCGAGAGCGTCTCCCCTGCGGGGAGCTCGGCGAGGCCCGCGTCGATCAGGACCCGCGCCATCGCCCGCAGCCCGTTCGCGCTGAAGGCCTCGGTGGCCCCGGTGCGGGTCGCGTAGTCCATGAACCACTCCGCCTCGGGCGCCTCGCGGAGCACCCCTCGCCCCTCGGCGAGCCGCTCGCTGCGCACGATGCGGATGAGCCCGTCGGCACCGACCCCGAGCCGCCGGTCGCAGAGCTCCGCGATCGACTCGCTCGAGAGCGCCAGGGCGTCGTCCGCGTCCACCACCACGAGGAAGTCGTTGCCCGCCGCCTGCACCTTCGTGAACGAGATTCGCGCCATGCCAGCCATGCTAGCCGGACGCGCAGGGGCCTCCTCCTCAGGCGAGACCCGCGTGCTCGAGCACGCGCTCGGCCGCCCAGGGCTCGTCGGCGCGAAGGCGCAGGGCGGAGTCGTAGCGGCGGAACCACGAGACCTGCCGGCGCGCGTACTTGCGCGTGAGCAGCTGCGCCTCCGCGATCGCCTCGGTCTCGCCCACGGCGCCGGCGAGCTGCGCCGCGGCCTGGGCGTAGCCGATCGCCTTGCCCGCGGTGGAGTCCGGGGCGAGCCCCCGCTCGAGCAGTCCGGCCGTCTCCTCGACCAGCCCGTCCCGCCACATCTGCACCACCCGGTCGTCCAGTCGCGGCACGAGCTCCTCGCGCGGCACCTCGGCCAGCACCATCGCGGTCTCGCGCCACCAGCGGTCCTGCTCCGGCAGCTGCGCGGAGAACTGCTCGCCGGTGACCCTGATCACCTCGAGCGCGCGGACGATGCGCCTCCCGTTCCTCGGGTCGATCCGTTCGGCGGCCGCGGGGTCGTACTCCCGCAGCCGCTGGAAGAGCATGCCCGGCCCCCACTGCTCGAGCTCGCGCTCGAGGTCGGCGCGGACCCGCTCGTCCCGGCCCGGGAAGCGGAGGTCGAAGACCGCCGAGGCGATGTACAGCCCCGAGCCGCCCACGAGGATGGGCACCGCGCCCCGCGAGCGCACCTCGTCGATCGTCTCGCGCGCGAGCGGCTGGTACCAGGCCGCCGTGGCGGTCTCGGCGACGTCGAGCGCGTCGAAGAGGTGGTGCGGGATGCCCCGCCGCTGCGCGACCGGGAGCTTGGCGGTGCCGATGTCCATGCCGCGATAGAGCTGCATGGCGTCCGCGTTGACGATCTCCGCGGCGCGGCCCCTGCGGGCCAGCGCCTCCGCGACGGCGAGCGAGAGCCCCGTCTTGCCGGTGCCCGTCGCCCCGCCGATGACGACGAGATCGGTCACGCGGAGCCCGGAGCGCCGATGCGGAGCGTCGGCAGCCCGAGGCTCACCGCGCCGCCGGCGCCCGACCCGTCGGCGGTCGGCGAGCCGCAGCTCTCCGCCCGCGCCGCGTCCCACGCGTCTCCCGCGCGCGTCCGCCGGATGCGCAGCGGCGCGCCCGAAGGATCGTCGGCCACGAGATAGCTGGGCGCGCCGCGCGTGATCTCGAGGGACACGACGTCGCCGGGGCGCGGCTGCGCGGAACCCTCGGGCACTGCGAAGTGCACGAGCCGGTTGTCCTCGGCCCGGCCGGTGAGCCGGTGCGTCGCGCCGTCCTTCTTGCCGGAGTCGGCGGCGACCATCACTTCCTGGGTCGTGCCCACGAGCGCCCGGTTCTCCTCGAGGGAGATGCGCTTCTGCAGCTCGATGAGCCGGTCGAAGCGCTCCTGCACGACCTCCTTCGGCACCTGGTCGGGCATGGTCGCCGCCGGGGTGCCCTCGCGGATGGAGTACTGGAAGGTGAACGCGCTCGAGAACCGGGAGGCCTCGACGACGCGCATCGTCTCCTCGAAGTCCTCGTCCGTCTCGCCCGGGAACCCGACGATGAGGTCCGTCGTGATCGCCGCGTGCGGCATGCGCTCGCGCACGCGGTCGAGGATGCCGAGGAACTTCTTGGATCGGTAGGAGCGGCGCATCGCGCGGAGGACCCGGTCCGATCCGGACTGCAGCGGCATGTGCAGCTGCGGCATGACGTTGGGCGTCTCGGCCATCGCGTCGATCACGTCGTCGGTGAAGGCCGCCGGGTGCGGGCTCGTGAACCGCACCCGCTCGAGCCCCTCGATCTCGCCGCACGCGCGGAGCAGCTTCGAGAACGCCTGCCGATCGCCGAACTCGACTCCGTAGGAGTTGACGTTCTGCCCGAGCAGCGTGACCTCGATGGCGCCCTGGTCGACGAGGGCCCGCACCTCGGCGAGCACGTCGCCGGGGCGGCGGTCCTTCTCCTTGCCGCGCAGCGAGGGGACGATGCAGAACGTGCAGGTGTTGTTGCAGCCCACCGAGATCGACACCCAGCCCGAGTAGGTGGACTCGCGCTTGGTGGGCAGCGTCGACGGGAAGGTCTCGAGGGCTTCGAGCAGCTCGACCTCCGCCTGGTGGTTGTGCCGGGCGCGCTCGAGCAGCACCGGCAGCGATCCCATGTTGTGCGTGCCGAAGACCACGTCCACCTGCGGCGCCTTCTCGACGATCTTCTGCTGCTCCATCTGCGCGAGGCAGCCGCCCACCGCGATCTGCATGCCCTCGTGCTCGCGCTTGCGGCTCGCGAGCTGGCCGAGGTTGCCGTAGAGCTTGTTCGCCGCGTTCTCGCGCACCGCGCACGTGTTGATGACGATGACGTCGGCGTCCTCGGTCTCGGACTCGACGTAGCCCGCCGACAGCAGCGAGCCGGTGATGCGCTCGGAGTCGTGGACGTTCATCTGGCAGCCGAGCGTGCGCACGAAGAAGCTCCGCGGCTCGCCGTCCGGGCCGAATGCTGCGGGCGAGGGCGTGATGGTGGTGGCGGTTTCGGTCATGATGGGGCAATTCTACGGCGGTATTGGCAGGGCCGGTATTTGCGGTTAGGCTGTCGGGCATGTTCCAGCGCTGAGTGTTCTCCTCCCACCGCGATCTGCAAGGAACATTCATGGCGCCCCCACTCGCCTTCCGCACCGCTTCGGCCATCGTCCTCGACGGCGTCTCCGTCCTCCACGGCACCCGGCGGCTCCTCCGCGACGTCGGCCTCACGGCCGGCCCCGGCGAGCGCGTCGGCCTGATCGGGGCGAACGGCTCCGGCAAGTCGACGCTGCTCGAGCTCATCGCCGGCCGGCTCGACGCCCAATCGGCCTCCGGCGCCGTCGGGCGCCCCGCCGCGACGGCCCTGCTCCCCCAGGAACTCGAGCCCGAGCCGGCGCTGCTGCGGCTCGGCGAGGCGATCGACCGCGCGGTCGCGCCCGTCCGCGCCATCGGCGACCGGCTCGAGGCCGCGGCCCTCGCGCTCTCGAGCGAGGACGCGCCCGAGGCGGCAGCGGCCGCGGAGCGCTACGAGGCGGCGCTCGTCGACGCCGAGCGCGCCGGCCTCTGGTCGTTGGACGCCCGCATCGCGTCCGTCCTCGAGGGGCTCGGGCTCGGCTCGCTCGACCGGGACCGTCCGCTCTCGGCGATGTCGGGCGGGCAGCGCCGCAGGCTGGCCGTGGCCGCGCTGCTGCTCGAGCGGCCCGACGCGCTGCTGCTCGACGAGCCCACCAACCACCTCGACGACGAGGCCGTGGCCTTCCTCGAGCGGGAGCTCCTCTCCTGGCCCGGGCCGGTGCTCTTCACGAGCCACGACCGGGCGTTCCTCGATGCGGTCGCGACCGGCGTGGTGGACATCGATCCCTCGTTCGGGCCCGGCGGGCCGCGGGACGGCGTCATGCAGGGGCGGCGCTACACGGGCGGGTTCAGCGACTACCTGCTCGCCCGGGACCGCGATCTCGCGCGCTGGCGCGAGGCCTACGCCGAGGAGCAGGACGAGCGGGCCCGCCTCGCGCACGTCATCGGCGTGAGCGCCCGGCAGGTGTTCCACACCGAGCAGCCCCGCGGCGAGGGCCGCATCGCCAAGAAGTTCGAGGCCGATCGGGCCGCGAAGACCGTCGGGGGCCGGGTGCGCCAGGCCCGGAACCGGCTCGCGGAGCTCGACCGATCCCCAGTGGCCGAGCCACCCCGGCCGCTGCGCTTCCGCGGCTTCGCCGACCGCGAGGAGGCCGTCGACGCCGCGGCGCCCGCCGGCGGGGACGAGCCGTTCGTCGCACTCGACGCGGTCGCGGTCCGCGATCGACTGGATCCGGTGTCCCTCGAGATCGGCCCCCGCTCGCGGCTGCTCGTCGAGGGGCCGAACGGCGCGGGCAAGTCGACGCTGCTGGCGGTGCTCGCGGGCGAGGTCGACCCCGACGAGGGGGCCGTCACCCGGACCTGCACGGTCGGCAGGCTCTCGCAGTACGACGCCTGGCCCGATCCCGCGCTCGCCGCCGAGGCCGCGTACCGCGCGGCCCTGCGGCACCCGGACTCCGCGCCGGGGCTCGCTGAGCTGGGACTGCTCGAGGACGCCGCCGCGGGCGTTCCGATCGCCGAGCTGTCCTACGGGCAGCGGCGCCGCGTCGCCCTGGCGCCGCTCGTCGTCGAGCCGCCCGAGCTGCTGCTGCTCGACGAGCCGACGAACCATCTCGCCCTCGCGCTGGCCGAGGAGCTCGAACGGGCGATTCCCGACTACCCCGGCGCTGTGGTGATCGCGAGCCACGACCGCTGGCTGCGCCGGCGCTGGCGGGGCGAGGTGCTCCGCCTGGCCCCCGCCCGCGATCACGCCTCCGCGGAGGAGTAGGTCGGCTCCGGGGAGGCGGAGCGATGCTGCGCGTATCCCCACGCGGCCAGGCCGAGCAGCGGGCCCCACAACCAGAACGGCAGCACGAGGACCAGCGCGAGCTGGGCGACCGGGAGCGTCCCGGACGAGGCAAGGGCAACCAGGAGGGACTCCGCCCCTCCGGCGGTGAACAGCGCCGCCACGACGACCGCGGGCACGACCGCCAGCGGCACCGGCACGGGCCGGCCGCCGATCCGCGGCAACAGGCGCGGGAAGGTCGTCCCCCAGGGCAGGATCAGGCCGAGCGTCAGCACGCCGCCGAGGAGCAGCGCCGCACCCAGCATGAGCCCGGTCGCCAGGACCGTCGCCCCGCCCCGCTCGATCTCCTCCCCGCCGAAGAGCGGCCACGGCGTCAGCCAGCTGGCGCGGGCGATCGCGTAGGGCAGGGAGCAGCAGGCGGCCAGCACGGTGATCGCGATGCGATGGCGGCGCACGAACGCGCCGAACCGTCCGGGCTCGCGGAGCACCGCGAGCGCGCCGCAGAGGAGCCACACCCCCGCGAACAGCACGAAGAGCAGCGTCGCGAGCATCGGCAGCAGCCGCTCCGGGAGCGCGGTCGCGACCTGCTCGTAGAAGAGGCCTGCCGGGATCGGCCCCAGGATCGCGAGCAGCACCAGCGCGAGGAGCAGCGCCGCGAGGAGCGCGCCGAGCACGCGCCGACGGGCGATGAGGATCGCGGACAGCGCGAGCACGGCGACGGGCAGCGCGAGCGCGAGCAGGTAGCCGGAGACGGCGATGCCGTTGAAGCCGACGAAGCCGATCCCGATGATCGCGCCGGAGGCGATCCCCGTCGTGCCGAGGAGCGCGGCCGAGGGCGTCCGGCCGGCGATCGAGGCGAGGCCGACGGCGGTGGTCGCCGCGCCGACGAGCGCCTGCAGGGCGGCGATGATCGCGGGGCCCGATTCCGGCGAGCCCAGCAGCGCCTGCAGCGGGAGCGGGGCGCCGACGTAGGGGCCGTGCTCGGGCGCGAGGAGCCAGAGGAGGGCCGTCGCGAGCACGACGACGCCCAGCGCGGTCGCGCTCCGGAGGAGGCCTGGGAAGCGTTCTGGGACGGATGGACGACGGGGTTCGTTCTGCGATGGAGTATGCATGACTCGACGATCGCCCGTGCCGGGGCGCCGGGTCTTCGCCCGTCCGGGCGGAGGGCGCTCACCCGTCCGGGTGGTCTTCGTCCGCCTCGCCCGGTCGGATGATGCCGTGCTCGTAGGCCCAGATGACCACCTGGATGCGGTCCGGCAGGCCGAGGCCCGCGAGCACCGCGCGGACGTGGGTCTTCACGGTGTTGCCGGTGAGGAAGAGCCGGGCACCGATCTCGGCGTTGGACGCGCCCCGCGCGAGGAGCAAGAAGACCTCGCGCTCGCGCGGCGTCAGCACGGCGAGCGGATCGCCGTCCGGCAGCACCTGGCGTCGGACGTGCCGCAGCAGCGACGCGGCCGCCCTGGGCGCGACCGCGGCGTCGCCCTCGGCGACCCGGCAGACGGCGTCGGCGAGATCCGCGGGGCGCGTGTCCTTGGTGAGGAATCCGCTCGCCCCGGCGCGAACGGCCGCGAACACGTACTCGTCGAGGTCGAACGTCGTGAGCACGAGCACGCGGGTGGCGGGACTGCGCCGCAGCACCGCGGAGGTGGCGGCGATGCCGTCCATTCCGGGCATCCGGATGTCCATGAGCACCACGTCCACGCGGTGCGAGCGCACGTGCTCCACGGCGGCATCGCCGTTCGCGACCCCGCCAGATACGCGGATGCGCGGGTCCGCGCCGAGGACGGTGGCGAGGGCGTCGCGCAGCAGGTCCTGATCGTCGACGAGCAGCACCGATACCGGTCGGGGTCCGGCGCTGCTCACGACGGCTCCGCTGCGGGGAGCACGACGCGGAGCCGCCAGCCGCGTCCGCGGCGGATCGAGAGCGCTCCCCCGGCCCGCTCGATGCCCTCGGCCATGCCGATGAGCCCGGTCCCCGCTTGCTCGCCCCCGGTTGCCGGCCTCGCGCCGCTGCCGCCGTCGTCGTGGACGGTCACGGCCACTTCGGCGGCCTCCCATGCGATGTCGACGTCGATTCGCAGGGGCGGGGCGACGTGCCGCACGGCGTTGGTCAGCGCCTCCTGCACGGCCCGGTAGGCCGCGATGCCCGCATCGGGCTCCACCGTGCCCGGATCGCCCCGGACGGTCAGCCGGATCGAGTGGTCGGCGCTGCGCGCCCGCTCGACGAGCGCCAGAATCCCGTCGATGCCGGGCGTCGGCGCCAACGGCCTCCGCCCTGGATCGTCGAGCACGCGGAGCATGCCGCGCAGCCCCTGCATGGCCGAGCGCCCGGTCTCCGCGACCTTCTCGAGCGCGTCGTCGGCGCCGGAGCCGCGGGCGAGCACGCGCGCCGCCTCCGCCTGCGCGATCATCACGGCGAGCGAGTGGGACACGATGTCGTGCAGATCGCGGCCGATCCGCTCGCGCTCCTCCGCCACGGCACGGCGGGCGCGCTCCTCGACCCGCTCGGCCTCGGCCAGGCGCCGCTGCTTCGAGAGCGAGCCGAGCGCCCACGCGGCGAGGATGCCCGCGGCCAGCGCTCCCGCCTCGACGATGAGCAGCAGCGGCTCGCGCGCGCCGCCCTGCACGGCGTCGACGGCGGTGATGAGGGCCGCTCCGGCGAACCCGACGGCGAGCGCTGCGGTCGAGCGCGTTCTGGAGTCGTCCGCCGCCATCCGCCAGACGAGCGGCAGGTAGGCGAGGCTCGAGGGCATCATCGCCGCGCTCGACAGCTCCGGGATCGGGGTGAGCGCCAGGACGAGCATGAGGGCGGAGCCGACGACGAACGCGGTGAGCGGAGCCCATCTGTTCAGGAACGCCGTAGCGTGCAGCAGCGCGCAGAGCGTGACGATCCACGCGAACGCCGCCCGGTCGAGCGGCTGCGCCGTCCCCTCCACGAGGGTGACCAGCGTGAGCGGCATCGCGAGCACGAGGACGACCGCGGCGGCGACGAGCGCGCCGTTGCCGCCGATCCGGGCCTCGCCGCCCGCGATCCCGCCGATCGTGACCATGCCCCCAGTATCCGGGGTACCCCGCGGGCGCGCATCACCCGCGCGGGCGAGGCGACCGATCGGCGCGCGGGCGCTAGTCCGCGGGCTCCGGTTCGCGCCCGCCTCCGGGTGCCCGCCATGGTCCCCTGCGGATATGGCTCCGGGCGTGGTCGACGGCGTCCTCGAGCGAAGCCCGGACATGGCGCTCGTCGCGCAGCGCGTCATAGACGCCCAGCGCCTTGGCGACCTGCTGATAGCGCGGGTGCAGGCCCTTGATGAGCACCGTCACCCCGCGCTGCTCGAAAGTCTCGATGATCTCGACGAGGGCGTTCGCGCCGGTCGCGTCGAGTCCGCTGAGGTGGGACAGCCTGATGATCACCACCTCGATGCCGGTGAGATCCTCGAACTGCCGTCGCAGCCGCTCGGCGGCGCCGAAGAACATGGCGCCGTCGATGCGCACGAGCGCGATCCGCTCATCGCCCTCCACGCGGTCGCCGGGGAGCTCCTCCCGTCGCACCCCGGCCTGGTCCGCGAGATGCTTGAGCGCGAAGATCGCCGTCGCCACGAGACCGATCTCCACGGCGACGATGAGGTCGAACGCCACGGTGATCCCGGCCGTCGCGAAGAAGATCAGGGCGTCGGCGCGCGTCGCGCGCATGACGGCCTTGATCGTGAGGGGCGACACCATCCGGATGGCCGTGGCCATGAGCACGCCGGCGAGCGCCGCGAGCGGGATCTCGGAGACGAGAGCGGCCCCGAGGTAGATCACGACGAGCAGGATCAAGGCGTGCACGATGGCGCTCGCCCTGCTGCGCGCACCGGATCGCACGTTGACCGCGGTGCGGGCGATGGCGCCCGTGGCGGGCATCCCGCCGAAGAGGCCCGAGGCGATCGAGGCGAGGCCCTGCCCGCTGAGCTCCCGATCGGGGTTGTAGTGACCGGTGTCGGCCATCCGCGAGGCGACCCGCGCCGAGAGCAGCGATTCGATGGCCGCGAGGAGCGCGATCGAGATCGCCGGCGCGATGAGCGCGCTCAGCGAGCCGAGATCGAACGCGGGAATCGAGGGGGCGGGAAGCGCCGTCGGCAGCTCGCCGATACGGGGGACGGGCATATCGACGAGCACGACCAGCGCCGTGGCCGCCGCCACCGCGATCAGACTGGCCGGGATCGCCCTGTGCACGCGCGGCAGCACGAGGATGAGCGCCCAGGTGACGGCGACCACCAGGAGGGTCTGCCACGCGACCGACCAGTCGGCCCGCCCGATCGACTCGCCCGCGGCGAGCACCGGGTTCATGCCGATCGTCGCGGTGGTGCCGAAGGCCATCGGCACCTGCTGGAGGAAGATGATGATGCCGATGCCGAGTGTGAACCCCTCGACGACGGTCCAGGGGATCAGGGAGACGACGCGGCCGAGCCCGAGCAGACCCATGAACAGCAGCAGGATCCCCGCCATGAGGGCGAGCAGCGGGACCGACCCGGCTCCGTGCACGGCGACCACCGGGGCCAGCACCACGGCCATCGCCCCGGTCGGCCCCGACACCTGCACGTTCGAGCCGCCGAAGACGGCGGCCACGAGACCGGCCACCACCGCCGTGACGAGTCCCGCCGCGGCGGAGACTCCCGAGCTGATGCCGAAGGCGAGGGCGAGCGGCAGCGCGACGATCGCCACCGTGATGCCCGCGGTGATGTCGACCCGCCAGTGCCGCGCGAACGGTCGGTAGTCGGAGGCTCGGGGCAGGAGCCGATCGCCGAGCGTGCGGGCGATGCCGCGGCGCCCCTCGGAAGAAGCGGACATCGGACTGTCTGCACCTCGGTTCTGCATCGACGATCGGGATCGCCCACCAGCTTAGGCCGGGGACGCGGCGTTCAGGAGAGCAGCTCGCGGACGACGCGGCCCACAATGTCGCCGCCGTACCCGCGCCGGGCGAGGAAGCCGTACAGCCGGCGGCGGGCCGCCTCGCGGTCGACGCCGCGCAGCTTGCGCGCCCGGTCGGCGCCCAGCTCGAGCGCGCGCTCGTACTCCTCGTCCCCGCCGAACTCGGCGAGTACCGCCTCCGCCACGGATTCCGGGATGCCCCGGCGCTGCAGCTCTCGGCTCATGCCGCCCCGCCCGAGCCCCTTCCGGCTCAGCGAACCGGTCGCGAGCTGCTCCGCGAGACGCGCATCGTCGAGGTAGCCGAGGTCGATCATCCGGTGGACGACCCGCTCCCGTTCGAGCGGTTCGAGGTCGGTCTGCTCCGCGAGGAGACGATCGGCCTCCCGCTCCGATTTCGGGCTTCGCGCGAGAGCGCGGACGAGCAGCTCGGCGGCCTCGTCCATCGCGCTCTCGACCGAGACCTCGACCGGCTCCTCGCCCGGCGCCGCGGCGACCGGCGCGTACTCCGCCTCGGTCGCCGCGATATCGGCGCGCAGCCGCGCCAACCGCTCCTCCTGAGCGGTCGACGCGGCTGCGGGGTCGGAAGGCTTCGCCGTCGGGAACGGGATGACCTTCGCGAGATCCTCGTGCTCCTCGGCCATCAGGCTCCGAGCTCGACGATCTCGCCGGTCTCCTCATCCACGACCGGCTCGGGCTCGCCCTCGCGCAGCCCCAGCTTGACCTGGATCTTCTCCTCGATCTCGCGGGCGAGGTCCTTGTTGTCGAGGAGATGCCGGCGCACGTTCTCCTTGCCCTGCCCGAGCTGGTCGCCCTCGTAGGTGAACCAGGAGCCGGACTTGTTCACGATGCCGTGCTCCACGCCGTAGTCGATGAGCGACCCCTCGCGGGAGATGCCGTGGCCGTAGAGGATGTCGAACTCCGCCTGCTTGAACGGCGGGGCCATCTTGTTCTTCACCACCTTGACCCGGGTGCGGTTGCCGACCGCGTCGCCCGAGTCCTTGAGGGTCTCGATGCGGCGGATGTCGAGGCGGACCGAGGCGTAGAACTTGAGCGCCTTGCCGCCCGAGGTCGTCTCGGGGCTGCCGAAGAACACGCCGACCTTCTCGCGCAGCTGGTTGATGAAGATGGCGGTGGTCTTGGTCTGGTTCAGCCCGCCGGTGAGCTTCCGCAGCGCCTGCGACATGAGGCGGGCCTGCAGGCCGACGTGCGAGTCGCCCATCTCGCCCTCGATCTCGGCCCGCGGCACGAGCGCCGCCACCGAGTCGATGACGATGAGGTCGATCGCGCCCGAGCGGACCAGCATGTCCGTGATCTCGAGCGCCTGCTCGCCCGTGTCGGGCTGCGACACGAGCAGCTGGTCGATGTCCACGCCCAGCTTCTTGGCGTATTCGGGGTCGAGCGCGTGCTCGGCGTCGACGAAGGCGGCGATGCCGCCCTGCGCCTGCACGTTGGCGATGGCGTGCAGCGCCACGGTGGTCTTGCCCGAGGACTCGGGCCCGTAGACCTCGACCACGCGGCCGCGCGGGAGGCCGCCGATGCCGAGCGCCGCGTCCAGCGCGATCGAGCCGGTGGGGATCACCTCGATGGGTGCGCGCTCCTCGCTGCCGAGGCGCATGACCGACCCCTTGCCGAAGTGGCGGTCGATCTGGGTGAGTGCGGATTCCAGTGCTTTTTCGCGGTCTTTGGGTGCGGCCATGATCGGCTCCTTGCGTTGCGGGTGTTGTCGCCTACAGGCTGTCTTGCGCTGATGCGGAGCGCTCGGACAAGGCGTGCGGGTTGGTTTCGACCTGTTGCCCACCAAGGTAGGGCCGGCCACCGACATCGGCTCCGACGGGGCGTCGCCATGGGGATGACCGGGTCTCCACAACCCACGTGCACGACACTACACCGTCTCGAACAGTCGTTCGAGCGAGCCGGTGTGGCGTGTCAGAACAAAAACGCCGTCCGCTCAGGAATCGCGCCGCGGGTCGAGCCTGCCGACCCCGTACCAGCGATCCTTCGGCACGTCCATGGCCGTGCACAGCGCCTCCCAGACCCGGCGGGCGTCCTCGCCCGCGTCGAGCGCCTGCTTCGCGGTGCGGTCGCCGAGGCGGTCCAGCACGACATCGCGCACGACGCTCTCGCCGTAGACCTCGCCGAACTCGTCGGTGACCGCACGCTGGAACTCGCTCAATCGCATCCGGCAATGGTACGCCCGCCGGCGCGACGACGAGCCCCCGCCGCCGGAATCGGCGGCGGGGGCTCGGCTGACGGTGCGTCGCGCTAGTGCGCGGCGATCGGTTCGCGGGGGCTGTTCAGGATGTCGTCGGGAACCGTGTCGGGGATGACGCCGGCGAGGCGCTGCTCGCGCTGCTCGAGGCCCTCGTGCACCACGAGCCGGTCGCCCACCTCGTGATAGATCTGCGACAGCGGCGTCTCGAGCGCCTCGGCCACCGAGGCGAGGATCTCGCTCGACGCCTCCTTCTGGCCGCGCTCGATCTCGGACAGGTAGCCGAGAGCGACGGACGCGCGCCCTGCCACCTGCCGGAGCGTAGCGCCCTTGCGGAGACGGACGTTCCGAAGCACCTCTCCCATTTCGTGTCGGACTAGCACCATACGGAACCTCCCTTTCGTGGTACGTCGGTAGGGGCTGATGCAGTGTATAACCCGCCCCCGACAGAAATCATTCCCGTTCCCCGAGAAGTCCGCACCGGGTGCGCCCGAGCCGTTCGGATCATGTCTCCGCGTAGGTCGCGAGGTGCTCGACGACGTTGAACACCGCCGCCTCGATCGTCGCGAACCGGATGCGCTGCCGCGAGCCGACGGGGTCGTCCTCGCGCACGAGGTTCGAGAAGTCCAGCGTCGCGACGTGCTCGCCCCAGAGGGAGCTCACGCCGATGAAGACCGTGCCGGCCGGCTTGTCCTCCGCCGGCCCCGGTCCCGCGACGCCGGTGGTCGACACCCCGATGTCGGCATGGCGGTCGTCCATCACGAATTTCTCCCGCACGCCCGCGGCCATCTGCCGCGCGACCTCCGGGTGCACCGCCCCGTGCTCGTAGAGCACGCGCGAGTCGACGTCGAGCAGCGAGTGCTTGATCTCGTTCTGATAGGCGACGATGCCGCCGCGGAACGACTCGGAGATGCCGGGCACCCGGACGAGCTCGGCCGCGAGCCCGCCGCCTGTCAGCGATTCGGCGACCGCGATGCTCAGCCCGGCGCCGAGCAGCAGGTTCGCGAGCTCCACCGTGGCCTCCGCCGGCGCGTTCGTCGTGCTCGCGACCGGTGGCAGGGGCGGCAGTCCCGCATCGACCGCGGGATCGGCCTGGGCCGGGGGCGCCGGAGGCTCCGTGCGCGCGGGCGCCGGCGGCGGGTCGGACTGCGCCGGCGGCCGGGGCGGCTGCGCCGGCACCGCCTGGCGCTGCGACTCGTCGTCGGCGGTGATGGGCGCGATCAGGTTCGCGTCCGAGAGCTTCGTGCCGTGATCGGCCGGTTCGAACCGCGAGCCGAAGGGGTTCGGTGTCACCATGGTTGCGCTCCTACGAGGTCGGACGGCCGTAGCGGCTCATCGCTCGCCCTGCTGAGGCCAGTATGCCCGCACGAGATAGTCGATACCTGACCAGATCGTGAGGATGAACGCGATCGACATCGTCGCCGTGTCGACCCACGCGAACCAGTCCCCCAGGATCGCGGTCAGCGGTGCGACGGCGAGGGAGATCGCCACCGCCTGGGCGACGGTCTTCAGCTTGCCGCCGCGCCCTGCCGGGAGCACGATGCGACGGACCTCGACGAGGCGCCACACGGTGATGCCGAGCTCGCGCAGCAGGATGAGCCCGGTCACCCACCAGGGCAGCTCGCCGAGGATGGACAGCACCACGAGCGCCGCCCCGGTGAGGGCCTTGTCGGCGATCGGGTCGAGGATCTTCCCGAGGTCGCTGATGAGGTTGCGGCTGCGGGCGAGGTGCCCATCGATCGCGTCCGAGGAGATCCCGACCACGAACAGCGCGAACGCCGCCCACCGCAACGGCCCGTCCTGCCCGGCGTCCGCGAACATCGCCCACGCGAAGGCCGGGACGAACAGGATGCGCACCATCGTGATGATGTTCGGCACCGCCCACGCGCTCACCGGCCCGTCCCCCCGGCGCCAGATGCGCTTCGCCTCGGTCACGTCATCGCTCGATTCTTCCCCGTCATCGTCGTTCCGCTAGTCGCGCCCGGTCAGGCCCCAGGCGTCCTCGTCCTCCTCGCCCTCGACGACCTCGAGCCCTTCGTACTGCTCGGTCACCAGGTCGGCGGGGCCGTCGTCGTAGTCGCCGCCGCCCTGCGGCGCGGCCTGCGGGGCCGGGGGCTCGTCGCCGCGGATCATCGCGAGCACCTGCGGCAGCTCCTCGGGCGTTCGCAGCACGTCGCGCGCCTTGGAGCCCTCCGAGGGGCCGACGATCTCGCGCGATTCGAGCAGGTCCATGAGCCGGCCCGCCTTGGCGAAGCCGACGCGGAGCTTGCGCTGCAGCATCGAGGTCGACCCGAACTGCGAGGTGATGACGAGCTCCGCGGCCGCGAGCAGCGGCTCGAGGTCGTCGCCGATGTCGGAGTCGATCTCGCGCTTCTCGGCGGGGGCCGTGACGTCGGTGCGGTACTCGGGCTGGGCCTGCGCCTTGACGTGCGAGACGACGTGGTTGATCTCGCCGTCGTCCACCCAGGCGCCCTGCACGCGGATCGGCTTCTGCCCCGCGGGCGAGAACAGGCCGTCGCCCTGCCCGATCAGCGCCTCCGCGCCGACCTGGTCGAGGATGACCCGGGAGTCGGTGGAGCTGGTCACCGCGAATGCGAGGCGGGAGGGCACGTTGGCCTTGATGAGGCCGGTGACCACGTCCACCGAGGGCCGCTGCGTGGCCAGCACGAGGTGGATGCCGGCCGCGCGGGCCAGCTGGGTGATGCGCACGATCGAGTCCTCGACGTCGCGCGGGGCGACCATCATCAGCTCGGCGAGCTCGTCCACCACGACGAGCAGGTAGGGGTAGGGCTTGAGCTTGCGCTTGGACCCCTCTGGCACCTGGACCTCGCCGGCGCGGATCGCGGCGTTGAAGTCGTCGACGTGCCGGAACCCGAAGTTCTCGAGGTCGTCGTAGCGCATCTCCATCTCCTTCACGACCCACTGCAGCGCCTCGGCGGCCTTCTTCGGGTTCGTGATGATGGGGGTGATGAGGTGCGGGACGCCCGCGTACGGCGTGAGCTCGACCCGCTTCGGGTCGACGAGCACCATGCGCACGTCGGAGGGCTTGGAGCGGGTGAGCAGCGACACGATCATCGAGTTCACGAAGCTCGACTTGCCGGAGCCCGTGGAGCCGGCCACGAGCAGGTGCGGCATCTTCGCGAGGTTCGCGAGCACGAAGCCGCCCTCGACGTCCTTGCCCACGCCGATCGTCATGGGGTGGGTCGCCTTGACCGCCTTCTGCGAGGCGAGCACGTCGCCGAGCTGCACGACCTCGCGATCGGTGTTGGGGATCTCGACGCCGATCGCGGACTTGCCGGGGATGGGCGAGAGGATCCGCACCTGGTTCGAGCGCACGGCGTAGGAGATGTTCTTCGAGAGCTGCGTGACCTTCTCGACCTTGGTGCCGGGCGCCACCTCGACCTCGTAGCGGGTGACGGTGGGGCCCCGGGAGAAGCCGGTGACCTTGGCGTCCACGTTGAAGGAGGCGAACGTCTGGTTGAGGGCCTCGATGATCTCGTCGTTGGCCTCGGTCCTCGTCGCGGCGGGCGCGCCCCGCTTGAGGAAGGTCTGCGAGGGCAGGACGTACTCGCCCGCCTCCTCGTCGTCGGCGCGCGTATCCCAGTGGGCGGTCTCGTCCTCCTCCACCGCGGCGAGCGCGTCCGCCTCGCTCGGCTCCGTCGAGGCGGGCGCGGCGGGCATCTGCGCGGTCGGCGCATCCGCGCCGCCGATCACCTCGGTGGGGTGGTCGTCCGGCGCCGGGGCCCCGTCCTGCGCGGCCGCCTGCCGACGCTGCTTCCCGCGGCCCTTGCCGGTCTGCGGCAGCACCTGCGTCTCGGCCTCGTCGAGCAGCTCCGTGATCGCGTCGGCGCCCTCGCGATCCTCGGGGTCGACGAGCGGCGTGTCGTAGGCGGGGTCCACCTCTCGACCGGACTCGTTGCGGCGCCACCAGGGCACCCGGTCGTCCTCGCGGTCCGAGCCGGAGCGGCCGCCGTCCTTGTCGGCGGCCTTCCGCTCGGCCTTCTCGCCCGCATCCGCCGTCGTGGCGTCGGCTCCGACGAGCCAGTTCCAGCCCTCGCGGACCCGGTTGGGGAGCTGCCGCGGCGGCGTCTTCGTGAGCACGAACAGCGACAGCACGAATACGAGCGCGAGCACGACGGTGGCGCCGATCTTCGTGATGAGGAATCCGAGCGGCCCGCCGACCATCCAGCCGAAGATGCCGCCCGCCTGCGCGAGCAGCGGCATGCCCTGAGCGGGTTCCGGCTCGCCGCCGTGCAGGTGGCAGATGCCGCACACGCTGAACAGCGCGAGGGCGAGGCCCGTCATGACGCGTCCGTTGTCGTACACCGAGGAGGGGTGCCGGAAGAGCCACAGGGCGAGGGCGATGAGGACGACCGGCATGGCGTAGGAGACCACGCCGAAAAGACCGCCGAAGGTGAACGCGTTCATGGCGATCGCGAAGCCGTGGCCCGGGAAGAACCAGACCATGACGGCGCCGACGATCGCGAGCAGGATGAGCACCGTCGGGAAGGAGTCGCGGCGGTCCTCGGCCGCGAGCTGCTCGCGGCCCATGGCCCGGGCTCCCCCGCCGATGGCGTGGGCGAAGCCGTTCCAGGCGCGGGCCCCGAGCGCCTGCTCCTCGACGCTCAGCTGGACCTTGGTGTCGGTCTTGCCCGACGACTTCCCCGACTGGCCGCGGGCACCGGTCTTGGTGCCCGCGTTCCGGTTCTGGGCGCGTTTCGGCGACGAGTTAGACATGGTCAATACGCTACCGGTGCGGGCGCGCAGGCGCGGGCACATCTCGCGGAGTGCCCCGAATCCGCGCGCCCACCGGCGGGAGCGCTAGTTCGAGAACGTCACGACCGGGACGATCATCGGCCGGCGGCGCTGCTTGGTGCCGGCCCAGCGGCCGACCACGCGGCGAACCGCCTGCGAGAGGCGGTACTTGTCCCGCACGCCGTCGGCGAGCGCGTCCTCGAGCGCCTTGCGCACCTGGGGCACCAGCGGCTCGAACACGCGGTCGTCGGGGGCGAAGGCGCGGGCGTGCAGCTCCGGGCCGGCGACGATGCTGCCGTCCGTGGGGTTGACCACGGCGAAGATCGAGATGAAGCCCTCCTCGGACAGCGTGCGGCGGTCCTTGAGGTCGTCCTCGGTGACCGAGCCGACGGTCTTGCCGTCGACGTAGACGAAGCCGACCGGGATGTCCGCGACCTTGCGCGGCACGCCCTTGACGAGGTCGATGACCCCGCCGTTCTCGGTGATCACCATGTGGTCCTCGGGCACGCCCGAGGATGCGGCGATGCGCGAGTTCGCCACGAGGTGGCGGTACTCGCCGTGCACCGGCATTGCGTAGTTCGGCTTGATCACGTTGTAGCAGGTGAGCAGCTCGTCGGCGAAGCCGTGACCGGAGACGTGCACGCGGGCGTTGCCCTTGTGCACCACATCGGCGCCGGACTTCATGAGGTTGTTGATCATGTTCGACACCGGCACCTCGTTGCCGGGGACGAGGCTGGAGGCGAGCACGACGCGGTCGCCCTCGCCCACCTCGATCGCGTGGTCGTGCTGCGCGATGCGGTTCAGCACGGCGAGGGTCTCGCCCTGCGAGCCGGTGCAGATGAAGACCACCTTGTTCCTCGGCATGCCGAGGGCCTTCTTGTAGTCGACCAGCGTGCCCTCGGGGGCGTCGAGGAAGCCGAGGTCGAGCGCGATGCCCATGTTGCGGGTCATCGAGCGGCCGACCAGCGCGACCTTGCGTCGGTTCGCGACGGCGGCGTTGATGACGTGCTGCACGCGGTGGATGTGGCTCGCGAAGCTCGAGACGACCACGCGCCCCGTGGCGGTGCGCACCGCCTCGTGGATGGCCGGGGCCACGCTCATCTCGCTGCCGGAGTGGCCCGGCATCTCGGCGTTGGTGGAGTCGCACAGGAAGAGGTCGACGCCCTGCTCGCCGAGGCGGCCGAAGGCGCGCAGGTCGGTGAGCCGGCCGTCGAGCGGCGTGGGGTCGAGCTTGATGTCGGCCGTGTGGATGAAGGAGCCCGCCTTCGTCGACACGTGCACCGCGAGCGAGTCCGGGATCGAGTGGTTGATCGCGATGAACTCGCAGCGGAAGGGGCCGAACTCCTCGACGTCGCCCTCGGCGACGGTGAGCGTGTAGGGCTTGATGCGGTGCTCGCGCAGCTTCGCCTCCACCAGCGCGAGCGTGAGCTTCGAGCCGATGAGGGGGATGTCGGGCTTGCGCTTGAGGAGGTACGGCACGCCGCCGATGTGGTCCTCGTGGCCGTGGGTCAGGAAGATGCCGACGACATCGTCGAGCCGGTCCATGACCGACTCGATGTCGGGCAGGATGAGGTCGACTCCCGGCTGCGTGGACTCGGGGAAGAGCACGCCGCAGTCGATGATGAGGATCTTGCCGTTGATCTCGAAGGAGGTCATGTTGCGGCCGACCTCGCCGAGGCCCCCGTGGGGGATGATGCGCATGGCATCGCGCTTGAGCTTGGGAAGGTTCTGCTTCGCAGATTCCTTGGTGGACGTATCGGTCATTCAGTACCTGTCAGTTTGGCGGCACCGCCTCGCGGCGTCTTGCTAGCGGGTGGTGCCGGCGATCTTCGGGAGCGCGCCGCCTGCGGCCGCGTTCCGATCGGGGCGGAAATTTGTGAAGTCGACGCCGGCGAGACCGTGCACCTGCGCGAGGTCGTTCTCGATGAGCGTGGCCTCGGAGTCTTCGGGCCCGACGAGCGGCAACCGTACCCGGGGGGACGAGATGCGGCCGAGACCGTGCAGGATGTACTTGGTCGAGACGGTTCCCGGGATGTGGCGCATGGTGGCGCGCGCAAGCGGTTCGAGAAGCCGGTGCTCGGCGGTGGCTGCGGCGAGGTCGCCGCGGTTGACTGCATCCACGATTGTACGGTACGGCTGCGGGGCGATGTTGGCGGTGACGCCGATGAGCCCGCTCGCGCCGATCGACATGGCCGGGAGCACCATGGGGTCGTCCCCCGAGAAGTAGAGCAGATCCGTCTCGTTGAGCACCCGCGAGACCTCGGCCAGGTCGCCCTTGGCGTCCTTCACGGCGAGGATGTTCGGGTGCTTCGCGAGCCGGAGGATCGTCTCGTACCTGATGGGCACGCCGGCCCGTCCGGGGATGTCGTAGAGGATCATGGGCAGGTCGGTGGCGTCCGCGATCATGCGGAAGTGCGTGAGCAGCCCCGCCTGCGTGGGCTTGTTGTAGTACGGCGTGACGGCCATGATGGCGTCGGCGCCGGCGTCCTCGGACTGCTTCGCGAGCTGGATGGCGTGCGCGGTCTCGTTCGACGGCCCGCCCTGGATGATCCGGGCGCGGTCCCCCGCGACGTCCTTCGCGACCTTGATGAGCTTGAGCTTCTCGTCGTCCGTCAGCGTCGAGGTCTCCCCGGTGGTCCCGGAGATGACGACGCCGTCCACGCCCTGCGAGACGAGCGAGTCGACATGACGCTCGACATCGCCCCACGCGACCTCGCCGTCGTGATCCATGGGGGTGATGAGCGCTACGAGCACCTGGCCGAAGGGATTGTTCACAGTCACTCGTCCAGGGTACCGCTCATCGGGGTTTAATAGGGAGCAATGACTACATCGAACGAGGCCGGGCGCTCGAACGCGCAGGCCCGCGAGCGCTTCCGCATCCGGTCGTTCTCCATGCGCGGACACACCCGCATGGCGCGCGACTACGAGGAGAATCTCGAGCGCTTCGGACCGAAGTACATCATCGACCTCCCCGAGGGCGATGCGACCGCGACCGTCTCCTCCGGGGCCGTCGTGGACCTGCGCGCCGAGTTCGGGCGGGAGGCCCCGCTCGTCGTCGAGATCGGCCCCGGCAACGGGGAGCAGCTCGCCCACGCCGCGAAGGAGCATCCCGACTGGGACTTCCTCGCGTTCGAGGCCTGGCATCCGGGCGTCGCGAAGTGCGTGGGCAACTTCGCCCGCAACGGGCTCGAGAACGTGCGGGTGATCGAGGCGGACGTCGCCCAGGCGCTGCCGGTCGTGTTCGGTCTCGAGGTGCGCGAGGACGAGCGCGCGGTGCAGGGCGGGGTCGGCGTGGGCGTGGACGGCACCGGGATCGCCACCGGCCGGCCGGACCCGGCCCACCCGAACGCGGCGAACCCGCGCGCCCGCGAGCTGTGGACCTTCTTCCCCGATCCGTGGCGCAAGGCGCGGCACCGCAAGCGCCGGCTCGTGAGCGACGTGTTCACGTACACGGCCGCCGGCGTGCTCGAGCCCGGCGGCGTCTGGCGCATGGCCACCGACTGGGAGAACTACGCCTGGCAGATGCGCGACGTGGTGGAGGACTCGGCCTGGTTCGAGAACCCGCACCGCGGCGAGCGCCCCGACCCCGCGGACGAGCAGCCCGAGCGCGGCGGGTTCGCCCCGCGGTTCGAGGGGCGCCTGCTCACGCACTTCGAGGAGCGCGGCCGGCTCGCCGGTCGGCCCGCGCACGACGTCGTCGGCGTGCGGCGGAACGCCCCGCTGGCGACCACCCGCTAGCCGCGCCCGGCGGCGAGCCGGCGGCCGCGCGGCCGACGCTCCTCCGCGCTGCGCGCCTCGGCCTCGACCGCGTATCCCGTGTCGAGGTCCTCGACCCGCACCGAGGTGATCCCGTTCGCGTCGATGCGCACCGTCTCCTCGACGAGGGGGCCGCCCTCGCGGCGCACGACCGGGACGCGCCGGAGGTCGTCCGCGTCCCGCAGCGCCGGGTCGAAGGGCACGAGGAGCTCGACGAGCGGCGAGAGGTCCCCCGTGGGCTCCCCCGCCGGGTCGAGCGCGGCGTATTCGACGAAGCGGAACCAGCCCAGGTTGTGCGCGGCCCGGTAGCGGCGGCGGACCACGAGCTCGCCGCGCTCGTCGGGCGGCGTCCCGGGTTCGATGAGCGCGTCGAAGCCGACTCGGCGGCCCGTGTCGTGCTCGCGGAACACGCCGATGCCCCGCGCGATGCGGTCCCGCAGCGCATAGCCCGAATCCGGATCGGCCGCGATCGCGAGCCCGATCGCGGTGGACGCGGCCGGGTACGGCGAGCGGTGCACCCGGCGTCCGTAGCGCTCCCGCAGCATGCGCGGGATGAGCGGGAGCCCGGAGGCGCCGCCCACGAGGTACACGCCGGCGACCTCGGAGCCCGCGAGCTGCTCGGCGGGCTCCTCGCCGAGCAGCTCCCCGACGGCGCCGATCGCGCGCTCGACGAGCCCCTCGCAGGCCTCGTAGTACGCCTCCACCGGCACGGTGATGTCGGTGTCCCCGAATTCGAGGAAGATGCGTCGGGACTGCGGGGCGATGCGCTCCTTCGCGCTGCGCGCCTCGTCGAGCAGCCGTGCCCGGGCCCTGGTCCCCATCGCGTCGTGCTCGAGTCCCCCGGCCCTCTTCGCGAGCGAGGCCAGGACCTCGTCGAAGTCGTCGCCGCCGAGCTGGTTGATGCCCCGTGTGCGGAGGATCTCGTGATCGGTGCCGGCCACCCGCACCATCGAGGTGTCGAAGGTGCCGCCGCCGAGGTCGAAGACCACCACGGAGGTGCGCTTCGAGTTGATGCCCCGCGGGTAGCGGTGGGTGAACTCGAAGGCCGCCGCGCTGGGCTCGTTCACGAGGGCGAGCACCTCGATGCCGGCCCGGGCGAAGGCGTCGAGGGTGAGCAGCCGCTGGCCGCTGTGCGCGTTCGCCGGCACGCCCACGACCGCGCGGATCGGCTCGTCCGCCGAATCCGCGGCCAGCGGGTGCCGCCGGATGATCCCGGCCACGTGCTCGGCGAAGGCCGTCACGGCGTCGCCGAGCGCGACCCGGTCCTCCCCGATGCGCACGGGCGTCTGCGCCGTGCTGCCAGGGGCCGCGAGCAGGCGCTTGAACGAGCGCGCCACCGGCAGCCCCTCCTCGCCCAGCCGCACGGCGTCCCAGCCGGCGACGATGCGCCCCTCGTCGAGGGCGATCTGGGTGGGGATGTAGTCCTGCGGATCGCCGTCCGCGTCGTCCACGGTGAGGATGGGGTAGTTGCCGCGGTCTGCCGCGGCCACCACGGAGCGCGTGGTGCCGAAATCGGTGCCGAATCGCATAGGGACGACGCTAGCAAGCGAAGGCGTCGGCGCCCACGGCCGCGACCTACTTCTTCTTGTCGCCCTTCTTCTCCGTGTCCCCGGAGAGCGCCGCGATGAAGGCCTCCTGCGGCACCTCGACGCGGCCGACCATCTTCATCCGCTTCTTGCCCTCCTTCTGCTTCTCCAGCAGCTTCCGCTTTCGCGAGATGTCGCCGCCGTAGCACTTGGCGAGCACGTCCTTGCGGATCGCGCGGATGTTCTCGCGCGCGATGATGCGCGCGCCGATCGCGGCCTGGATGGGCACCTCGAACTGCTGCCTGGGGATGAGCTTGCGCAGCCGCTCCGCCATCATCGTGCCGTAGGAGTAGGCGTTGTCGCGGTGCACGATCGCGCTGAACGCGTCGACCTTCTCGCCCTGCAGCAGGATGTCGACCTTCACGAGGTCGGCGGCCTGGTCGCCCACCGGCTCGTAGTCGAGGGACGCGTAGCCCTGGGTGCGCGACTTCAGCTGGTCGAAGAAGTCGAAGACGATCTCGCCGAGCGGGAGGGTGTAGCGCAGCTCCACGCGCTCCTCCGACAGGTAGTCCATCGAGATGAGGCTGCCGCGGCGCTTCTCGCACAGCTCCATGACCTTGCCGATGTACTCCTTCGGCACGAGGACCGAGGCGCGCACGATCGGCTCGCGGATCTCGTCGATCTTGCCCTCCGGGAACTCGGAGGGGTTCGTGACGTGGTGCACCGTGCCGTCCTCGACCTGCACGTCGTAGGTGACGCTGGGCGCCGTGGTGATGATGTCGAGGTCGAACTCGCGCGAGAGGCGCTCGGTGATGATCTCGAGGTGCAGGAGGCCGAGGAAGCCGACCCGGAAGCCGAAGCCGAGCGCGACGGAGGTCTCCGGCTCGTAGTTGAGCGCGGCGTCCTCGAGCTTGAGCTTGTCGAGCGACTCGCGCAGGTCCGGGTAGTCGCCCGCGTCGATCGGATAGAGGCCGGAGTACACCATCGGCTTCGGCTCCACGAAGCCCTCGAGCCCCTCCTGGGCGGGCTTGCGCGCGGTCGTGACCGTGTCGCCCACCCGGGACTGGCGGACGTCCTTCACGCCGGTGATGAGGTAGCCGACCTCCCCCACCGCGAGGCCGTCCGCGGGGCGCGGCTCGGGGGCCGAGACGCCGAGCTCGAGCAGGTCGTGGGAGGCGCCGGTCGAGACCATCTGGATCTTCTCGCCGCTCCTCAGGGCCCCGTCCACGACCCGGACGTAGGTGACCACGCCGCGGTAGGTGTCGTACACCGAGTCGAAGATCATGGCGCGGGCGGGGGCGTCGAGCTCGCCGTCGGGCGCGGGGATGCGGTCGACGATGCGGTCGAGCAGCGCCTCGACGCCGGCGCCGGTCTTGCCGGAGACCCGCAGCACGTCCTCGGGCTCGCCGCCGATGAGGTTCGCGATCTCCGCCGCGTAGCGGTCGGGATCGGCCGAGGGGAGGTCGATCTTGTTCAGCACCGGGATGACCTCGAGGTCGTTCTCGAGCGCCAGGTAGAGGTTCGCGAGCGTCTGGGCCTCGATGCCCTGCGCCGCGTCCACGAGCAGGATCGCGCCCTCGCACGCCGCGAGCGAGCGCGAGACCTCGTAGGAGAAGTCGACGTGCCCCGGGGTGTCGATCATGTTGAGGATGAAGTCCTCGCCCGCGATGTGCCACGGCATCCGGACCGCCTGCGACTTGATGGTGATGCCGCGCTCGCGCTCGAGGTCCATCTTGTCGAGGTACTGCGCGCGCATCACGCGCTCCTCGACGGAGCCGGTCAGCTGCAGCATGCGGTCGGCGAGCGTCGACTTCCCGTGGTCGATGTGGGCGATGATGCAGAAGTTGCGGATGCGCTCGGCGGGAGTCGCGAGCGGCTGCAGGATATTGGGCTTGATCGGCATGGTACGAGCATTGTCCCATGAACCGGGCACCCGGGTGGGGTCGCCGAATCGCCCTGGGGTTTCGAAGGGTGCCGGGCGTAAAATGAAAGCAATTCATCGCTGGTCTCCAGACCCAAGGACGGCTCATGACGCACGATGTTCTTCCCGAATCCGCGATCGCCTTCAAGGCCGGGGCGGCCGACTGGCGCGATGCCGTCCGGGCGAGCGGAGATCTGCTCGTCGCGAGCGGCGCGACCACCGACGAGTACACCGACGCGATGATCGCCGCGGTCGAGGAGCTCGGCCCCTACATGGTCATCGCCCCCGGGTTCGCGCTCGCCCACGCGCGCCCCTCCGAGGCGGTCAGGCGCACCGGCCTCAGCTGGGTCACGCTCGCCGAGCCCGTCGAGTTCGGCAGCGCGAGCAACGACCCCGTCGACCTCGTCGTCGGCCTAGCCTCGCGCGACCACGACGCCCACATCCAGGTCATGTCGAAGCTCGCGGGCGTGCTCGCGAACGCCGACACCCTCGCGCGGCTGCGCGCCTCCACCGACCCCGCCGAGATCCGAGCCGCGCTGCTCGGCGAATAGCCTCGGCACCGCCCCGACAGGGGCACAACCGAAGAAGGAGAACCATGAAGATCATCGCCGTCTGCGGCATGGGCATCGGTACGTCCGTGCTGCTCAAGATGAACATCGACAACGCCCTCGAGGCCCTCGGCGTGGACGCGGATGTGGAAGCCGCCGATATTTCCTCCGCCCGGGGCGCGGCCGCGAGCGCCGACCTGGTCATGACCAGCGGCGAGCTCGCCGACCAGCTGGGCGACATCGACACCCCCGTCGTCGTGGTCGACAACTTCGTCGACCAGGACGAGGTGCAAGAGAAGCTCCAGCAGGGCCTTGCGCTCTAGCTGAGAGGCGCGGGAGACCGCGCCGCCAAGAAGGGAAATCACGATGGACTGGCTCGTCGTCGTACTCGACTTCATCGGGCAGCAGATCCTCAATGTGCCCGCCTACCTCGTCGGCATCATCGTCGCCGTCGGCCTCATCGCGCTGAAGAAGAGCGCGGGGCAGGTCATCGGCGGCGCGCTCAAGGCCGCGCTCGGATTCCTCATCCTGGGTGCGGGCGCCGGCGTCGTCACCGCCGCCCTCGAACCGCTCGGCGGCCTCGTGCTCGCCGTCACCGGCGCCGAGGGCGTCGTCCCCACCAACGAGGTCGTCACCGCCATGGCCGCCGAGCAGTTCGGCGCCGCGAGCGCGTACATCCTCGCCCTCGGCTTCGTGCTGATGCTCGTCATCGCCCGGTTCACGCCCTTGCGGTACGTGTTCCTCACGGGGCATCACATGGTGTTCATGGCCATGATGCTCGCCGTGCTGCTCTCGATCGGCTTCGGCGGCGACAACCTCTGGATGACCGTGATCATCGGCGCGTTCCTGCTCGCGGTCATGATGGTGGCCATGCCCGCCTTCGCCCATCCGTGGACGAAGCGCGTGACCGGGAACGACACCGTCGCGATCGGCCACTTCGGCACCGTCGGCTACATCGCCGCCGGAGCCGTCGGCCAGGCCGTGGGCAAGCGCTCGAAGTCCACGGAGGACATCAAGTTCCCGAAGGGACTCGCGTTCCTCCGCGACTCGATGGTCGCCACGGCGCTCTCGATGGTGCTCATCTACCTCGTGTTCGCGATCTGGGGGCTCATCACCCTCGGCGACGGCGCGCTCGAGCACATGCCGGGCTCGGAGGACGGCGGCGCGTTCATCATGAACTCGCTCATGAACGGCCTCATGTTCGGCGTGGGCGTCTCGGTCATCCTGTTCGGCGTCCGCACCTTCCTCGGCGAGCTGATCCCGGCGTTCCAGGGCATCGCGAAGAAGGTGGTCCCCGGGGCCAAGGCGGCGCTCGACGTGCCGATCGTGTTCCCCTACGGCCAGAACGCGGTGCTAATCGGATTCCTGTCCTCCTTCGTCGGCGGACTGGTGATGCTGCTCCTGCTCGCGACCTGGCTCGGGCCGGCGTTCGGCCTGGCGCTCATCCTGCCGGGCATGGTGCCCCACTTCTTCACCGGTGGTGGCGCGGGCGTCTACGGCAACGCCACGGGCGGTCGCCGCGGCGCGATGCTCGGCGGCTTCGTGAACGGCGTGCTCATCACGCTGCTGCCGGCGATCCTCTACCAGGTGATGGAGAGCGTGGGCCTGCGCGGCTCGACCTTCGGCGACGCCGACTTCGGCTGGTTCGGCTCGATCATCGGACTCTCGGTGCAGCTCGACTCGCAGGTCGCGGGCGCGATCGTCGCGGTCGTGATCGGCGTGGTCCTGCTCGTCCTCGCCGCGCTGTGGCAGGTGCGCGTGGTCGACAAGGGCTGGGTGCCGGGCGCGGAGCACCAGCGGTTCGTGGACGAGCTGAAGGCCGAGGAGAAGGCGAAGGCCAAGGCCGCCACCGCCTCGAAGAAGCCGGAGGCCTGATCCGACCGCGAGGCGCATTGCGTCGCCGCCGTGTACTGCTAAAATCGATGTTTGGCTTTACGCGTACCCCACTCGACGCGATGCGTCTCGCGGCCCCTCTACCCGCGGGCGTGAAAAGTAATCGTTCACTTCCAAGAAAGACACAACGTGGCAAACATCAAGTCGCAGATCAAGCGCATTGGCACCAACCGCAAGGCAACCGAGCGCAACCGCGCCTACAAGTCGGAGCTCCGCACGCTCATCCGCAACGTGCGCCGCGCCGTCGAGGCGGGCGACGCCGAGCAGGCGAACGCCGCGCTCGCGCTCGCGTCGAAGAAGCTCGACAAGGCCGTGTCGAAGGGCGTCATCCACAAGAACCAGGCCGCGAACCGCAAGTCGTCGATCGCCAAGCTGGTGAACTCGATCGAGGCGTAGCGCGCCGAGCGCTTCGGACCAGGCCCCGCATCCGTTCGGATGCGGGGCCTTCCGCATTGCGGCGCCCGGATCGCTCGCGCCGGAAGCGCCCGACGCCGGGGCCGCCGAACCGCGCGGCGCGGTCCCGGCCGCGGTCTGCGCCGGGGCCCGCCGCGCGGGCATGCCGGGCTAGCCCGAGCGGACGGAGGAGAAGTCGCGGGCGGCGATGCATCGCACGAGGCGCTCGACCGCGAATTCGGGCGACCGGGAGCCGCCTTTCACGAGGTAGTCGGTCTCGGCGGTGAGGCGGATCGCCGCGCCGAGCTCGGGCTCGCTCCAGCCGCGGAGTTCGCGTCTGGCGGCGCCGATCTGCCAGGGCGCGCCGCCGACCTGCCCGGCGAGCTGGGCGTCCGAGCCCGCGAGGCCGTAGACCTTCGCCATGGTCCGGAGCTTGGCCGCGATGGCCCCGACGATCGGCACGGCGTTGAGGCCCGTGTCGAGCCCGGCGCGGACCAGCCGGAGCGCCTCGGCCAGCCGGCCGGCGATCGCGGCGTCGGCGATCTTGAAGCCGGTGGTCTCGACGCGTCCGCCGTAGTACCGGTCGACGAGCTCGGTCGAGATCTCCTCCTCGGGCGCCACGCTCATGAGCTGCCGGCAGGCGGCCGCGAGCTCGGCGAGGTCCGTGTTGAACGCCGCCACGAGCGCCTGCACCGCCTGCGGCTGGGCGCGGCGCCGCTGGTAGCGGAACTCCCCCATCGCGAACTCGAACAGCTCGTTGGCCTTGAGCGGCTTGCATTGGATCTCGACGGCGTCCTCCATGGCCCGGACCGTCTCGAGCAGCTTCTTGCCGCGCACCCCGGAGGCGTGGCGCAGCACGAGCGTCGTGCCCTCGACCGGGGCCTCGGCGTAGGCGAGCGCCTCCTGCATGAGCGCGTCCACGCCCTGGTGGACCCGGTCGACGACCACGAGCCTGGGCTCGAGGAAGAGCGAGGGGCTCACCACGGTCGTGAGCTCCCCCGCCGTGTAGGAGCTCGCGTCGAGCTCGTGCACCTCGAGGGCGGGGTCCTCGGTGCGGAGCATGGTCCGCAGCCCCGTGATGGCCTCCTCGGCGAAGAAGTCCTCCGCGCCCGAGACGAGCACGACCGGCGCCGGGCGGACCTCGCGCCAATGCACCTGCTGGATCCGCGTCTTCGAGCGCGCTGGTTTCTTCGCAGCCACCGGACCTCCTATCGAGCCTCAATGGTACGGGAGGTCCAGACGGCGAGCTCGCCGTCCCGGACGAAGACCGCGGCGTGGCCGTGCAGGTCGGTGCGCAGCCACGGCGTGCCCGCGGCAGCGAGCATCGCGAGGACGTCGTCGGTGGGGTGCCCGTAGCCGTTGCCCGCCCCGACCGAGATGAGGCCGATGCGGGCGCGCACGCGCGAGTAGAGCTCCGCATGCTGGTCGCGGGAGCCGTGATGGGACACCTTGACGACGTCCGCGTCGAGGGCGATGCCCGGCCCTTCCGGCGAGTCCGCGCCGACGAGCAGCTCGCGCTGGGCGCGCTCGCCGAGGTCTCCGAGCGAGACGAGGCTCAGGCAGGATTCGACGCAGTCCGCCGTCGGCGCGGCGTGGACGGCGAGGCTCGAGTCGTTGCCCTCGAGGGTCGAGGGGCCGCCGTCCGGGGCCCGCGGCGGGCTCAGCGCGGTCCAGACGAGGTCGCCGAGGGCGATGACGTCTCCGCGCGCGCCGAAGTGCACCGGCACCCCCGCCTGCTGCAGCCGGTGCGTGGTCGGCTCCGCCCGCGCCTCGAGGGTGTCGGGGACCCACGCCGCGCCGACCGGCACCCGGAGCCCCTCGACTCCGCCGGAATGGTCGATGTCGAAGTGGCTGAGCACCAGCAGATCCACCCGGCCGATGCCGAACTCCGCGAAGCAGGCGTGGAGGAGCTCGGCGTCCTCGCCCGTGTCGATGAGCACGGTGGCCCCGCCGCCGCGGACGAGCACCGCGTCGCCCTGGCCGATATCGCACGCGAGGACGCGCCAGTGCTCCGGCAGGTCCCGCGCCCGGATGAGCGCATCCGCGGTCAGCCGGCCCGCGAGCACCGTCAGCGCGAGCGCGAGCAGGAGCGCCACCGCGCGGCGGAGCCGTCGTGGCCCGGCCCGGGCCAGCAGGATGACGGCGGCGACGCTCAGCGCCAGCCAGCTCAGCACGCCGATCCCGCCCTCGAACCAGGGCAGCGCCGCACCCGGCAGCCGCTCCACGGCCTGGGCGATGAGCGCGATCCACTGCGCGGGCAGCCAGGCGACCCAGGCGAGGGCGAGCCCTGCGGGCTCCCAGACCGCGCCGAGCAGGCAGGCGAGCAGGCCGATCACGGTGGCCGGCGGCGCGGCCGGCGCCGCGAGCAGGTTCGCGACCACGCCGTAGAGCGGGATGGCGGGCTCGAGCATGAGGAGGATCGGCTGGCAGGCCAGCTGCGCGGCGAGGGGGACGGCGATGACCATCGCGAGCGGCGGCGGAAGCCAGCGCTCGAGCCGCTGCGAGAGCGGGCGGGTGCCGAAGAGCAGCCCCGCGGTGGCGGCGGCCGAGAGGGCGAATCCGTAGTCGTGGGAGAGCCACGGATCGACGGCCAGCAGCGCGATGACCGCGAGCGCGAGGACGGGCACGCCGCCGACCGGTCGCGAGACGGCCTCGAGCACGAGGACGAGGACCGCCATCGCGGTCGCGCGGATCACCGATCCCTGCGGCGTGACGAGCAGCACGAACACGGCGAGGGCGAGCCCGGCCGCGGCGATCCGCACCGTTCTGGACCAGCCGGCGAGGCGCCCCAGCCAGACGATGCCCACGACGATGATCGCGATGTTCGATCCGGATACCGCGGTCAGGTGGCTGAGCGAGCTCGTCTTCATCGCGCCGTCGAGGGCGTCGTCGACGAGGGACTCGTCGCCGACGGCCAGCCCGGGGACGAGCATCGCGCCGGGCCTCGGGAGCTGCGCGGCGAGGTCCACGAACCCCGAGCGCAGCCGATTGCCGAGCTCCGCGACGGGGTGCGGCGCGGCGACCTGCTCGGGGACCTCATCGGCGAAGACGAGCGCGACGGTCCGGTCGCCGGGATCGGTGGCCTCGAGGCTGCCCTCGACGAGCAGTTCGGCGCCGATGCCGGGCCGCGGGTCGGGGAGCTCGGCGAACAGCATCACGGGGGCGGAGGCGGGCGCGCCGTCGATCGCGATGAGCCGGGCGGGCACCCGCCAGCCGTAGCCGCCTGGTTTCGCGAGCCCGGTCGGCGCGATCCGCACCTCCACGGTCCCGCTCTCGCCGAGGGCCGCGTCGAGCGGCTCGGGGATGCGCTGCTCCCCCTGCATCGCCGCGGCGCCCGCGACGAGCGCGCAGGCCGCGAGCGCGACGCATCCCGCGGCGATGAGCGCGTGGGCCCTGGCGAACGCCGCGGTGAGGAGCCCGAGCGCGCCGAGCCCGATGGAGAGCCACATCGCGAGCCCGGGGAACTGGGTCGCGCACCACGCGGCGAGCCAGGCCGCGGCCGCCGGGCCGACGAGCCGCCAGTCTCCGTTGTCGAGCACGGCCGTCGCTCACACCGTGACGAGGTCGCGCAGCTGCTCGAAGATCGCGTCGCCGATGCCCGAGACCTCCATGAGCTCCTCCACGGACGAGAATCCGCCGTTCGCCTCCCGGTAGTCGATGATGCGCTGCGACATGGCGGGGCCGATGCGGGGCAGCGTCTCCAGCTCGCTCGCGGAGGCAGTGTTGAGGTTCACGAGGGCTCCTCCGCCCGGATCCGACGGGGGCTGCGCTCCCGGCTCGGCGGGGTGCTCCTGGGCGGGCGGGGTCTCTCCCGCCTCGGGGACGTAGATCTGCTCGCCGTCCACCGCGGGGCGCGCGAGGTTCACCTGGGAGGAGTCCGCCTCCGCGGTGAGCCCGCCCGCGGCGCCGATCGCGTCGACGACCCGCGCGCCCGGGCCGAGCTCGTACACGCCGGGATGCTCGACGGCTCCGAGCACGTGCACCAGCACGCCTTCCGGGGTCGGCGCGGGGTCCGCGCTCCCAGACTCCGCGAGTACGGTCGGGGTGGCGGCGGGATCGGCCAGGGCGGGCACCCCGCTCGACTGCGGTCGCAGCGCCATCATGAGCACGACGACCGCGCAGGCCACGAGGGCGAGGACGACCGCCGCGCCGGCGCCGAGCTTCCAGCGCGGGCGCTGCGATGCCGAGAAGAGGTCCTCGATATCCGGATCGGGCTCGCCCTCGGGCGCCTTGATGTCGTTCACGCGGGCACCGTAGCCGGGCCGCCCGCCCCGCCGCGGAGCCGGAAGGCCAGCCTGTGGGGCGACGCGTATCCACAGCGCCGAGGTCGGCCGTCGCGCGTGCGCCGCGCCGCGAAGCGGGCCGACCGGCGGCGCGCCCGGGTCTTCACCGGCGGGCCGGCGCCCCGCCGTCCTCCGCACTCCCGGCCCGGCGATGCGCCAGGGCCGCGAGTGCGGTGCCGAGGAGCAGCACCGCCGCGGCCGCCGCGATGGTCGCGACGTACATCCCCTCCGCCGTCGCGGCGGTCGCCGTCGGGACTCCGAGGACGAGCAGCACGCCGAGCCCGGTGCCCACGATCATCCAGGCCGTGTTCACCACCGTCAGCCGGCCGAAGATTCTTCCCATCACCGCGTTCGGCACGAGCTCCTGGAGCAGCGGCCCCTGCGAGGCGCCGAGCACCGACACGCACGCCCCGATGAAGACCATCGCGAGCGCCATGGGCCAGAGGCTCGGCACCGCCGCGAAGGCGACGTAGCCGAGCGCGGCGAGCCCGGCCGACATCGCGAGTGACCGGGCCGCCCCGAGCCGGTGCACGATGCGCGCGGTCGCGAGGGCGCCGAGGATGCCGCCCGCCGCGAAGGCGCCGGTGACGACGCCGTACTCCCAGATCGCGAGCTCCCGCGTGCGCAGCGCGTAGAGCGGCAGGACGAGGTTCACCGCCCCGGTGCAGACCGCGTACGTGCCCGCGATGCCGAAGACGAGGCGCACTCCCGGCACGCTCCTCGTGCGCGCCGCGAGCCGGCGGGACCCGCCCGCCGGGCCCGCGGCGGCCCGTGCCCCGCGCTCGCGCAGCCGCACCCCGCGCCGGCCCGCCGGATCCCGCGCCGGGCGCAGGATCGCGAGGGCGAGCAGCTCCAGCGCGACGGCGAGGACGATCACGCCCGACGCGCCGATGACGCCGTAAAGGCCCGGGGCGAGCGCCGAGGCGATGACGGCGATGCCCGTCAGCGCGAACATCGAGAGGGACGCGGCGTCCGGCCTGGCCTCGGGAGGGATGATCGCCTGCGCGTAGGACTGGCGGGCGACGTTGAAGCACTGCGCCGCCGACACCGTCAGCAGCGATACCGCGACGATCGCGACCGCGAAGGCCGTGGAGGTCTCCCCCGCCGCGATCGTGAACCCGAGCAGCAGCACCGCGATGACGGCCCTCGCCAGGATCGAGGCCCGGAGCAGGAGCGCCCGATCGGAGAAGTCGGCCATGCGGCCCGCCAGCGGCGGCAGCACGAGTCGCGGGAGCGAATTGGCCGCGTTGGAGGCGGCGAGACCGACGACGGCCCCGCCGCCCGGGAGGACCACGGCGAGCGAGACCTTCGTGAGGCTCTCGATGAAGAACTCCGAGCCGGCGCTGCCCGCCTGCGCCGCGACGAGGCGCAGGTACCCGCTTCCGCGGAGCCTCGAGAAGACGCTCATCGCCCGACCGCCCCGCTCCGTCTCCGTCGCCGCTCGAGCACGACGAGCGCGCCGAGGAGGCCGGCCGAGAGGACCGCGCCGACGCCCAGTGCGGGCAGCGGCTCCGCCGCCGCGCTCATGGCGTACCCGGCCCACGCCCCCGCGATCGCGCCGAGCGCGGAGAGGCTGAACGTCCAGCCGATGACCCGCCGGAACTCGCCCCCGTCGAGCTCGAGCTGCCGGGCGGTGCTGATCGCGAAGGAGACCGCGAGCCAGGCGCCGTTCATCACCGTCAGGCCCGCGAGCGTCCACAGCCGGTCGATTCCGTACTCCCCGTGCAGCATCGCCGACAGCAGCATGAGCGGATAGCCGGAGCATGCGACCGCGACGAGTCCCCTAAGCCCCGATCGCGCCCGTTCCGGGCGTCGCCGGAAGGCGTGCCCGACCAGCACCGGCACGACCGTGGCCGCGACGCCCGTGACGAGGAGGACCAGCGACAGGCGCTCGCCCGCCCGCGCCCCGTGCCCCGCGATCCACAGCGCCAGGTAGCCGCCGACGATGCCCGTGATGAGCGAGACCCAGCCGCTGATCAACGGCGACAGCGCCCCGTGGGCGCGCAGCGGGCGGAGCAGTCGCCGGAGCCGGGTACGGGTGCCGATCCGGCTGTCCTCGGCGGCCTCCCGCGATGCCGCCGCTTCCCGCGGCTCCTCGTCCTCATCGAGCGCGTGGTCCGGGGAGAAGGTCCGCGCGGACGCCCATCGGAGGATCAGCGCGAGCAGGGCGCATGCCGCCGCGGCGGCGAGCACGAGCAGCAGCCCCTCGGCGGTCGCCAGCGCGCCGAGCGGCCGCCCGAGGATCAGTCCCGCCGCCGAGATGCCCGTGGTCATCAGCACGTTTCCCCGGATCGTGGCGCGCGCGTCGTACCGGGCGAGGTCGTTGAGGTAGAACTCCTCCGCCAGGTCCGCGAGCAGCGGGAAGATCGAGGTGAGCACCAGATAGGCGATGATCACGGGGACCGCCCATGCGGGCGCGAGCCAGACGACGAGGAGGGCGGCGAGGGCGAGCAGGAGCGTGCAGGCCTCGCAGACCACGAGCACGGCTCCTGGCGGCCGCCGCTCGACCCCCTTCGACACGAGCACCGCCAGCGCGTCCTCGACCTGCGTGAGGGTCTGATACGCCGGCAGCCACGCGACGCCGATCACGCCGAGCGCGATCATCCCGGAGACCGAGCCCTCGACGATCTGGGCGCCGAGGTACGCGGCGAGCAGGCCGCCAATCATCAGCAGCTGGGCGCGCCGGATCGCGGCCGCGATCCGGCGCTTGTCGATCGTCATCCCGCCAGCTCCCCGTACCGCGTCCCGTCCGCCGCCGGCCTCGGATCGCGGGCCGGGAAGGTCTCCGTCGCCCGGGCCGTCTTCGCGGGCCGACGGCTTCGGGATGCGCCCGGGGTGCGGTGCTCCCGGGCGCGCCCCGGCTCAGCCCTTGACGACGATGTTCACGAACTTCGGCGCCTTGGCGATGATCTTCACGATCTCCTTCTCGCCGATGGTGCGCTTCGCGCCGCTCGACGCGAGCGCGAGCTCCTTGAAGGACTCCTCGTCGATGCCGGGCGCCACCTCGATCTTGTCGCGCACCTTGCCGTTGACCTGCACGACCGCGGTCACCGACTCGTCCACGAGCAGGGCGGGCTCGGCCTCGGGCCAGACCGCCTGCGACACCGAGGGCTCGTGGCCGAGCTGCTGCCACATGTCCTCCGCCACGTATGGGGCGAACAGGTCGAGCATCATCGCGAGGGTCTCGGCCGCCTCGCGCACGGCCGGATCCGCGGGCCCCGCCGCGCCGTCGACGGCCTTGCGGGCCGCGTTGGTGAGCTCCATGAGCCGGGCGATGATGACGTTGTACTTGAACGACTCCCCCAGCCTGGGCACCTCGTCGAGCACGCGCGCGGTCACGCGGCGCAGCGACGGGTCGCCCGCGGAGAGGTCCGCGCCCGGCTCCGAGGAGACGTCCTTCGCGAGCCGCCAGGCGCGCGCCAGGAACTTGCCGGAGCCGGCCACCGAGACGTCGGCCCAGTCCACGTCCTCCTCGGGCGGCGAGGCGAAGAGCATCGTGGTGCGCACCGCGTCCACGCCGTGCTCGTCGAGCTCGTCGCCGAGCTTGACGAAGTTGCCCTTCGACTTCGACATCTTCGCGCCGTTCAGCACGACCATGCCCTGGTTGAGCAGCGCCTTGAAGGGCTCGGTGAAGCCCACGTAGCCGAGGTCGTAGAGCACCTTGGTGATGAAGCGCGCGTACAGCAGGTGGAGGATCGCGTGCTCGACCCCGCCGATGTACTGGTCCACCGGCGCCCACTGCTCGAGCTGCTCGGGGTCGAAGGGCCGCGTCTCGTCGTTCGGCGAGAGGAAGCGCAGGAAGTACCAGGAGGAGTCCACGAAGGTGTCCATCGTGTCGGTGTCGCGCACCGCGGGCCGGCCGTCCGGCGTCGTCGTGGTCTTCCACTCCGTCGCGGCCCCCAGCGGCGAGCTGCCCTTGGGCTTCAGGTCGAGCCCCCCGCCGTCGGGCAGCCGCACGGGCAGCTCCGATTCGGGCACGGCGATCTCCTCGCCGTCCTCGTCGTAGACGATCGGGATGGGCGTGCCCCAGTACCGCTGGCGGGAGATCAGCCAGTCGCGCAGCCGGTAGTTCTTCGCGGCGCGGCCGGTGCCGCGCTCGAGGAGCACCTCGATGGCGCGCGCGATGGCCTCGTCCTTCGAGAGCCCGTCGAGCTCGCCGGAGTTGACCAGGCGGCCGTCGCCGACCAGCGCGATGCCGGATGCGGCGGGATCGAGGTCGATCTCCTCGCCCTCCGCGGGCTCGGGCTCGACGACGACCTCGACCGGCAGATCGAACCGCCGGGCGAAGTCGAGGTCGCGCTGGTCGTGGGCGGGCACGGCCATGATCGCGCCGTGGCCGTAATCGGCGAGCACGTAGTCGGAGGTCCAGATCGGCAGGCGCTCCCCCGTCATCGGGTTCACGCCGTAGCGCTCGAGGAACAGGCCGGTCTTCGGGCGGTCGGTGCTCTGGCGGTCGATCGCGCCCATCGACTGGGTCTCGGTCAGGTACTCGGCGAAGCGGGCCCGGGTCTCCTCGGACGCCTGCTCCGCGAGCTCGGCCGCGAGGTCGCTGTCCGGGGCGACCACCATGAAGGTGGCGCCGAAGAGCGTGTCGGGGCGGGTGGTGAACACCGTGACGGGCGCCTCCCGGCCCTCGATGACGAAGTCCACGTCCGCGCCGAAGGAGCGGCCGATCCAGTTGCGCTGCATCGTGAGCACCTTCGCCGGCCACGTGCCCTCGAGCTGGTCGAGGTCCTCGAGCAGCCGGTCGGCGTAGTCGGTGATGCGCAGGAACCACTGCGTGAGCTTCTTCTTGACGACCACGGCGCCCGAGCGCTCGCTCGTGCCGTCTGGCAGCACCTGCTCGTTCGCGAGCACCGTCTGGTCCACCGGGTCCCAGTTCACGCTCGACTCGCGCCGGTAGGCGAGCCCCTTCTCGTACATCTTCAGGAAGAGCCACTGGTTCCAGCGGTAGTACTCCGGGTCGGAGGTGTGCAGCACCCGGTTCCAGTCGAAGCTCGCGGCGTAGCGGCGCATCGAGTCGCGCTGCTGCGCGATGTTCTCGTAGGTCCACTCGCGGGGGTCGCCGCCGCGCTTGATGGCCGCGTTCTCGGCGGGCAGGCCGAAGGAGTCCCAGCCGATGGGGTGCAGCACCTGGAAGCCGCGGTGGCGCCAGTAGCGCGCGACCGCGTCGCCCAGCGCGTACTGCTCGGCGTGCCCCATGTGCAGGTCGCCCGAGGGGTAGGGGAACATGTCGAGCACGTACTTCCGCGGGCGCTCGGCGTCGAGCTCCGACGTGTCGAAGGGCTCGAGCTCGTCCCAGACGGGACGCCACTTGGCTTCGAGGCGGCGGAAATCGTAGGTGTCCTCGGGGCGTTCAGCAGTCACTGCGGTCACTTCTTTCGGCAGACGCGTATCGGCGGATGCGGATGCAACCTGCCCAGTCTAGCCAGGACCCGATGCGGATGCGGCCCGTCGGCGGCCGCGGGCCGCTCGGCGTGCGCGAGATGACGATCGCGCCCCCGGCGCCGTCCGGGGCGCCCCCGTTCCGCGGCGATGCCCCGCCCGTCCCGCCGCTCGAGCCGAGAGCCCTTTCACATCGGCCAGAGGGCGAGGGCGATCGTGCCGAGGAAGAGCAGTCCCGAGACCCCGATCACGCACACCCTGGACAGCGGATGGAGCGGCGCCGGCGGTACTCCGAGGCGCGAGACCCGGATCGCGAGCGCGGCCTCGTAGCTCGCGATCTTCGTCCTCCCCTCGCTGCCGGCCGGCTGCGCCTCGGCCCCGCCCCGCACCCCGTCGTGCAGGGATACGGCCTGGATCGCCTCGCCGACGACGCGGCGGGGCACCCTGCGCCCCGCGGTGTCGTCGGCGAGGGCCTCGATCAGCAGCTCCACGGAGAGCAGCGC
The DNA here is from genome assembly GCF_900163695.1 of Gulosibacter sp. 10. Taxonomy (GTDB): domain Bacteria; phylum Actinomycetota; class Actinomycetes; order Actinomycetales; family Microbacteriaceae; genus Gulosibacter. The sequence continues at coordinate 68,678 of NZ_FUIC01000045.1, forward strand.
CCGGTTCGCGATCGGGAACCAGGGCAGGGCGCTCGCCCATGAGGCGAACAGGGTGAGCACGACGGTATGGCGCTGGCTGAGATGGGCCCGTTCATGCTCGATGACGGCCTCGAGCTGCGCGGGATCCAGCCGCCGCACGAGGCCCTCGGACACGACGGTGGTGCCGTGCAGGGCGTCCGGGATGCAGTACGCGAGCGGGACGTCCTCGGTGATGATCCGGGTGCGGGGCCTGCCCGGTACCGGGCTGCTGAGCAGCGTGAGCATCTCGCGGTGCCGGCGCCGCGTGCGGGCGGTCTTCACCGTCGTCACGATGAGGTTGAGCAGCAGGTGCGTGAACAGGAGCGCGGCGCTGATGAGCGAGAAGGCGTGCAGCGCGGTGAAGCCGTCCGGCCAGTCGTTGCCCGGTATCGCCGCGATGAACCGGCCGAGCGCCCCGAAGGCCCCTCCCCCGAACGGGGCCAGGCCGAACAGGGCGAGGCTCGCGATCATCGCGACCCCGCCGCTCAGCGCGATCGCCTGCCACAGCACGAGCGCGATCTCGGGCGACCGGAAGGTCCACCGTCTGCGATCGAGCAGGATCGGCACGGGCCACGCGAGTGCGAAGGCGACAGCCGCGAGCATCAGTGCCGAAATCGTCATGACCCAAGTATGTCGCCGGGCAGGTGCCGCCGTCGGCGCGAAGCGCCGCGGACCGGGGACGGCTATCCGGCCTGCTCGCGGAGGAGCCGGCGGAGCGTCTCGGTGTCCGAGCTGCCGACGTTGCTGACGAACATGGCGAGCACGGCCTCGCGTTCGCTCGAGGCCTGCAGGACCTCGTGCATCAGCGAGGCCATGTGCTCGGCGCGGGGGCGGCTGGGAGAGTATCGGTAGGGCCGCTTCGAGCCGAGCCGGATGAGCAGATCCTTGCGCTGCAGGCGCTTCAGCACGGTGAGGATCGTGGTGATGGCCGGGTAGGTGTCCGGCTTCGAGGCGTCGCCGTCGACGAGCGCCTCCCGGATCTCCTGAGCCGAGAGCGATCCGTCCGCGTCCCACAGAAGATCCATGATCTTCCGTTCCAGCTCGCCCATGCCACCGTGCCTTTCCCGCGGAGAGCATGCTCGCGTCCGCGATTTCCCTGGTGGGCAGTCTACCGCCTCCCCATCGGTTACTCTACTGGCGGTAGAACTGAGTTCGCTGTATCGTAGAGCTCTAAATTCTACCGATCGTAGAAGTCGATCGATCGCCCTCCGGCGCGACGGCTTCAGCACGATGCCTCGTACGCGTTGAAGGAGTTCGCGTGGAACTCGACCCGCTCGAAATCGCCCGTTGGCAGTTCGGCATCACCACCGTCTACCACTTCTGGATGGTGCCGCTGACGCTCGGCCTCGGGCCGATCGTCGTGCTGTTCCAGAGCCTCTACGTGAGGACCGGGCACGCGCGCTACAAGCGCATGACGAAGTTCTGGGGCAAGCTCTTCCTCATCAACTTCATCATGGGCGTCGCGACGGGCATCGTCCAGGAGTTCCAGTTCGGCCTCGCCTGGAGCGAGTACTCCCGCTTCGTCGGCGACGTCTTCGGGGCGCCGCTCGCGATGGAGGGGCTGCTCGCCTTCTTCACCGAGTCGATCTTCCTCGGGATCTGGATCTTCGGCTGGGATCGCCTGCCGAAGAAGGTGCACCTCTTCAGCCTCGTCATGGCCGTCGGCGCCTCCGTGCTCTCCGCCTACTTCATCATCGTCGCGAACTCCTGGATGCAGCACCCCGTCGGGGTGGAGCTCATCGACGGCCGCCCGGTGATGAACGACATCGTCGCCGTGCTGACGAACAACACCGCGGTATGGGCGTTCACGCACGCCGTCTTCGCCTCGCTGCTCGTCGGCGGCGGCTTCGTCGTCGCGATCGCCTACTACCACCTCTGGCAGCGGCGGCGCGACGGCATCGACACGGTCGACGAGAACGGCAAGGTCGTCGTCGGGGAGGCGCCCGAGATCCCGGGCCGCGACCGCACGGACCACACGGTGTGGCTGCGCTCGCTGCGCATCGGGGCGGTCATCGGGATCCTCGCCTTCGGCGGCACCGCGCTCACCGGCGATTTCCTCGGCAAGCTCATGTACGAGCAGCAGCCGCTGAAGATGGCGAGCGCCGAGGCCGCCTGCCACACGGGCACCGACTTCTCGGTGCTCTCGATCGGCAAGCTCGGCTCGAAGGACTGCGACGACATCGTGCCGATCCTCGAGATACCGGGCATGCTCTCCTTCCTCGCGAAAGGCGATTTCACGACCGACGTCCCCGGGATCAACGAGCTGCTGCCCGTCTACGAGGAGCTCTACGGCACCCATCTGCCGGAGAGCGAGCTCTACGGCGAGCGCTCGGGCGAGCCCGTCGACTACCTTCCGCTCATCGAGGTGACCTACTGGGGCTTCCGCGCGATGATCGGCTTCGGCGGGATCAGCGCCCTCGCCTGCCTCGCCGGGCTGTGGTTCACCCGGAAGGGCACCGCGCATGCCAGCAAGCCGCTGATGCAGGCGGCCATACTCAGCATCGCCGCCCCGTTCATCGCGAACACGGCCGGGTGGGTGTTCACGGAGATGGGGCGGCAGCCGTTCGTCGTGGTGCCCAATCCGGAGGCGATGGACGGGGTGTTCATGTTCACCGCCGCAGCCCTCTCTCCCGGCGTGAGCGCAGGCGAGATGCTCTTCTCGCTGCTGTCGTTCCTGGTCATCTACGGGGTGCTGCTCGTGGTCGAGATCATCCTGATGTCCCGGTATGTGCGCGGCGGGATCGCCTCGGCGATGCCTGAGTTGGGCCGAGACCCCGACCCGGCGGACCCCGGAGGTCCCGATAGCGCGGACCGCGACGACGATGTGCTCTCGTTCGCCTATTGAATTCGTCTACTGAAACGGAGACCCCGTGGAATCGCTGCCGACCGTCTGGTTCGTGTTCATCGCCGTGCTCTGGTTCGGCTACCTGTTCCTGGAATGCTTCGACATGGGCGTGGGGATGCATCTGTTCGGGATCGCGCGCGATGCGCGCGATCGCCGCGTGCTCATCAACACGATCGGCCCGGTCTGGGACGGCAACGAGGTATGGCTCATCACCGCCGGGGCGGCGATCTTCGCGGCGTTCCCGTTCTGGTACGCCTCGCTGGTCTCGGCGCTCTACCTGCCGATCGTCCTCATGCTGCTCGCGCTCATCGTGCGCGCGGTCGCGATCGAGTGGCGCAGCAAGCTCGCGAGCCCGCGCTGGACGTTCATGTGGGATGTCGGGATCGCAACCGGGTCGCTCATCGCCTCCTTCTGCGTGGGCGCGATGCTCGCCGCGACGACGACGGGGCTGCCGCTCAACGAGAACGGCGACCGCGTGGGCGGGCCGCTCGCCTGGCTGACGCTGCCCGCGGTGGTCGGCGGACTCGCGCTCGTCTGCTTCAGCCTGCTGCACGGCGCCTTCTTCCTCGCGCTGAAGTCCGAGGGCGCGGTGCGCGAGCGGGCGAACCGCTTCGCGCAGCGCTGGGCGGTTCCGCTCGTGCTGCCGCTCGTGGCCTGGGTGCTCATCGTGCAGTGGCAGTCGGGCTCTCCCCTCACCTACGCGCTCGTCGCCCTCGCGGTGGTCGCGCTCGCGGCGTCGTGGGCGCGCAGCCGCGCCGGACGCGAGGGGCAGGCCTTCGCGTACCTGGGAGCATTCCTGCTCGCGGGCACCGCATCCATCTTCGCCGCCGTCCATCCGGTGCTGCTGCCCTCGACGATCGACCCCGCCTTCGATCTCACGGTGTGGAACGCCGCGAGCGGGACCTACACGCTCACGGTGATGACCTGGGTGACGGCGTTCGGCCTGCCCGGGGTGCTCGCGGCGCAGGGCTGGAGCTACTGGATCTTCCGGCGCAGGCTCGGGGTCCGGCACATGCCCGAGCCGCACGACGTGGTACCCGCGGTACGGGGCGCGGCGACGGATACGCACGACGCATGACCGGCGCTCGTGAACCCGACGCGCGACGGAGGCGAGACGCGGGGAGGGGGCCCGCCGGTGCGTCCGATCGGGCCCGCGCGTCGCGACGGGCCCGCATGACCGGCGGCGCGCGCTCGCCGGCGGCGCTGCTGGGACGCAGCGGCAGGCGCGCGCTCGTGCTGCTCGCCGTGCTCTCGGCGCTGAAGGCGGTCGCGCTGATCCTCATCGCCGAGGCGGTGACGGCGGGCATCGTCGCGATCGTGGACGGGACGGCTGCGGACGGCACCGGCGCCTGGCGCGGCGCGGTGATCCTCGGCCTCGCAGGGGCGGTGCTGCGCGGCGCGCTCGTCTGGGCGACCCGCGTGGTCGCGAGGCGCACGACCAGCGCGAGCAAAGCGGAATTGCGGGGCGAGCTCGCCAAGCGTCTGATGTCGTCCCGAGACCCCCATGTCGGGGCGATGACCGCGCTCGGCACGAAGAGCCTCGACGAGCTCGACGCCTACTTCACGACGTTCCTGCCCGCGCTCGCGAACGCGCTCGTGGTGCCGGTGTCGATCGGCGCGTGGATCCTCGCCGCCGACTGGCTGAGCGCGGCGATCATCGCGGTGACGATTCCGCTCGTACCGGTGTTCATGGTCCTCATCGGCCAGCACACGCGCGACGAGGCGGCCCGCGCCTCGAATGCGCTGCTGCGGCTCTCGGAGCATCTCGTGGAGCTGGCGCGCGGCCTGCCCGTGCTCGTCGGGCTCGGCCGGGTGCGCGAGCAGGACCGCGCGCTGTCGCGGCTGTCGGATGAGCACCGGGTGCGCACCATGCGCACGCTTCGCACCGCGTTCATGTCGTCGCTCGCCCTCGAGCTCATCTCGACGGTGTCAGTCGCCGTCGTCGCGGTGTTCATCGGACTGCGGCTCGTGTACGGCTCGATGGACCTCGGCACCGGGCTGCTGGTGCTGATCCTCGCGGCCGAGTGCTATGCGCCGTTCCGCGAGGCCGGGGCGGCGTATCACGCCTCCGAGGACGGGGTGAACGCGCTGCGGCGCGTGCGGGCCGTGCTCGAGCGCGCCGGGCAGCGGCCGCTGTTCGCGTCGGCGGATACGTCCGATGACGGGATGGGCGGGGCGGGCTCGGGGGCCGCGGCCCCGGCGGACCGGGAGATCTCGGTGCGGGAGCTCGGCGTCGCCTTCCCCGGGCGGGCCCCGCTCTTCGCGGACTTCTCCTGCACGATCCCCGCCGGCTCCACGGTGCTGCTCGACGGGCCCAGCGGTTCGGGGAAGTCGACGCTGCTCGACGTGCTCGCCGGGCGCCTGGGCAGTGGTGCGGAGGACGCCCCCCGGGCCGGCCGGCGATCCGCGGAGCACGATCGTGCCGAAGCCGCGGCATCCGACCGGAGCACGGATCCGCCCCCGCCCGAGGCGCCGCGGGTCTCGGGACGAGTGCTGGGGGTGGACCCCGGGCTCATCGCGTGGGTGCCGCAGCATCCGCGCACCTTCGCCGAGACGCTCGCGGGCGAGCTGATCCTGCACGTCGCGGGGGCCGGTCCGACCCCCCGCGAGGCCGAGGGGCTTCGGGAGCGGGCGGTCGGAGTGCTCGCGGAGCTCGGCCTCGGCGATCCCGAACGATCGCCCGCGACGCTCAGCCCGGGCGAGTTGCGGCGACTCGCGATCGCCCGCGCGCTGCTGCGGGTGGACGAGGGCGCGACCCTGCTGCTGTGCGACGAGCCCACCGCGCACCTCGACCCGGTGAGCGCGCAGCGCGTCCGAGCCGCGATCGCCGGGCGCAGCGGCTCGGAGCAGCGCCTGACCACGGTCATCGCATCGCACGACCCCCTCGCGCAGCGTCTGTGCGGGCTCCGCATCTCGGTGCCGAGCGGTGCGGTATCGGACGGCACGGCGGCTTGGGCCGCGACGGCGCGCAGCACCGCGACGGTCGGGGACGGTGCGGAGGCCGCCGAGCGCGACACGGCCACGGAGCCCCCCGACGCCCCAAGAAGCCGCGCCGGAGCGGACTGGGCCGAACCCGGCCCGGCTCCGAGCCGCCGAGCCGCCGACGCTCCCCCCGGTCCGGGCGCCGCCCGCGCAGGGCGGGCTTCCGACCCCGCCGACGGCGCCGCCTCCCGCGGCGCCGCGCTGCAGGAGCTCGGCCGCTTCCTCCGCCCTGCGCGATGGCGCTTCATCCTCGCCGCGCTGCTCGGAACCCTCGCGGTCGGCTTCGGGATCGCGCAGACCGCGCTGTCCGGCTGGCTCATCGTCAGCGCGGCCGAGCAGCCGCCGATCATGCTGCTGACGGTCGCGATCGTCGGCGTGCGCTTCTTCGGCATCGGCCGGGCGGCGCTGCGATACGCGGAACGGATCGCCCTTCACGACGCCGTCTTCCGAGGCGCCGGATCGCTGCGGACCCGGCTGTGGGACGAGATGGCGACCTCCGGGCTGCGCTTCTCCGGCCTCCGGCGCAGCGATCAGACCTTCGGCCTGTTCATCGGCGACGTGGATCGGATACGCGACGAGGTACCCCGGGTCCTGCTGCCGCCCGTCGTGGCCGCGGCGACGCTCGCCGGGCTCGGGATCGCCGCCGCCCTGGTGCTGCCGAGCGCGCTGCCGCCGCTGCTCCTCCTCGCCCTGATCGGTCTGCTGCTCGCGCCGCTGATGGCGCGCTTCGCCGACCGCCGCGCGGCCGAGCGCGAGCACGCCGCGAAGTCTCGCCTCGGCGGCGTGTTCGCCTCGGCGCTGTCGGCTGCCCCCGAGCTGCACGTGCACGGCGTCTCCGATTCGGTCGTCGCCCGGCTCGACGCCCTCGAGTCCGAGGCCGGACGCTCGTCGCGGCGCTCGGCATGGGCCGAGGGGCTCGGGCAGGCGCTCGCCGTGCTCGCCTCGGTGGGAGCGGCATGCGCGATCATCGCCACCGCCGCGCCCCTCGGCGGCGCCGCGCACGGAGACGGCAAGCTCCTCGCGGTCTTCGCGCTCGCGACGCTCGCGCTGGCCGAGCCGCTGCTCGACGCCGTGACCGCGGTGCAGCGCTCGGGCTCCCTCGCCTCGGCGCTGTCGCGGGTTGCGGAGGTGCGTGCGCGGCTGCGAGCGGACCCCGCCACGGCCGCCTCCGCCGCACCCGCCCCCGCCCCCGACGTCGACGCCGAGGATCCCGCTGCCGGGCTCGAGCTCGACGACGTGACGGCGCGCTGGCCGGGGCAGCGCCGGCCGGTGATCGCCGGGCTGAGCGAGCGGGTCCGTCCCGGCGAGTGGCTGACGGTGACCGGCCCCTCCGGGTCCGGGAAGTCGACGCTGCTCGCGGTGATACTCGGGCATCTGCCTCCGGAGCGCGGCGAGGTGAGGGCCGGCGGCCTGCCGGTCGAGCCGGACGTGTCCGGGAGGATCGCCTGGTGCCCGCAGGACGCGCACCTCTTCGATTCGACGCTCCGCGCGAACCTGCTGCTCGCGAGGCCCGCATCGCGCAGGCCCGACGAGGCCGAGATGCGATCCGCGCTCGAGCGCGTCGGGCTCGGTCCGCTGCTCGACGGGCTCGCGGATGGGCTCGACACTCGGATCGGAGCCTCCGGCGGGCACCTGTCCGGCGGGCAGCGACAGCGCGTCGCCGTCGCGCGCACGCTGCTCACCGGCGCTCCCGTCGTGCTGCTCGACGAGCCGACCGCGCATCTCGACGAGACGGGGGCCGCGGAATTATCGGAAGATCTCCGCCGCGCGCTGCGGGATGCCGCAGTCGTCTGCGTGACCCATCGCAGCGGCGACATCCGACCCGGCGACATCCGCCGTGCGCTGCGGGCGGGCACGGATCGGCGGGCTGCGCCGGAGTCGGACTGGACCGGCGCACAGGAATGCGGGCGTAGGCTGTCGCGATGATCAACGACCTCCTCGACTGGGTGATCGGCACCGTGCAGCAGCTCGATCCGACCCTCCTGGTGGTCTTCGCCGGACTCGGCGTCCTGCTCGAGACGAGCGTGCTCGTCGGGCTCGTCGTCCCGGGCGACACGATCCTGCTCGTCGCGTCGATGGGCGTCTCCGACTGGGGCCTGTGGGCCGCAGTCGTCCTCTCGAGCATCGTCGGCGCCCTCATCGGCGAGTCGATCGGCTACTGGATCGGCACGGTGCTCGGCGCCCCGCTCAAGCGGTCCTGGGTGGGCCGCAAGATCGGCGCGGAGAACTGGGACCGCGCCCACGAGTTCCTGCAGCGCCGGGGCGGCATCGCCGTCTTCATCTCCCGCTTCCTGCCCGTGCTGCACTCGCTCGTGCCCGTGACGGCGGGCATCACCGGCATGCCCTTCCGCAAGTTCTTCGGCTGGACGCTCCCCGCCTGCGTGATCTGGTCGCTCGCCTACGTCTCGGCGGGCGCGCTCGCGACGGCCAGCTACGAGCAGCTCAGCCAGCAGCTGAGCTGGGCCGGGTACGTGTTCATCGGCATCATCGTGGTGTTCGTCGTGCTCGTGTGGCTCGTCAAGCGCTGGCTGAGCCGGCGCGTTGCGGAAGAGCTCGATTCCACCGACTAGGGTGTGCCCGTGACCCGCACGCGCCCGCACATGGCAGGATGAACCGGTGACCCCGAAGCGCCGCATGCCCACCCTCGGCGAACTCGTCGCGGGCTTCCCCCTGAGCCGAGTCGTGATCAACAACGCGTTCCGGCTCGAGGACTCGTTCAAGCGCTTCCGCATGCGGCGCGCTCAGCAGCACGGGTACATGGAAGCCGTCGAGGCCTACACGGGGTACGGCTCGACCCGCCGGATCCGCGTGCTCGGCCGGGTGCAGATGCTCCCGATCGCGCTGCGACGCACCGGGCGCCGGCGGTTCCCCTCCCGGCTGCTCGGCGGGAACACGGAGAAGGCCGTCCGCGGCTGGCGGAGCTTCACGCACGTCGCCGTGCCGTACAGCCGCGTGAAGGTGCACGTGGACGACGCCGTCTACGAGTTCGAGGCCGATCGCGGCGGGATCATCGATCAGCGCATCGACGTGGACCTGCAGCCCGGCTGGCGGACCATCACCTTCGAGAGTGTCGACGGGCAGCTCAGCGAGGCGCCGATCTTCATCATGCCCGAGGAGCAGCGCGTGGGCATCATCTCGGACGTGGACGACACCGTCATGGTCACCTCGCTCCCCCGCCCGCTGCTGGCCGCGTGGAACACGTTCGTGCTCGACGAGCACGCGCGCTCCGCCGTGCCCGGCATGAACGTCCTCTACGAGCGGCTCACGGCGAAGTTCGGCCAGGACACGACTCCCGTGCTCTACCTCTCGACGGGCTCCTGGAACGTGGCCCCCACCCTGAGCCGGTTCCTCGGCCGCAACCTCTTCCCCTTCGGGCCGCTCCTGCTCACCGACTGGGGGCCGACGCCGAAGCGGCTCTTCCGCTCCGGCACGGAGCACAAGCGCGCCAATCTGCGGCGGCTGATCGAGGACTTCCCGGACGTCAAGTGGATCCTCATCGGCGACGACGGGCAGCACGACGCCAAGCTCTACGGGGAGTTCACGCGCGAGCATCCCGACGCCGTCGTGGCGGTCGCGATCCGGCAGCTCTCGAACACCGAGTCGGTGCTCGCGGGCGGCCGCGCGAGCACCTCGGCGCGCTGGCGCCGCGACAAGCCCGTCCCGTGGGTGCACGGCCCGAACGGCGCGAAGCTCATCCAGGAGTTCGCCCGCATCGGCATCCTCGACCGCGATGCGGCCGCCGCCGAGCTCGTGGACCTCTCCGAGAGCCTCGCGGACGTGCGCAAGGCGATGCCGTACCCGCCCACGCAGTACCCCGACGGCCGCTCGGCGGTCTAGGCGCCGTCGAGCGCGCCCGATCCCATCGGCCCGCTCAACGCCCGCCCGCCGCGCCCTCGTCGCGGAGCCTCCGGAGCCTGGAGTCGAGCAGCCGCTCGACGAGCTCGGGGGTGAAGACCTCGGGCTGCGTCACGGCGTTCAGCGCCAGCCCGTCGGTGAACGCCCGCAGTCCCATGGCCTCGAGCCCGGCGTCGCCGCGCACCCCGCAGGCCGCCACCGTCGCCCGGCTGAGGTGGTCGAGCCCCTCGTCGACCTCCTCGAGCATCCCGCGCAGCAGCGGCGTCCGCGCGGCGGCCGTGACGGCCACCCAGACGTGGCACTCCGTCCGCCTCGCGGCGTCGAGCGGCATCGACTGCAGCCAGGCCGCCCGGAGGTCCGCGAGCGCATCGCCCGTGCGGGGCAGCGCCGCGAGCCGCGCCTCCTGGTCGCGCCTGAGCAGCGACAGCGCGAAGCCGAGCATCTCGTCGCTGCTCGGGAAGTAGTGCCGGAGCGTCGAGGGCTCCATGCCGGCCTCCCCGGCGACGGCCCGCACGGACACGGCGCCGAGCCCCTCCCGCTCGATGAGGCGGGCGACGGCCCGGCCGATCGCCGTCCGGCGCGCGTCGTAATCCACGATCTTCGGCATGCGCCCTCCCGACTCCCAGCCGAGCATCATCGTACACACGAACTATTTCGCACGACTGTGCGATTATGGATCCGTGACCTCCGCATCCGATCCCCGCAAGCGGCGCCTATCGCCCGAGGCCTGGACCGCCCTGCTCGTGCTGGGCACGACCGCAGGCATGCTCATCCCCCTCGCCGTCTGGCTGCTGCGCGACCCGCAGCGCTTCCTCCTCGAGACGCTGGGGCTGGGCGGCCCGCTCGGATCGATCCCGTGGGGCTGGGCGCTCTGCGCGATCGTCGTGGTCGCCTACACGGCCTATACGTTCTGGGCGGTGCCGTCCGTGCGCCGGAACGCGCGCTCGTGCACCGGCCTCAAGGCGCTCGCGATCCCGTTGGCCCTGGCCTCGGGCACGCTCGAGGAGCTCGTCTTCCGCAAGTTCCTGATGGACTGGCTGGACGCCGTCGGCACGCCGGCCGTACTCGCCGTGCTCGCGTCCGGCATCGGCTTCGGGCTCACCCACTCGGTCTGGGTGCTCTTCTCGCGCGATGCCCGCATCATCCTCCCCGTGGCGGCCGCCACCACGGCCCTCGGGATGGCGCTCGCCCTCACCTACCTCGCCTCCGACCGGCTGGTCCTGCCCGCGATCGTCGCGCACATCGCGATCAATCTCGTGATCGAGCCGTGGCTGCTGCTGAGCTCGGTGAACGGGAGCTGGCGCGAGGCGGCGCCCGAGCGGCACTCACGCGCGGGCGGCGCCGGTTAGACCGTACGGCTAGCCGCGCGGGCGCCCGAGGCGCATCGCCAGCAGCGTGAACGAGCGGTCGAGCACGTTGTACGCGTTCTGCCGCTCGGGGTAGGGCTCCACCACCGCGGCCCGGCGGGCCTCCATGCTCCAGGTGAGCGCCTGCGTGCGGAGCTGCTCGGGGGTGCTCGCCGGCGACATCGCGAGCCGCTCGGCGTCGTTGCGCGCCGAGAGCTGACAGTCGAGCATCGCGACCAGCGGGTGGTTCGGCTCGATCGCCGCCAGCCGCTCGAGCGCGTCGAGCTCCTCGAGCGGGTGCAGCTCGGGGCGGAGCTTGGCCTCGGCCACGAGCCCGCGCAGCGGCATCGGCGCACCCTCGGACCACGCGAGCCGCTGGAGCACCTCCATCGCGCGCCGCGCCTTGACGTGCACGTACCGGCCCACGTAGCGGACCGCGAGCGCGCGCCGCAGGTCGTCGATTCCCGAGGCGCGGCCGAGCCAGTCGCTCAGGGCACGGGCGCCCTGCCGCGAGACGTCGCGGCCGAAGCGGATGCCGTACTCGCCGATGAGCTCGGCGAGCCGCGAGACCTCGAGGTTGAGGATGCCCGGCGCGAGCTCCCCGAGGAAGTTCGGGTCGCGCAGCTCGAGGTCGAGCTCGTCCACGTCGGTGAGCTGCCCGAGCATCGTCGCGTCGTGCTCCCGCACGAGCCCCGCGCGGGCGGCCTGGGCCATGTTGCCGGCCACCGCGATGACGTTGCCCAGATGCGCGCCGTGCTGCTGCGCGAAGCGCGCGGCCCCGCCTCTCGCCGCCTCGATCGGGTCCTCGCCGCTCCACGGGGATCCGCCGTAGGTGTCGGCGTGCGTGAGCACCCCGATCGCGTGAGCGGCCGCCTCGGCCGGGGTGTTCGTCACCGAGGCCCACTCCCGCAGGAAGTCCATGTCGTCGCGCATGGGCATGTCGCGGAACACGCACAGCAGCGCGTCCGCGGCCCGCACGCCCTCGTGCCCGAGCACCGTGCGGCGGGTGGCCTCCTCGTTCGCCGTCGTCGTGGTCGCGAGCCCGGGGGTGTCGATGAGGGTCATGTCGCGCAGCACTTCGGACTGCAGGTACACGACGGCGTGCGCCACGTGCTCGATGGGCACCGGCAGGTGCTCCGGCAGGCAGCCGTTGACGAGGTCGAACGGCACGCGCTGGCCGTTGCGGGTCACGACCTCGCCCCGCTCGGGCCCGCCGAAGGTGTAGTGGGTCGTGATGCGCGTGCACTCGACCGCGGCCGTGGGGGCGACCACTCGGCCCACCAGGGCGTTGACGAGGGTGGACTTCCCCGCCTTGACGCGGCCGACCACCGCGAGGCGGATGGTCTCGTCCAGGGAGCGGCGCACCGTGTCGGTGGTCCGGCCGGTCCCCCGGCGGTCGACCCGGTCGAAGGCGTCGCAGAGGTCGAAGACGGCCCTGCGCATCCCCTCGCTGACCTGGATGGATCCGCTCATACGCGATCCGTGCTGGCGACCGCGTGCGCGACTTCGCTGAGCGGCCGCGGGGTGAACCGCGACTGGATGTCCTCGATGCTGCCGTACTGGCCGGCGTCGTCCTTGTCGAGCCGCACGAAGATGCCGTAGGGCTGGCCCTCCCACAGGTAGACGTGCGAGTACCCGCCGCCGCCCTCGGTGAACTCGCCCTCCCAGTGCGGGCCGGCGACCTCGCCCTCGACCTGCCAGTCCACGCTGTCGGTGCTGTAGAGGCTCTGCGCGTAGCCGACGGCCGCGTCGTAGCTCTCGAACTCCATCACGTAGACGTGGTCGTTCGGGCGGTCGTACCAGCTGCACGCCTTCTGCTCGACCTGGCCGGGCTCCGCCTCGCAGGACGCCCCCTGGAACGCGACGAGCCAGTCGAGCGCCTCCTGGCCGGTGAGGTCGGCGCAGTTCTCGCCGCCGTCCACGTTCGTGCCGTCCCAGCACTCGAGCGGGCCGTCGGCCACCACGACCGTGTCGTCGTACTTCGTCGGCTCGGGCTCCTCGCCGCCCTGGTTGCCGAACAGCGCGATGCCGCCGAAGATGCCGCCCACCACGAGCACCACCGCGCCGATGATGCCGCCGATGAGCAGCTTCTTGTTCTTCGGCTTCTTCGCGGGCTGCTGGGGACCGTTGGCGGCGGCGAAGCCGTGCGGCTGCCCGGACTGCGGACCCGGCTGCTGACCCGGCATGCCCGGTCCGCCGTGCGCGGAGGCGGCCGCGGGCCGCGCCGCGGGGCCCTGCCCCTGCTGATCCGCACGCTGCTGATCCGCACGCTGCTGATCCGCACGGGGCGCGAAGTGCCCGGGCTGCTGCCCCGTCGCCGGATGGGGCGGCGGGGCGGAGTGCCCACCCGCGGGAGGGCGCTGGTCCTGGTTGGGAAGCCGCGGCATCGCGCCCGTGGCGTTGACGTCCTGTCCCGGCCGGGCCGGCGCCGCCGGATTCCCGGAAGTGTTCGCCGCCTGGGGGCCGCCCGGGCCGCCGCCGGGCCCGGGGGCCTGCCCCGGCGCCCGCTGCTGCGGCTGGAAGGGTTGCGTGGCGGGGTCCTGCCCCGTGAACGGCAGCGGCGTCGGGGCCGCCGCGGGGGGCTGGATCGGGGCGCCGGAGGGCGCCGAGTGGGAGGGCTTGAGCGGCTTCGCGGCCCGCACCGCGCCGACCGGCGCCACGTGCAGCGCGCCCTCGGCGACGACCAGCTTCGGGTCGTCGAGCGTCGCGATGCGGATGCCGGTGCGGTCCCGGATCATGTGGCTGATGGCCGGCGTGCGCGAGGAGCCGCCCGTGAGGTAGAGCACCTCGGGCGAGAGCCCCACGACCTGGTCGAAGACGTCGTTGAGGAGCTTGCCCGCGCGGTCGAGGTCGTCGGCGATGAGCCGCTCGTACTCCTTGCGGGTGATGGTGACCACGGCGTCCTCCTCGCCGAGGCTCACGGCGATGTCGGCGTCGGGCCGCGTGGACAGCTCGATCTTCGCGGAGGTCACCGCGCGGCTCAGCGTGGTCTGCGCGCGCAGCTCCGACATCGTCTTCGGCCGGTGCAGGCGATCGGCGAGCTCCGAGTGGCCGCGGCGGGCGAGGGTCTCGAGCGTCCAGTCGAGCAGGCGCGCGTCGAAGGTGCGCCCGCCGAGCACGGGGTCGCCGCCGTAGGCGAGCACGCGGTAGCCCTCGGGCAGCTGCGGCGCGCGCTCGAGCACCGCGAGGTCGAGCGTGCCGCCGCCGAAGTCGAACACGGCCACCCGGGAGCCGGGCGCCGCTCGATGGTTGCGCGCGTAGTGCGCGGCCGCCGCGATCGGCTCGTTCACGGTGCGGATGCTCTCGGCCGAGAACCCGGCGGCCACGGCGCCCTCGCGCAGGGCCTCGATCTGGGACGGCGCCCAGGCGACGGGATGCGTGAGCCAGACCTCGACGGGCGGCTCGCCGTCCTGCCGCCGCAGGGCCGCGGCGCGCACGTACGAGTAGATCTCGCGCACGATGTCGTTCGGGCTCACGATCTCGCCGGCGAGCACGACCTCGCCGCGGCCCACGAGCATCTTCGGCGAGCGCTCGAAGCCGTCGGGGTGCCGCAGCTGCGCGTTGACGGCCTCCTCGCCCACGCGGAAGCCGTTCGGGGTGAGCACGATGGCGGAGGGCATCGACGTGCCGCTCTCGCTCAAGGAGATCGGTCGGATGGCTCCCTGCGCATCGATGGCGGCGGCGGTGTTCGACGTGCCGAAGTCGATTGAGAGGCGCCAGGCCATGTGCACCGTTCCTATCCGTAGTGTGGGTTCCCGGGTCGCGGTCCGCTCGGGACCGCACGCTGTATTAGAGGATACGGCTTCAGGGTTTCCCCGCCGCGGAATTGTCCGAAAGTCGCGCTATTTCCTGCCGCGCGGCGTCGATCGCCTGCTCGAGCTGCTCGATCTTCGGGTTGATCTGCCCGAGCCGGCGCTGCCGCTCCGATTCGCTCGCCCGCCGTGCCGACTCGAGGCGCTGCAGCTCCGCCTTCGCATCGGTCGCCGACTGCCGGAGGTCACGGTCGAAAACCTTCTTGGCATCGGTGGAGACGACCCCGAGCACGCCCCGCACCGCGCGGTCCAGCAGCTCGCGCAGCTCGACGGTCGCGTCGCTCACGGTCTGCAGCATCGACTGCTTCTTGGCCTGGCGCTTCGCGAGCAGGGTCAGCAGGCCGCCCATCGCGGCGACGCCGACCACCGGCGCGGCCAGCCCGACTACCGGTACCAGCAGGCCGCCGACGCCCATGCCCATCGCCCAGCCGGACATGAGCATGCGCGGGTCGATGGAGGCGGCCGAGCGGTCGATGTCCGCTCGCGGCCCCTTGCCCGCCTCGACGGCGCGGCGCTCGACCTCCTGCAGCAGGCTCGTCTGAGGGTCCATGCCCGCGGCGGAGTACAGGTCGCGGAGCAGGCCCGAGGAGCGGCGGACGACCCCGTACAGGGCGCGGTTCACCTGCACCTCGAGATCGGCGGCCATCTCGTTCTGCAGCGAGACGCTCTGACCCTCGCTCATGCCCGCCCCGAACTTCTGCACGCGATCGCGCCAGTGCGCCCCGAACTCGCGCGAGAGGCGCGAGTTCGCCGACGTGAGCTCGACCCGCACGCGGTCCACCTGCGCGCTCCAGTCGTACTTCGAGTCCTCGAAGGTGCGCAGCAGCTTCTCGCGATGCTCGCGCACCGCGATCAGCGAGTCCTGCTTCTGCACCACGCCGCCGAGCGCCTCGCGCTCCGCCTGCAGCGCCACCAGCGGCTGCTCGAGCAGCCCGATGCCCTGCCGCAGCGCGTTCAGCGTCGGCAGGCGCGAGGAGCGCGCGAGCGGCTCTCGCAGCACCTCGACGAGCTCCGGCACGCCGCTGCGCTCGTAGAGCTTCGCGCGCCGGCTCGGGTCCTGCTCGCCGGCGGCCCGCTCCCCCCACAGCCCGGATACCGGGATCATGGGCACCCGCCCGAGCCTCGGGTCGTGGGCCGTGAGGATCTGCCGGTTCTCCTCGAGCACGGCCCGGTAGTTCGCGCGGTAGAGGTCGATCTTCGTCACCGCGAGCACGACCGACTGCACCATCGTGCTGCAGTGGGCCACGAACTCGAGCGCCGGCCGCGTGATCCGCCCCGAGGCGTCGGTGACGATGAGCAGCACGCTCGCGTCCCGCGCCCGCGCGATGGCCCGCATGGCATACGCCTCGCTCAGCCCGCCCGAACCCGGCGTGTCGACGAGCACCGCCTTGCCGAGCGGATACTCGCGCACGGCGAGCGAGGCCTGCAGCGGCGGCTCCTCCGCGCCCAGGAGGGTCGGCGAGTCGATGCGGACCCACTGCTCGAGCTCCGGCGCGGCGATGCGGCGGCGGTTCGGCGGCGTCGCGAATTCGAGTTCGGCCTGGCCGAGCGGGAACTTCTCGTGCGCGGGGATGAAGTTCACCGCCAGCCCCGTCGTCTCGGTCGGGTCGACCGGTGCGGCGCCGGGCGCGCCGAGCACCGCGTTCACGAGCGTGGACTTGCCCCGGTTCATCTCGCCCACGACCACGACGCTCGGCAGCCGACCCTGCGAATCCTTGATCATCCGGGCGATGCCGCTGAACTGCTCGCCGAGCCCGTGGGCCTTCGCCGCCGCCCCGAGCTGACGGAACGCGAGCGTCGCCGAATTCGGCTTCTGGGCGCTCGCGGTCGCTCGGGCGTGGGTGCTCATGGTCTCTTACCGTAGTGCGTCGGCCCGCTCCGTGGCTACCGACGCGGGGCGCAGCGGATGTACAACCATGCGCGGACGCGCGGGGCCGGCGCCGGCCGCGTCAGCCCACCCTCGCGCCGGTGGCGGGGCCGACCGCGCGCAGCGCGCGATCGCCCCGCGCCGCGAACTCGGCCGCGAGCGCATCCGCCTCGTCGCGCCCCTCGACGAGGAAGGCGAGCGTGGGGCCGGAACCCGACACGACGCCGCCCAGCGCCCCGCGCGTCTCCCCGAACTCCAGGGCCTCGGCGATGTCGGGGCGCCGCCGCAGCACCGGTGCCTGCAGGTCGTTCTGCAGCAGCTCGGCGAGCAGGCGGACGTCGCCGCTGCGCAGCGCGTGCAGCACGGCCTCGGGCACGAGGGGTTCGGGGGTCGGGCCGAGGTCGGCGGCGAAGCGCGTCCGGTGCTCGTCGAGCGCGCGGTAGACGGCCGGCGTCGAGAGGCCGCGCCCGCTGAACCGCAGCACCCAGTGGAACTCGCCCTCCGCGAGCGCCGAGGTGAGCTCGTCGCCGCGGCCGGCGCCGACGGCGGCGCCACCCAGCAGCGCGAAGGGCACGTCGCTGCCGAGCTTGGCGGCGAGGGCCCGGAGGTCCTCAGCGGTCAGCCGGGTCCCCCACAGGGCGTCGCACGCGAGGAGCGCCGCCGCCGCGTCCGCAGAGCCCCCGCCCATGCCGCCCGCGATGGGCACGCGCTTCGTGATGCGCAGATGCGCGTCGGCGGCGTGCCCGGTCGCCTCCGCGAGCAGGCGCGCGGCGCGGATCGCGAGGTTCGTCTCGCCGGTCTCGAGCCGCGAGACGTCGATCGGCCCCGGCGCGTATTCGAGGCGCAGCCCCTCCCCCTCGACGGCGACGACCTCCTCGTAGAGGTCGAGCGCCATGAAGGTGGTGGCCAGCGGGTGATAGCCGTCCGCGGCGAGGTCGCCGACCGCGAGGGTGAGATTGACCTTGCCGGGGGCGGTGGCCGTCACCGGGGCGGCGGCGTGCGCGAAGCGCTCAGTCATGCTCCCAAGCTACCGGGCGAGCCGGACGAATTCCTCGACGCCCAGTGATTCGCCCCGCGCGGTGGGCGCGATCCCCGCGGCCTCGAGCGCCTCGCTGGCCGCGGCGGCGGAGCCGTAGACCCCGGAGAGGGCCTGCCGCAGCATCTTGCGCCGCTGGCCGAACGCGGCGTCGACGATCCGGAACAGCCGGCCGCGCATCGCCTCGTCGCCCGGCGGGGTCCCGTGCGCCTCGAAGGCGACGAGCACGGAGTCCACGTTCGGGACGGGCCAGAACACCCGCCGCCCCACGAGCCCCGCGGTCCGCCACGTCCCGTACCACGCCGCCTTGA
This sequence comes from Gulosibacter sp. 10, assembly GCF_900163695.1. Lineage (GTDB taxonomy): Bacteria > Actinomycetota > Actinomycetes > Actinomycetales > Microbacteriaceae > Gulosibacter. The sequence continues at coordinate 86,750 of NZ_FUIC01000045.1, forward strand.
CGCTGGGGGCGCCGTACACCTTCGATCCGGGGCCGGCCGCGAGGCGCTCCCCCACCTCGTGCTGCACCATCACCACGCCGCGCCGGAGCGAGGGCAGCTCGGCGAGCAGGTGCAGCAGCACCGGCACCGAGACGTTGTACGGGAGGTTGGCGACGAGCGCCGTCGGAGCGGCGCCGCCCTCATCGCGAAGCGCCTCCGCCCGCACCCGCAGCGCGTCCTCGTGCACGACGCGCAGGCGCGCCTCGGGCCCGGCGAACTCGCGGGCCGTCCGCGGCAGCCGCTCGGCGAGCCGGCCGTCGATCTCGACCGCGGTCACCCGCGCCCCCGCCTCGAGCAGGGCCAGGGTGAGCGAGCCGAGCCCGGGGCCGACCTCGAGGATGCGCTGATCGGGCTCGACCTCGGCCGTGGACACGATGCGCCGCACCGTGCCGTGGTCGTGCACGAAGTTCTGGCCGAGCTTCTTCGTGGGCTGCACGTCGAGTTCGGCCGCGAGGGAGCGGATCTCGTTCGGGCCGAGCAGCCGGACGTCAGCCACGCCGGGCCCCGGCCCCGCGGGCCCGCCATGCCGCGCGCTCCGCCCGGTCGAAGGGGCCGTAGAGCCCGAGGGTGTTCTCCGCGATGCGCTGCGCGAGCGCATCCGCCTCGATGCCGAGCCGATCGGCCATGAACCGCACGGTGTGCGGGACGAGGTACGGCGCGTTGGGGCGGCCGCGGAGCGGCACCGGGGTGAGGAAGGGCGCGTCGGTCTCGACGAGGATGCGCTCCCGCGGCAGCACGTCGAGGGCCTCCCGGAGGTTCTCGGCGTTCTTGAACGTCACATTGCCCGCGAAGGAGCAGTACCAGCCCTCCTCGGCGCAGATGCGCGCGAGCTCCGGCCCGCCCGAGAAGCAGTGGAGCACCGTGCCCTCCGGCGCGCCGACCCGGCGCAGCGTCGCGACGACGTCGTCGTGCGCGTCCCGGTCGTGGATCTGCATCGGCAGCCCGAGCCGCTTGGCGATGCCGATGTGCGCCTCGAAGGACTCGAACTGCGCCGACAGCGCCTCGGCCCCCTCCGTGCGGAAGAAGTCGAGGCCGGTCTCGCCGATCGCGGCCACGCGCTCGTCGCAGGCGAGGGACTCGATCTCCGCGAGGTGCGCGTCGAGCTCGCCCGCGGCCGCCACGTTCGGCGCCTCGTTGGGGTGGATCGCGACGGCGGCGAGCAGCCACTCGTCCTCGTTCGCGGCCCGCACCTGCCAGCGGCTCGACTCCACGTCGCCGCCGACCGTGATGGCCCCGCGGATGTTCGCCGCCGCCGCGAGATCCATGTGCTCGCCGATCTCGAGCCCGGCCTCGCCGTCCTCGATCTCGAGGTGCGTGTGGTTGTCGTAGCACGCGACGCCGAGCGGCTCCGGCGGCTCCGGGTACTGCAGGTCGCGGCGCGCGCCGTTCTCGGCCTTCGCGTCGCGGCGCCGCGGATGCTTGGAGATCACCATCCGGCCCCGATCAGCTCTCCTGCTCGATGCGCGGGAAGAGCGATGCGAGATCGCCGACCCGGCCGCTGCCGCGCCAGTCGAGCGCCTGCACGGGGGCGATCGCGCCGAGGTCGCCCTCGCCGCCGATGGCGCCCCAGAGCCTGCCCGTGGCGATGGGCGTGACGGGGTTGAGCAGCACCGCGAGCACGCCGAGGCCGCGGGTGGCCGTCGCGAGCACCGCGGCGAGGCGATCGCGGTTGCCCTCGTCCTTCGCGAGCACCCAGGGCTGCTGCTCGGTCACGTACAGGTTGAGCGCGTCCACGAGCTTCCACACGGCGGCGATGGCGCGGTCGATCGCGAACTCGTCGATCGCGGACTCCGCGTCGCGGATCGCCGTGCGGGCGATCTCGAGCAGGGCCTCGTCGTCCACGTGGGCGACGACCTCGGCGGGGACCTCCCCGTCGAAGTACTTCTTCACCATCGAGATCACCCGGGAGGCGAGGTTGCCGAAGCCGTTCGCGAGCTCCGCGTGGTACCGGGCGGAGAGATCCTCCCACGAGAACGAGCCGTCCTGACCGAAGTGGATCGCGCGCATGAAGTAGTAGCGGAACGCGTCCGAGCCGAACGTGTCGGTGATCTCCTGCGGCTCGATGCCGGTGAGCTTCGACTTCGACATCTTCTCGCCGCCGACGAGCAGCCAGCCGGTGGCGAACACGCGCTTGGGCGGGGCGACGTCCGCGGCCATGAGCATGGCCGGCCAGATCACGGCGTGGAATCGGAGGATGTCCTTGCCGACGATGTGGTTCGCGGGCCAGCGGCGCTCGAACTGGCCGTCCTCGTCGCCGTAGCCGATCGCGGTGAAGTAGTTGAGCAGGGCGTCCACCCACACGTAGACCACGTGCTCCTCGTCCCAGGGCACGCGGATGCCCCAGTCGAAGCTGGTGCGCGAGATCGAGAGGTCGTGCAGCCCGGACTGGACGAAGCTCACGACCTCGTTGCGCGCCGAGGCCGGCTGGATGAAGTCGGGGTGCTCGTCGAAGTACTGGAGCAGGCGGTCCTGGAACGCCGAGAGCTTGAAGAAGTAGTTGCGCTCCTTGAGCAGCTCCATCGGCTTCGAGTGGATGACGCAGACCTTCTGGCCCTCGTACTGCCCCTCGCCCGGCACGATCTCGGACTCGGGCTTGAACTCCTCGCAGCCCACGCAGTAGAGCGCCTCGAACTCGTCCTCGTAGATGTACCCGGCCTCGTTGAGCTGGATGAGGAAGCGCTGCACGCGCGACTCGTGGCGCTCCTCGGTGGTGCGGATGAAGTCGTCGTTCGAGATGTTCAGCGTCTTGAGCATCGGGCGCCACGCCTCGTCGACGAGCTTGTCCGCCCACTCCTGCGGCTCCATGCCGTTCGCGATCGCGGAGCGCATGATCTTCTGCCCGTGCTCGTCGGTGCCGGTGAGGAACCACGTGTCGTTGCCCCGCTGGCGGTGCCAGCGGGCGAGGACGTCGGCGGCGACCTCCGCGTACGCGTGACCGATGTGCGGCACGTCGTTGACGTAGAAGATGGGGGTGGTGACGTAGAACGATTCGCCAGAAGCCATGCCCGCCAGTCTACTGCGTCCGCGACGCGCCCCCGTCACCGGTCGCGCGATGCCAGGGCCGCCTCGTACAGGTCGCGCTTGCGCAGGCCCGTGGCGGCGGCGACCTCGGCCGCGGCGTCCTTGAGGCGCATGCCCTTGCCCACGAGCTCCTGCACGCGGGCGAGCGCCGCGCCCTCGTCGGCGGTGCCCGGCTCGGCGCCGCCGACGACGAGCACGATCTCGCCCCGCACGCCCTCGGCGGCCCAGCCGGCGAGTTCGGCGGCGGTGCCGCGCACCACCTCCTCGTGCAGCTTGGTGAGCTCGCGGCACACCGCCACCGCCCGGTCGGGCAGTTCGGCGGCGATCGCCTCGAGGGTGGCCGCGAGGCGATGCGGCGACTCGTAGAAGACGCTCGTGCGCGGCTCCTGCGCGAGCGCGCGGACCATCGACGCCCGATCCCCCGCCCGCCGCGGCGCGAACCCCTCGAAGGCGAAGCGGTCGGTCGGCAGCCCCGAGACGGCGAGCGCGGTGATCACGGCGCTGGGCCCGGGCACCGAGGTGATGTCGACCCCGGCCTCGATGCAGGCGCGGACGACCGGGTAGCCCGGGTCCGAGATCGCCGGCATGCCCGCGTCCGAGACCAGCACCACGTCCTGCGCCGCCGCGAGCACGGCGATCTCCTCGGCGAGCGCGCGCTCGTTGTGCTCGTGCAGCGCGATGAGCCGCGGCCGCGACTCCACCTCGAGCAGCGAGAGCAGCTTGAGCGAGGTGCGCGTGTCCTCGCACGCGAGCACCTCGGCCTCCCGAAGCGTGGCGACGAGCCGCGCGGACGCGTCGCCGAGGTTGCCGATGGGCGTTCCGGCGAGGATGAGCACGGGCTACCTCCAGCTCGGGAGCCAGTGAGTCAGGCTCCAATACCATTCGGGGATCATGAGTCCCGTCCAGACGGGATAGAAGAGGATCGACACGAGCACGGTCAGCACGAGGAAGCCCGTGGCGATGTTCACGGCCGGCGTGCGCATCCGCCGGTCGTCCTTCGCCGATCCCGCGATCGTCTCGATGGCCACCGCGGCGGCGAGGAACATGAACGGCAGCCAGGCGATGGCGTAGAAGTGGTAGACGGCGGTGCGCCCCGTGATGAGCCACGGCAGATAGCCCGCGGCGTAGCCGGTGAGGATCGCGGCGTACTGCCAGCGCGGCTTGACGAACAGCATCATTACGAGGAAGACGACCGCGATCGTGCCCAGCCAGAACATCAGCGGGTTCGAGATCGAGGTGACCGCCTCGACGTACTCCTGATTCGGCCCGTAGTAATCGTACTTGAACGCGGTGGGGCGGATGAGGAAGGGCCACTCGATCGGCGCGGAGGCGTAGGGGTGGTCGGCGCCGAGCGTGGAGTGGAACTGGAGGATCTCGGACTGGTAGTGCCAGAAGTTCTGGAAGGACAGCGGCACGCCCTCGAGCAGCCCGCCCCAGGGCCGCGACGGATCGGACTGCGCCCAGTCCGCGTAGTACCCCTCCGAGCTGCGGAACCAGCCGATGAAGGTCGCGAGGTAGACGAGGATCGCCGCGGGGATCGTCAGCAGGAACGAGGCCCAGCCCTGCTTGAGCACGGCGGCCGAGAGCCAGTAGGTGATGCCGGCCTGCTTGCGCGCCGCCGCGTCGAAGCCGATGGTGAGCAGGCAGAAGGCCGCGAGGAAGTAGAGGCCCGACCATTTGATGCTGGTCGCCAGGGCGAGCGTCACCGCGGCGGCCACGAGCCAGGGGCGGAACCACAGGATGGGGCCCCAGTCGGGGCCGGGAGCGCGCGTCCGCGGGCGGCGCACGGTGAGGCTCCAGCGCGAGGGCTTCGCCTCGAGCGGGATGCTCGGATCCTTCGCGTGGGCCCGCACCCGCCAGTCCGCGGCCCATTCGGCGATCTGCCGGGTCTGCTGCTCGCGGTCGTAGAGGATGAACAGGAAGCCCAGCAGCACGAAGAACATGAGCGGGCCGTCGAGGATCGAGATGCGGCTCGTGACGATGGCGTGGCCGTCGAGCGCGAGGAAGCCCGCGGCGATCGCCGCCATCCCGATCGAGCGGAACAGCTTGCGCCCGACCAGGTACAGCAGCGGCACCGCGAGCGCCCCGATGATCGCGACCGAGATGCGCCACGCGAAGGCGTGCTCCGCGCCGAAGAGCTGCATGCCCCAGCCGATGAGGTACTTGCCGAGCGGCGGGTGCACGACGTACTTCCCGGCGGTGCCGTAGGCGTCCACCTGCCCCGCCTCGAACAGCTCCTGCCCGTTCTCGGGCCATTCCGCCTCGTAGCCGAGGTTGGAGATCGTCCAGCCCTCGAGCACGTAGTAGACCTCGTCGAAGACGATCCTGGGCGGGTGGCCGAGCCGGATGAACCGCACCAGCACGCCAATGAGGGTGATGAGGCCGACGACGACGAGCTCGGTGCGGCGCCGGAGCCCGGGCGTGGCCGTCCATCCGGCCCAGAGGTCGTCGAGCCACGAGCCGCCGGGCGGCCGCATGCGGTGCGCGCCCGTGCGGATCGGGCTGATGGTCGAAGTCACGCGCCCCATGGTAGGCGTTCGCCCTAGACTGGTGACTCCATGCCTGACATCACGTATCCGCCCGAACTCCCGGTCTCGCAGCGCCGCGACGAGATCGCGAAGGCGATCGCCGAGCACCAGGTCGTCATCGTCGCCGGCGAGACCGGTTCGGGCAAGACCACCCAGCTCCCGAAGATCTGCCTCGAGCTGGGCCGCACGGCCATCGCGCACACGCAGCCGCGCCGCATCGCCGCCCGGACGATCGCGGAGCGGGTGGCCGAGGAGCTCGGCACCGGGGTCGGCGACCTCGTGGGCTACCAGGTACGCTTCACCGACGAGTCGAGCGAGTCGACGCGGATCAAGCTCATGACCGACGGCATCCTGCTCGCCGAGCTGCGCGGCGACCGGGACCTGCGCCGCTACGACACGATCATCATCGACGAGGCGCACGAGCGCTCGCTCAACGTCGACTTCCTCCTCGGGTACCTGCGCCGGCTGCTGCCGAAGCGGCCGGACCTCAAGGTGATCATCACCTCCGCGACCATCGACCCGGAGTCCTTCTCGAAGCACTTCTTCGACGCGCCGATCATCGAGGTCTCGGGGCGCACCTATCCCGTGGAGGTGCGCTACCGCCCGCTCGTCGCGGATGCCGAGGACCCGGACGCGCCCGAGCGGGATCGCGACGTCTTCGAGGGCATCGCCGCGGCGCTCGACGAGCTCGAGCCGGAGGATCCGGGGGACGTGCTGGTCTTCCTGCCGGGCGAGCGGGAGATCCGCGACGCGGAGGACGCGATCCGCGGACACCTGCGCGGCCGGCGCGGCGAGTTCACGGAGGTGCTGCCGCTCTACGGCCGGCTGAGCGCCCGGGACCAGCACCGGGTGTTCGAGCGGACCCGGAAGCCCGGTGTGCGGAGGCGTGTCGTGCTCGCGACCAACGTCGCCGAGACCTCGCTCACCGTGCCGGGCATCGCCTACGTCATCGACGCGGGGCTCGCGCGCATCTCCCGCTACTCCACGCGGGCGAAGGTGCAGCGGCTGCCGATCGAGCCGATCAGCCAGGCCTCGGCGAACCAGCGCTCGGGCCGCTCCGGCCGCACGCGCGCGGGCATCGCGATCCGCCTCTACGGCGAGGAGGACTACGCGCGCCGGCCCGAGTTCACCGACCCCGAGATCCTGCGCACCAACCTCGCGAGCGTGCTGCTGCAGATGCTCGTGCTCGGCCTCGGCGCGATCGAGGACTTCCCCTTCCTCACTCCCCCGGACAGCCGCGGCGTGAAGGACGGCGTCGACCTGCTGCGCGAGCTCGGGGCGATCCGCGGCGGCCGCGGCACCCGCCAGCCGCCGAAGCTCACCCGCATCGGCCGCGAGCTCGCTCACCTCCCCGTCGACCCCCGCTACGGGCGGATGATCCTCGCCTCCAAGGACCTCGACGTCGCCCGCGAGGTGCTCGTCATCGTGGCGGGGCTCACGGTGCAGGACATCCGCGAGCGCCCGCTCGAGCAGCGGCAGCACGCGGATCAGCTGCACGCGCGCTTCCGCGATCCGTCGAGCGACTTCTTCACGCTGCTCAACCTCTGGAACTACCTCGAGGCCCAGTCGCAGGAGCTCGGCTCGAGCGCGTTCCGCCGGCTGTGCAAGCGCGAGTTCCTCAACTTCGTGCGTTTCCGGGAGTGGCAGGACCTCTACCGGCAGCTGCGCGAGGCCACGCGCGGCCTGGGTCTGCGCATCCGCAAGCCGGCCTCCCGGTCGCTCGAGCCCGCCGCCGAGCCGGGCGCCGACGCGGATGCGGTGCACACCGCGCTGCTGACCGGGCTGCTCAGCCACATCGGCGTCTACGACGAGCTCAAGCGCGACTACCGGGGCGCCCGGAACACGCGCTTCCGCATCTTCCCCGGCTCGGGCCTCGCGAAGTCCCGCCCGGACGCCGTGATGGCCGCGGAGCTCGTGGAGACCTCGCAGCTGTTCGCCCGCACCGTGGCGAAGATCGACCCGGCGTGGGCGGAGCGGCTCGCCGGCGATCTCGTGAAGCGGCAGCACCACGAGCCGCACTGGGAGCGCAAGCAGGGGCAGGCGGTGGCGCGCGAGACCGTCACGCTCTACGGGGTGCCGCTCGTGCGCGACCGCCGCGTCGGCTTCGCGAAGATCGATCCGGCGTGGAGCCGCGACCTCTTCATCCGCCACGCGCTCGTCGAGGGCGATTGGAACGCCCGGTACCCCTTCGACCGCAAGAACCGCGCCCTGCGCCGCGAGATCGAGGAGCTCGAGGAGCGCACCCGCCGGCGCGGGCTGGTCGAGGACGACGAGGCCCTCGTCGAGTTCTTCGCCGAGCGCATCCCCGACGAGGTCGTCTCGCAGCCCGTGTTCGACCGCTGGTGGCGCGAGGCCTCGAAGCGCGACCCCGACCTGCTCACGCTCACGCGCGCGGACCTGCTCGGCGAGGACGCCGAGGAGACGGACGCGGAGGCCTTCCCCCAGGTCTGGCGCCAAGGCGAGCAGCAGGTCAAGCTCCGCTACCGCTTCGACCCGGATTCGCCCGAGGACGGCGTCACCGCCGCGGTACCGCTCCCCCTGCTCGCGATGCTGACGCCGGACGGCTTCGACTGGCTCGTGCCCGGCATGCGGGCGGAGCTCGTCACCGCGCTGCTCCGCTCCCTGCCCAAGGTCATCCGCCGCAACTTCGTGCCCGCCGCCGACTGGGCCTCGCGCCTGCTCGCCGAGGACGCCGGCGTCGAGGGCGGCGGCTCGATCGCCGAGGCGCGCCCGGATCGCGGGGCGCACGTGCCCGCGCCGCTCGTGGAGGTGCTGCGCGGGCACATGCAGCGCGCCGCGGGCATCCGCTTCGACGTCGACGAGTTCGACCTCGCGAAGATCCCCGCGCACCTGATGATGCGATTCCGCGTGGTCGACGACCGCGGCCGCGAGCTCGCGGCCGGCAGCGACCTCATCGCGCTGCAGCAGCGGCTCAAGCGCGCCTCCGAGGCCTCGCTCGTGCACGCCACGGGCGCGGATGCGGGGGCGGCGCCGCGACGGGGCGGAGGGGGCGCGCCCGCCGAGCCGGCGCAGGACGGCCCCGTCGCCGACTCGCGGTTCGACCGGAAGGACGTGCGGGAGTGGCCCGCCGACGAGCTGCCGGAGTCCTTCGAGATCAAGCGCAGGCACGGCGTCATCCGCGCGTGGCCCACGCTGCAGCTCCGCGATCCCTCGAAGCCCGCTGCATCTCCGATCGACCTGACCCTCTCCACCACCGGCGCCGACCAGCGTCGCGAGCACGGCCGCGCGGTGGCCGCGCTGCTCGCGAGGTCGGTGCCGACCCCGGCCGGCTACGTGCAGGAGCACCTCACCGCGGCCGAGAAGCTCTCGCTCGCCGCGAGCCCCTACCGGTCGACGGACGCGCTGCTGGCCGACGTGCTCGCCGCGCTGGCCTCCGACGCGATGCCCGAGGAGCCCGTGCGCACCCGCGCCCGGTTCTCGGCGCTGCGGGACGCGTTCAACGCCTCGCTCGTCGACTCGATGTTCGACGCGGTGAAGCTCGTCGCCGAAGTGCTCGCGGCGCACCGCGCGGCGCTCGCCTCGGTGAAGGCGGTGAACGCGCTCGCGCACCTCGGCTCGCTCACGGACGCGCGGGCGCAGCTCGAGGGACTCGTCTTCGACGGATTCGTCTCGCGCACGGGGATGGAGCGGCTGCGGCATCTGCCGCGCTATCTCCGCGCCGTGTCCTACCGCCTCGAGCGGCTCACGGTGAACGCGGCCAAGGAGCGCGCCGGCATGCTCGAGCTCGAGCGCGCCCTGGAGCTCTACGCCGCCGCGGGCGGCACGATCCCGGCGGGGCCCGACGACGACCCCGGGCTCGTGCAGGTGCGCTGGCTGCTCGAGGAGTTCCGCGTGAGCCTGTTCGCCCAGCAGCTCGGCACCGCGCAGTCCGTGTCGCTCAAGCGTATCCGCGCGGCGCTGCCCGGCTGATCCGGCGCGCTACTCGTCCTGCTCGAGCGGGGCGGGGATCGGGGCGAGCACCGCCACGATGAAATCGTCCGCGGGCGGGTGCAGCTGCCACGTCGAGTAGTGCTGCTCGAGGGCGAACCCGGCCCTGAACGCGTCCGCGCCGAAGTCGACGAAGTCGTAGCCCCGGCCGGCGCCGAAGCCCGCGACCAGCCGGCCGGTGGGCGCCAGGTGCGCGCGCATCCGCTGCAGCGCAGGGAGGCGCTCCTCCTCCGCGAGGAAGGTCATGACGTTGCCCGCCGAGACGATGAGGTCGAACTCCGCGAGATCGCCGGTCTCGTCGTCAAGGCTCGTCGTGGCGAGGTTCCCGACCACCCACTCCGCCCCGGGATGCGCCTCGCGCGCGACCTCGATGAGGTGCTCGTCGAGGTCGATGCCGACCACCCGGTGGCCCCGGTCGGCGAGCCAGCCGCCGATGCGTCCGGTGCCGCAGCCGGCGTCGAGGATGCGGCTCCCCCGCTCCGCCATCGCGTCGATGAGCCGAGCCTCGCCGTAGATGTCGCGGCCCTGCTCCTCGAAGGCGCGCCAGCGCTCGGCGTAGTTGCGGGAGTGGTCGGGGTTGGTGCGCAGCGCGGCGAGCCACACGTTTTCCTGTGGAGCGGTCATGCCCACCAGTATTCCAGTGCCGGCCTGCTCGCGCAGCGCGGGCGAGCCGCGCCCCGGCATGGGACGCGGCTCGCTCGTCGTGCGGCAGGGGCCGTCAGAGGACCTTCGAGAGGAAGTCCTTCGTGCGCGACTCCTTCGGGCTGTCGAAGAGGTCGGAGGGCGGCCCCGACTCGACGACCTTGCCGTCGGCCATGAACACGACGCGGTCGGCGACCTCGCGCGCGAAGCCCATCTCGTGGGTGACCAGCACCATCGTCATGCCCGAGGCGGCGAGATCGCGGATCACCTGCAGCACCTCGCCGACCATCTCCGGGTCCAGCGCGCTGGTCGCCTCGTCGAAGAGCATGATCTCGGGGCTCATCGCGAGCGCGCGGGCGATGGCCACGCGCTGCTTCTGCCCGCCGGACAGCGAGGCCGGCCGCGCATCCGCCTTGTCGCCGAGCCCGACCCGCTCGAGCAGCTCGGTCGCGCGCTTGCGCGCCTCCGACCTGCTGAGCTTCTTGAGCTCGGTGGGCGCGAGCGCCACGTTCTCGAGCGCCGTCATGTGCGGGAACAGGTTGAAGTGCTGGAACACCATGCCGACGCGCTGGCGCACGGTGTCGAGGTCCTTGCCCTTCGCCGTGGCGATGTTCTCGCCGACGATGAACACCTCGCCGTCGGTCACCTCCTCGAGGCGGTTGAGGCAGCGCAGCAGCGTCGACTTTCCGGAGCCCGAGGGCCCGATCACGGCGACGACCTCGCCGTTCGCGACGGTGAGGTCGATGCCGGTGAGCACGTGGTTCTTGCCGAAGGACTTGTGCAGGTCCTTGACCACGATGGGGTCGCCGTCCACCGTGGCGACCGGGCGCGTGAATGCAGGATCGTTGTTCGTCATCGTCATCCCCTACTTGTTGAACTTCCGGTCGAACCAGTTGGACAGCAGCGTGAGCAGCCAGATCACGATGAAGTACATGAGGCCGACGACGATCCAGATCTCGAAGGAGCGGAACGTCGAGGCGATCACGATGCGGCCCTGGTAGGTGAGCTCGGCGAAGCCGAGCACCGAGAGCAGCGAGGTGTCCTTCAGCGTGATGATGAACTGGTTGATGAGGTTGGGCGTCATGATCTTGAACGCCTGCGGCATCACGACGCGGCGCATGGACGCGCCCCAGCCGAGGCCGAGCGAGCGGGAGGCCTCCATCTGCCCAGGATCCACCGACTGCACGCCGCCTCGCACGACCTCGGTGATGTACGCGCCCGCGTTGAGCGAGAGCGTGATCACGCCTGCGGTCAGCGCGTCGAGCGGCTGCCCGGTCACCGCCGGCACGCCGAAGTAGAAGAAGAATGCCTGCACCAGCACCGGTGTGCCGCGGAAGATGTTGACGTAGGCGCCCGCCAGCATCCGCAGGAAGATATTGCCGGAGAGTTTGAGGATGCCGAAGATGATGCCGAGCACCATCGCGAAGAAGATCGCGAGCGCGGTGGCCAGCAGCGTCAGCAGCAGACCCTGCATGAGGGCCGGCATGGATGCGCCGAGCAGGTCGAAGAACGTGGTGCCGGAGCCCTCGCCCTCCTCGATCGAGAGGTAGCGGTCGACGATCATCTGGTAGACGCCGCTGTCCTGCGCGTTCTTCAGTCCCTCGTTGAACATCTCGAGGAGCTCGGCGTTCTGGCCCTTGAGGACCGCGAAGCCGTAGTCGGCGCCGGGCTCCGGCTCGGTGACGATCTTGAGCGGCACGTTGCCCGAGGCGATGCCGAACTGCAGCACGGGGGCGTCTTCGAACGCCGCCACCGAGTTGCCGGTCGCCACGTCGTTGTACATGTCCGCCGAGTCCTGGAACGAGTTGACCTCGAAGCCGATCTCCTGGCTCAGCTCCTGCGCGAAGTCGGAGCCGGTCGTGCCCGTCTTCACGGCCACGGACTGCCCGGCGAGGTCCTCGTAGGAGGTGATGTCGCTGTTCTCGGCCACGGCCATCTGGGTGCCGGACTCGAAGTACGGGTCGGAGAAGTCGAAGACCTCGGCGCGCTCGTCCGTGATGCCCATGCCTGCGATCACGCCGTCGGCCTGCCCGGATTGGACCGCCTGCAGCGCCGCGTCGAAGCCGAGCGTCTGCACCTCGATCTCGAAGCCCTGGTTCGCGGCGATCGCCTGGATGAGGTCCATGTCGATGCCGACGTTCTTGCCGCCCTCCTGATAGATGAACGGTGCGAAGGTCGTGTCGGTCGCGATCACGAACGTGCCGTTCGTCTTCGGGGTGTCGGTGGCGAAGTTCGGGTGCTCGGGCAGCTCGCCCGGCTCGCCGAGGTCGAGTTCCTCGTTGCCGAGGGCGGCCTGCCCGCTGCCGATCGTCTCGGCCTCGGGTGCGTCGTCGCCGAGGTAGTCGTCGAGGATGGCCTGATAGGTCCCGTCCGCGATGAGGTTCTTGAGGCCTTCGTTGAAGGCCTGGAGCAGTTCGGCGTTCTCGCCCTTCTTGACGCCCATGCCGTAGCTCGACGCCTTCTCCTGCTCGGTGACCGTCTTGAGGTCGACGTTGCCGGTCGCGATGCCGTAGGCGAGGATCGGGTAGTCGTCGAACACGGCCACCGAGTTGCCGGAGGTCACGTCGCTGTAGGCGTCGGCGGCGTCCTGGAAGCCGGTGACGGTGAAGCCGTACTCCTGCCCGAGCTCCTCGGCGAAGGCGTAGCCCTCGGTGCCGGTCTTCGCGGAGACCGTCTGGCCCTCGAGGTCCTCGTACCCCTGGATGGAGTCGTCGTTCTCGGCCACGGCCATCTGGATGCCCGAATCGAAGTACGGGTTCGAGAAGTCGAAGACCTCTTCGCGCTCGGGCGTGATCGACATGCCCGCCATGACCGCGTCGGCCTGTCCGGCCTGGACCGCGGAGAGCGCGCCGTCGAATCCGAGCACGTCGATCTCGACGTTGAAGCCCTGGTCCTCGGCGATGGCGTTGATGAGGTCGATGTCGATGCCTCGGAGCTCGCCGTCCCGTTCGAACTCGAAGGGCGCCCAGGTCGTATCGGTCGCGATGGTGAAGGTCTCGCCTTCGACCGTCTTCGGCTTCGCGAGCGCGTTGGCCGCGCCGACGGCGCCGCCGATCGTGAACAGCAGGATGAGCAGCGCGGTGATGCTCGCGAGCGCGGAGGTCCGGTTCTCGCGCCACCAGCTCGCGGATTGTCGGATGAGAGTCATTGAGTCCTCTTGTCGTCGTTGACCATCGAATGGCTGCGAATTCACAGCAACGCCTAACAACTTACGCGAAACGGTCGACTTCGCAACGGTTCGCCCGTGCTCGACCCCTGGCTTGCAACGCAATCGTTGCATCCCTGTTGCGCCCGTTCTCCGATCGGAGCGGTCCGGAGCGGCGCCGAGGGCGTTCGAACGGTCTTCCTCCGGAGGTGCGACCGCGTTCGGAGACGCCGTGCGCCCGGCGTTCCGCCCGCGTCGGCGCGCCTCGCCGTGCGGACCCCCGAATCCGGTGAGGCAAGCCGTACTTCAGGTCTCCGCATCCCGCTATACGACAGGCCGAACGGCTTGCGAGGGGAGCCTTACCTTGCTATCGCAACGTTGTCAAGTGCCCTATCGTCATAGGTGTAACGGCGAGTACCCCACTCGAGAAGAAAGGCGAGATCATGAACGAACTCACGACGATCAGCTCCTGCGACGCAACCGCCTGCGCCTTCAACCACAACGGTTGCACGGCTCCGGCGATCACGATGAGCCGCGACGGCAACCGCGCCGCATGCGGCACCTTCATCTCCCTGGACGCGGACGGTGGCCTCCCCACCGCGGACGCCCACGTCGGCGCGTGCCAGATGACCGAATGCGTCCACAACAAGAACCTCATGTGCACCGCGGCCACCATCTCGGTGCGCGGCAACAGCGCCGAGTGCTCGAACTTCGAGGTCTCGGCGGAGATCGCCGCCTAGGGGCGTCGACGAGGAAGGCGGGGCGCCCCGGCATTGCCGGGGCGCCCCGCCTTCGTCTCCGGTGTGTCGTTCCGATGGAGCCGGTGCGCGCCCTCCGACGCGGTCGTCCGGGGCTAGCGCTTCCGTCCCGTGATGGTGCGCAGGAGCCACGCGATCACCGCGAGCACCAGCAGCGCGATCCCGACCCAGATGAGGAAGTTCACCGCCTCCACCAGACTGCCGACGATGGCGATCACGATGGCGATGACGATGAGGATGATCAGGAAAGCGTTCATATCGTGAAGCCTATTCACCGGCGAGGATCGCCCCCTCACCCTTTCGGGTGGGTTCGGGAGGACATCCGGCCGGTCCGGGTCGACGACGAACGGGGCGGATAGCCGCGCGAATCCGGATACGCGGATGCGCGGGCTATCCGCCCCGTACGGGTCGGACCTCGAAGAGCTCCGGCTCTAGAACTCCCAGTCCTCGTCCTCCCTGATGAGAGGCGGAAAATCCTGTGGTCCCTCCAGCTCGGACGGCCGCTCGTGCTACCCGCGATCGAAGCCGGTCTCGCCAGCCAGATCGCTACTATCGCACAGTCCTAGTCTACCGCCAGTACATCGGGGGCTTAATGGCGGCGACGGCGAGCGCGAGTAAATGACACTGGGTCGGGCGTTCGGCTCGAATGTCGCCGAGTCGCCCCACTCTGTCGACAATCCGCACACCTCTCTTCCTCCGGCACATCTTCGATGCCTTGGGTGAGCACGGCATCACCGAGAGATATGACGGGGGTCCTAGCGGTCCAGAGAACACTCGAGCGCTCCGCTTCTGACGTGCCCACGGATGCCGCCACCACTTTTGTGGAGGATGGAGGCGGCGCAACATCGACCCTCCGGCGTTCGTGCGCCATTCCTCGCAAGCCCACATTGTGCACGGAGACGCTCCCGATATGTTGGAGTATTACAAGCATGCGGGTGCCCTGACGGTGATTGCTGGCACCTGACGGAATGGCGCACGAGCATTGGAGGCCGTTGCCGCCCGCAGCTTCGCCAGCGAGACCGCCCACGCTCCCGCTCCGATCGAGCACGAGGCGACGCTGCGACTCGGACATCGACCTCGCTACCGGGACCCAGACGTCTTCACCTGTGCGATGAAGCGTGACCGCGCCTCCCGGGGCGCTCGCGAGGCAGGTCCGCTACGTCCCGGGCAACATCATCGAGAATACCAAACTCGCGGTCGCCGCAGATCCGAAAATTAGTAGCAACGCCAAATAGTTAAACTCTACCGAATCCTCCTCGTCAAGACATAACCCTGCTACGCCCTCATGTCGGCATTAGCTTCTTAAAATTCGATGTAGAGAAATTCACGGACGACTCACATCATCTCCATGCGCTAAAATCTGGATTAAGTGGAGGGCGGGCCTCTCCGAAAATCCGCAATATTGCTGGCGAATTGCTCGCCATTTCAGCGATGGAGTTCATCGACTTTCCAACAATATTGGTGAAAGATTGTGGACGGGTTTGCAAATCGGAATATTCCCCGAGCGTAAATCCTCCTCCATGTATAGATCCTGGAATTTCGGCCGCTATGGCATGCGATAGAGATGGATGCCTTTTCTTAGAGAAGAACGCCGACAACTCATGAAGGGAATAAAACTGCACGGAAAGCAGGCGGAGACCAAGTTCCTTGAGGGTGCGATTCGCCTTGGTTGCGGTCCACTTAAGCAATTTGGTGTTCATGGTCGGTTCAAAATAGGCAATTAGCATGTGCTCGAGAATATCGACCGAAAGCCCGTTCGTTCGCCTCCCATCAGGGCTAAATAACTCGCAAAACTCGTCGACCCATTTCCAGTTCCCATCATCAAGAGTAATGTGATCATCATTCGAGACACTCGTCTGCTCCACCACAATGGGAGTGAAGAAGACATCCCAATCTGACGCGTAATTCTCTTCGTATGCCCGAATAAGCATGCTATGCGACTTGGCGCGAATTGATGCATTCCTACTCCCCTCCGTTCCAAACGCCTGCCCGACATAAAGCACCTCCTGTGCGGAGACCTCAATCTTGCGATGCGAAGCCATCGCAGCGAGATGCCAGGCCTCGCCATGAACCCGCGCACCGCGATAATATCCACTCCAATAGGATCCATTGTCAAACACTTCGGCATCGCGGATATCATTGACGATAAACTTAAGCTCTCTACCTGACGCCCCCGCGTGGGTTTGAGCAATAAGTGCACTCGGACTAAAAGCCCCGCCTTTCGAAACGACAGTGCGCCGTCGCCTGCTGATCACATAGAGGTGCGCATCGCTGCTTGCGCGATCGATCTCTTCATTTCCGAGTCTACGCTGATAAGTATGGAGGGGGGATAGTTGAAAGGTAACCATTCCTGTCATGTCTTCCTCTAATCCTATCTGCTAGCGCTCGCGGAACAACTGACGCAAACGTGGAGGCCAGTCATCGGCCGCCCATCGAAGTGGACCGGCCTCGTCCGACAATAGTTGCATTGCTGGAACTGGTCTAGATGTACCTGGCCATCACGTTGGTAGCAGTCGGCTGATCGGTGGGCGTCCTCCGAGTACTGAGTGGCGTCGTTGATTGTTGTAGTGCTCGAGCAGGGGCGCAAGGGTGGCGGTGCGGGCGTCGTTGGTGATGAACGCCTGGCGGTGGGCCCACTCGGTGAGCAGGGTCCGGTTGAACTTCTCCACCTTGCCGTTCTGCCAGGGGCAGTGGGGCTTGATGAAGACCTGTTTGATCTGGCCATAGTCCTCGCAGACCTGCCGCAGTGACCACTTGTAGGCCCAGGCGTTGTGGGTCATCAGCCGTTCAATTCGTGTGATGCCACGGACGGCGAAGTAGACCAGGGCTCGTTCGAGGAAGCCTGCGCAGGTCGGGCCCCTCTCATCGGGGAGGACCTCTGAGTAGGCGAGGCGGGAGTGATCATCGACTAATGAGTGGACGTAGTCGAACCCCGCCCGGGCCGAGCGATCCCGCTGGATCGAACCGGTGGCGCGGTCGTGGGCCTTCCAGCCTCCACCGTCAGGAATCCGGCCGAACTTCTTGACGTCCATGTGGACCAACGAGCCCGGATGCGGGTGCTCGTAGCGCACGGTAGTCGCCTTCGAGGCTCGGATGACCTCACCGGTGATCGGGTCCAGCGAGGCGAGCCTGGGCAGGCCTTGACGGGCCAGCACCCGGGAGATGGTCCGGGCAGGGACACCGAGCCGCTGGCCGATCTCATCGGGGCCGATCCGTTCCCTCGTGCGCAGTTCGATGACTGCGGTTTCGGTCGCGGCGTCGGTCCGTGTCGGACTCGGGTGTGGGCGCGAGGACCGGTCCTGCAGACCAGCCAGGTCCTCGGTGGCAAACCGGTCGAGCCAGGTCTTCACACACTTGCCAGAGACTCCCATCTCCCGCCGCAGCGATATGAGCTTGGGGCCAGCCAGCTCGATGCCGCTGGACAATCAGTAGCCGGACATGGACCGTAGTACGGGCATTACCGTGGGGCACGAGAACCTCAAGTTCGGAGTGGGCCTTAGACAAGCCACATCCCATCCGGAGGTTCTCGTTTGTTCAAGCAGGCGCACTGCTACCCACGTCCTGGCCAGGTACAAACGTGGCCAGCAACGACCCGAGGCAGCGCGGCTGTAGTGGTGATTCCGAGCAACGGACTCGTCCAAAGTGATCGCGCCTGCGGGTCTGTCTGATTAACGGTGTGTGAGGGTCCGGCGGTTTTCATGAGTGGGTGGTTCTTTCGAACCGTCCGGCGAAGGTGATCGCGAACGCGTTCAGCGCGGGCTTCCACCTCATCACCCAGCGTGCCCTGCCCCCGCCGGTCGGGTCAAGCGATCGCGTCACGAGGTACAGGCAATTCAGAGCGGCTTGCTCGTTCGGGAAATGCCCGCGCGCCCTCACGGCCCTGCGGTAGCGGGCGTTGATCGACTCGATCGCGTTCGTCGTGCAGATCACCCGCCGGATCTCGCCGTCGTACTCGAGGAACGGCACGAACTCCGCCCAGCTGCTCTTCCAGAGCTGCACGATCGCGGGATACCGGTCGCCCCACTCGGCGGCGAACTCGGCGAACCGATCCTTTGCCGACTGCTCGGACGGAGCCGTGTAGACCGGTTTGAGGGACTTCACGATCGCATCCCGATGCTGCCGGCCGGCGTAACGGAACGAGTTGCGGATGAGGTGGACGATGCATTGCTGCACGACGGTCTGTTCCCAGGTGGTGTTGATCGCCTCGGTCAGTCCCTTGATCCCGTCGCAGACCGCAATGAGCACGTCCTCAACACCGCGGTTCTTCAGCTCGGTGAATACCTGCAACCAGAACCTCGCGCCTTCCGCGCCGTCCCCGGCCCAGATCCCGAGGATGTCGCGTTCCCCGTTCACGGTGACGCCCATCACGACATAGAACGGGGTGTTCCGCACCTGCCCGTCACGAACTTTCACCACGATCGCGTCGACGAAGATCACCGGATAGATCGCATCTAGCGGCCTGCTCGCCCATTCAGCCAGCTCTCCGGTGACTTTCTCGGTGATCCGGCTGATCGTGTCTCTAGAAACCTTCGCCCCGTAGACCTCGTCGAAGTGCGCCGCGACCTCACCAGTCGTGAGCCCCCCGAGCCGTGAGCGACAGAACGATCTGATCGACCCCGTCCAGGCGACGCTTCCGTTTCGGAACGATCACCGGTTCGAACGAGCCGTCACGGTCTCTGGGGACCTCGATCTCGACCGGGCCGATCTCGGTCAGCACCGTCTTCGTTCGAGTCCCGTTGCGTATGTTCTCGCCGATCGGGATCCCACCAGGCTCGTGGCCGAGATGCTCGGCCAGTTCCGCGTCCAGAGCGGTCTCCAAGACGTTCTTCGTGAGTTGGCTCAGCAAGCCACCAGGCCCGACGAGACTCACGCCCTGTTCTTTCGCTTGCTGGAGCAGCCGCTCCGCGAGTTCCTTCTGATCGATGATCTCCCCGGTCACAGGATCAATGATCTCGTTTTCCAATAGTTCGGCCGTGTCAGCCACGGCCATCTCCTTTCGGATCAAGCCGAACCCTCACACACCGTTTTTCTGACAGTCCCCGCCTGCGAACCCTACGCGGCACCAACCGGTCAGACCGAGGACGAGCCCGGCTGTGCCGGCATCCTCAATCACGGCCAGGTACGGGATTGTCGTTTCCGGGACTCCGGCCTGTTCCGCATTATCGAGGACGAATCGCTCTTTCTGGACCTTGGCGATAACCTCGAAACTGTTGGTGAGAACGTACGCAACGGTGAGTCCTTTGAGAGCTGTGTCTGCGAAGGGCACGGTCCGGGCCAGTTGGTAGGTGATGCGGTGACTGTTCATGCGCCCTATGATGGCCACCGGGAGGAGAACGTGACCGTCGCCGCCATACTTTGGCTCGTCGACGTGGAATCAGTGGGCGGTGGTGTAGGCGTCGAACGCGGTGTAAGGAATCCGGCCCCGATCGGGAACAGTGACCTCGTTCTCCTGCGCCTTCCGTGAGGGGCCCAGCCAGGAATCATCGACCGCGCTGCTCGAAATCTACAACGAAGACTAGGGGATGCAACCGGGGGACGTCCGGCTTCTCTGCGGCTGTCCCCCAGCGCCTTCCATCAGCGGTAGAAGGGATTGTTAATGAGAGGTGGGAATGCCTCCTGCGCGCCACTAATTGTGGAATCATCTCACCGTCGGCATTTCAACCAGTAGCCGTTCACGCAGCTCCTTCATATCGACACTGATGAGACGCCCTACGCGATATCGGTGAATTGAGCCATATGAGATCCTACGCCGCAGCGTCTTGACCGAGACGCCGAACTGATCCGCCGCTTCCGCAATCGACACCAAGTCGGGTCCCGATGATTCTGATCGACTCCGAACGTCCATGACCTGTCCTTTCAGCCAGCAGGTTCCTCTCCCTTCATAGGTGTCCATCGGTGTCCGGTGAAGACTCTGCTGACTCACTAGTCTTGTTGTCGAGCTGTGCCTTGACACGGTCACTCATCCGGTTGGCCAACTCGCGGTCTCGGGTCATCGTGGAATGCTGATAGCAGATCACGACCTGCATGTCAGCGTGACCCCCGCGACGCATCAACTCGGCCAACGTTGCGCCTTCCTGCGCAAATAGGGTCAGGCCTGTGTGTCGAAGATCATGGAACCGGAAACCCAGCGGCGTGCTCTTGACGGCATCGCGGGAATCACCCCAGAGGTGTCCCCACTTTGTGCGAGACAGGGGCACGCTGCCACGGATGCTGGAGGGAACGACTGGAGCCTTCGCCTCGGGCGCGACGTTATCTCGCAGATGATCCTTGAGACGCTCCACCATGACCCGGGGAACGCTCAGCGTTCGCTTTCCAGCTTCGCTCTTCGGGCCCGACATCTCGCCCGTGTTCGCGTTGAACTGCCGGCGCACATGCAGAGTGGCAGTGCCGTCGTCGTGCCACTGGATGTCCCGGCGCTGCAGTCCGAGGCACTCACTCGCCTCGGCGCAGCTGACACCAGGCGGCCAGCAGGACCATGATCGAGTACAGATCCGGCGTCGCCGCGCAGAGTGCTTCGACCTGTTCAGGATTTGCAACGTCATCTTCTGGTCGTGGTCGTGATCGTGCCGTACCGATTCCTGCTTGGGGATCGAAATGGGAGGTGCCGCCGGAATGATCCCGTCTCGAGCTGCCTGTCGCAGGATCATCATGAGCACGATCAGGACCGGACGGGTGATGCCGTTGAACTTCGACTTCGGATCAGCGGCGCCGGAATCTGATCCAGACGATGGGTCATGATCCGAATGCGAGCCACGTCAATGTGTCGGATCTCCGTGTCGCCGAACTCTGGAATCAGGTATCCGATGACCTTGCTCTTGTAAGAACGCACCGTGGCGATCGCTCGCTTCTTTCCGCCGCGGGTCGGTTCGACGCGCACGAAATCAATCCAGCGCTCGGCGTACTCAGCGAAACCGATCGACCTCGCTTCCTCGGCTTCCGCCTCTGCTCGACGGCGAGACGCGATGGTCGAGGCTGACTCCCATTCTCCACGCGCGATTTTCGTATGCGTGCCAGCGAGCCATGTGCGGGCGTCTGTCTTGGTGAGGAACGTCAACGGCTTGTCGTCCTCCGTGCGGGCCGAGTGCATCTGCCCGCCGGGGGCCGGGTAGCGTGCCTGCCACCGTCCTGACGGGAGCTTCCGAAGGCTTCCCCAGGTCTCGCGCTTTGCCGCCGTTTCACGCTTCTTCGTGGTGCTCATCGTGTCCTCCAGGTGCCGCGATTGGACTCACGCGGACCGTCGTGCCACTCCGTGCCACTAGGTCGTGCAATCCCATCGAACCTGCCTCTCACCTGGCCTTTTACGGGCCTCGACGCGAGCCGAATGGCACGCTGTGGGACGCAGCCGGTGTCGCGCTGCCCCCAAATTTCGGGCTGCGAGCCACCCCGCGCTTGGCTGGAAGGTGTGCTCGTGCCACCCCCGTGCCATACCGAACGGGTGCTGATGTTCATCTGTGCTCTCCTCTGTCCTTCGGATGGAGGCACGAAAAGAGGCCCGGACCTGCAGAAACCTGCAGGTCCGGGCCTCCCATCAGCCCTTTCGGGCCTCGAGCAAGCTCTGGGGTCTTAGAACTCCCAGTCCTCGTCCTCGGTGTTCTCGGCCACGCCGATGACGTAGGACGATCCGGAGCCCGAGAAGAAGTCGTGGTTCTCGTCGGAGCCGGGCGAGAGCGCCGCGAGGATCGCGGGGTTCACGTCGGTCACGCTCGAGGGGAACATCGCCTCGTACCCGAGATTCATGAGCGCCTTGTTCGCGTTGTAGTGGAGGAACTTCTTGACGTCCTCCGACCAGCCCACGCCGTCGTAGAGGTCGTGGGTGAACTGCACCTCGTTGTCGTAGAGGTCGAGCAGCAGCGAGAACGTCCAGTCCTTGAGCTCGGCCTTGCGCTCGGGGTCGCTGATCCGCTCGAGCGCGCGCTGGTACTTGTAGCCGATGTAGTAGCCGTGCACGGCCTCGTCGCGGATGATGAGGCGGATGAGGTCGGCCGTGTTCGTGAGCTTCGCGTGGGCCGACCAGTACATCGGCAGGTAGAAGCCCGAGTAGAAGAGGAAGGACTCGAGGATGGTCGAGGCCACCTTGCGCTTGAGCGGGTCGTCGCCGTTGTAGTAGTCGACGATGATCTTCGCCTTGTTCTGCAGGTTCTCGTTCTCCCGGGCCCAGCGGAAGGCCTCGTCGATCTGCGGGGTGTTCGCGAGCGTGGAGAAGATCGAGGAGTAGCTCTTGGCGTGCACCGACTCCATGAAGGCGATGTTGGTGTAGACCGCCTCCTCGTGCAGCGTGGTGGCGTCCGGGATCATCGTGACGGCGCCGACGGTGCCCTGGATGGTGTCGAGCAGCGTGAGACCCGTGAACACGCGCATCGTCACGGTCTGCTCCTCCTCCGTGAGCGTGTTCCACGACTGGATGTCGTTCGACAGCGGCACCTTCTCGGGCAGCCAGAAGTTGTTCGTGAGCCGGTTCCACACCTCCAGGTCCTTGTCGTCCTGGATTCGGTTCCAGTTGATCGCGTCGATGTACTGCGCGTGCTGGTCGCGCTTCGACTGCTCGGTCATCATGGCGGTGCGGTTCCCTTCCGGTTTCTTCGTGCGTGACACGGTCTTCGTGCGTGACATGACCGCGCGGTGCCGTCCGGGACGGCACCGCGCGGTCATCGGGCTACAGCATGCAGCTGACGCACCCCTCGATCTCGGTTCCCTCGAGCGCGAGCTGACGCAGTCGAATGTAGTACAGGGTCTTGATGCCCTTGCGCCACGCGTAGATCTGCGCGCGGTTGATGTCGCGGGTCGTCGCGGTGTCCTTGAAGAACAGCGTGAGCGACAGGCCCTGGTCGACGTGCTGCGTCGCGGCGGCGTACGTGTCGATGATCTTCTCGTAGCCGATCTCGTACGCGTCCTCGAAGTACTCGAGGTTGTCGTTGTCCATGAACGGCGCCGGGTAGTAGACCCGGCCGATCTTGCCCTCCTTGCGGATCTCGACCTTGGAGGCGATCGGGTGGATCGAGGAGGTCGAGTTGTTGATGTAGGAGATGGACCCGGTCGGCGGCACGGCCTGCAGGTTGCGGTTGTACATGCCGTGCTGCTGCACGTCGGCCTTCAGCGCGAGCCAGTCCTCCCGCGTGGGGATGCGGTGGCCCTCGAAGAGCTCGCGCACGCGCTCGGTCTGCGGCGCCCACTCCTGCTCGGTGTACTTGTCGAAGTACTCCCCGCTCGCGTACTTCGACTCCTCGAAGCCGGCGAAGCGCACGCCGCGCTCGCGGGCGAGGTTCATCGAGGCGCGCACCGCGTGGTACACCACCGTGTAGAAGTAGATGTTCGTGAAGTCGATGCCCTCCTCGGAGCCGTAGTGCACGTGCTCGCGGCCGAGGTAGCCGTGGAGGTTCATCTGCCCGAGGCCGATCGCGTGCGAGCGGCTGTTGCCGTAGCGGATCGAGGGCACCGAGTCGATGCTCGACATGTCGCTCACCGCCGTGAGCCCCCGGATCGCGGTCTCCACGGCCTTGCCGAGGTCGTCCGAGTCCATCGCCAGCGCGATGTTCATCGAGCCGAGGTTGCAGGAGATGTCCTCGCCGACCTCGTCGTAGGAGAGGTCGTCGTTGTAGGTGGAGGGCGTGTTCACCTGCAGGATCTCGCTGCAGAGGTTCGACATGTTGACCCGGCCGGCGATCGGGTTCGCGCGGTTCACGGTGTCCTCGTACATGATGTACGGGTAGCCCGACTCGAACTGGATCTCGGCGAGCGTCTGGAAGAACTCGCGCGCGTCGATCTTCGTCTTGCTGATGCGCGGGTCGTCGACCATCTCCTGGTACTTGTCCGTCACCGAGATGTCGCCGAAGGGCTTGCCGTAGACGCGCTCCACGTCGTACGGCGAGAAGAGGTACATCGGCTCCTTGCGCTTGGCGAGGTGGAAGGTGATGTCCGGGATGACCACGCCGAGGGAGAGGGTCTTGATGCGGATCTTCTCGTCGGCGTTCTCGCGCTTGGTGTCGAGGAAGCGGAGGATGTCGGGGTGGTGGGCGTTGAGGTAGACCGCGCCCGCGCCCTGACGCGCGCCGAGCTGGTTCGCGTAGCTGAACGAGTCCTCGAGCAGCTTCATGATGGGGATGATGCCGCTCGACTGGTTCTCGATCTGCTTGATCGGCGCGCCGGCCTCGCGCACGTTCGAGAGGTTGAAGGCCACGCCGCCGCCGCGCTTCGAGAGCTGCAGCGCCGAGTTGATCGACCGGCCGATCGACTCCATGTTGTCCTCGATGCGCAGCAGGAAGCAGCTCACGAACTCGCCGCGCTGCTTCTTGCCCACGTTGAGGAAGGTCGGGGTCGCGGGCTGGAAGCGGCCCGCGATCATCTCGTCCACCAGCTCGGTCGCGAGCTGCTCGTCGCCGCGCGCGAGGCCGAGGGCCACCATGAGCACCCGGTCCTCGAACCGCTCGAGGTAGCGCTTGCCGTCGAAGGTCTTGAGCGCGTACGAGGTGTAGAACTTGAACGCGCCGAGGAAGGTCGGGAAGCGGAACTTCGCCTTGAAGGCGCGGTCCCGCAGCGCGCCGATGAACTCCATCGAGTACTGCTCGAGCACCTCGGCCTCGTAGTACTCGTTGTCCACGAGGTAGGTCAGGCGCTCCTCGAGGTCGTGGAAGAACACCGTGTTCTGGTTGATGTGCTGCAGGAAGTACTCGCGAGCGGCTTCGCGGTCCTTGTCGAACTGGATGCGGCCCTCGGCGTCGTACAGGTTCAGCATCGCGTTGAGCGCGTGGTAGTCGAGCCCGGAGCTCTGCCCCTTCTTCCGCTCCTGCACGATCACGGAGTCGCGGCCGTCTGCTGCTGTTGCCAAAACTGATCCAATCCTTGGTTGACGCGTTGGACGTCTTCGGGGGTGCCGAAGAGCTCGAAGCGGTAGAGGACGGGGACGCCGCACTTGCGGGCGACCACGTCGCCCGCAAGTCCGTACGCGGCGCCGAAATTGGTGTTGCCGCCCACGATCACGCCTCGGATGAGCGCCCGGTTCTCGGGCACGTTGAGAAATTTGATGACCTGCTTGGGGACGGCGCCGCCGTGGGTGCCGCCGCCGTAGGTCGGGAGGACGAGCACGAAGGGCTCCTCGGCCCTGACCGTGTCTTCCTGCGTGTAGAGGGGGATGCGCCGGGCTTCACGACCGAGCTTCCCGATGAATCGGTGCGTGTTGCCGGACACACTCGAGAAGTAGATGAGCCGTGTCACGACACCCCCGCCGCGCTAGGCGCTCTTGACGAGCGCGAGCTCCGAGATCTTGTCGGGGCGGAAGCCCGACCAGTGGTCGTCCTCCGTGACGACGACCGGGGCCTGCATGTAGCCCAGTTCCTTCACCGCGGCGAGCGCCTTCTCATCGACCGAGACGTCGAAGACCTCGTACTCGATACCCTGCTTGTCGAGTGCGCGGTAGGTCGCGGTGCACTGCACGCAGGAGGGCTTGCTGTAAACGGAAATAGTCATGCGATACGCCTCATACGGAAGGATGGAAAGGGACAAAATAGCACTACTCCGGAGGAAGGCCAGTCGCGAGGCGACCACAAGATGTAGTGCTGGTGAGAGCCTAAACCACTAGATCCGGTATTACAAGCGTGTAGTTCTCCACATGACGACTCCCTGGTTCTCCACACGCACGACCGCAGAAATCCGGGGTTACGCTGGCGTTCTCCACTACGGTTCACAAGTACTCCACAGGGCGATCCCCAGGTTCGCCCCCCTCTCAAGGAAGGACTCCATGTCACAGAATCTCGCGGAACCGGTCGCCCACGACGGTTGCCTCCTGTCGGATCTCGCGGCGGCGCTCGGCGTGGCGTCCGACACCGCCGACGTCCGGGTGACGAGCGTAACCAGCGCCACCGACATGGCGGTTCCCGGAAGCCTCTTCGTCGCGCTCCCCGGAGCCCGGACCCACGGCGCGGCGCACGCCGCCGCTGCCGCCGAGCGCGGCGCCGTCGCCGCGCTCACCGACGAGGCCGGCGCCGAGCGCACGCGCGCGGCCGGCCTGCCGACCGTCGTCCACCCCGCGCCCCGCGAGGTGCTGGGCCGCGCCGCGGCCTTCGTCTACGGCACCGAGCCGGGAGACCCCCGCCTCATCGCGGTCACCGGCACCAACGGCAAGACCACGACGACCTACCTCCTGCACGCCCTCTTCGAGGCCCTCGGCGTGCGCGACGGCCTCTCCGGCACGGTCGAGCGGCGCGTCGGCGAGCACGCGGTGGAGACGCGCCTGAGCGGCCGGCTGACCACGCCGGAGGCGGACTACCTCCACGGCCTCGTCGCCCGGATGCGCGAGGAGCGGGTCGAGGCCGCCTCGCTCGAGGTCTCGGCGCAGGCGATCACGCATCACCGCGTCGACGGGCTCCTGTTCGACGTCGCCGTCTTCACCAACCTCACCCAGGACCACCTCGACGACTACGGCACGCTCGACAACTACTTCGCCGCCAAGCTGCCGCTGTTCACGCCGGAGCGCTCGCGCCGGGGCGTGACCCTGATCGACGACGAGTGGGGCCGCCGGCTCGCGGCCGAGGCCGCGGTGCCGATGACCACCGTCTCGACCGACCCCGGGGCCGACGCCGACTGGCACCTCGCCACCCGCGAGGTCGGCCTGGATCGCACCGAGTTCGACCTCACGGCGCGCGACGGGCGGAGCCTCTCGAGCGCAGTGAACCAGCCGGGCTGGTTCGTCGCGCTCGACACCGCCCTGTCGATCGTGGCGCTCACCGAGATCGGCTACGACCTCGACCGCATCGACGCCGCGCTGGCCGGGCGCGGCGGGCTCGAGGCGCGCCTCCCCGGCCGTCTCGACCCGGTGAACCCCGGCGGCGAGGGTCCGCGCATCTACGTGGACTACGGCCACACCCCCGCCTCCTTCCGCACCGTGCTCACCACGCTGCGCGGGTTCACGAAGGGGCGCCTGTTCATGGTGTTCGGCGCGGACGGCGACCGCGACGCGACCAAGCGCCCCGACATGGCCCGCTCCGCCGCCCTCGCCGACGTGGTGGTCGTGACCGACTACAACCCCCGGTTCGAGGACCCCGCCGCCATCCGCGCCACGCTCGTGCGCACCCTCGAGGACGAGTTCCCGGGCCTCGAGCACTACGAGATCCCCGACTCGGCGGAGGGCATCGACAAGGCCGTGTCTCTGGCCGAGGAGGGCGACATCATCTTCGTGGGCGGCCACGGCCACCGGCAGGACGTCGAGGTCCGCGGCAGGCTCATCCCCTATTCGGTCAAGGACGCGGCGCGCGCCGCGCTCGCGAAGCACGGTTGGAGCACGCGCTAGATTGGCGGACTACTTCGAGGCGATCCGCAAGCCGAACGTCGCCCGGCTGCTCTTCTCGCAGGTGTGCGCCCGCTTCCCCGCGGGCATGCTCTCGATCGGTCTGCTCGTGCACGTCGAGCAGACCCTCGGGAGCTACACCGCGGCCGGCGCGGTCATCGCGGCCTACGGCATCGGGCAGGGCATCTCCGCCCCGCTCGGCGGCCGGCTCATGAGCCGGGCGGGCATGCGGGGGATCCTCGTGCCGACCATGCTCGTGTGCACCGTCGCGCTCGTGGCCCTCGCGCTGCTGCGCCTGCCGATGGCCCCGACCGCGGCGCTCGCCTTCCTGGCGGGCCTCACCGTGCCGGCGATCCCGCCCGCGGTGCGCACGATCTACCCGAAGGTCGCCTCCGGTCGGCAGCTGCGCTCGGTGTTCTCCTTCGACGCCACGTTCCAGGAGGTCATCTGGATCCTCGGCCCGCTCGCCACGGTCGCCATCGCGGCGCTGTGGGACACGACCGCGGGCATCCTCGCCGCGGCCGGCATCCTCTTCCTCGGCAGCCTGTGGTTCGTCACCGCGCCCGAGGTCGGCACGGTGCGGATCCCGCGGTCGAAGCGCCCCATGGGGGCCGTGCTGCGCAACCCCGTGGTCGTCGTCATGGTGGCCGTCTCGCTGCTGATGATCGGCTCCTGGGGAGCGATCGACGCCTCGATCGTCGCGGGCTACGGCCACGACAGCCCCATCACCGGCGCGCTGCTCGCCATCTCGGCCCTCGGATCGGTCGCCGGCGGGGTGCTCACGAGCAACTTCGCGATGAAGCGCCGGTCGCTCACCGTGCGCATCATCGCCGCCGTGCTCGGCACCGCCGGCGCCGTGCTCGCCATCGGGAACCCGTGGCTGCTCGCCGTCGGCGTGTTCGTCGCCGGCGTCTCGAGCGCTCCCGTCATCGCGGTCGCGAACGCCGCCGTGAGCGCCTCGGTGCGCGCGAGCGAGAGCGCCGAGGCGTTCGGCTGGCTCGGCACGGCGCAGCTGATCGGCACGTCGGTCGCGAGCGCCGCCGCGGGCATCGCGATCGACCGCTTCGGCGCGGCGCACGGCATGGCCGTCGGCGCCGCGTTCGTGGCCGTCGCGTTCGTGGTGGCGCTGGCGACGATGCGCTGGCAGCCCGACCTCGAGCATGCGAGCCTCGAGCCGCGGCCGGATACCGCGACGATCCCCATCACCCGGATGGGCCTCGTCTCGCCGCCCGCCGCCCCGCCGGAGGGCGGCGCACCGGCCGCAGCGGTTCGATACTTCAAGCTTCGAGGAGTAAGGTGCCCAGGCGTGACTCCGAAAATTCCCGCAATCGAACTGGCCGATGGCAATCGGATCCCGCAGCTCGGCCTGGGGCTCTACAAGGTGCCGAACGATGAGACGCCCGCCCTCGTGCAGACCGCGATCGAGCTCGGCTACCGCCATTTCGACACCGCCACGCTCTACGCGAACGAAGCGGGCCTCGGCGAGGGGATCCGGGCGTCGGGCGTCGACCGCGACGACGTCTACGTCACCACCAAGGTCTGGCAGGACCGCCACGGCTACGACGAGACGCTCCGCGCCTTCGACGACAGCCTCGAGGAGCTCGGCCTCGAAGAGGTGGATCTCTACCTCATCCACTGGCCGGCCCCGGAGCAGGACCTCTACCTGGAGACCTGGGAGGCCCTGCAGCGCCTGCGCGACGAGGGCCGCGCCCGCTCGATCGGCGTCGCGAACTTCAAGGAGCACCACCTCGAGCGGCTCATCGAGGAGTCGGGCGAGGCGCCGGCCTGCAACCAGGTCGAGCTGAACCCCTCCTTCTCGCAGCCCGGCCTGCGCAAGTTCGACGCCGAGCACCGCATCGCCACCGTCGCCTGGTCGCCGCTCGCCCGCGGCGCGGTGCTCGACAGCCCGGTCATCGCCGGCATCGCCGAGGAGCACGGCTGCACGCCCGCCCAGGTCGTGCTCGCCTGGCACATCGGGCTCGGCAACGTGGCGATCCCGAAGACGGTGCGCCCCGAGCGCCTGCGCGAGAACCTCGAGGCCCTCGAGACGACCCTCTCCCCCGCCGAGCTCGCGGCCGTCTGCGCGCTCGACACCGGCGTCCGCACCGGTAAGGACCCGGACGCCTTCGGCTAGTAGCACCGCCGATCCCCCGCGAGGATGAGCGGATCCCGCCGCTGCGCGGATGCCCCCGGACGGGATCTCGGGGAGAGTCGTCCTATGGACACCTCACGCACCTCCCGGCTCCTCGGCGGCGTTCTCGCCGGCCTCGCGACGATCGCGCTCCTCGCCGGCTGCTCTGCCGGCGGCGGCGCGGGCGAGAGCAGCGGGGTCCCCGATCGACCCTCGGAGCAGTTCGCCGAGGACTACGCGCCGGAGAGCCAGGACGCCGAGACCGCGCCCGACGCCGGCGACGGCGCCGCCCCGGAGGCGCCCGTCGAGGACGGCGCGGTCGAGGACGGTGCGGTCGAGGATCGCGCGATCATCACGACGACGAGCAGCTCGATCCGGGTGCAGGACGTGCCGGGCAGCGTCGCGATGCTCGAGGAGCTGGTGAAGAAGTACGACGGGCGCGTCGAGTCCCGCGCCGAGCGCACCTCGGACGACGTGCCGGAGGCCCAGCTCACGATCCGCGTGCCCGCGGACCAGCACGACGCCTTCGTCGCCGAGCTCAAGGGTCTCGGCGAGGTCATGTACGTCGAGTCGGCCGCCGAGGACGTCACCCTCGTCAAGGTGGACCTCGAGTCCCGCATCGAGAGTCTGAAGAGCTCGCTCGTCTCCCTGCGGGGGATGCTCGAGGAGGCCACCACGGTCGAGGACATGCTCGAGGTGGAGCGCGAGATCGCCGACCGCGAGGCCGAGCTGCAGAGCCTCGAGGCGCAGTTCCAGGTGCTCTCCGAGGACGTGGCGATGTCCACGGTGCACGTGACCCTGTCCACCGACGCGAAGCCGACCCCGATCGACGAGCCGAGCGGCTTCTTCGCCGGCCTCGTCGAGGGCTGGAACGACTTCGTGGATTCCCTCTCGGAGTTCGTCACGGACCTGGGCTACGCGCTGCCGGGCCTGCTGCTGTTCGTCCTCATCCTCGCCGCCATCTGGTTCTTCCTCATCCGGAGGCTCTGGCGGCTGGCCCGGCGCCGGCTCGCGGGCGGCGAGCCGGGCGCCGACGCGGACGCCGGGGATTCGGCGTCCTCGGCGGCCGGGAGCCCCGAGGCGGGACGGGACCCGGAAGCCGCGCAGGAGCCCGAGCGCGAGCCGGTCCCGCACGCCGCGGCGCAGGAGCGCGGCGAGGAGACGGGCGGCGAGGACGATCGGGACGAGCCCCTGCCCCCGCTCCCGCCGCTGCCGCCCCGGGGGGACTGAGCCTCCGCCCGGCCCCGCTCCGGCGCCACACCGGGGCGAGGCTGGGCCGCCGGCCAGGCCCGGCGTATAAGCTTCGGGGAGCGAATCCGCAACGACTCTACGAGGACACTCAGCCATGGCAGATCTCAACGACCGCAATCCCGACCCGGGCGCCGACGGCTTCGACGAGGCGTCCGCCCCGGAGGCCGGGGAAGGCGCCGAGCCGGTCCAGGCGGACCCGATCCTGACAGAATCCCCCGATGCGGGCCCGGAGGAGGCGCCCGCCGACAGCGACCTGCTCGAGGAGCCCATCGACGAGGCGCCCGCCGAGGCCGCCCCCGTCCAGGATGCGGCCGAGACCGAGGAGGAGCGCGCCGCCCGCGAGGCCGAGGAGCAGCTCATGTGGCTGTTCCAGTCCACGATCTACGACGAGGACGGCCGCAAGATCGGCCGCGTTGGCCAGGTGTACCTCGACGACCAGACGCAGCAGCCGAACTGGGTGACCGTCAAGACCGGGCTGTTCGGCATGCGCGAGTTCTTCATCCCGCTCGACGAGGCCGAGCGGAACGACCGCCGCATCACCGTGCCGTACGACAAGGAGACGGTGCTCGCCGCGCCGCGCACCGAGGTCGACCAGAACCTCTCCCCCTCCGAGGAGGACGCGCTCTACAACCACTACCAGGTGCCCGGCAAGATGACGGAGGAGCTCGAACTCGCCGAGGCGGAGCCGGATGCCGTCGTCGCCGACGACGAGGCGTTCCCCGAGCCCGTCGAGGACGAGGCCTCGGCCCAGGCGGTCGTCGACGAGGAGATCGGCGAGCAGGATGCGGAGGACGAGCCCGTGCAGTTCGACCCGGAGGTCTTCGCGGCGCCCGACGACCAGGCGCCAGAGGCTCCCACGCCGTACGGCGAGGACGAGACCGCCGGCGAATCCGAGGACGCGGCCGCGCAGGAGCCCGGCCACCCGGACGAGGACCGTACCCGCTGACCTGCCCGAGGCGGCCAGCGGGTTGCCAGGCTCGCAGGAATACTCGCGGGAGACTGGCGGTTGTCCCCTGTACCGGTCGAGTCGGGCTCGGCCGCGCGAGCGTTCAACCGCGTTGTTCGCGCACGTCCAACCAGTAGAGGAGCCACCATGGCAACCACAGACCTGACCCAAGACAACTTCGTCGAGACGGTTACCGGCGACGGCATCCACTTCGTCGACTTCTGGGCCGAGTGGTGCGGCCCCTGCCGTCAGTTCGCGCCCGTGTACGAGGCGGCCAGCGAGCAGCACGCCGACATCGAGTTCACGAAGGTCGACACCGAGGCGAACCAGCAGCTCGCGGGCGAGCTCGGCATCCAGTCGATCCCCACGCTCATGGCCTTCCGCGACGGCGTGCTGCTCTTCCAGCAGCCGGGTGCCCTCCCCGCGTCGGCGCTCGAGGACGTGATCAAGGCCGTCCGCGAGGTCGACATGGACGACGTCCGGCAGAAGATCGCCCAGCAGGAGTCCGCCCAGGCGCAGAGCTCCGCCGAGGCGTAGGCGCTGCTCCGCCGGATCCGGCGCACGAGAACGGGCCCGGTTCTTCGGAACCGGGCCCGTTCTCGCGTCCTCGCGGGCTAGATGTACCCGGTCAGGAGGTTGGTGGCGGTGTTGGGGTTGCGGAAGGGGAGAACCTC
>NZ_FUIC01000028.1 GCF_900163695.1 Gulosibacter sp. 10
TCTGCTCGAAGCCGGCGGTTTCAGACCTCGACTACACCCTCGTTCGTGAAGAGCCGCTTAACGAGACATCCGCCGAGGAGTTATAAGCCTGGGGCTGGATCAGGTTCTCGAGATCGGTTGCTCATCGGCCCTTGGGGCGAGCAGATCATCGAGAATTCGTTGCGTTAGGGCATTGCCGGTCAACGCATCGAGTGGGCTTGTGCTGGAGCCCAGCGCTCGAAGAGGTGTGAGCCACCACGCCAGGGCGCGCCAACGGGTCTCCTCGCTGCCGCGCTGTCCGTCCAGAAGGCGGCGATTGGCCGTGATGACGAGGTCATAGACATCGCCCGTCGAGGTGTCGAATTGGAATGACGGGTAGCGATGGGCGCTCGTGCCCGGGACCGACAGAAGCGCTCCGCGTTTGCGGTAGTAGTTGAGCAGGGATCGACGGTTTCCTTCAGCGTCCTTTTTCCAGAGTCGCTCTGCAGCGTCTTTTGCGTAGAGGACCTCGACTTGGCGCAGCAGTTTTGCCTGCGCCCTCCGTTCCGGGGATGTCCCGTAGTCTCTGCTCCAGATTTCCTGATCGCGCCAGTCCTCGGGAAAGCCCATCGATGCCAAGCGTTCGGGACGGTTTCCTGCGAACGCGAGCACGAGGTTCAAGAGTTCGTCTCTCATCTGGTTCGAATAGTCGATTCGAGCCAGAAGATATGCCACGAGAGTGATGGTCCCGTAGACGCGACGAGCGGCCAACGAGACTTCGCGTGCACCATCACCATGGACATTCGACGACAGCAGATGCTGAAGCTCAGGCGATGAATACGGTACTGCCAGTGGCGCAGTGTGGTTGCGATTCCAGAGCCTGGCATGGTGCGCACAGAGATTCCGGCTTTGTCGCAGGTGCTCGATCCAGTTGGCGAATGTGGCGACATCGCCGTTGCCGTCTTCTCGAAGCACGTCGAGCTCGACTGCGATCTGCTCGCGATCCTGAGGGAGCAAGTTGCCGTATAGCCGGTTGAGTGACTCGAACGTCATCGTCTCTGTCGCGGTCCAGACCGGCAGGGGCTTGCCGTAACTGTTGTGGATGTGTGCGACGAATGCTTCATTCGAGATATCTTCGATCTGTCGCTGTTTCGCTAACCATTCGTCATGCTCACTGTCTTGCCATGAGCAGGCGTTGAGTTTGTCCGGCCGATTGCAGATTCTGCTCCTGGGGGCGCTCCAGTTCGGATCCAGTTGAGCCGCGTCCGTATGGGCGAATGGTCCCCGTCTGCCCAGGCGGTGCCCGACCCAGAACCGTAGAGCAACTTCGATCCGGGCAATTGCCCCGAGCAACGCGGCGCGGAGATGTTCGTCGAAGCAATAGATCTCGATGACCTCGTCAAGAGTCGTTCCGTGGGCGAAAGTCGACGGTCTTGGCCTAGCGAGGTCAGAGGGCTCCTCGCGGAACGGATACCAGTAGCCCGAGAGACGGTAGTAGCCGATTGCCTGGAGTTTTCGGAGTGCTGATTCTTCATCTCGTATTTCCATTCCACGTTCGACGAGCCTCGCAAGTTGCTCCTCGAGCGCAAGAAGTGGCTTAGTGTATGTGCTGGGCATGACCACAGCATATAAAAAAACTGGCCGCCTCCCCTTGTCGGGGATGACGACCAGTCGTGATGCTGTCACTCTAGCTCTGCGACGGGCGCTGTGTCCAGCGCGGGGCGCTTCCTTTTCCCTGTACGACGATGCGCGAACGTCATGCATGGATCGGCGATACGACGCCCATCCAGGCCAGGGCGCCGAACGCGGCGAGCGTGCAGGTCATCAGCGCGTATCCGGCGATCAGCGCCCTCGTGCCGCCGAACCTATCTGTCAGCCTGCTCGAGGGCTGCGTTCCGGTTACGGCGCCGACGCCGTGACGGTAGTGAGCAGCGGCGAGAGCACCGCGTAGCAGATTGCGAAGACCGTGACCGAGTAGCCGGCCGCGCCCTCGGACACCTCGAGTTCGGCCGCCATCCGCGGCAGGAAGCCCGCGACGACGAAGGCATCGGTGCCCACGGCGAACGTGCCGAGCGCCAGGAGGAGGATCCGGCCGCGGGAGTCGCGCGGAGCGGAAGGGGTTTGGCGGCGAGGTATTGAGATATTCGGCTCTTCTCGAACGAGGGTGTAGTCCGTTGAGCGCGTCGCTGTCCGTGTAGGA
>NZ_FUIC01000029.1 GCF_900163695.1 Gulosibacter sp. 10
ATGCTCCTCGTCGCGGTCGGCCACCGCCTCCACGCAGGCCCGCAGCCAGCGCCGGAACGTGTACGGGTTCGCCCCGACCCACGCGTGGGGCTCCCACTGCCGCCGCGCCGTGTTGTCGAAGGCCACCATCGCGCCGGGGAAGTCGCTCTCGGGGATCCCCTCCCGCAGCCGCCGGATGCCGCTGTCGCACATGTCGGCGTAGCCGAACAGCCCGCCCTGGAACCGCGGCACCACGCTCAGGCCGTCGTGCGAGACCGGCACGTACTCGTGGTTGTGGGGCGGGAAGGCGAGCGCGCCTTGGATGCCCGCCTCGAGGTACGAGCGGTTGAGTCCGTCGAAGTTCGCGCCCACGTCCACCGACATGAGGTGCAGCTCCCCCACGCCCTCCTCGCGGGCGCGCTCGCGCCAGTGCGCGATCACCGAGGGGTAGTCGGGCAGCTGCGCGATGCGGTACACGGCGAGCACCGCCGCACCGTCCACGCGCAGGTAGCGGGGATCGCGCAGCAGCGGCAGCACGTCCTCGATGAACTGCTCCGCGGGCACCTTGTCGTACTCCTGGGCGATGAGCACGTTCTTCGTGTCGCCGTCCCAGCGGCGCGTCCAGTTCTCGTTCGCCCACATGATGCAGAAGGGCTGGTCGAGATCGGATTCGACGAGCCGCTCGATCGGCATCTCCATGAGCTTGTGGCCCGAGAACCAGTAGTAGTAGTACATGAACGCCTCGACGCCGTGCCGCTTCGCGAGCTCGGTCTGGCGCGCACGGATCTCGTCGAGCCGGAGGTCGTAGTAGCCGAGCTCCCCGGGTAGCAGCGGCTGCGGCTGCCCCGCGTAGACGGGCTTCGCCTTCGTCACGTTCGACCACTCGGTGAAGCCCTTGCCCCACCAGGCGTCGTTCTCGGGGAAGGGGTGGAACTGCGGCAGGTAGAAGGCCATCGCCCTCGCGCGCAGCAGCGGCTCCGCGAGCCGCCGGTCGATCTCCTCGGCGGATGCGGCGGGGCCCGCGAGCGCCGGCCGCTCGAGCATCGAGTAGCCGGCCTCCTTCGCCAGGATGCCGATCATCCGCTCGATCGCGTGCGCGGTGGTCGCATCCACCTGCCCGGCCTCGGGCTCGAAGTCCGCCTCGTCCACCATGAGCGCCCGCAGACCCTGCAGCAGGAAGCCGCGGATCCAGTAGATGGAGCCGGAGGGGAACTCGAGCGCGTCCCGGTCGAGGCGGAGCCGCAGGCGGCGCATGAGCTCGCGCACGAAGGGCTCGTCGCCGCCCCAGTGCTCGGGGCCCACGATCGCGTGCTCGGCGGTGATCACGCCCGCCCGCGGGTTGTCGAGCAGCTCGGCGAGGATCGCGTCCACGTTCTCGGCGCCGCCGAGCAGGTCGCGGTAGAACCCCTCCTTCCACTCCCGGCCGGAGCCGGCGAGCGTGTCGTGCCCCTCGCGCCACTCGCTCTTCTTCGTGTGCACCTTGAGGACGATGTCGTAGGGGTCGAGCAGCCCCGCGTTCACGATCTGCAGCAGCGGCCAGATATCGCGGCCGTGGTTCGCGACCTCGAGCACGCGCACGTGCTTCGCGCCGCTCGAGCGCAGCGCCTCCGCGTCGAGCGCTGCGCCCGACGCGTTCGTCACGATCAGGTCGAAGGGGTGCGCGATCGCCCGCAGCTGCTCGCACAGCTCCGCGACCAGCTCGGGATAGTAGACGTGCAGATGCACGCCGATGGGCGCCGGCTCGGCGAGCGGCGGGTGGTCGACCCGCCACTTCGCGGGGAACCCGACGAAGTGCGCGCCCGCGCCGCGCTCGAGCCAGGCCTCGAGGTCGACGCCGGTGCCGGTGGCCCCGGCGGGTGCGGTGCGACCTGCGATGCGGTCGCCGATGATCTCGCGTCCGCGCACCAGTCGGCGCTTGATGCCTGCTTTCGTGATCCGGCGCATGGTGGCCCGTCCTTTCTCGATTCCGGTCTCGTCGTCGACGGATCCGGGCTACAGCCAGTCGGCGATCTCGATGCCGAACTCGTCGCGCAGCCGCTGCGGGATGCGATCGCCGTCCGGCACGATCTCGGGTCGGGTGATGAGTTCGCGTTTGATGAACGGGACGCCTTCCCGGAGCACCGCGTCCCATCGGGTGATCATGGGATTCGCGTGGTCGGTGCCGACCAGCTGCGGCTCGAGGAGCGCGGTGCCGGCGAAGCCCTCGCCGTAGAGCAGCGCCGAGAGGCCGAGCTCGTAGCGGCGGATGACCTCGTCCTTGTCCCCCTGGATGCGCACGCCCCGCCAGAACCCCTGGAAGTCGGGCGACTGCAGCACCGCGGGGGTGAAGCCGAGCACAAAGCTCTGCAGGTGGTCGCGGAACTGCGTGCTGCGCACCATCCCCCACCAGTCCCCGTAGGTCCCCTCGAAGTCGTCGAGCACCGCGTCGATGCGGTCGAAGGGGCCGAGCAGGGAGTCGTTGAGCTGCAGCACCCGGTCGGCCTCGAAGAGCTGCGGCTGCGCGAGGTACGCGGCGGCCCAGCTGCCGAAGTCGTAGCCGATGTTCGGCTTGCGCAGGATCGCCACCCGCTCCGGCGCCTCGCCGGCCCACTCGAGCGGCGCCGGGTCCGGGCACGCGCTGACGAGCAGCACGAAGTAGCCGCGGCCGGACACCTGCCGCACGAGCTCGCTGAGCGAGCGCGAGAGGCGCGGATTCAGCGACCACGAGGCGACCACGGCGACCCGGTCGGCGTAATACGGCACGCGCAGGTCGTTCTCCCAGCGCAGCTGCGGCTCGAGGGCGTCGTAGAAGAGGCTGCGCACGCGCTACCCGCGCCCGTTCCGCATCGCGCGCCGCAGGGGCGCCGTCACCTGCCAGGAGCGCGAGTTGCGCAGCTCCTTGAGCTGCTTCGCGAAGTGCTCCGAGGCGGCTTTCTGGGCGGCGTGGCGCCGCTCGAGCTCGTCGAGGCTCCGCCGCAGCTCGGATGCCTCGAGCCGCGCCGCGCGCAGCTCGCCGCGGAGCCTGCGCACCTCGTCCGCCCCGTCGGCGGTTTCGACCGATTCGGCCACGGCCATCCTCCTGCTCGCCCAACACGTGCCCGCCCGCCGAACGCGGCCGTCGCGGCTGCCAGTCTACGGGCAGGGGCCTCGGTAGACTCTCATCAGCTATGGAAGAACTCGATGACATTCGGGCCGCGACCCTCGCGCGCAACGCGCGCCTGGCCGCGCTCCCGCTGCAGCAGACCGGAACCCGGGGGGCCCTGTTCGTCGGGTTCTTCCACTCGATCCGCGACATCTGGCAGCGGCGCGAGCTGCTGCGGCTGCTCATCGCGCGCGAGGTCAAGGCCCGGTACAAGGACTCGGTGCTCGGCTTCGCGTGGGGCCTCGTGCGTCCGCTCACGCAGCTGCTCATCTACTACCTCGTGCTCGGGCACTTCCTCGGGGCCGCGCGGTCGATCCCCGAGTTCGCCGTCTA
Organism: Gulosibacter sp. 10; assembly: GCF_900163695.1. Lineage (GTDB taxonomy): Bacteria > Actinomycetota > Actinomycetes > Actinomycetales > Microbacteriaceae > Gulosibacter. The sequence goes on from NZ_FUIC01000029.1 coordinate 3,434, forward strand.
CATCTTCGCCGGCCTCACCATCTACGGCCTCGCGAGCGAGATCCTGCAGGTGATGACCGGCTCGATCGTCGCGAACGCCGGGCTCGTGAAGAAGGTCTACCTGCCGCGCGAGATCTTCCCGCTCGCGGGCATCGGCTCGGCCGGGTTCAACTTCGCGCTGCAGCTGCTCATCCTCACCGCCGCGGCGCTGGTCACCGGCACCTTCGTGCTCGGCTGGAACCTGCTGTTCGCGCTCGCCGCGGTCGTGCTCATCCTCATCTACGGACTCGCGATCGGCCTCGCCCTCTCGGCCATCAACGTGTACCTGCGCGACATGCAGTACCTCATCGAGGTCATCGTCATGCTCATGATGTGGGCCTCCCCCATCGTCTACTCGTGGCAGTTCGTGGGCGACGCGTTCGTGGAGTTCGGCATCCCCTCCTGGCTGCTCGAGGTGTACCTCGACAACCCGATGACCCTCGCGGTGCTCGGCTTCCAGGCCGCGTTCTGGGCGCCCGGCGCGGGCGAGGGCGCGATCATGCCCGAGCACCTCGCGCTGCGGATGCTCATCGCCGGCCTCATCGGACTCGTCCTCGTCTTCCTCGCCCAGCGCATCTTCGCTCGGCTGCAGGGCAACTTCGCGCAGGAGCTCTAGTGACCTCGAACCCCACCGTCATCTCCGTGCAGGACGTCTCGAAGCGCTTCGTCATCCGCCAGGACAAGTCGCTCAAGGACCGCATCCTGCACCCCCGCCGCACCGCGCGGTTCGCCGAGAACTTCTGGGCGCTGCGCGACGTGTCGATCGACATCAACGCCGGCAACACGATCGGCCTCATCGGCCCCAACGGCTCGGGCAAGTCCACGCTGCTGAAGATCGTCGGCGGCATCCTCGCGCCCTCGAGCGGCCGCGTGCTGCACCGCGGGCGCATCGCCGCCCTCCTCGAGCTCGGCGCGGGCTTCCACCAGGACCTCACGGGCCGCGAGAACATCTACCTCAACGCCTCGATCCTCGGGCTCTCGCGCCAGGAGACCGACCGCTACTTCGACGAGATCGTCGCGTTCTCGGGCATCGAGAAGTTCATCGACACGCAGGTGAAGTTCTATTCCTCGGGCATGTACGTGCGACTCGCCTTCGCGGTCGCCGTGCACGTCGACCCCGACATCCTGCTCGTGGACGAGGTGCTCGCGGTCGGCGACGAGGCGTTCCAGCGCAAGTGCCTCGAGCGCATCCGCACCTTCCAGGAGGAGGGGCGCACGATCATCATGGTGACGCACACGCTCTCGCAGATCACCGAGTTCTGCACCCGCGCGCTCGTGCTCGGCCACGGCAACGTCGTGTTCGACGGCGACCCGGAGGACGCGGTGGGCGTGCTGCGCTCGGGCTTCGACAGCCTCGTCGAGGCGGATGCGTCGAAGGCGCGCCTCGCGGCGATCGGCCGGCGGGCGGGCAGGATCACCGCGGTGCGCCCGGTGCTCGAGGGCGAGCGGCTCTCCCCCGGCGAGGACCTCGTGGTCGAGGTGGATCTCGAGATCTTCCAGGAGCTCGAGGGCTGGAACGTCGGCCTCAGCATCACGAACGGCCTGCGGCAGATGGCGCTGATGACCAGCGCCCGCCGCGCGGGGCTGCCGATCTCGAGACTCTCGGAGGGCGCCCGCACGGTGCGCTTCGTGCTGCCCCGGCTCTCGCTCCCGCACCAGGAGTACACGCTCACCGCCGCCTTCTACGACGACCAGGACGAGGAGGTCTCGCGCCTCGACGACGCCGCGTCCTTCCTCGTCGAGAGCGACGAGCGCTCCGTCGGCCTCACCTACTCCCCCGCCTCCGCGACGATCGAATAGGAATCCCGTGACCGCAGCACCGAATCCCGCCGACCGCGGCGACGGCCCCATCGTCATGACGCTCATGGTGCGGGACGAGGTCGACGTCGTCGCCGCGATGCTCGAGCACCACCTCGCGCAGGGCGTGGACCTCGTCATCGCCACCGACAACGGCTCGGTGGACGGCACGCGCGAGGTGCTCGCCGACTACGAGCGGCTCGGGGTGCTCGAGCTGCACGACGACCCGCGCCACCGCAAGCAGCAGGCGGAGGTCGTGACAGGCATGGCGCGCCGCGCCGCGCGCGTGCACGGCGCGGCCTGGGTGATCAACGCCGACGCGGACGAGTTCTGGTTCGCGAGCGGCGACCGGTCGCTCGCGGACGCCCTCCGTGCGGTTCCCGCGGCCGTCGAGAGCTTCGACGTGCCGGTGCGCAACCTCATGGGGCGGCCGGTGCGCGCCGGCGCCGCGCTGCCGAGCCGCTGCTGGCGGGACGAGCGCGAGGAGGAGGCGCTGCGCGCCGTGGGGCTGCACGCGCATCCCACCCAGAACTGCGTGCACCGCGGCGCCCCCGACGTCTCGGTGGTGCAGGGCAATCACGCCACGGATCTGCCGCTCGCGGACCCGGCCGACATTCCCGAAGCCGCTCGGCTCGAGGTGCTGCACATGCCGTACCGCGCGTGGCCCGTGTACGAGAACCGCGTGCGCGTCACCGCCGAGGGGTACCGCGCCTCGGGCCGCACGCCCTCGCCGCGCCACCACGGCATGCGCGACGCCCGCTGGCTCGAGGCCGGCGAGCTCGAGCACTTCTTCGTGGCGCGGCACCCGGAGCTCGACGGCGCCGAAACCCTGACGCCCGGCTTCGTGCGCGACGTCCGGCTGCAGGAGGAGCTGTCGGGCCTGCTCGCCGACGGCGCCAGGCTGCCGGAGCGGCTGCGCGCGACCTTCGAGCCCGAGCCCGAGTGGTTCGAGGACGAGGCGGAGCTGCGCTCGCGCAACCGACTCGTGGCCCCGCACATGACCGAGGCCGCCGAGCTGCGCGCCCTGCTCGAGTACCGCACCGGCGAGTTCTACCAGCAGCTCGCCGCGACCGAGTCCCTCGAGGCGGAGCGGGAACGGCTCCACGCCCGGGCCGCGAACGCCGAGACGACGGTGGCGGAGCTCAACACCTACCTCGCCCGCGCGCAGCGGCACCCCGCAGTCCGCGCCTCGATGCGCGCGTTCCTCGGCAGGCCGCGCAAGCGGTAGGCGCCTCCGGTTTCCCGGCCGCGTCGGCGTCCCCGCGTGCGCCGGCGGCGCCCGCTGTCGCCTGGGGCTGCCGTTCCGGATGCGAATAGCCCGCAGAGCCCGGATATCGAGGTCTGCGGGCTATTCGCATCCGGAACGGCACCTCGTCGAGGGCACTCCGCCGGAAAAGACTTTCCAACAGGGCAAGTGCTCCGTATGCTTGCCGATATGGAAAGTCACTCGGACGAGGAAGGCGGGCGGCGGCCCAGCCCGGAGGACGCCCGCGAGACGCTCGGGCGGCTCGAGGCCGACGGCGCCGAGCTGGCCCGCCGCGCGAGCACGCCGGGCTGGTACTACCCCGCCGTCGGCGTGCTCGTGGCTCCGGCCGTGGGCGCGCTGTCGCAGCCCGGCCCGGTCTCGATCTTCTTCACGTCGCTCGCCATCTTCGGGTCGGGGCTGCTCGCCGGGATCCTGCGACGGCGCACCGGCGTCGCGGTGAGCCGCCCCACCGGCCCTCGGAGCCGGAGGGAGTTCGTCCGCCTCGTCGTCCTCGTGGCGATCGCCTTCGCGGCGGCGCTCGCGATCTCGTTCCTCCCGATATCGGCGTGGTGGGCGGTCCTGCCCGCCGCGCTCGCGCTCGCGGCCATCCTGCTCCTCGGACCCCGCTACGACGCCGCGATCGGCGTCGAGATCGCCGGGGGCGCCGCGTGACCGCGGAGCCAGTCTTCGACGACATCATCCACTCCCCCGTGCGCCTGCGCATCTGCGGGCTGCTGCGCGCGCCCGAGCAGCTCGAGTTCGCGGCGATCCGGGACACGCTCGGCGTGAGCGACACGACACTCTCGAAAAACCTCAAAGTGCTGGCCCAGGCGGGTTTCGTGCTCGTCGACAAGGGCCCCTCCCCGAAGCGCGGGGATGCGCGGCGGCTCACCTGGGTGGCGCTCACCGGCAAGGGCCGCGGTGCGCTCGAGGGCCACCTCGCGGCGCTCGCGCGGATCGCCGCGGGGACGCCGGGTAGTACCCCGGTCTGAGTTCCACCCCTCCTCCGGTGCCGACCGCCGGTTTCCCAGGCATATCGGCAGGCTGAGGTGGCAGAATCCGGAGCATCGCGGCGCTGTTGCCGCGAGGCCGCACCAGACCCGCATCCAGGCATGCCCGTCGCTCCTCGAGGAACCCGCGCTTTGAGTCCCAAACACGCCGCACTCCCGTCGCCCGCCGTGCTTCGACGCCGCAAACTCGCGCGGCTGTGCCTGGCCGGGGCCATCGTCGCCGCACTCGCGGCGGCTTCGGGCGCCCAGCTGCTCAACCCGTCGGGCGCCCCGGCCGCCATCGAGACCGTCCCGACCGCAGCGCCCGAGCCCACGCTGGTGACCGGCCCGGACGCGGAGTCGGAGGCCGGCGGCCTCGACGGCCAGGGCGGGCGCGGCACCCACGACGCCGCGCTCGAGGGGGCCGGCGGGAGCGGCGCCCCGGGCCTCGCGCCACCGGGCGACCAGCTCTCCGGGGCCGCTTCTCCCCCAGGGCGCTCGGATCAGCTCGTGCAGTGGCCGCTCACGACGCGCGACCGCAACATCACCTCGTACTTCGGCCCCCGCACCTCCCCGTGCGCGGGCTGCTCCTCCAACCATCGCGGCCTCGACTTCGCGGGCGCGGTAGGGATGCCCGTCGGCTCGATCGCCGACGGCGTGGTCGTGGACCTCTCGGCCGCCGACCGCGGCGGTCTCGGCGTGCACGTCGTGATCGAGCATCGGATCGACGGCAAGATCACGCACTCCGTCTACGGGCATCTGCACACCGGTTCCATCACCGTGTCGGTGGGCGAGCGGGTGCAGGCGGGCGAGCGTATCGGCTCGCTCGGCAACACCGGCGCCTCCACGGGCCCGCACCTGCACCTCGAGATCATCATCCAGGGCACGCACGTGGACCCGCTCTCGTTCCTGCGCAAATACGCCGACGGTCATGACGTGGACATCATCGACCGTCCGCCGGTCGACTGGGCGAAGGATCAGGACCCCGACGCCGAGGGCGAGGGCTGGCAGCCGGACGAGGACACGCTCGACGTGGACCCCGACGAGCACGGGAACCCCTCGCCGTCGCCCACCCCGACGCCCGACCCGAGCGAGACCCCCGCCCCGGGCGAGGATCCCGGTCCGACCGACGGCCCGGGCGAGACGGACTCGCCCGAGGAGACCGATGGCCCCGGAGAATCGCCGCAGCCGACCCCGACCGGCGGTCCCGAGGAGCCGGGCGAATCCGAGGGCCCGGGCAGCGGCCCCGGCGAGGAGACCTGCGAGGACGAGGCCGGTGCGGACGAGCCCGGCGACGAGACGCAGGACCCCGACTCGACCTGCCCGCCGGACGCGGAGGAGCCGGCACCGACGAAGCCCTGAGCCGGACGGCGCCGGGCCCTTCCGACGGGGCCCATCCGGCGGGGTTCGTCCGACGGGACCCGTCCGGCTCGGGCGACACGGCTCCCGCCGCTCAGGGGCGGTCCGGCACGCCCTCCTCGAGCCAGCCGCGCATCGCGGCGGCGGCCCGGTCCGCGATCGCGTGGCCTGGCGGCCGGGTCGCGAGGTCGCTCAGCGCGAACATGTCGAGGATGCGGCCGAGGAAGAGCCAATCGGCCTCGAGCGGCAGCCCCGCAGGGGGCCGCGCGGCGAATCCCGCCCGGAAGCCCTCGCGGAAGCCGGCCGGGTAGTCCCGCTCGAAACGCAGCATGTTCGCGGCGTCGGCGTACGGGCTACCCGAGAAGGCGAACTCCCAGTCGAGCACCGCGGCCACCTGCCATGCGCCGGAGCGGCGGGAGATCAGGATGTTCTTGGGATTGGCGTCCGCGTGCACGAGCCGCGCATGCGCGTCGACCCGGTCGAGCGCGGGGGCGAGCCGCGCGCAGAGCGCTGCCCAGGCCTCCCGCTCCTCCGCCGCGAGACGCTCCGCGGGCGTCCTCGCCATGCACTGCCGCGCGAACGCCGGCAGCTGCGCCGACCACGGCTCCCCCGCTCCCGGCGCGAGCCCCTCGCCGTCGAAGAATCCGGGCCGGTCGAACGAGACCCTCCCGATCCTCGAGATCGTCGACCCGACCTCGGCCCCGAGCGCCGCCGCATCCTCCGGCGCGCAGCGGTCCGCCTCGAGCACCTCGCCCAGCAGCTCGCCCTCGACGAACTCGAGCACCGTCACGGCCCGGTCGCCGCCGTCGGAGGCCGGCAGGACGCACCGCACCGCGGGGACGGGGATGCCGGCGCGGGCGGCCTCGCGCATGACGGCCGCCTCCACGAGCGGGGCCTCGCCGCCGCACCGGACGACGACGCGCCCGCCGTCGGCGAGCTCGACGAGGCTCGTCGCATGCGAGTACCCGCCTGCGAGCGACCGGACCTCGCGCACGGCTGCGCCGGTCGCCGACTCGACCCTCCGGATCTCCTCAGGCGTCATCGGCGCGACTCTCCTTCCCAGGTGCGGGAGCGGCCGTCGTGCGCGAGGCCGCCCGCGACGAGCAGGATCGCGAGGACGCCGATCTGGATGATCAGCAGCAGCCGTGCGGTCGGGGTCATCGGCGGTCCGTTCTCGAGCGATGCGGAGACGGTTCACTCCGCAGGACCAGCATGCCGCAGATGCGTCACAGTCCGTCGTTCCGACCGGGCCGGAACGACGGACTGCGACGCATCTTGCGGGGCGCCGCCGCGCTAGTCCTCGGGGTCCCGCCGCGAGAACATCCCGCGCGTGCGCGAGAGCCGGTAGTCGATGCGGTCGTCGACGTAGGTCTCGACCTCGGGGCGCTCGCCGATGGTGCTCGCCCACTCGTCGGTGATCCGCTGCGTGACCCGCTCGAGCCGCTCGCGCTGCTCGTCGCGCTTGCGCACCTTGTCGTCGAGCACCAGGGCTCTCACCGTGGCCCAGCTCATGAGCAGCAGCACCACGCTGAACGGCAGCGCCGTCGCGAGGGCCGCCGACTGCAGCCCCTGCAATCCGCCCGCCACGAGCAGGCCGATCGCCACGAGGCCCTCGATGAGCGACCACAGCACTCGCGACCAGACCGGCGGGTTGGGGTGTCCGCCGGAGGCGAGCATGTCGACCACGAGCGAACCGGAGTCGGAGGAGGTGATGAAGAACAGCGCCACGATGATGATGCCGGCGATCGAGAGGATGCTGCCCATCGGCAGCCCGCCGAGCACCGTGAAGAGCGCCCCCTCGGCGTTCACCTCGCCGTTCTCGACGAGATCGCCCTCGCCGAAGAGCTGGCGGAAGAGCCCCGCGCCGCCCATCACCGAGAACCAGATGAACCCGACCAGCGCCGGCACGAGCAGCACGCCCGTGATGAACTGGCGCACCGTGCGGCCGCGCGAGATCCGCGCGATGAAGATGCCGACGAAGGGCGACCAGGAGATCCACCAGCCCCAGTAGAAGATGGTCCACTTCGAGAACCAGCCCTGCGCCTCGTCGGTGCGGTGGAAGGCGCCGACGTCGAAGGTCATCTGCATGAAGTTCGCGAGGTAGTAGCCGAGCGACTCGGTGAAGTTCTGCAGCAGGAACAGGGTGGGCCCGAGCAGCAGCACGCTCACGAGCAGCAGCCCGGCGAGCGACAGGTTGATGTTCGAGAGCCACTTGATGCCCGCGCCCAGGCCGCTGACCACCGAGAAGGTCGCGAGGAAGGTGATCACCGCGATGAGGATCACGAGGATCGTGTTGTCGACGGTGTCGACGATGCCGATGGACTGCATGCCCGACGAGATCTGCTGGACTCCGAGGCCGAGCGAGGTCGCGATGCCGAAGACGGTGCCGAAGATCGCGAGGATGTCGATGACATCGCCGACCCAGCCCTTGACCCGCTCGCCGAACAGCGGCTCGAGGGCCCAGCGGATCGAGACGGGGCGGCCCCGGCGGTGGATCGCGTAGCCGACCGCGAGGCCGATCATCGCGTAGATCGCCCACGGGTGCAGGCCCCAGTGGATGAAGGTCTGGGCCATCGCGAGCCCCGCGAGCTCCTCCTGGCTGCCGTCCCAGCCGGGCTTCTGCTCGACGGTGGCGTAGGTGACGGGCTCCCCGACGCCGTAGAAGACGAGGCCGATGCCCATGCCCGCGGCGAAGAGCATCGCGAACCACGAGAGCACGCCGTACTCGGGCCGCTCGTCGTCGCGCCCGAGCCGGATCTTCCCGAGCGAGGAGGAGGCGATGAAGATCGCCAGCACGATGAAGAGGGCGATGACCAGCATGTAGTACCAGCCGAAGGTCGCGACGATCCAGTCCTGGACCGTGATGAATACCTCTCCCGCCACATCCGGCAGGAGGATCGCGAACAGCGCGACGCCGAGCACTACGATGAGCGCCGGCCAGAAGACGCGCGGTGAGATCATGCCCTTGCCGATGCGCACGCCGTGACGGCGCAGCTTGGCGACGATCTTCGCGTCCGTGTCGTCGTCGCCGATCTGCACCGCCCGGTGCAGCCGCACCGTCTCGGGGAGCCCTGACTCATCGACGGCGGCGGCCTGCCCGGGCCCGTTCGATTCGGGCGGCTCGCCGCTCTCGGACGTACTGGAGGTGTGCTCCTGAGAGCTCATTTTCCCATTTTCCGTTCTGTAGATCGGTCGATGTGCATCCAACAGCCTTGCGGAAGCCCCGCCGAAATGGCAAACGCGACGCCGTTTCCGCGCCCTCGAAGTCGCGGCCCCGCGCGGCTCGGATGCGCTCGGGGACGGATCTGACCGGATGGGTATGCTCGGGGCATGCACCCCAGCGCGCCATCGCCGAGACGGGCGCCGATGCGCCCGCTCGTACTCGCCTGCGGGAAGGTCGCCGGGTGAGCGGCGTCGTCCGCGCGGCGAGCGCGATCATCCTGGACGACCGGCGTCGCGTGCTGCTCGTCCTCCGCGGCCACGAGCCCGAGCGGGGGCGCTGGTCGGTGCCCGGCGGACGCTGCGAGCCCGGCGAGACGTTCGCGGAGGCCGCCGCGCGCGAGGCCCTCGAGGAGACCGGCCTGCACGTCGAGATCCACGAGGAGCTGTGGGTCGTACGCATCCCCACCGGCGACGGCCGGACGTTCGAGGTGCACGACTTCGCCGCCACGGTGCTGGGCGGGACGCTCCGCCCGGGCGACGACGCCGACGACGCGCGCTGGGCATCCGACGAGGAGCTCGACGCCCTGCCGCTGACCGAGGACCTCGCCGGCCATCTCCGCCGGGCCGACGTGTTCGGCACCCGCCGGACGAACTGAGCCCATCGGGCCGAGCCCCGGCCCGAGGATCCCCGCCGGAGCCCGGGGGCTGAGCCCGATCCCGACGTCTCTCCGGCAGCCTTCCGGCGCAATCCGACCCGCTCGATCCGACCGTCTCAGCCCGCCGTGCCGGCCCGGCCGCACTCGCGCTCGATCCAGCGGCAGATCGCCTCCACCACGCGGGCGCGCTCGGCGCCGTCGAGCGCACGGCCCGGCGGGATGCCGTGCCACCGGTGCAGGCACGTGCGGCAGCACGTGGCGGTCGCGTGCTGGGCGACGAACACCGGGTGCCCGCGGTACGGCGTCTGCCTGCCGTCGTTCGTGGGCTCGGCCGGCGCGAGCCGCCGCTCGATCAGCTCCGCCGCGTGCCGGCGCATCGTGTCGTGCCCGCGCGTCCGCGCCGTCTCCAGCTCGCGGCCGCGCAGGTGGAATCGGGCGCGGAACCGCTGGCGTGCGAGCCGCTGGAGCAGCGCGTCGAGATCGTCCGTCATCATGCCCGCACCGTACCGCCGCCATCGGACATGCCCGCGACGCGCGGCATCGGCCGAGCGACGGCATCACTCGATGAGCGACTCGCGGATCCGCTCCTGCGCGTCCGCGTCGATGCCGAGCCCGTCCGAGAAGTAGCCCCTCACGGAGCCGAAGCGCGCCGTCATCTCGTCGATCGCCGTGCGCAGATAGTCCGGGTCGACGCCGAGCACGGGCTTGAGGATCTCGGGATCGCCGCCGTCCGCGGCGAACTGCGCGAAGAGCGCGTCGAACCTCGGCAGCAGGTAGCGGTTCGTGAGCTCGTAGTCGTAGAAGACGTGCTCCTCCTCCGCGCCGAGCAGCATCAGGGTCGCGGCCGAGGCCCAGCCGGTACGGTCCTTGCCGGTGGTGCAGTGCACCAGCGCGGGGGCGTCCGCCTCGGCCATGCGCAGGAAGAAGGTGCGGTAGGCGCGCAGCGCGCTGCCGGAGGACACGATCTCCCGGTAGGCGCCGCGGAACATCTCGACGGCCTTGCCGCCGCCGAGCGCCTCGGCGGCGCGGGCGGGATGCTGCACCACGTCGAGCAGCTCGGCCGGCGCCATCGCCGTCGCCTCCGCGAGCACATCGCAGACCACCGCGGCGGCCCCCTCCGGGAGCCGGTCGGGCGCGGCGGTGCGCTCGTGCTCGGTGCGCAGGTCGAACACCGTGCGGACCTCGAAGCGTCGCAGCACCTCGGCGTCGGGCGGGGTGAGGCGGTCCAGCGCGACGGAGCGGTAGAGCCTGCCCGTGCGCACGCGGCCTCCGGAGGCCACCGGGTAGCCGCCGATGTCGCGGAGGTTGGGCAGCGACCGGAGATCGATGAGGATGCCGGGCTCGGGCTGTTCGTGGGATGCGGTCGTCATGCGCTGGAGCCTCTCTCGTGTGCGGCGACGGCCCGGCCGTCGCGGGCGCCGATCGCGCGGGTGCGCCGCCGATCGCGCTTCCTCGGGTCGGCCCAGACTACCGGCGCGGGCTCGTGATTCCGCGGAGCTTCGGCGGCCGCCTCGCCTGCGACGGCGGCGTTGCCCGCGCGCCCCACGCCCCCTCGCTCATCCTCCTGACGCCCCTCCCCGCGCGCCGCTCGAGCCGCCCTCCTCATCCGCGATGAGCCCGAGCAGGACGCTCGCGGGCTGCTCGGGCCGCTTGAGCGTGATCGCGAACTGCCTGCCGTCGGCCTGCGTGAGGACGAGGCCCGGCCCCTTCCGCAGGATGATCGCCGACCGGCCCGGCATGATGCGGAAGCCCCAGCCGCCCCAGTCCATGGGCTCGAGCGTGGCGACCTCGACCTCGACGAGCTGCTCGGCCGCGACGCGCTTCAGCGGGATGCCGAGCAGCATGGAGGTCACCCGGAATCCGCGCCAGTCGACGGTGACGCGGTAGGCGCAGAACAGCAGCACGAGCAGGAGGCCGGCGAGGTACGGGATGATCGTCCATCCCACCGTTCGCAGTCCCCCGTCAAGGATCGCCGGCAGGTAGCTGGGCACGCCGATGGCGAGCGTGAGGACGGCCACCGCCACGAACAGCCAGGAGGAGATCGTGCGACTCCAGGCGACGCTCTCCCCCTCGCGCAGTCGCAGCGGCTCGACCCGCTCGGGCTCAGCCACGCCGACGGGCGGCGAGTCGCCCTTGGGCAGCAGCGCCACCGGCAGCAGGCCGTACAGCGGCGCCACCATGCTGGGGATGATCCACGGCCCGAGCTCGACCGTGTACGGGTCGGCGACGTCGAGCGCCGTGGCGGTGCTCATGAGCCAGAGGCCCAGCACCAGCGCGACCGTGGATCCGGCCAGACCGCCGATCGCCCGCTGCGTCCACTTGCCCTTGAGCGGCGCGAGCAGCAGCGCCGTGCCCACCGCCGCCGCGGCCAGCGCGACGCCGAGCAGCCAGGCGAACAGCGTCGCGCCGTCCGTCGCGGAGTCGGCCGGGCCGCTCGCGCTCCAATGCGAGGGCAGCTCCCGCGGCAGCCGCGAGCGCCACAGCGCCCAGGTGACGGGGATGACCGCGGCGGGCAGCCAGAGCAGGAGGATCGCGAACGTCTTGCGGGCTGTCCTCACGCGGTTCCTCCCATCAGCCGGTCGATGCGGGCGTGCACGTCCTGCGGCGAGAGCCCCAGCTTGCGCGCCTCCTCGGCGAGCTGCATCGCGAGCTCGCCCACGCGCACCGCGAGCGCCCCGGCGTCCTCGCGCACGTAGGCGCCGCGGCCCTGGCGCATCTCGATGAGCTCCTCGTCGCGCAGCCGCTGATACGCGCGGAGCACGGTGTGCATGTTCACCCGCAGCGAGACCGAGAGCTCCCGTGCAGGGGGCAGCCGCTCGCCCGGAGCGAGATCGCCGGAGACGATGGCCGCGCGGATCTGCACGGCGATCTGGTCGGCGAGCGACACCGACGAGCTCTGATCCACTCGGAACAACATGTTCTAGATCATATGCGAACAATGGCGGGTTCGCCGGTGAAGGGCGGCGCGGGCGATGACGCGGAAGGCGGGCGCCCTCCCATTCCCCGACTCCCTATTCCGCCGGCGGCAACTCGTCGGGGTACACGATGTCGATCTCGCTGATCGTCTTCGCGAAGTCCTTGCGATTATTGGTGAGGAATCGATCGGCGCCCGAGGATACCGCTGTCGCCAGATGGGCTGCATCCGCAGCGCGAAGACCGTAGGACACCGAAAGCGCGAGCGACAACCGCGAGGCGGGACCGTCCAGCGGAACCAGATTGATGCGGCTCAGCAGACTCAGCAGCGCCCCGGTCTCGTCGGATTCGGGGTCGTCCCGCATCGGTTTCGACAAGACCTCCGGGAGCAGCAGCACCGATCCCACGCCGGCGGTCTCCTCACCGGCCTCCCGGAACAACGCGGCGACTCGGGAGCCGAGAGGATGCCCCGCAGCTGCGGCGTAGATCAGCACATCGGCGTCGAAGGCAGTCTTCCCCTTCACCGTGCGTCGCGATCCGCATGAGCCTGCTCCACGAGCTCCTCCGCTCGCTCTCGCTCGATGACGGGAGCCCGAAGAGGCTCGGCCCGCGCCTGCTCCAGCAGCGCATCGATGCGATCGGCCCGACCCCAGGCCTCCGAGGCGCGGCGAGCCGCAAGCAGATCCGGGTGCACCAGTACGGCGACCACCCGGCCATGACGCGTGATCGCAACCTCTTCGCCCTTCTCGACTCGATCGAGCTGAGCAGGCAACGTCTGCCGTGCGGCGCTGGCGCTGATAGTGGGCATGGAGATATTGTACACCTCTGTACAATCTCACTCCAGAGTTTCCGTCGCCGAGTTCAGTCCGTCCGCAACACATCCGCGACGACGTGGATCGCGGTGGCGATGGGCGCGCTCAGCTCGATGTCCGAGCCGCGATGCCGGATGGTCATGAGGCCGGTGGTCGTCATGGGCGCCACGACCTTCAGCGCGGAGCCGACCACGATGCCCCGGTCCGCGAGGAACCGGAGGATGTCGGGATTCGCGTCCGAGACCCGCACCACCTCGACCTCCTGGCCGGCTCCACAGGCGGTCAGCAGCCGGGCCGGGATCGCGTCGGACCCGCCGCGGCCGCGCGCTCACTCGGCCGGCGCCGATTCCGCTGCCGACCTCGGCTCCGGGGCGGGCTCCCGCGCGGGCTTCGGCGCCGGGACGAAGGGCGTGAACTTCTTGGCCGCGACGATCACGACGAGGAGGATGGCGGGCACGATCCAGCCGCTCCATCCGGTGATGTTCGCGTGCAGCGGGTCGAACACGCCGTCGCGCTCGTAGAACACGACGAACAGCGTCGCCGCCGCGTTGAGGCTGCTGTGCGCCAGCGCGGCGGGCCAGACCGACCCGCCCCGCAGCCGGAGCCATCCGAAGATGCCGCCGAGGACGATGCAGGAGCCGACCATCGCGAGGACCGCGAGCCATCCCGGCGTGCCCGGATAGTTGTATCCGAGCAGGATGATCGGCGCGTGCCACAGCCCCCAGATCGCCCCGGAGAGGAGGATCGCAGGCCACGGCCCGAAGCGCAGCAGCTTCGGCAGCAGCCATCCGCGCCAGCCGATCTCCTCGCCCAGCGCGGGGAGGATGTTGACGAAGAGGGCGGCGATGAGCACGTTGAGGAACTGGCTCGCGACGAGCACGCCCAGGGGCACGGGCAGGTCGGCCTGCCCGCTCAGCTCGAGCAGCTGCTGGAATCCGGAGAAGTGGATGAAGTCGGCGGGGAAGAGCCCGAGCCACGAGCCGACCACGAGCGCCGCCAGGGTGAGCAGCACCGGGAGCACCAGGCCGAGCGCGAGATAGCCGATGAGCCTCCCCGCGGGACGGAGCGGCACGAGCCCCAGCGCCCGCGCCTTGTGCTTGGGCTTCTCGATGAAGAACACCGTGATGAGCGCGGCCGCCGTCGGCGCGAACATCATCGCCGTCATCAGGGTGCGCGCGTTGGCGGATTGCAGCCCGTCGCCGAACCAGAGCGGCAGCGCGATGAGCCACGCGAGCGCGAACGCCACCACCACGAACACCGCTATCGGCAGTCCCCCGCTCTTCGCGGCTGCATCAGTCTCGTTCTTCATCGTCCGCTCCCTCGTCTCGATTTCCTCGGCGCCCGCCGGGCTGCGTGCTCTCGGCCCGCGCCCCGAAGATGATCCTGTTGTTCTAGTGTCATATAGAACATTTAGCGACGCAATTCGTACGACCTTGGAGGAGTCGCCGGCGACGCGGAGCCGCAGATGTGCGCGATCCATCCGCTTCCGCCCCTGCGCGACTCGGACCCTGCCGACATCCGCACAGGCGCAGGCGCGAACAGAGGCATGAGCGCCCGGGCGCATCGCGCCGCCGAGAGGTGGATGGGACTTCCTCTCCGCGGCCGCGCCCCGGGCTAGGCTGGCCGCATGGAACTCCCCCAGATCGAATGCTGGCTCACCGACATGGACGGCGTGCTCGTGAGCGAGCAGCAGGCGCTCCCCGGGGCGAAGGAGCTCATCCAGCAGTGGACCGAGGCCGACGTCCCCTTCCTCGTACTGACCAACAACTCGATCTACACCGCGCGCGATCTCTCCGCGCGGCTGCGCAGCAAGGGCCTCAACGTGCCCGAGGACCGCATCTGGACCTCAGCGCTCGCCACCGCCGACTTCCTCGCGGGCCAGGTGCCGGGCGGATCCACCTTCGTCGTCGGCGAGGTGGGGCTGACCACGGCGCTGCACGAGGCCGGCTTCATCATGACCGAGGAGGACCCGGACTTCGTCGTCGTGGGCGAGACCCACAACTACTCCTTCGAGGCGATCACCAAGGCGATCCGGCTCATCAGCGGCGGCGCACGATTCATCGCCACGAACCCCGACGCCACCGGACCCTCGCCCGAGGGCATCCTGCCCGCCACCGGCGCGATCACCTCGCTCATCACGAAGGCGACGGGCGCGGAGCCCTATGTGATCGGCAAGCCGAACCCCATGATGTTCCGCTCCGCGCTGAACAAGATCGGCGCGCACTCCTCGAACACGGCGATGATCGGCGACCGCATGGACACCGACATCCTCGCCGGCATGGAGGCGGGTCTGCACACGATCCTCGTGATGTCGGGGATCACGAGCCCCACCGACATCTCGAAGCACCCCTACCGGCCCGACCGGGTGCTCAAGGGCGTGTACGAGCTCGTCGAGCGGCGTGCGGATGACGCGGTCGAGGTGGGGCGCGATGAGGGGTCGCGCGCAGGGGGTTCTTCGGGTAGGGATTCGCACTCGGAGGATTCGTCCGCGGGTGATTCGTCTACCGGCGATTTGTCTGCAGGTGATTCGCCTACCGCAGGGCATTCGCCCGCGTAGGGCCGATTCGAGGAGGTCTCGTCTGGCAGGGCGCGTCTGGACGGATCTCGTCCGGGAGGGGCCTCGTCCGGACGGCCCGGCCGGACCGACCTCGCCTGAACGGAGCGCGGTCGAACCGAGCACGTCCGAACCGAGTACATCCGAAGCGAGCACGTCGGAGCCCGGCGACACTGAACCCCGCACCTCCGAACCCGGCGAAGATCCCGGCTCAACCGACAACGCGCGTTCGAACGAAGCCGACCGAATGGGCTTCAGCCGAACGGGTACCGTTCGAACGAACATCGACGGGCCGGGCGACGGACGGGCCGACCGCTCCCGCCGAAGAAAAGACGGTGCGCACCCCGAGCCTAGCGGCGTGCAGGCCGGCCTGGCAGCTGCGCGCAGGGTGAGGGGACGGCGGGCACGCGCGCCGGGGATGAAGCCGTTTGCTCGCCCCTTCCGGCGATGCTCACGGCGGCGCCGGTGCCATGATGCTTGACGTGGCTCCGGTGCCGCGATGCTCGACGCAGATCCAGGGCTGCGGGTCGTCGAAAGGCTGGCTCTACGGGTTCATTCGAGGCATCCGCCTCGCTCCTGCCCACCCTGCCCACCTGACGTGCACAACGCCGCGTCCCCGCCCTTCGGCGACCGAAAGCACGCCAGTCGAACAGTATCGAGCGGTGATACCGGCAGGCTCACGTGTTTGCAGGAGGGCCGGCGCCGCCACGGGCCGAATCGATGCGTCATGCATGACCCTGCGCCGTACCGGCGCGGCGATGTCGGTGGCTCGTGGTCTACTGCAGTCATGAACCCGAACACACTGCTGTCTTCCCCGAAACATGCCGGAACACCCGCCGGCAAATGCCCAGGGGACGACTACGCGGCCGCGGCTGAACGGCGACTGCTGCGCGGTGATGACTGCACGGTGATGACTGCACGGGCAGGAAAACACGGGATGAAAACCACTGCGGAGTTATCCACAACCCGAAGAAAACAGCGACCCGCGTAGTAGAATGAATGCGCGAACACCGCAGGTGAACACACCGCACGAGAAGGAGGTGGGGACGATGACCACGACTGACACCGGGGCCGCCGACGCGGCTCGGCGCACGGATGTTCCTACCTCGAGCGGTGGCACTCCTTCTGCTCCTGACGTCCGCAGCAGCACAGGCAACGCCGGGGATGACCGCCCCCGTCCCAGTACTTTGTCCCGTCCCGTGGGGACCCCGGAACACCTCAAGGGCGGGACCCGTACCCCGGCAGCCATGCACAACCGGCGGCTACTCCTGGACGCTCTCGGTCACGCGGCGAAACTTCGGGCTTCCGCGGAAGCCCTCGAGACCCAGCTCCTCGCGGCCTCGTACGAGCACTGCCGGCAGCTCACCGCCGGCCACGGCCCCGACGCGTTCGAGCAAGAGCTGAAGTCGCTCGCGGCGGAGATCGGTGCCACCACCCGCACCAGTGACCGGACCGTGGCGGCGAAGCTCAATGCGGCACCGGCGTTGGAGGCCCGGTACCCGCGTACCGCGGACGCGTGGGGTCAAGGGTCGATCAGCACCGGGCATGTGCGAGTGATCGAGTCCTGCGGCGACGGCCTCACCCGTCCCGAGTCGATCCGGGTGTATGAAGAACTCGTGGTCGCGAAAGCCCTGGAAACCACGCCGGGCCGGTTACGGGTCTATGCGAAGCGCGTGGCGGCGGACCTGGAACCCGAGGAAACCGAGCACCGCCTCCGCCAGGCGCAGGACGAGCGCCGGGTGTGGGTCCAGGACGAGCCGGATGGCATGTGCCAGCTTTCCGCACTCCTGCCCGCGGTGGTGGGTGCGGGGATCTTCGACCGGCTCACTCAGACAGCGAAACAGCTCCACGACGCAGACCAGCACCCGGACGAGGAACGCACCTTCGACCAGACCCGCGCCGACGTGCTCGCCGACCTGCTCCTCACCGGCCAGGTCCCCCCGGACTCCCCGAACCACGTCGCGAAACCGATCCAGGCCACCGTCGCGATCACTGTGCCCGCGATCTCCCTGATCACTGCAGACCGCGCCACAACGACCCCGACCGCATCGACAGCATCGACCATCGATGTGACGACCGAATCAATACCGACATCGACCGTACCCGCCGAGCAGACGGCTGTCGGGGGATCGGTCTCGTTGGCCGCGTTCACGGGCCCTGCGGAACTCGCCGGCCGCACCCCGATCCCGATCCACACCGCGCTCGAGTTCTGCGGGGACACGGCCACCTGGTACCGGGTGCTTACCGACCCGATCGAGGGCACCCCGTTGAGTGCGGAGACCTACCGGCCACCCGCCGCACTCCGCCGACTACTCCAGATCCGAGACGTGACCTGCGTCGCACCCGGCTGCCGCCGGCTCGCGAAAGACTGCGACATCGACCACACCACCCCCTGGGCCCAAGGCGGCGACACGAAATACGACAACCTCGCGGTGCTGTGCCGCGGGCATCACACCATGCGCGAAGCCGGCTGGGTACTCGAACAGGACGGCCCCGGACGAACGGTCTGGATCTCCCCGACCGGACAACGATTCGTCGTCTACGAAGACCACGTCGCGCCAGGACTGAGGACCGCCGGACGACGGCACCACACCGACAAGCAGCATGCCGACCGACACCACGCCGAACCACCGCAGTGCCCGGAGCAGCAACACGCGGAACAGAACTCCCGCGATCAACGCCATACAGTGCGCAGCCATATGCGTCGAAACACCAAGGGGCAGCCTGCCCCGGCACCGCCGGGAGACGAGCCGCCGCCCTTCTAGGAACCCACGACGAAACCCTGCTCCGACGGCGACAACAAGCGGAAGGTTCCCGCGCCAACGGCATTCCTCGTGCCCCGACTAACATGGTCCCAAAGGATGACGTCCGCCGCGCCAGTCCATAACTTCAGTGTGCTCGTGCTCATCGCACTCATAGGGGCCACGGCTAGCCCGTGCAACCGTCATAGCCGACCGCCATAATCGATTTCCACAGCCGCGCGGCGGTTCGACGCCGCCAAGATCAGCCACCTCGCTCCCGGCTACCCGTGCTCCCCCTCGAGCGCACGCTTCAGCCAGCGATTGCGCTGCAGGATCAACCGCTCCATATAGCTTGTCAGCACCATCCGCTCGACGAGGCGCCCGAGCACACCCAGCGGCGCCGCGAACTCGATCCGGTCGATCATCACCGTGGCGTCCCCATCCGGGACGAAGCGATGCTCATGCCACCACCGCGCGAACGGCCCGCGCACCTGCTCGTCGACGAACCGCGTCGGACGCTCGTACTCGCTGATCACCGAAGTCAACCGGAACGGCAGCCCGAAGTGCCTCGCCCGCCAGGTGACCGTCTCGCCGGGACCGATCTCCCCGCTCGTCACCCCTGCGACCGCGCGCTCCCCCGACGCCTCCATCGAACCCGTATGCGCGTCGATCGACAGGCTCAACGCGAAGCACCGATCGATCGGGGCCATCACCCTCGTCTCCAGCAGCAGCGTCGGCACGCACGCCCCTCCCCTCGCGCTCGAGGCGACGCCCTCCCGGCGCCCACTCCTCCCCGCATCGTACGACCTACCCGAGGCCCCGGCACCGCCCGCCTCGGAGTACGGAGCCTCCCAGGAATGCGAAGTCGAGCAGGAATACGAAACTACCCAGGAATACAGAACCACCCAGGAATACGAAGCCGAGCATTCGCGTTGCCCGTGCCATGAAGGTCTCCCTCCTCGATCGTTCGCGAACCCGCGTCGACGCGCCCGAGGGCGAGGCCCTGCACAACACCGTCCGTCGAGCCCGATCGGCGGAGGCGCTCGGCTACCACCGCTTCTGGGTGGCCGAGCATCACGCCGTCCCCGGCATCGCCTCAGGCTCCCCCGCCGTGCTGCTCGCCGCCATCGGCGGCGCCACCCGGCGCATCCGCCTCGGCTCCGGCGGCGTGATGCTCCCCCAGCACCGGCCGCTCGTCGTCGCCGAGCAGTTCCGCATGCTCGAAGCGCTCCACCCCGGACGAATCGACCTCGGCATCGGCCGCTCCCTGGGCTTCACCGCCCCGGTGCGACGGGCCCTCGGCCGGGAACGTGCCCCGCTCGAGGAGTTCCAGGCCGAGCTCCGCGAGCTGCAGGCCTTCCTCGACGACACGGGCGAGATCACCGCGCGCCCCAGAACCGGCCCCGTGCCGGTCTTCGCGCTCGCGACCGGCTCCGGCGCCGACGTCGCCGCCCGACTCGGACTGCCGCTCGTCCTGGGCGGTCCGTCCCTGCTCGACCCCGACCTCCCACGACTCCTCGACCGATACCGCGAGCGCTTCGTCGCCGCGTCGTCCCCGACCGGCGCTCGATCGCCCTACGTGGTCCTCTCGCTCAGCGTCTTCATCGCCGACAGCGAGGACCGCGCCCGCGAACTCGCGCTGCCCGAGGCCTGGGCCATGGCCCGCTCCCGCCAGACCGGCGAGTTCCCGCCGCTCGAATCGCCCGAGCGGATCCGCGCCCAGCCGTGGTCGCCCCGGGTCCGCGAACGGATGGACCAGCAGCTCGAGCAGGTGCTCGCAGGCGAGGAGGACGCCGTAGCCGACCAGCTGCGGCGACTCGTCTCGAGGACGGCGGCGGACGAGCTTCTCGCCGCCACCTCCACCTACGACACGGCGGCGCTCCGCGAACTCGACGCCGCGCTCAAGCGGGTCGCCGACGACCTGTGATCCGGTCGCACGACGGGGCGGAATCGAAGTACCCGGTCCAGCCCGAGCCCGTAGCCGCACCTCCGGCCGCGCCCGCGCCCCGCCGCTATTCGGGGATGCCCGTCTGCTGATAGAGCGCCAGCCGCGGCTGCCCGTCGATGCGCCGGTAGATGCTCGACATCAACCCGACGAACGGCTTCGGCAGGTCGCCTCGGGTCGCGGATGCCCGATACACCAGCGCCGCGACGTCCTCGCTCATCGGGATCAGGCGCGCGTCCGTGATCTCGAAGGAGTCCCATCCGGGCATCCCGTCGAGAGTCGCGGCGATCTCGTCCCGCGTCATGGTCGCCCCGTTCACCAGCACGAACAAGCCGTCCCTGGTCATGAGCTCGCCATAGAACGTCCCGCCCAGGGACTCGCACAACGATCGCCACCCCGCGTGCTCGAGCGCCAGCAGTCGGTCCAGTTCCAGTTGAGCCATGCGCAGATTCTCGCAAGCCCGGGAGCGCGGTCCGTGGGTATCGCCTGGGCGGCGGCTTCGAACGCGGCGCAGCGCGAGAAGCCCGGATGCGCAGAAGAGCCCGCAGGCGGGTGCCGAGCGCGCAGAGCGAGCCGCTCCGGAGCCCTCAGACCTCCTCGGCCCGCAGCAGCCGCTCGAGGTACTCCCCGTACCCGGACTTGTTGAGCGGCGCCGCGAGTGCCGCGAGCCGCTCGTCGTCGATCCACCCGGCGCGCCACGCGATCTCCTCGATGCAGCCCACCTTGAGCCCCTGGCGATCCTCGATCACCTTCACGTACTCGGCGGCCTGCATCATCGACTCGAAGGTGCCCGTGTCGAGCCACGCAGTGCCGCGGTCGAGCACGTGCACCTGCAGCGTCCCGCGCCGCAGGTACTCGCTGTTCACGGAGGAGATCTCGAGCTCGCCGCGCGCCGAGGGCCGCACGCCCTTCGCGATCTCGATCACGTCGTTGTCGTAGAAGTAGAGCCCCGGCACGGCGTAGTGCGACTTGGGGCGCTGCGGCTTCTCCTCGATCGAGATCGCCCTCATGTCGGCGTCGAACTCGACCACGCCGTAGGCCCGCGGGTTCGCCACCTGGTACGCGAAGATCAGGCCGCCCTCCACCTCGCCGTGGGAGCGCAGCGAGGAGCCGAGCCCCGTGCCGTGGAAGATGTTGTCGCCGAGCACGAGCGCGACGGAGTCCCCGCCCACGAACTCCTCGCCGATGATGAACGCCTGCGCGAGCCCGTCGGGCGACGCCTGCTCGGCGTACTCGATGCGCATCCCGAGCTGCGCGCCGTCGCCGAACAGCGAGCGGAACTGGTCGTTGTACTCGGGCGTCGTGATGATCAGCACCTCGCGGATGCCCGCCATCATGAGCGTGGACAGCGGATAGTAGATCATCGGCTTGTCGTAGATCGGCATCAGCTGCTTCGAGATCCCGCGCGTGATCGGCCACAGGCGGGTGCCCGAGCCGCCCGCGAGGATGATGCCCTTCATCGCGGGCCCCCGGCGCCATCCAGCTCGGCGTAGAACGCGAGGCACTCCTCGTAGTCGGGCAGGATGCCGGCGTCCCTCGCCTTGAGCAGGCCCAGCGCCTCGGTGTCCTTCGGCGAGAGCAGCAGCTCCTCCTCGGGCAGGCCGAAGTCGAGCCCGATGGTCTTGCACAGCGGGTTCACGCCGTGCTCGCGGCCGGGCGCGTAGGTGGCCGAGCAGAGATAGCTGACGGTAGCGTCGTCCTCGAGCGCGACGAAGCAGTGCCCGAGCCCCTCCGCCACGTAGATCGCGCGGCGGTCGACATCGTCCAGCCGCACCGAGTCCCACGCTCCGAACGTCGGCGATCCCACGCGGATGTCGACGACGAAGTCGAGCACGGCGCCCCGAGTGCAGGTGACGTACTTCGCCTGGCTCGGCGGCACGTCGGCGAAGTGGATGCCGCGCACCGTGCCGCGCCGCGACACCGACGTGTTCGCCTGCCTGAGGTCGAGCGGGTGCCCCACCGCCTCCTCGAGCCGATCGAACCGGTAGTACTCGAGGAACACCCCTCGGTCATCCGGAAACTGCCGAGGCGTCACTTCGAAGCTTCCAGGAACGGCGAGTTCGCGTATATCCATATGGAGGAGTCTAGGAGTAGACCCCTGGATGCCGGGCTACCATAGCCGGATCGACCGTGCCCTTCGAAGGTGGATATGACCGCTCTCCCGAGAATCCTGGTGCTGCTCGCGACCCATAACGGCGAGCAGTTCCTCGCCGAACAGCTCGACTCGGTGCTGAATCAGCGCGGCGTCGAGGTCTCGGTCGTGGTCTCGGACGACGCCTCGACCGACGGCACCCTCGCCGCGCTCGACCGGTATCGCGGCGACGGGCGGGTCCGCGTGCTCGAGCCCGGCGAGTTCGGCTCCTCCGCCGCCAACTTCTTCCGCCTCGTGCGCGAGGTGCCGGCCGAGGAGTACGACGCGATCGGCTTCTGCGACCAGGACGACATCTGGATGCCCTGGAAGCTGCAGCGGCACTACGAGCTGCTCTCGCTCTCGAACGGGCTCGACGGCCGCGGCCCCTACGCCGGCGTCTCCTCCAACGTCACGGCGGTGCAGCCGGACGGCACCCGGCAGATCGTCGTGAAGAACCAGCTCCAGCGCCAGTGCGACTACGCCTTCGAGTCCGGCGGCCCCGGCTCGACCTTCCTGCTGCGCCCCGAGGCCTACGAGTTCGTCCGCGAGCAGCTGCTCGTCCAGAACGGCCCCGCGTCCCTCGCCAACTCCCACGACTGGCTGTTCTACGCGCTCGTGCGCGCGCACGGCTGGCGCTGGTTCATCGACGGCGAGTCCTCCGTGGACTACCGACAGCACGGCCGCAACGAGCTCGGCGCGAACGAGGGGCTGCAGCAGAACTGGCGGCGCCTGCGCGGCATCGTCGCCGGCACGCACCACCAGGACGCGCTGCGCATCATCCTCGCCTGCCGCCCCGTCGCCGCGGGCCGCACCTCGGCGCAGCTCGAATGGCTCTACGAGCGCGTGGCCGCCTGCAACTTCACCTCGCGGCTGCGGCTCGTCCGGCACATGCACCGGTTCCGACGCCGACGTCGCGACCAGCTCGCGCTGGCCGCGACGCTCGTCACGGGGCTCTGGTAGCCGAACCGGCCGGCTACGCGAGCGCCGGCGAGTCCCAGAGGTCCAGCACCGTGCCGATGCTCCTCTCCTGCGCCGTGCGGTAGAGCTCGGTCGCCCACGCGACGTCCTCCACCGGCATGCCGCCCACCGAGTAGAGGATGATCTCCTCGTCGTCGCGCCGCGCCGGGATGGCGCCGGTCGCCACGTCCGCGATCTCCTCCAGCTTGGACTCGGGCAGCTCGCCCGCCCGCAGCAGGTCGTGGAAGTGCGTGCCCGGGATCCCCAGCAGCTCGTAGGCCTGCGTGCCGTACTCCTCGGCCCAGGCGTCGTAGAGCCCCCGGGCGTCGAGCACGAGCCGCGCATCGTTCACGATGAAGTCGTCGTCGAAGCGGGCCGCGGCCGGCAGCAGCAGGAGCGCGCCCGGCTTGAGCGCGGACTTCGGGAAGTAAGGGAAGGCCGGCGAGCCGCCGAAGTCGGTCGTCGTGGCCGCCACCACGATGTCGGCGCCGTCGACGGCGTCCTCGATGGTCTCGCACGCGATCACCTCGCGCACCTGCGGATGCGTCTCCTTCACGTACTCGACGAAGGCCTGGAGCCCCGCTGTGCTGCGCCCCTTCACCTTCACGGTGGTGACGCTCGGCCGCAGGGCCAGCGTGGCCGCGAGGGTGGTGCGCCCCATGACGCCCGGCCCGATGATCGCGACGACCTCCGCGTCGGCCTTCGCGAGGTGCTTGACGCCCACGCCCGGCACCGCGCCGGTGCGGTAGGCGCTGAGCAGGTTCGCGCTCATCACGGCGAGCGGCGCGCCGGTGTCGGAGTCGTTCAGGGTGAACAGGTGGATCGAGCGCGGCAGCCCGCGCTTGCGGTTCTCCGCGTTGGAGCCGTACCACTTCACCCCGGTCGTCCCGAAGCGGCCGCCGAGGTACGCCGGCATCGCCATGAAGCGGCGGTCGGGCCCGTCGGCGGGCATGCCGGGGAACTCGGGCTGCTGCGGGAAGGTGATCATCGCGCCGTGGGAGTTGTGGTTCTCGCCGGCCATGATGTAGTCGCCCTTGCGCATGAGCACGAGCGCCTCCTCCATCACGTCGACGCAGCGGGCGATATCGGTCACCCCCGCCTCGATCATGTCGGGCTCGTTGAGGTAGCGGAAGTCGATTGCGGTCACGGAGAGTTCCTTTCGTCGGGACTCGGTCGGTGGTCGTATGGGGTATCGGGGATGGACGTCGGACGGGGGTGGCGCAGTCGGCCCCGCCTCGGACACGGCCTGGTCTCGCCTGGCCTGGTCTCGGGCCCGGCCGGGCGCCCGGTCAGATGGCCGCGGCGTCGAGCTCGCCGGTGCGGACGCGGATGGCTCGGAGCACCTCGGTGACCCAGACCTTCCCGTCGCCGAGCTCGCCGTCGCCGCCCGTGCGCGCGGCGTCGAGGATGGTGCCCAGCGCGAGGTCGAGGCGCTCGTCGTCGACGAGGAGCTCGAGGCGCACCTTCGTGCGGAACTCGACGGAGTAGGCCTGGCCGCGGTAGAACTCGGTGCGGCCGGCCTGGACCCCGCGCCCCTGCACATCGGTGACGGTGAGGCCGGCGAATCCGGCCTTCTCGAGCGCGGAGCACACGGTTTCGAGGCGGATGGGCTTGATGACTGCGGTGATGAGCTTCATGGTGTCTCCTTGCTGACGACGGTACGGAAGGCCTTCGGGGATCCGGTCAGCGCATTCAGAGGATGCGCCCCTCGTAGGCCGACTCCGCGTGCTGCGAGCGGTCGAGCCCCGCGGCCTCGTCCTCGGGCGTCGAGCGGATCGGGACGATCTTGTTCATGACCCAGGCGATGATGAAGGTCATGACGAACGAGTAGACGAGCGTGACGCCGATCGCCACGAGCTCCTTCCAGATGAGGTTCGGGTCGCCGCCGAAGAGCACCCCGGTGATCCCCGCGGGCGCCGAGCTCGCCGCGAACAGCACGGCGCAGAGCGCGCCGACGATGCCGGAGATGCCGTGCACCGCGAACACGTCGAGCGAGTCGTCGATGCGGTGCTTGCGCTTCCAGGTGATCGC
Source organism: Gulosibacter sp. 10 (assembly GCF_900163695.1). Classification (GTDB taxonomy): domain Bacteria; phylum Actinomycetota; class Actinomycetes; order Actinomycetales; family Microbacteriaceae; genus Gulosibacter. The sequence continues at coordinate 28,745 of NZ_FUIC01000029.1, forward strand.
CCACGCGGCCGCCATCGAGGCGAGCAGGCCGACGAGCAGCGCGCCCACCGGGTCGACCGCATCGGCCACCGGGGTGATGCCCACGAGGCCGGAGATGAGGCCGGTGCCGAGGCCGAGCATCGTGGCGTGGCCGTCGCGGATGCGCTCCACGACCATGAAGCCGAGCATGCCGCCGCAGGCCGCCAGCAGCGACGTGAGCACGACGTACTGGGCGAGGAAGTTCGCACCGCCCGCGGTGCCGCCGTTGAAGCCCATCCAGCCGGTGGCGATGAGCCCGACGCCCACGAGCATGAGCGGCAGGTTGTGGGGCCGCGCGGAGGGGGTGCTCCGGCGCCCGAGCACGAGGGCGAGCGCGAGGCCGGCAGCACCGGCGTTCATGTGCACCGCGGTGCCGCCCGCGAAGTCGTGCAGGCCGAGCACGTTGCGCATCCAGCCGCCGACGACGCCCGTCTCGGGATCCGAGATCGCGAACACCCAGTGCCCCATGGGCGCGTAGACCAGCAGCACCCAGAGCGCCGCGAAGATCAGCCAGGCGCCGAACTTCATCCTGCCCGCGGCGCCGGAGGAGACCAGCGCCACGCTGATCGCGGCGAAGAGGATGTAGAAGGCGCCCCACAGGGTCGAGCCCGCGCCGTCGTCGGCCATGAAGGCGCTGAAGAAGGAGTATTCGAACGGGTTGCCGATGATGCCCGCGCCGCCGACCGAGTCGCCGAGCACGAGCCCGTGCCCGACGAGGACGTAGACCACCGCGGTGACGGCGAGCGAGCTCATCACCATCAGCATCATGTTGAGGACGTTCCGCCCGTTGAGCATGCCGCCGTAGAGCATCGACAGGCCCGGGAACATGAGCAGGACCATGGCGAACGCGGCGAGGATCCAGGCGATATCTGCTGGCTGCATTGTCATCCCCTTGAGGAGTCGTGATGAGGGAACCTCCGAATGGTCACCCTTCATGCGACAAAAGTAACTGGCAGTAGAATCTACTGTCAACTAGAAAGTTCTAATAGCTACCATCAGTGGACAATCGCCCTCGTCATCGGAGCGGTGCGAAGCGCAGAGGAGACAGCACGCATGCACGCGAAGCCATCGGACGCAGAAGTCGTCGTGATCGGGCTGGGGGCCGCCGGCTCCCACGCCGCCCGGCGGATCGCCGAAACGGGCGTCGAGGTCATCGGCCTCGAGGCCGAGCAGCTCCTGCACACCCGCGGCGCCTACGCGGGCGAGAGCCGGCTCTTCCGGGCCGCCTACCACGAGGGCGCGGAGTACGTGCCGCTGCTGCTCGAGTCGCGCGAGGAGTGGCTCGAGCTGCAGCGAGGGGGATCCCGCGAGATCCTCCGCGAGACGGGCGTGCTCTCGATCGGCTCGGCCGCGGCGCCCCAGATGCGCCGGGTACGCGAGTCGCTCCGGCACGCGGGCGTCGCGCACCGCGCGCTCTCGACCGCCGAGCTGCGGGAGCAGCATCCCCAGCACGGCGGCATCACCGACGAGATCGGCGTGCTCGACCTGCTCGGCGGCGTGCTGCGGCCCGAGGCGGCCGTGGCGGAGCTGCAGCGGCGGGCGCGCCTCGCGGGCGCCGAGCTGCGCGGCGGGCAGCGGGTCGCCGCCGTCGAGGAGCGCGGGAATCGCGCGATCGTGCGGCTCGGGCACGGCGAGGAGCTGAGCGCCCGCGTCGCGGTGCTCGCCCCCGGCGTGCACGCGCCCGCCCTGCTGCCGCGGCTCGCGCCGCACCTCGTCATCCGTCCCATCGGCCTCACCTGGTTCTGCCCCGAGGACGCGGAGGCGTTCTCGCCCGAGCGCTTCCCCGCGTTCATCCGCGACCACGGGAGCACGCACCTCTTCGGCGCCCCGACGCTCGACGGCACGCTCGTGAAGGCCGGCTACGACGCGCGGCTCGGCACCATCGCCGATCCCGCCGAGCTCCCCGGCGCGCTCGCCGACGAGCAGCGCGAGGCCGTGGCCGCCGACGTGCACCGCCTGCTGCCCGGGCTGCCGCCGTACGTGGCCCGCGAATCCGTCCACATGGACCTCTTCACCGCCGACAAGCGCCCCGTCATCGGTGCGCTCGGCGAGCGGATCGTCGTCGGCATCGGGTTCTCGGGACACGGATTCAAACTCGCACCCGCGGTCGGGAACGCGCTCGCCGACCTCGCGCTCGCGCGGCCGACCCGGCACGACCTGTCGGCCTTCTCTCCGGACCGGTTCGCGGGCTGAGCGCGGCCCGGGCGGGCGCAGCCCGTGTTCTCGCACAGATGCATCGGCACAGCTGCGTCGGCACAGATGCGTCGCAGAATGCGGTTATGCGGGGCCCGGAACCGCGATCTGCGACGCATCTGCGGGATGGGCACGGGCTGCGCGCGGGCCGTGCCGGCGGATCGGCGGGGCCCGGCGGGCCGGGCCGACGGGGCCGGGCGCAGCCCGCGCGGCTACTCCTGCGGGTAGGTGCGTGGCGGGCGGGAGGCCTCGGTCCAGCGCTCGACCCACTCCGGGGTCCGGCGATCCTCGGGGATGCCGCCGGCGAGCGCGGCCACCTCGGCGACGTCCACGCCGCCGCCCTCCTCGCGGAGGAACCGGCCGCGCACGATCGCGTGGGCGTACACGGTCTCGCCGATCACGAAGGTCTGCTCGACGTAGAACCACCGCTCGTCCATGCCGATGATGCGGGTGCGCAGGTCGAAGCGCTGCCCGAGCTTGAGCGACCTCCGGTACGAGATCGTCTGCCCCGCCACCACCGGATACCAGCCCTCGCGCCGCAGCTTCGGCCAGAACCCGGAGCGGAACATGAGATCCATGCGCCCCAGGTCCATCATCGTGAGGTACTTGCCGTTGTTCACGTGCCCGAGCAGGTCGAGGTCGGCCACCCCCACCCGCAGCGACGTGCGCGCCGTATCCCAGATGCCGAGTCGGCCGCCCCGGCGCCGGCGCAGCCGGAGCAGCAGCAGCCGCAGGTACATGTTCATCGGGCGTCCCTCCTCCGCCGGCCGACCGGCCGCGATCCGCGGGCCAGCCTATGCAGTCGCGCCGCCGACGGCCGTCTCCCTTGTGGGTTGGCTACAACGGATCGCGGTTCCGATCAGCGGCGTCCCATACCGACGTACGTCCAGCCGGCGGCGCGCCAGGTGGCCGCGTCGAGGCAGTTGCGGCCGTCGACGACGAGCGGATGCGCAACCCGCTCGCGCACCTCGGCCGGGTCCAGCGACCGGAACTGCGGCCACTCGGTGAGCACCATGACGGCGTCCGCGTCGGCCGTCGCCTCCGCCGCCGAGTCAACGACCTCGCATCCCGTGCCCAGCCTCCGCACCGCGTCGGCCGCCTCGGGATCGGCGATGCGCACCCGCGCGCCCAGGCGCGCCAGCGTGCGCGCCACGTCGAGGGCCGGGGAGTCACGGATGTCGTCGCTGTCGGGCTTGAACGCGGCGCCGAGCACCGCGATCCGCGCCCCCTCGAGCGGCCCGTCGAGGCGGGCGCGGAGCAGCTCGATCACCCGCGTGCGCTGGCGCGTGTTCAGCGCGTCGACGTCCCGCAGGAAGTCGAGCGACTCCCCCGCCCCGAGCTCCTCGGCCCGGGCCGCGAAGGCGCGGATGTCCTTCGGCAGGCAGCCGCCGCCGAAGCCGATGCCGGCGCGCAGGAACTTCCGGCCGATGCGGTCGTCGTGGCCGATGGCCTCGGCGAGCGTCGCGACGTCGGCGCCGGTCGCGTCGCACAGCTCGGCCATCGCGTTGATGAACGAGATCTTCGTCGCGAGGAAGGCGTTCGCGGAGGTCTTCACGAGCTCGGCGGTCGCGTAGTCGGCGACCACCTTCGGCGTCTCGCGCGAGAGCAGCTCCGCGTAGACCTCGTCGAGCGAGCGCTCCGCCCGCCGCGCGGCCTCCGGATCCGGGTCGAGCCCGTACACGAGGCGGTCCGGGCTGAGGGTGTCCTGCACCGCGAAGCCCTCGCGCAGGAACTCGGGGTTCCACGCGAGCCCGATCCCGGCGGGGCGCAGCCGCTCGGCGAGCGCCGCCGCCGTGCCCACCGGCACCGTCGACTTGCCGACCACGAGCGGGCCGTCCTCCCCGGGCCCCCGCGCAGCGCCTCCGTGCCCCGACAGCGCGGCCAGCAGCGAGTCCGCCGCCGCCTCGATGAATCGCAGATCGGCCGCATCCCCGCCCTCGACCTGGGGCGTGCCCACGGCGATGAAGTGCACCTCGGCATCCGCGGCCTCGGCGTAGTCGGTGCTGAAGCGCAGCCGCCCGGACTCCACCCCGCGCCGCAGCAGCTCCGCGAGGCCCGGCTCGAAGAAGGGCGCCCGCCCCGCCGCGAGCGCGGCGATGCGATCGGCGTCCGTGTCGATGCCCACCACCGAGTGGCCGAGCTCCGCCATGCAGGCCGCGTGCACCGCGCCGAGATAACCGCAGCCGACGACTGAGATCCGCTTCATATCGTTTCCGTCTTCCTTCGCACTCGCAGGGCCCGCTCCGCGGCGGACGCGTCCGGACAGGCAACCGCACCAAATTGAACGGAAGCCAAATCGACGCGCCGGGCTCCGGCCGCGTAGACTGGCACGCTGATCCATGTCAGGACGCCTGACCCGTACGACCACGAGAGAGGCGGATGGCTACTCCGCGATCGGGTTTCATCCCGGAGATACAGGGGCTGCGCACCATCGCGCTCCTGCTCGTGGCGACCTTCCACATCTGGTTCGACCGGGTCTCGGGCGGCGTCGATGTGTTCCTCCTCGTCTCAGCCTATCTGCTGACCCGCTCGCTCACCGCGCGGGCCGAGCGGGGCGTCCGCACCCGGCCCGTCGAGTTCCTCGTGAACAAGTTCGCCCGGCTCCTGCCCGCGGCCGCGACCACGATCGCGCTCGTCGTGCTGGCCGGGCTCGTGCTCATGCCCCTCGCGATGCGCAGCGGGCTCCTCGGCGACTCCCTCGCAGCGCTGCTCTACGGCGAGAACTTCCGCCTCCAGGCCGCCCAGGTCGACTACTTCCAGGAGGCCGGATCGGTCGCGAGCCCGCTCCAGCACTTCTGGTCCCTCGCGATCCAGGGCCAGGTCTTCGTGCTCTGGGCCGTGCTGCACCTCCTCGGCGAGCTCGCCGCGCGCGCCTGCGGGCGCGACCTGCGCGCGGTGCTCGCCGTCGGCTTCGGCGCGATCTTCGCCGGCTCGCTCGCCTACTCGGTCTGGCTCACGGACGCGAACCAGACCCTCGCCTACTTCGACACCGGCGCGCGCCTGTGGGAGTTCGCGGCCGGCTCGCTGCTCGCGCTCGCGCATCCGCTGCTGCGCCTCCCCGCCCGCCTGCGCGCCGGGATGAGCTGGCTCGGCCTCGCGGGCATCCTCACCGGCGGCGTCCTGCTGCCGGTCGAGTCGAGCTTCCCCGGCTACATCGCGCTGTGGCCGGTGCTCTCCGCCGCGCTCGTCATCCTCGGCGCCGGCACGGGCACTGCGGATTCGCGGCCCGCCGGGGCCGGGAGGCTGCTGGCCAGGCCCCTGCTCACCACCATCGGCGGCTACACCTACGCGCTCTACCTCGTCCACTGGCCGGTGCTCGTCTTCTACCTGCTCGCCTCCGGCGCGAGCCGCCCGGGCCCCGTCGCCGGCACGCTGCTGCTCCTCCTCTCCGGCGTGCTCAGCGTGCTCGTCCATCACCTCGTGGAGCGCCCCGTCTCGGCCTTCCTCGCGCGCCGCCGCGAGCGGGAGCCCGCCCCGGACGGCCGGCTGAAGCCGGCGCGCAGGCCCGTGTCGTCCAGGCCCGCGTCGTCCAGACCTGCGACCCGGCCCGCGCTCGCGGTCGGCGCGTTCCTCGCGGCCGGCGTCGTGCTCGTCGGCTCCGCGGGCCTCGTCACCGAGCAGCGGCTCCGCGAGGCGGAGGAGAACGCGGTGGCGATCGATTACGCGGCGCTGGGCGCCAACTCCGCCGAGACGCTCGACTTCGACCCGGGCCAGGAGCACGCCGCCGCCGGCGACTGGACCCGGCCCGGCAACGACTGCGCCCCGGACGACCCCTACGCGAGCCACCGCTGCTTCCTCTTCCCCGTCGCCGAGGGCGAGGAGGTCGAGCGCGACATCCTGCTCGTCGGCAGCTCCCACGCGAACCAGCTCGCCGGCACGCTGCTCGAGACCGTCGCGCGCCAGCCCGACTGGTCCATGCGCACCTACTTCGCCGCGGACTGCCACTACGCCTACTCGCAGCAGGCCGACGCCACCGAGGAGTGCATCGGCACGTGGGAGGCCGCGAGCCGCTACGTCGTGGAGCAGCAGCCCGACCTCGTCATCGTGATCGGCACGCATTCCGAGGCCGCCGGCGACATCCCCGCCGAGGGGCTCGACCTGTGGCTGCAGGACATGCAGTCGCACTCGCCCGACTCCCAGTTCGTCGCGGTGCGCGACAACCCCCGCTTCGAGGACTCGATGTTCGAGTGCGGCCAGCTGCGCGGCTTCGACGACATCGGCTGCCTGCGCCCCTACCCCGGCGGCGAGATCGACGAGTGGCGCGAGCACCTCGAGTCGCTCGACGTGACCTGGGCGGACCTCAACGGCGGCATCTGCACGGAGGGCGTGTGCGCCCCCATCCGCGGCGGCCTGTTCACCTACATGGACACGAACCACCTCACCGACTCGTTCACCCGCTCGCTCTCGCAGCTGCTCGCCGACCAGCTCGTGGAGCGCATCGAGTGGTGGCCAGTCGACGCGTACGCGGGCGAGTACGATGACCGGATCATCCGCGACCAGACCTAGGAGCCCGATGACGCGCGCCGAACGACGCAGCATCGAACGCCCGGGCGCGGCCCCGCGGCCTGCGGCCGGCGACGCCCCGTCGGGGTTCATCCCCGAGATCCAGGGGCTGCGGACCGTCGCGCTGCTCATGGTCGCGACCTTCCACATCTGGTTCGGCAAGGTCTCGGGCGGCGTGGACATCTTCCTGCTCGTCTCGGCCTACCTGATGACCCGCTCGCTCACCGCGCGCAGCGAGCGCGGCGCACTCACCCGGCCGGTCTCGTACCTCATCCGCAAGTTCTCGCGGCTGCTGCCCGCCGCCGTGGCCGCCATCGCGCTCACGCTCGTGGCGGTGTTCGCGCTCATGCCGCCGAACCTGTGGCAGGGCTCGCTCAGCGACGCGGTGCACTCGCTCTTCTACGTGGAGAACCTGCGGCTGCAGGACGCCGCCGTCAACTACTTCGACGCCGACCACTCCTCCGCGAGCCCCTTCCAGCACTTCTGGTCGCTCTCGGTGCAGGGGCAGGTCTTCATCCTCTTCGCCCTGCTGCACCTCGTCGGCGACCTCCTCGCCCGCGCGCTCAAGCGGCCCGTGCGCGGGGTGCTGCTCGGGATGTTCGGGCTCGTCGCGGTCGGCTCCTTCGCCTACTCGGTGTGGCTCACCGATCAGAACCAGGCCTACGCCTACTTCGACACGGGTGCGCGCCTATGGGAGTTCGCGGTGGGCTCGCTGCTCGCGCTCGTGCATCCGCGGCTGCGGCTCCCGGCCGCCTTCCGCGCCTGGGCCTCGTGGATCGGCGTGGCCGCGATGCTCGCGTGCGGCTTCGTGCTGCCCGTCGAGTCGAGCTTCCCCGGCTGGGCCGCGCTGTGGCCGGTCGCGGCGGCGGCGCTCGTGATCATCTCGGCCGGCGAGCCGACCCGGCGGGGCGCGGACCGGGTGCTCGCCCACGGCGTGCTCAACACGCTCGGCGGCTACACCTACGCGCTCTACCTCACCCACTGGCCCGTGCTCGTACTCTTCCTGTGGCTCTCCGGCACCGAGCAGGCGAACTGGTGGCAGGGGCTGCTCGTGCTCGCCGCCTCCGGCGCGCTGAGCCTGCTCATCGCCCGCGGCGTCGAGCAGCCCATGGCGGCCTGGCTGCGGCGGGACCGCCCCGCGAAGCCGCGCTGGCTGCCGCAGGTCGGCTGGCGCAGCCCCCTCGCCGTGCTCCTCAGCGCGGGCCTCGTGCTCGGCCTCGCGGGCGCGGGCGGGGCCGTGCTGCAGCAGCGGCTCGAGCAGGACGCCGCCTCGGCGGAGGGGCTCGCCCTCTCCGAGCTCGGCGCCAACGCGGACCCCGCGCGGCCGATCGTCTCCGAGCCGGTGCCGGCGCAGAGCCTCGTCGAGGACGACTGGGTCTCCCCGGGGCCGGACTGCGGCGCGAACGATCCCTACCGCACCCCGCTCTGCTACGAGATCCCGGCCGTCGACGGCGAGGCCGAGCACTCGATCTACGCGATCGGCAGCTCCCACTCCACCCAGTTCAACGGCACGCTGCTCGAGGCCGTGAACCGGCACCCCGAGTGGTCCTTCCGCTCGCAGGTCTCCCCCGGCTGCTACTACACGACCCGCCACGACGTGGGCGCCGGATGCGCCGAGCTGTGGGACCGGGCGGCCGAGTACATCGCCGAGGAGCAGCCCGACCTCGTCGTGCTGTTCGGCACGCAGACCTATCACGAGTTCGAGCTCACCCAGCCCGACCTCATCGAATGGATCGAGGCCGGCACGGCCGCCTCGCCCGGCACCCGGTTCGTCGTCGTCCGCGACAACCCGCGCGTGCCGTTCTCCCCCTTCGAGTGCGCCTCGATGCACGGCTACGACAGCGAGGAGTGCGTCTTCCGCTACGAGACGAGCACCGACCCCGGCTACATCACCGCGATCGAGGAGACCGGCGCGATCTGGGTGGATCTCAACGACTCCATCTGCCCCGGCCGCGAATGCCGGCCCTCGCGCGGGGGCATCGTGACCTACCTCGACGACAGCCACCTCACCGGCACCTACGCCCGCTCGCTCGCGCAGAAGTTCACGAACGCGATCGCCGACGAGGTCGAGTGGTGGCCCGAGCGGGTCTACGAGGAGGGCGAGTACGTGGACCGCGCGGGCAACCACGACGTGCTCGAGGACCTCAACAAGTAGCCCGCGGCCATGAGCAGTCCGACCGCGAACGGCGCGAAGACCGGCTACCTGCCCGAGGTGCAGGGGCTGCGCACCGTCGCGCTCGGTCTGGTCGCCGTCTTCCACGTCTGGTTCGGCCGGGTCTCGGGCGGCGTGGACGTGTTCTTCGTCGTCTCCGCCTACCTCATGACGCGCTCGCTCGCGGCGCGCGCCGAGGCGGGGCGCATCACGCGGCCTGTCGAGCATCTGCTCGGCAAGTTCGCGCGGCTGCTGCCCGCGGCGGCCGCCGCGATCGTGCTCATCCTGCTCGCCGTGTGCCTGCTCGAGCCCGTGCCGCTGTGGGAGCAGCACCTCGAGGCCGCGCGGGCCTCGCTGCTCTACGTCGAGAACCGCGAGCTGCAGCTCGCCTCGGCCGACTACCTCGACCCCGGCCCCGCCGGCCCGAGCCCCTTCCAGCACTTCTGGTCGCTCTCGGTGCAGGGCCAGGCCTTCGTCGTGTGGGCGCTGCTGCACTGCCTCGGCGACCTCGCGGCGAGAGTCCTCGGCCTGCCCGTGCGCCGCGTGCTGCTCGGCGTCTTCGCGCTCATCGGCGCCCTCTCATTCGGCTACGCCCTGCACCTCGTCGCCGTGGACCAGTCGTTCGCGTACTTCGACACCGCCGCGCGGCTGTGGGAGTTCGCGGCCGGCTCGCTGCTCGCGCTCGCGCAGCACCGGCTGCGCCTGCCCGCCGCGCTGCGGGCGGGATGCGGCTGGCTCGGCCTGCTCGCGATCCTCGCGTGCGGCTTCGCGCTGCCCGTCGAGTCGAGCTTTCCCGGCTGGGCCGCGCTGTGGCCCGTGCTCGCCTCGCTGCTCGTGATCCTCGCGGCCGCGGCGCCCGGCGCTCCGCCGACGGGGGCGGGGCGGCTGCTCGCGCATCCGCTGCTCGCCGCGGCCGGCCGGTACACGTACGCGCTCTACCTGCTGCACTGGCCGGTGCTCGTGCTCTCGCTCTCGGCCCTCGGGATCGACCGCGCCGACTGGCTGCTCGGCACCGCCGTCCTCGTCGTCTCGGCCCTGCTCTCGGTGCTCCTCGCCCGCGGCGTCGAGCAGCCCGTGCTGCGATGGCTGCGGCGGACCCGGCACGACGCCGCGACCGGGCGCGGCGGCGGGCGGCGCGGGGCGGCGGGGCTCCGCGGGATGCTCCGCGCCTTCCTCCGCCGCAATCGGCGGCCGGGCATCGCCGTCCTGCTGCTGCTCGCGATGGGATTCGGGGCGGTCGGCGCCGCGGGCGGGATCGGGCAGGCGCGGCTCGACGGGGTGCGGGCCGAGTACGCGGCGCTCGACATCCCCTCCCTCGGGGCGAACGCCGCGGGCGGGGCCGCGAGCGCCGACCCGCCCGCCGAGCTCCTCGACTACGTGCGCAAGGACACCTCCGTGCCGGGCGAGCGCTGCGCGGAGGGCGCCCCGCACGCCGCCGAGCTGTGCTTCGACCTGCCCCCGCTGGACGGCGCCGAGCCCGACCGCACGATCCTCGCGCTCGGCAACTCGCACTCGATCCAGTTCAACGGCGCCCTGCTCGAGGCGGTCGAGCGGCAGCCGACCTGGGCGCTGCACACCCGCGGCGCGTGGTCCTGCACGATCGAGACCGCGCAGGAGCGGGGCGGCGCCTGCGTCGAGCTGTGGCCGACCGCGCTCGACTGGATCGAGGAGCACCGCCCCGACGCGGTCGTGCTGTTCGGCACGCAGTCCACGCTCACGCAGGAGCTGTCGCAGTGGGGACTGCTCGAGTGGATCGAGGAGGCGCGCGAGCGCTCGCCGGGAACCGAGTTCGTGGCGGTGCGCGACAATCCGCGCTTCGACCGCGATCCGGCCGCCTGCGCCGGCGAGTTCGGCCCCTTCGCGAGCGGCTGCCTCGAGGCGCCCGTGGACGCGCTCGACCCCGAGTTCGTGGCGGCGCTCGAGGCCGCCGGCGTGATCTGGGTGGACCTGCAGGACGCGATCTGCCCGGACGGCGTGTGCGCGCCCGCGCAGGGCGGTCTGTGGGTGTTCCAGGACGACAACCACCTCACCGACACGTACGCGCGCTCCCTCGCCCAGCGGTTCGCCGAGCAGGTGCATCCCCGCCTCGAGTGGTGGCCCGAGGAGGTCTACTCGAGCGGCGAGCTCGTCGACCGCTCGCCGCCCGGGGACATCCTCGAGCACACGGAGGAGGACTAGCGCGCACCGCGCTCCGGACGCCGGTAGCATGGCCGGGCTCATCGGTAGCATGGCCCGAGGCCGGGCGAGGAAGGCGAAGACGCGCGTGGAGAAGGTGGCGAAACCCGGGTTCATCCCCGAGGTGCAGGGGCTGCGCACCCTCGCGCTGCTGCTCGTCGTCGTATTCCACATCTGGTTCGCCCGGGTCTCGGGCGGCGTGGACGTGTTCCTCTTCGTGTCGGCCTTCCTGCTCACCAGGTCGCTCACCGCCTCCTCCGAGGCCGGCCGGGCGCCCGAGTTCGGGCGCGCGGTGCTGCGGCGCTTCGCGCGGCTCATGCCCGTCGCGGTGGTCGTGATCGCCGCGACCCTCCTCGCCGTGTGGCTGTTCCTGCCGCGGCACACGTGGGGCGCCGTCAACTGGGACGCCTTCTACTCGGTCCTGTACGTCGAGAACTGGCGGCTCATCCTCGAGCAGGTCGACTACTACGGCGGCACGGACGCGGCCGCGAACCCCTTCCAGCACTTCTGGTCGCTCTCGGTGCAGGGGCAGATCTTCATCCTCTGGCCGCTCGTGCACCTGCTGGGCTTCCACCTCGCCCGGCGGCTCCGGCGCGGCGTGCGCGGGGTGCTCATCGGACTGTTCGGCGCCGTGTTCGCCACCTCCTTCGCGTGGTCGGTCTGGTACACCGCGGTCGATCAGCGCGCCGCGTACTTCGACACCGGGGCTCGGGCCTGGGAGTTCGCGGCCGGCTCGCTGCTCGCCCTCGTCCTGCCCTCCCTCCGCATCGGGCCGGCGCTGCGGCTGCTCCTCGGCTGGCTGGGCGTCGCGATGCTCGTGACCTGCGGCTTCGTGCTGCCCGTCGAGTCCACCTTCCCCGGGTTCGCCGCCCTGTGGCCCGTCGCGGCAGGCGCCCTCGTGATCCTCGCCGCGGGCGCCCCCACCCGGTTCGGCGCCGACCGGCTGCTCACGCGCCGCTGGTTCGGCGGGCTCGGCCAGTACAGCTACGCGCTCTACCTCGCCCACTGGCCCGTGCTCGTGCTCTACGAGCGGCTCGCGCGCATCGACGAGCCCTCGCTGCTCGACGGCCTGTGGATCATGGCGATCTCCGCCGCCGCGAGCGTCCTGCTCGTGCACCTCGTCGAGCGGCCCGCGGCGCGGGCGCTCGGCAGGCACGTGCCGACGCGGCCGGGCGGTCGGGATGCGGCGCATCCGAGCAAACGGGGTGCTGCGCATCCGAGCGGACGGAGCCCCGGGGCGCTCCGGCCGCCGCGCCGCCGGGACACCGCGGCGGCCACCGTCGTGGTCTGCCTCGCGGGCGGGCTCGTCGCGGCGGGCGGCAGCGAGCTCGCCCGCTGGGGGCTCTCCACCGCCGCGACCCAGCGCACCGAGCAGGTGCTGCTCGGCGAATCCGCGGTGGACGCGCATCTGCCGGCCACCGAGCGCGCCCCGATCGAGCTCGGGATCGGCGCCGAGGGACCGGAGCTCGACCCCGTCGACGACCCCTATCCCGGGGCGCGCGCCATGGAGTACGAGTGGTCGAGCGCGGGCTCGCCCTGCGCGGACCACCTCCCCCCGCCCGACACCCCCGGCTTCTGCTTCGAGACCGAATCGGGCGCCGCGGACGCCGGCACCGTGCTGTTCGTCGGCAACTCCCACGCGCAGCAGTTCTCGGCCATCGGCTACCAGACCGCCGCGCTCTCGGGGCGGCTCGACGTGCGGCTGCAGTCCTCCCCGGGCTGCGGCCTGCGCGAGGGCGACCTCGAGGCCGAGGGGCCGTGCGGCGAGACCTGGCGCGCGGCGCTCGGCTACATCGGGGCGGAGCGGCCCGAGTTCGTCGTGGTCGTGGGCACGATGTCGGCCGTGGCGGGCGAGGACGAGCCCATGACCGGCGTGCCCGGATGGATCGAGCGGGTGCGGGACGCCTCGCCCGAAACGGCGGTGATCGTGCTCCGCGACAACGCCCGCTTCGAGAGCGCGCCGTACGAGTGCGGCGTCGAGCACGGCTGGGACTCGCCCGAGTGCGAGGCGCCCGTCGCGCCGCCCGTGGACCCCGCGTTCGTCGCCGAGATCGAGGCCGCCGGCGGGGTCTGGGCGGACCTGACCGAGCACATCTGCCCCGAGGGCGTGTGCCGCCCGCAGGTGGGCGAGGTCGCGGTCTGGTTCGACGACGACCACCTCACCGCCACCTTCGTGAAGACCCTCGCGCAGCACTTCGCCGACGCGATCGCCGAGCGCGTGCCGGAGTGGCCCGCGGAGCTCTACGCGCGGCCGTAGCGGACGGCGCCCGCCCGCCCTCGCGGCCATCCCGCGAGCGGTCGACTGGGCCGCGCGAGCGACCTACACTTATCCGGGTCCGGATCGGGGCCGACGCCCCGATGCCAGGTCCGAACGAGGAAGGTGGCGAGCCGGTTGGAGCACGTGGCGTCCCCGCCGTCCCGGCGCGGCACCGGCGCGCACCGCGCCCGGCGCCCCGCGCCGAGGCTCGGGTTCATCCCGGAGGTCCAGGGGCTGCGCACCCTCGCGCTGCTGCTCGTCGTCGTCTTCCACATCTGGTTCGGGCGGGTCTCGGGCGGCGTCGATGTCTTCCTCCTCGTCTCCGCCTTCCTGCTCACCCGCTCCCTCGCCGCGGCCTCCGAGGCCGGCGCGCGGCCCGCGCCCCTGCGCACGATCCTGCAGCGCTTTGCCCGGCTCCTGCCGGTCGCCGCCGCCGTGATCGTGCTGACCCTGCTCGCCGCCTGGCTGCTCGTGCCCAGGCACCTCTGGGGCGATACGAACTGGGATGCGCTCGCCGCGCTGTTCTACGTCGAGAACTGGCGGCTCATCCTCGAGAACGTCGACTACTACGCGGGCGGGGACGCGGCATCGAGCCTGTTCCAGCACTTCTGGTCGCTCTCGGTGCAGGGGCAGATCTTCATCCTCTGGCCGTTCCTGCACCTGCTCGGATACGGGATCGCCCGCCGCCTCGGCCGCGGCGTGCGCGGGGTGCTCATCGCGCTGTTCGGCGCCGTGTTCGCCGTCTCCTTCGCGTGGTCGGTCTGGCTCACGGCGGCCGATCAGCAGGTGGCCTACTTCGAGACCGGGGCGCGGGCCTGGGAGTTCGCGGCCGGATCGCTGCTCGCGCTCGTGCTGCCGGCGCTGCGCCTCGGCCCCGCGCTGCGGGCCCTCCTCGGCTGGCTCGGCGTCGCGATGCTCGTGGCCTGCGGCTTCGTGCTGCCCGTCGAATCCACCTTCCCCGGCTTCGCCGCGCTCTGGCCCGTCGCGGCCGCCGCGCTCGTGATCGCCGCGGCCGGCGCCCCGACCCGCCTCGGCGCCGACCGGCTGCTCACCCGCCGCTGGTTCGGCGGGCTCGGGCACTACAGCTACGCGCTGTACCTCGTGCACTGGCCGGTGCTCATCCTCTACCGCCGGCTCGGCGGGCTCGAGGAGGTGCCGCTGCTCGACGGCCTGTGGATCATGGCGATCTCCGCCGCGGCGAGCGCGCTGCTCGTGCACCTCGTCGAGCGGCCCGCGGCGCGCGCGGTCGGCCGGCGCGTCCCCGGATTCGTGCGCGCGGGGCCGCTGCGGCGCACCCCGCTCCTGCGCCCCGCCCGCCGCTTCGCGGCCGCGCTGCGCTCCCCGCGCATCCGCTCCACCCCCGCCGCGACCGTCGCGGTGTGCCTCGTGGCCGCCGGCCTGGTGGCGGGCGGCGGCGAGCTCGTGCGCTCGCAGCTCGCGGCCGCCGAGGCCGGCCATGCCCAGGATGCGCTGAGCGGCGGCACCCCGGCGCCCTCCCCCGAGCCGACCGAGGAGGATCGCAGCCCGGGCTGGGACCCGATCACGATCGAGGTCGGGGCCGAGGCGCCCGGGCTCCCGTCCGTCGCGGATCCGCTGCCGGGCGCCGGGTCGATCGAGTACGAGTGGGCCGGCGAGGGCGCCGAATGCGCCGAGTACGACACGCCCCCGGGCACGGACGGCGTGTGCTTCGAATCCCTCGGGGCCGGGCCGGATGCGCCCACGGCGCTGTTCGTCGGCAACTCGCACACGCAGCAGTTCGCGGCGATCGGCTACCGCACCGCCGAGATCTCGGAGTCGCTGAACGTGCGGCTGCAGGCGGGGCCGGGATGCCCGCTGCGCGACGGCGACCTCGAGGCGGACGACGCGTGCGGCAAGACCTGGCGCGCGGCGCTCGACTACATCGCGAACGAGCGACCAGAGTTCGTCGTGCTCGTGGGCACGATGTCCGCCGCGGGCGAGGCGGACGAGCCCATGACGGGCGCGCCCGAGTGGATCGAGCAGGCGCTCGAGTCCTCGCCCGGCACCTCGGTGATCGTGCTGCGCGACTCCCCGCGCTTCGAGACGGCGCCGTACGAGTGCGGCCTCGCGAACGGCTGGGACGCGAGCGCCTGCGAGGTGCCCGCGCCGCCGGCAGTCGACCCGGGGTTCATCGCGGAGGTCGAGGCCGCGGGCGGCACCTGGACCGACCTCTCCGAGCACATCTGCCCCGACGGTGTCTGCCGCCCGCAGGTCGGCGGCGTCGTGGTGTGGTTCGACGAGAACCACCTCACCGCCACCTACGTGAAGACCCTCGTGCAGCACTTCGCCGACGCCGTCGCCGAGGACGTGCCGGACTGGCCGGCGGAGCTGTACGCGCGGCCCTAGCTGCGGGCGGCCCCGTCTCACTCCCCCGCGAGCCGGCGCGCGAGCGGCTCCCGGAGCCGCCCCAGCACCGGCAGCACGGTGGCGGCGAGCGTCAGGACGAGGCCGAGGCCAACGAGCAGCGCGGGCTGCAGCAGCTCGAAGCTCGGCGCCACGCCGCCCGGCACGAGCGGGCGCATCCCCTCGGCGAGGATCCAGCCGGTCGCGAGGATCACCCCGCCGGCGAGCAGCGCCGCGGTGGCCACGTGCATCGAGGCCTGCAGCGCCGCGATCCGCACGATCATGCCCCGCCCCGCGCCCGCGGCGTCGAGGAGCGCCTGCTCGCGCCCGCTCGACCGGTTGCTCATGAAGATCACCACGGCCGCGCCGACCACGCCGAGGGCCACGGGGCCGCCCAGGAGCACGAGCACCTCGTTCGGGGCGAGATTCGCGTCGCCGTCGAGCGCGTTCCCCATCGTCTGCACACTCGTGAACAGGCCGCCGTACATCGCGGCGCCCACGAAGAGCGGCGTGACCGCGGCTGTGCTCCGACGAAGGTGGTACCGGGCCTGATGCCGCGCGAGCATCCAGCTCCCCGACCACCGGGCCGGCACGATCCCCGTCCACGCCCGCAGCAGCAGCGGGTACAGCAGCGGCGCCATCGCCACGACCGCCGTCGCGAGCACCGGCGCGAGCAGCGGGCCGATGTTGAAGATCAGCTGCAGCCGGCCCTCCGGGTCGGGCTCGCCTCCCCGCAGCCGCGCGGCGAGGATCGAGTGCACGAACCAGGCGGCCCCCGCCGGCACCAGCACCGCGAACGCCCATCGGATCGCCCCGGCGCCCCGCGGCTCCGCCTCGCTCCCGCCCAGGGCGGCGAGCGGCGAGACCCGCCCCGCCGCGATCGCCGCGGCACCGCCGCCGAGCAGCACGAGCGCGGCGGCCCCCGCGATCGAGGCGATCGCCGTCGGGGCGCCCGCGAGCACCGCCACCCCGTCGAGATCCTCCCCGAGCAGCAGGTGCCAGGACGGCGACATCAGGCCCCGCACGGCGAGGAGGCCCGCGCAGCCGCCGAGGAGCCCCGCGACGAGCAGCTGCACCAGCACCACCGCGGTCACCCGCCCCGGCGTCGCCCCCGCGAGCTGCCAGCGCGCGTAATCCGCCCGGGCGAGTCGCACGGCGAGCCGCGAGACGGAGGCCGTCACCGCCACCGCCGCGAGGCCGCCGAAGACGAACATGACCGCGGCGATGCTCGACAGCGATTCCGCCAGCACCTCGTCCGCCACCGCCGCGCCGGTCTCGAGCGCGCTCGCCGGCAGGCCGATCGCGACGGCCGCCACCGCGGCGACCAGCAGCAGGCCCGCCCACGTCCGGAGCCCCGCGACCGCCTCCGCGGCCACCAGCCGGATCATCGCGCGCCGCCTTCCGCCATCGCCGCGTCCCGAGCGCCGGGCGCCGCCGGGCGCCGCTCGTGCTCGGCGCCCTCGGCTCCTTCGTGCGTGGCGCCCTCGAGCGCCGCCAGGATCCGCGCCGGCTCGGGCCGCTCGAGCTCGACGAGCACCGCGCCGTCGCGCAGCACGAGCACGCGATCGGCGCGCGAGGCCGCATCCAGATCGTGGGTCACGAGCACCACGGCCCGCCCCCGCCCGGCGTCCGGATAGGCCCGCAGCAGGTCGAGGACGCGCGCCCCGGTGATCGTGTCGAGCGATCCCGTCGGCTCGTCGGCGAACACGACCGCCGGGGCCGCGGCGAGCACGCGCGCGATGGCCACGCGCTGCTGCTGGCCGCCCGAGAGCTGCCCCGGCCGCTTGCCGCCGTTCCCCTCGAGCCCCACCTCCGCGAGCGCCCGCTCGACATCGGGCCGGCCCCGGCGGGCGAGCCGGGCCGGGAGGGCGACGTTCTCGCGCACGCTGAGGGAGGGGATGAGGTTGAGGCTCTGGAAGACGAAGCCGAGCCGGTCGCGGCGCAGCCGGGCGACGCGGCCGCGGCCCGCCGCCCGCGCGCCCCCGGACGACGGCACGAGCAGCGGCACCCCGCACACCCGCAGCTCGGCCCCCTCCGACTGCTCGGAGAGGGGCTCCAGGCCCGCGAGGCAGTGCAGCAGCGTCGACTTGCCGGACCCGCTCGGGCCGACGATCGCGAGCATCTCGCCCGCCCGGAGGTCGACGTCGACGCCCCGCAGCACCGCCACCGGCGCGCCGCGCCTGTCGATGGGCGGATACTCGTGGCGGAGGTTCCGGGCGCGGATGAGCGGGATGCGGTCGGGTGCGGAGACGTTCATGCCCCCAGCGAACCCGACCGGCGGCTCCCCGTCGGCGGAGCCCGGGCCACTCCGCGGGTAGAGCCAGGTCTACTCTTGCGGTCCGGAGCGGGACCGGGGCGCCGCCGCCTCCTAGGGTGGGGGTATGCCCGCGCGAGTCCAGCCCTCCGACACGTGGCGCCGGATCGCGGTGCCGCCGTGGCGGTTCCTCCTCGGCGGCGCGCCCTGGCGGGCGCTCGCCTATCTGGTCCTCAGCGCAGCCGTGGCGGTGCTCTTCGCGCCCCTTGCGATCGCCACGTTCCTCATCATCCCCCTCTGGGGCATCCTGCTCGGCGCGCTCGAGCGGCACCGCGGCAGGATGCTCGGGTTCCCCGCGGTGCCCAGCGGGCACGTGCCCGTGCCGCGGGAGGAGCGCGGCCACTGGCTGGGCATCCGGATGACGGAGGCCGCCACCTGGCGCGAGACGACCGTGCTGCTCGTCGACATCGTGGCGGGGGCGGCGGCCGTCGTGCTGCTCTTCTTCCAGACGGTATTCCTCATCGTGCCCATCGGCCTCGCCGTCATCGCGTCGGGCGAGGAGCGCGAGGTCACGGTCTTCGGCGACCTCGGCCTGCGGGTCGGCCCGGAGAACTGGTGGGCGCCGCTGCTGCTCGTGCCGCCGCTCCTCGCCGTCTACGCCTATACGAACGCCCTGCTCGCCCTCGGCCAGGCCTCGCTCGTCCACTGGATACTCGCGCCGCGGGGCGACGAGCTCGAGCAGCGGATCGCGCAGCTGGCCCGCTCGCGCGCGGCGATCGTCGCGGCCCACGAGGAGGAGCGCCGGCGCATGGAGCGCGATCTGCACGACGGGGCGCAGCAGGAGCTGGTGGGCGTCGCCGCCGCGCTCGGCGTGCTCGAGCTCGAGCTGATCTCACTCGATGCGGACACCGCCGGGGCGAGGTCCGCGCTCGACCTCGCCCGGGCCCGCACCGAGCAGGCGCTCGCCTCCCTGCGCGCGACCGTGCACGGCATCCGCCCCGCGGTGCTCGCCGATCGGGGGCTCAGCGCGGCGATCGAGGAGCTCGCGGTGCGGGCGCCCCTCCCCGCCGAGTTCCGGGGCGGCGAGCTCGAACGGCTCGACCCGGCCGTCGAGAGCGCGGCCTACTTCTTCGTCGCCGAGGCGATCACGAACGCCGCTAAGCACAGCGGCGCCGAACGGGTCGTCATCACGGCCTCGGGCGGGGAGCGCGTCCGGATCGACGTGGCCGACGACGGCCGCGGCGGCGCCGACCCCGCCCGCGGCACCGGGCTGATCGGGCTCCGCGAGCGCATCGACGCGGTCGGCGGCGAGCTGCGCATCTCGAGCCCCGCCGGCGGGCCCACCGCGCTGTCGATCGAGGTCCCGGCCGGCGGGCCGGCCCGGGCGGAGGAGTCCGCGGATGCGAATCCTGCTCGCCGATGACGCGACGCTGCTGCGCGAGTCGCTCATCATGCTGATCGAGCGGCTCGGACACGAGATCGTGGCGACCGCGGAGGATGCGCCCGGGCTGCTCGACCGCTACGGCGCCCTCGCCGCGGAGGAGCGACCCGACCTCGTCGTCACGGACGTGCGGATGCCGCCCGGGGACGGCGACGACGGGCTGCGGGCGGCCCTGCGCATCCGCGCGGCGAATCCGCGCCAGCCGGTCCTCGTGCTCTCGCAGTACCTCGGCGACCGGTCGGCCCGCGAGCTGCTCACGCTGCCCGAGGGGGCCGTGGGATACCTGCTCAAGGAGCGCGTGGGGCGCATCGCCGACTTCGACCGCGCGATGCGCTCCATCGCGGCCGGCGGCACCGTCATCGACCCGGAGGTCACCCGGCACCTGCTGCACGCGCCCGCGCCCGGCCCGCTCGACGCGCTGACCGCTCGGGAGCGGGAGGTGCTCGAGCTCATGGCCGAGGGCGCCGCCAACCACGAGATCGAGGAGCGGCTGCACCTCAGCCCCGCGACCGTGCGCAAGCACGTAGGCAATATCTTCACGGGGCTCGGTCTGCCGCCGAGCGAGGAGAACCGGCGCGTGCGCGCCATCCTCCTCTACCTCGAGCACCGGCGGTGACCGCTATCCGCCCAGCAGCTCCCCCACCTTGTGGCGGTTCCACACCGAGAACGTCGTGCCGTTCTTCATCGTGCGGTGCTTCGCCCATCCGGCCTCGACCGCGGCCTCGCTCGCGAGCGAGCCGTCGCGCAGCCCCGCCTCCGTCAGCCGGCGGCCGACCTGCTGCGCCGTGAGCCCGTGGGCCTTGCCGATCTCCGTCATCGTCTGCCACGCGCCCGAGGCCTTGCGCTGCGGCTTCTCGCCGGTCGCGCCGTCCTTCGCCGCGCCCGTCTTCCCGGCGCCGCTCTTGCCCGCGCCGGCAGACCTGCCGCCGGGCTGCCTCGCGGCGGCGGCCGCCGAGGCCTCGGCCACGTCCTCGATCACGCCCGTCTGCTCGCCGAACCCCGGATCCGTGGCCGCGTTCGCGTACTGGTCCGCGAGCGAGTTGAGCGGCGCGCTGTTGCTCGCGTCGTGGGCGCGCACCCATTCGAAGGTCACCGGCGCGCTCGACCGGCGGGCCGCCACGAGGTCGATGATCTCGTAGATGAGCTCCTGGTTCTTCTTGTCCTTGACGCCCTTGCGGCGCCAGTTCGGCCCCCAGGTCGTGACGCAGTTGATCGCGTACTGCGAGTCGCTCAGCACCCGCAGCGGCCGGTCCGGATTCGCCTCGATCGCGAGCTTGATCGCGGTGAGCTCGCCGATGTTGTTCGTGCCGTGGCCGAGGTGCTTCGCCTGCCAGCGGCCGTCCTCCGCGACCCAGGCGCTGCCGGTCGGGCCGGGGTTCTTGGGCGCGGCCCCGCCGTCGGTGCCGATAGTCAGAATGTCGTTCATCACCCAGAACCCTACGGCCAAACCGGCACGGGCCGCGCGTCCCCCGTCCGGCGCCGGCGAATCCCCGGTGCCCGTCCGGCGTCCACGGATCCCCGGTGCCCGCGCTGTGTTCGTGACGCTGGGCACAGATGCGTCACAGAATGCGGTTTTGAACATCGAATAACCACACTCTTCGACGCATCTGTCGCCGCCGGGTCCAGCTGGGTCCAGCTGGGGCCGCGTGCCGGCTCGACATCCAGACGGCACCGGCTCGGCAGCCGAACGGATCCCACACGGCACCCGAACGGGGCCCGATCTTGCTCTCCACAGATGCGTCACAGAATGCGGTTACGAACACCGGATAACCGCACTCTTCGACGCATCTGTTGCCGAGCCATCACCCCGAACGCAGCTCCGGACAGGTTGCCCGGGGCCGCGCGTCAGTCCGATGTTGAACGGATTCCTCGATTCGACCAGCTCCTCCCGAATCAGATGCGTCGCAAAGTGCGGTTTTCATAACGAATAACCGCGTTCTGCGACCGATCTGTGGCTAGCGGCAGGCCTCGAGGTGGCCCGCTGCACGGTGTGCCCGGTGAACTCTCCGGTACTGCGCAGCCCCGAAGCCACCCGGCTCTCACGATCGACGCTTGAATGGAAGAAAGACGTCCGCCTGCAAGAAATCGAGTACAGGAGCATTCCGATGCCTATCCCCGAAATAGAATCGACTGAGGAATGGGACATGATTCGACGCGTTCGAGTCGGTACGAGCGAGTTTCGGTGGTTTCTTGCCAGCGAACCCGATCTCCCCGAATCGCTCTACTGGGCGCTCCTCGCCAGCCAAGACGATGAGGCCGTGAGTGTCTTGGCGGGAAACTCGGACGCACCCAGGGCGCTGCTCGAGACGATCGCGCGCTGCGACCCCCTCAACGGCCTTACCGCTCGTCATAATCCCCGCGTCTCCCCCGAGGTGAAGAACCCCACCCGGATCGGGGACCACAGTTACGAGTCCATCGATCAGTACCTGATCGATATGGACGCCACCGAGGAGCAATGGGCTGCCTTGCGGCATCTCTACGAGCACAGTCCACATCCCGGCGGGGTCCTGCTGGAGGAGGCCTGGGAGTCGATCGCCGGTCCATCGGATACACGTCCATAGCTTCATGCGACGTCTCCTGTCGTGAGTGATATCGGATCACTCACGACAGGTGGCCTTCGCACCGGGAAATCGTTGAGGCAGTAGCAGTCCTTACAGGCCGCCCCGCGCGGCATCGTGGAGAATCCGTCGGCATTCCCACAGACGCGTCGCAGATCGCGATTACGGGTGCCGGATAACCGCACTCATCGACGCATCTGTCCCCAGCCACTACCGGGCCCCGGCCAGTACTAGAACGACACCCGAACGAGGTCCGACCTTGCTCTCCAAAGATGCGTCACGAAATGCGGTTACGGACGCCGGATAACCGCACTCATCGACGCATCTGTCGCCACCGGATCCAGCGGGGCCGGTACCAGCCCGACACCCAGACGGCACCGGCTCGGCAGCCGAACGGATCCCGCACGGCACCGGACAAGGCCCGGGCCCGCCCCACACACACAGATGCGTCAGAGAACGCGGTTATGGACACTGCATAACGGCATTCTGCGACGCATCTGTAGTCGCGCCGCCGGCCGCGCGAGCCGCAACCGCCGAGCCGCAAGCCACGAGCCGCGCGCGAGTCGCGAGTCCGGGGCTAGCGGTAGGCCTCGAGGTGGAGCTCCGCGCAGCGCGCCCAGGTGAACTTCCCGGCCCTGCGCAGCCCAGCGGCAGCCCGGCGCTCGCGCAGGTCGGGCCGCTCCGCCAGGCGGCGCAGCGCCGCCTCGATCGACGCCGCCTCGGGCTCGCAGTATTCGGCCGCGTCCCCCGCCACCTCGGGCAGCGCCGAGAGCCGGGTCGCCACGACGGGCGCCCCGCAGGCCATCGCCTCGAGCACGGGCAGCCCGAACCCCTCCGCGATCGAGGGGTAGCAGAAGGCCACCGCCCCGCCGAGCAGCGCGCGCAGCTCCTCGAGCGGCAGATAGCCGAGCTCCCGCACCTTCGAATCCGCGCGGCCCGCCTCGCGGTCGAGCTCGGCAGCCGCATCCGCGTCCCACCCCCGCGCGCCCGAGACGAGCAGCAGCGGCGCATCCGGATCCGCCTTGCACAGCGCCCGATGCGCGCGCACCAGCTCGCCCACGCGCTTGCGGGGCTCGATCGTGCCGAGGAACGCGATCCAGGGCGCCTCGCCGAGCCCGTGCCGCTTGCGGAACGCCTCCACCTCCGCCGCCTCCGGGCGTCGGAACACCTCCCGGTCCACACCGTGGTGCGCCACGAGGATGGGGCGGGCAGGCCTGCCCGCGTAGCGCTCGATCTCGCGCGCCGTCGCCGCGGAGGGCGCGACGAGGCGCACGTTCGCGCGCGTGCCGCGGCGGATCCACCACGCGAAGAAGCGCCGCTTGAGCCCGGTGTGCGCCTCGGGATCGCTGAAGAACGTGGCGTCGTGCACCGTCACGACGCGGCGCACCCCCGCCGCGAGCGGGAACGTGTAGTGCGGGGAGTGGATCGCGGCCGCGCCGACCGAACTCGCGAGCCGCAGCAGCCCCGTCTGCTCCCACAGGAAGCGCAAACCCCGCCTGCCGATCCACCCCGGCGCGAGGTGCAGCTCGGCGTGCGGCGCCAGCGCGCGGAAATGCGCTTCGTGCTCGCGCCGCAGCACGATCCGCGGCCGTCCGCCGAGCTCCTCGATCCCCGCCGCGAGGCCCTCGAGGTAGCGGCCCACCCCGCCCAGCTGGGGCGGCAGCGAGGTGAAGTCGAGCAGCACCGGCAGCCGGCCGCCGTCAGCGCGGGAGGCGCCCCCGGAGACCCCGCGGGAGGCGCCGCGCGTCGTGTCCTCGTGCGCCGCCCGCCGCTGCGCCGCGAGCCGCCGCGCGCCCCGCAGCCCGGCCAGCGCGCCCCGGATGCGCGCCCGTGCCGCCTCACGCGCATCCGCGTCGCCGCGCGCACGGAGGAACGATACCCCCGCCCTCGCCGCCGAGAGCGCCGTACGGGTCGTCGCCGTGAGCCGCATCGCGAATGGCCCGTTGCGCAGCGCGCACCACAGCCGGTTGCGCGTGTTCCACTCGATGAACCTCGCGCTCGCGGTGCCGGAGGAGCCCGCGTGCCGATGCACCGAGACGGCCTCGGCCGCGTAGACCACCGTCCAGCCGGCCTCGCGCAGCCGCCACGAGAGATCCGTGTCCTCGTAATACATGAAGTAGCGCTCGTCGAACCCGCCGAGCGGCGCCACGGCCGCGGCGCGGAGCGCGCAGGCGCCGCCGTGGATGCCGAACACCGCCCGCGGGAACTCCGTGCCGACCGGCGCGAGCCAGCCGCGGTCGCGCCCGTTGCCGCTGCGCGTCACCTGATTGCCCGTCGAGTTGAGCAGCTCCACGCCGCCCTCCTCGACCCGCCGCCAGCGCTCCCCGTCGTGGCCGACGAATCCGCCCTCCGCGTCCCGTTCGAAGCGTCCGGCGAGGCGGACCTGCGCCGTCGCCGCCCCCGCCCCGGGCGAGGCGTCGAGCGCGTCCGCGAGCCCGGCGACGAAGCCCTGCTCGTAGATCGCGTCCTGGTTGCACAGCACGTAGGCGTCGGCCCGGGCGAAGGCCATGCCGCGGTTGGCGGCGGTCCCGTACCCGAGGTTCTCGCCGAGCTCGAGCACCGCCGCGCCCTCGGCCCGGCAGCGCGGCACGGTGTCGTCGGCCGAGCCGTTGTCGACCACGAGCACCGACAGCGCGCGGTCCGGCACCGACTGCCGCACGAGCGACCGCACCGCCAGCGCGGCCTCCTCCCCGCCGTTCCAGGTCACGACGATCGCGAGCAGGCTTCGGATCGGTTCGGGATTCTGCTTCATGGTCCCCCAAGCTACCGGGATTCGCAGCCGGTCTTGGGTAGGCTTGGCGGCGAACATCAGCGGCGCGCACCCAGGTCTCTGCAGGGAGCTTCATGAAACTTCTCGTCACCGGCGGCGCCGGCTTCATCGGCTCGAACTTCGTTCGCCGCGCCATCCGCGATGAGTTGCCCGGCATCGAGGGCGCCGAGATCCTCGTGCTCGACGCGCTGACCTACTCGGGCGTGCGCGCGAACCTCGCGCCGGTCGAGGACGACCCGCGCTTCGAGTTCGTCCACGGCGACATCCGCGACGAGCGCCTACTCGACGAGCTCTTCCCCCGCGTGGACGGGGTCGTGCACTTCGCCGCCGAGTCGCACGTCGACCGCTCGGTGCTCGACTCCGGCGTCTTCGTCGAGACCAACGTGCTCGGCACCCAGCGCCTGCTCGACGCCTCGCTGCGCCACGGCGTCGAGCGCTTCGTGCACGTCTCCACCGACGAGGTGTACGGCTCGATCGAGGAGGGCGAATGGGACGAGCGGTTCCCCCTCGAGCCCAACTCCCCCTACGCCGCGTCGAAGGCCGGCAGCGACCTCCTCGCCCGCAGCTACCACCGCACGCACGGCCTGAACCTCTCGATCACGCGCTGCTCGAACAACTACGGCCCGTACCACTTCCCCGAGAAGCTCATCCCGCTGTTCACCACGAACCTGCTCGACGGCAGGCGGGTACCCCTGTACGGCACGGGCGAGAACGTGCGCGACTGGCTGCACGTCGACGACCACTGCCGCGGCATCGCGCTGGTCTACGCCGGCGGCCGCCCCGGCGAGGTCTACAACATCGGCGGCGGCACCCAGCTCACGAACGTCGAGATCACCGAGCGCATCCTCGAGCTCACGGGCCACGACTGGTCCGCCGTGGAGCACGTCGCCGACCGCAAGGGCCACGACCTGCGCTACTGCGTGAACATCGACAAGATCGCCGAGGAGCTGGGGTACGAGCCGCAGGTGCCCTTCGACGCCGGCCTCGCGGAGGTCGTGCAGTGGTACCGCGACCGCCGCGACTGGTGGGAGCCCCTCAAGGAGCGCGCCGCATTGGACTCGGCGCGATGAGCGCCTTCCTCATCACCGGCGCCGGCGGGATGCTCGGCCAGGACCTGCGGCGCGCGCTCGAGCCGCGCGCCGCGGCCGGCGACACCGTGGACGCGCGCACCCGGCAGGAGCTCGACATCACCGACCCCGAGGCCGTGGCCGCCGCGCTCGAGGGCGTGGACGTGGTCTTCAACGCCGCCGCGTACACCGCGGTGGACCGGGCCGAGGAGGACGAGGAGGCCGCGTTCGCGATCAACGCGAGGGGCGTGGCGGTGCTCGCCGAGGCCGCCGCGCGCACCGGCGCCCGGCTCATCCACTTCTCGACCGACTACGTGTTCCAGGGCGACGCGCACGAGCCCTACCGCGAGGACGCGCCGCGCGACCCGCTCAACGCCTACGGCCGCAGCAAGGCCGCGGGCGAGGAGGCGGCGCTCGCCGCGCACCCCGAAGGCACGTGCATCCTGCGCACCGCCTGGCTCTACGGCGCGGGCGGCCCGAACTTCGCGAAGACGATGGTGGGGCTCGCCGAGTCGCGCCCCGAGGTCGCCGTGGTGGACGACCAGCTCGGGCAGCCGACCTACACGCGCGACCTCGCCGAGCAGGCGGTGCGGCTCGCGGAGGCGGGCGGCCCGGCCGGCGTCTACCACGCCACGAACGCGGGCGAGACCACCTGGTTCGGCTTCGCGCGCGAGATCTTCCGGCTCGCGGGGCACGACCCCGAGCGCGTCGCCCCCACCGATTCCTCCGCCTTCGCTCGGCCCGCCGCGCGCCCCGCCTATTCGGTGCTCGGCCACGACGCCTGGAGCCGCGCTGGTCTGTCCCCGATGCGCGACTGGCGCGAGGCCCTCGAAGCCGCGGCGGCAGATGGAGTGCTCGTCTCATCATGGTGACCCTCAACTTCTTCCTCGACCAGCTGCTCGGCGACGTGCCCGGCGGCATCGGCCGCTACGCCGAGAACCTCGCGCGCGAGGTCATCCGCCGCGCCCCCGCGGGATGCGAGGTGGCGGGGCTCGTCTCGCAGATCCCCTCCGAGGAGGAGCAGCGGCTCTACGACCGCTTCCCCGGCATCGCCCACATCGAGACCTCGAAGCTCAGCCGCAAGGCGCTCTCGAAGGCCTGGCAGCACGGCTTCCTCACCGGCGTGTTCGGCGGCGGGCTCTTCCACGCGCCGAGCCTGTTCGCGCCGCTGCGCGACCCGTCGAGCGGCGACGCGCACCAGACCGTCGTGACGGTGCACGACACCGTGCCCTGGCGGCATCCCGACACCCTCACCCCCAACGGTGTGCGCTGGCACAAGGCGCAGCTCAAGCGCGCCTGGCAGTACGCGGATGCGGTGGTCACCCCCACGCACGCGGTGGCCGAGCAGGTGGCCGAGCTCTACGACTTCGGCGACCGGCTGCGCGTGATCCCCGGCGCCGCCTCCCCCGACCTGCGGGTACCCGCCGACGAGGCCCGCCGGGCGGAGATCGAGATGCGCCTCAACCTGCCGGGCGAGTTCATCCTCGCGGTCGGCACCCTCGAGCCCCGCAAGGGCCTCGACCGCCTCATCCGGGCGCTCGCGCAGCCGCAGCTCGCCGGTGCCGTGCTCGTGCACGCCGGCCCGGACGGCTGGGGCGAGGTGGACCTCGACGCCCTGTGCGCCGAGGCCGGCGTCGAGCGCTACCGGGTGCGCGGCCTCGGCTACCTCACGGACGAGGAGCTGGCCGTCGTGCTCGACCGCGCCACGGTGTTCTGCATGCCCTCGCTCGACGAGGGCTTCGGGCTGCCGGTGCTCGAGGCGTTCCGCGCCGGGACCCCCGTCGTGCACACGGATGTGCCGGCGCTC